>NZ_LOED01000001.1 GCF_001562425.1 Fervidicola ferrireducens
ATGCTGGCAATTCGGGTAAGTATTATGTTCAGCACCACGAACATCGCCATGTAGGTTATCCTTTTAGTGCTCATTTTCATGAAATCGGTGTCCTCCTCAAAAATTGGCTTTTGGCATCAATGAATAGTTTGCGATACAAAGCTGGCTAATCTTATTCTTTATGACAGCAATGCTCTCTCTGGTTTGCTTGCTGGCGTAGAAGGGAGAGACGCCTTCCCTATCTGCTTTTTCTACTGTAACATCGTAGCTCAATATTCCCAGCAGTTTATCCGCTCCCACGTGGTTTTTTATAAAATTTTCATCATCCCGGTCTTTTACCTTATTTCCCACCACCAGGACTTTATTTACACCTATCTCGGCTGCAAGTTTCCTTATAGAATAATAGGTGTTTATGCTCTTTAAAGAAGGTTCTACTATAACTATGAAAGCGTCAACACAATCCGCTGTGGCTCTTCCTAAATGTTCTATACCAGCTTCCATATCCACTATCAGCACATCTTTGCTATCAAGAAGCAAATGCCGCATTATAGCCCGCAAAAAGGTGTGTTCCGGGCAGGCACAGCCTGAGCCGCCCTTTTTTATGCCGCCCATTACCAAGAGCCTGACGCCCTCGTGTTCAGCACAGAATCTTTCAGGTATGTCCTCAACTTTTGGATTGAGTGTAAACATCTGACCCACAAGACCGGGTTGGGCTCCGGTCCTTTCTGCTATGAGCTCTCTCATCTCAGAAAGAGGTACGATTTTCCTTTGCTTATCCTCAGGAAATCCCAACGCAGCTGCAAGGTTAGCATCCGGATCTGCATCTACAGCCATCACCCTGTAACCTTCCCCTGCATACAATTTAGCGAGGACTGCGGCAAGGGTGGTTTTACCAACCCCGCCCTTGCCGGTAATAGCTATCTTCATACCTTTAACCTCCACTTAAATCCCAAGTCGCTTCCGCTTATTTTCGATATGAACTGCAATTTTTTCGGCAGCTTTGACCGGGTCTTTTTCTATTTCAAACCTGCCACCTAAGACGCTTTCCAGGTCTTTTGTCAGATAGTTTGTTACATTTTCCGAGCCGGTGACAGCAGGAGATACACCCAATACTACGTATATACCTGAGGCTACAGCATAAAGACCTATAGATTGAGCCTTCTCAGACATCCATTCAGGCGCCGCAGCAGCTACCGGCAAATCGCTGATGTCCACGCCCATGTAATTGGCCACTTCAGAAAGCAGCACCAGAATACGGCTTATGTCCACACAGGACCCCATGTGGAGCACGGGAGGTATGTCAAGCAGTTCGCAAACGGTAGCAAGCCCTTTTCCGCAGTATTTTCGGGCTTCTTTGCTCATTAGCCCCGCCTTTATGCAGGAATGAGCACCGCACCCTGTCGTCACAACGAGTATGTCGCGCCTTAAAAGCTCCTTTGCAAGAGTAACGTGGCACGAGTTGTGCGGCTGCTTATGGTTGTTGCAGCCAACTATCGCCACCGCACCCCTTAGCACGCCCGATTTTATGGCGTCAACGAGGGGTTTTACGGTTCCGGAAGGATGGGCGAAGGAATTTGTAACCCGGTCGAGGATTTTGATTATGGCTTCTAAACTATAGCCTATTTCCCCTTCACTTTTTACGTCGGGTATATAAACTTCTCCCTTCCTGTTTTTGAAGTTCATTACCGCTTCTTTTACTATCCTTTTTGCTATATCCAGACCTTTTTGTTCGTCGAATTCCATATGAATTGCTCCAGGAACCTTTGCCTTGGGAGAGGTAGTAATAAGCTTCGTATGGTAGCATTTTGCTACTGTGGCAAGGGAAGGCATTATGCATTGAACGTCAACTATCATAGCTTCAACGGCGCCGGTCACAATAGCCAGTTCCTGCTGGAAGAAATCGCCTGCCATCGGAATTCCATGCCTCATGGCTATCTCGTTGCCCGTGCAGCACATACCCACTACGTTTATGCCCTCTGCTCCCTGTTTTTTCGCAAGTTCCAAAAGTTCCGGGTCTCTGGCCGCCATTACGATAGCCTCGGACAGAGTGGGCTCGTGGCCGTGTACCACTATATTTACGCATTCCTTCTTCAAAACGCCGAGATTGGCCTCCACCTTCCTGGGCACAGGGGTCCCGAAAAGCACGTCGCTCAGCTCAGTGCCTATCATGGAACCTCCCCATCCGTCACTCAGCGCCGCCCTTATCGCCTGCCTGATTATGTTCCTGTAATCGGCATCGCTTCCCATATGGGTGGAGTGCAAAACCTCTACAATTTCTCTATCTATGGCCTCCGGGGCCACCCCTAATTCATCCCACAAATTTTGCCTTTTATGCGGTGCTCTCTTTAAAAATAGTAATTTGCCGAATATTTTACCAAATTCCGATAGAGCTTTTTCCGCCACTTCTCTGGCAATACGCGAAGCATCCTTGCCCTCTACCGCTATGCCCCACTCGCCGGCTATTTTAAAAAGCTTTTCCTCATCTTTTACACGGATTTTACCAGTCGCATGGTAAAGGGCCAGGGCAATATCCCTTCCATGGTCCGAATGGGCTGCGGAACCGGCAGCGACCGCTCTAGCAAAGTTTCGCGATGCAATCGTGTCCTCGGTCGCTCCGCATATACCCGCTTTGGGGCCATCGTCCGAAACTTTTACAATACGGCACGGTCCCATGGAGCAATTGGTACAGCATAATCCCATCTCGCCAAAGCCGCACTGGGGCTGCATAGCAAGGGCGCGGTCCCATACCGTATCTATTCGCTCTTTTTTAGCCTTTTCGTATAACTTTTTTGTCGCTGCATCGCAGGTGAATAATTCACAGTTTATCACGACAATACCTCCCTAAATAGCCTTCATCTTCAGTGCCCTTGTGGGGCAGGCCTTTGCACACAAAGGTTCATCTTGTTCGCTGCAACGGTCGCAAATCGTGGGATAACTGCTCAAAACGATAGCTCCAAAGGGGCAGGCCTCCTGGCACAGACCGCACATGGTGCATACCAGAGGATTTACTTTGATGGTTCCGGTTTTACTTCTGCTAAGTGCGCCGACAGGACAGACTTCAATACATCTGGGGTTACTACAGAGGGCACATTGTTCTGCACTGAGTTTACCGTTTTTTACTTTTATTCTAATACGGGAAACTTTTTTTTCTTTTATAGCACCAAGCAAACTTTTGGTCTTTGAATGTGCCGCAGCACAAGCAAGTTCACACGTCTTGCAGCCCAGACATTTATCCCTTTCGAAAAGGATTTTCACCATTATTTATCTCTCCTCACGTACATGTTTGTTAATATTTTCACAACTTCCGATTTTAGAATACTACTTCGTTAAATGTTTGTCAATACCTAGTGAAAAAATATTTTTTTATCAGAATATACCGTATGCAGGAGCTCATGCGACTTTTCCGACAGGGGACCGCCCAAGAACTCTGTATATAAAGCTTTTATGAAGGGGTTGTCCACCGCTGCAATTTGAGGCAGGCCGAGTTCATAGTAGTATATGGCTTTTTCCCTTTTTTTCAGCACCATTTTTCTCAAAGACCTCTTTGGAATACGCGGCTGTCCTCCTCCACCAATACACCCGTCCGGGCAGGCCATCACCTCTATAAAATGATAGTCCGAAAAACCCTTTCTTATATCTTCCAGGAGCGGCGCAACATTTTTGATGCCGCTTACCACCGCAACTTTTATCTTCCTGTTTTCAATTCCTATTACGGCTTCCCTGACACCCTCTGCTCCCCTAACCGGCTCAAAAGTTATGTTTTTCAAGGGTTTTCCTGTGAGTTTTTTCACGAGAGTCCTCAGTGCCGCTTCCATCACACCTCCGCTTGTCCCAAAGAGAACTCCTGCTCCGGTGTATAGTCCGAACGGGACATCGAAATTCTCCTCCGGCAAGTCTGTAAATTCGATTTGCTTTTCCTTTATCAACTGCGCCAGCTCTCTTGTTGTCAATACCGCATCCACATCATTATATCCATCTTTATTCATTTCAGGTCTTTTAGCCTCGTATTTTTTGGCTGTACACGGCATGGCCGAAAGCAGAAAAATTTTGTCTTTATCTATACCTTCTCTTTCTGCCATATAAGCCTTTACCAGGGCTCCAAACATTTGCTGTGGCGATTTGCATGAAGATAAAAGGGGAAGGAGCTCAGGATAATTTTTTTCCATATAAAGCACCCACGCCGGACAGCACGAAGTGAACATGGGAAAAGGCCCGCCTCTTTCCAGCCTTTCCAAGAATTCATGCCCCTCTTCCATGGCGGTGAGGTCGGCGGCAAAGCAAGTATCATACACCCTGTCAAATCCCAGTTTTCTTAAGACCGAAGCCATTCGTCCGGGGACAATACTACCCGCTTCCATACCGAATTCCTCCCCCAGGCTTACTCTCAAAGCTGGGGCGCACTGGACGACTTTAACTACGCTATCATCCTCGAGGACTTCTTTTACCCTTTCAAGCTCCGACAGGTCGCTAGCAGCACCTGTAGGGCAGGTGACTACGCACTGGCCGCAGTTGATACAGCGACGTTCGTCAATCTCGTGCGGTATCAAAGGTTCCCCAAAACATGCACCTATCCCACAAACCTGCGAACACAAAGTACAGCCTTTGCAAAGTTCCTTATTTATCTCAACTATCGCCATGCTCTTCACTCCCAGCGAAAATATTTACCGCACAAAATTTTAACTGCGGTGTCTTGGCTACCGGGTCCAGTGCATCTATTGTAAGGTAATTGGCCGCAGCTTCCGCAAAGTGGAAGGGCACAAACACAACACCCTGCTTTATCTTTCCGGTCACTCTTGCGGAAAGTTTTATCTTTCCCCTTCTCGATTTTACGTAAACTTCGTCGCCGTCGGATATTCCCAGCTTTTGCGCATCAGCAGGATTTATTTCAACAAAAGGCTCCGGACATTTTTTGTTGAGAAAATCTATTTTTCTGGTCATGGTGCCCGTGTGGTAATGATACAGTACTCGTCCCGTAGTAAGGACAAGGGGATATTTTTCATCGGTCCTTTCGGCGGGTGGCGTATAATTTACAGGAATGAATTTACCTTTCCCCCTTGCAAAAGAATCTTTGTGAAGGTAAGGTGTCCCCGGATGGTCCTTATGAGGACATGGCACCTGAATACCCCAGCCCTCCAACCTGTCGTAGGATATGCCTCCGTAGGAAGGAGTAAGGCTTGCGATTTCATCCATTATTTCTGAAGGGTCTGCGTAAGTCATGGGATAACCCATGCGGGCGGCAAGTTCCACTATAATCTGCCAGTCTGGCTTAGAATTCCATAAAGGCTCAATGGCTTTTCGCAGCCTCTGAACTCTGCGATCGGTTCCGGTGAAAGTTCCGTCCTTTTCGGCAAAGGAGCAAGCCGGCAGCACCACATCGGCAAATCTTGCGGTTTCCGTGAGGAATATGTCTTGAACCACAAGAAATTCGAGGTTTCGCAGGGCTTTTTCTACATGCGAAAGATGGGCTTCGCTCACCGCAGGATTTTCACCTATTATATACATGACCTTTATAATGCCTTTTTCTGCAGCCTCAAACATTTCCGGCACGGTCAATCCCGGAATTTCTGGGATTTCAACCCCCCAGGCCCTGGAAAATTTTTCGCGAACTCCTGGATCTTTTACTTTCTGGTAACCGGATAAAACGTCGGGAAGGGCCCCCATGTCGCAGGCTCCCTGGACGTTATTTTGGCCTCTCAGCGGGCAAAGACCAGCACCGGGTTTTCCTACATTGCCGGTGAGCAATACCAAATTCGACAAAGCAATTACGTTGTCGGTACTGCAGTTGTGCTGCGTTATACCCATACAGTAAAGGATCATTGCCCTCTCAGCCCCGGCGTAAATGCGGGCAGCCCGCCGGATATCCTCGGCTTTTACCCCCGTAATTCTTTCTGCCCTTTCCGGCGTCCATTGAAGGATGTTTTGTCTTAACTCTTCGAAACCCTCTGTTCGCTCTTTAATGAATTCTTCATTGATAAGGCCGTCATTTATTATCACATTCATCATGGCATTTATCAAAGCCGCATCGGTTCCCGGCAAAATGCAAAGGTGGACATAGGCCCTTTCTGCAAGGTATGTTCTCCTAGGATCCGCCACTATTAATTTTGCTCCTTTTTTTATGGCCTCAATTATCCGCGAGCCTATCAAAGGATGCTGCTCTGTTGTATTTGAGCCTATCACGAATAAAACCTGGCTTTCTGTTATTTCGTCTATCGAATTCGTCATCGCTCCAGCTCCCATTGTTTGGGCCAGACCGGCCACTGTTGGGGCGTGTCACAACCGAGCACAATGGTCTATGTTGTTCGTAGCCAAAACGGCTCTTGAGAATTTCGAGATAAGGTAATTCTCTTCAGATGTGGCTCTAGCCGAGCTTAAAACTCCAAAAGCTGAGCCGCCGTATTTTTCCTTTATCTTATGGAATTTTTCAGCGACCATACCAAGGGCTTCATCCCAAGTGGCCTCTCTAAAACTTCCGTTTTCTCTAATAAGTGGCGTCCTCAGCCTTTCAGGAGAATGTACAAACTCATGGGCCAGCATGCCTTTGATACAAAGCGTTCCTTTGTTTATTGAATCTTTTACAGCCGGGGAAGTTCGAACAATCTTTCCATTTTTCACGTGAAGGATTATCGAACAACCACACCCGCAGTAGGGACAAATCGTTTTAACATACTTTGTCAACGCTATCCCACCTTTCGAAATCTTCTTCCTTCCAATTTACTGCTCTAAGCGGGCAGGCTTTCAAGCAAAGCAAGCATTCCATACAGCTTTCTTCTATTACCTCATAAATCTCTTTCCCTCCATAATGTTTTTCTTTAATTGCATCAAAAGGGCATAGATGGAAACATGTCCCGCATCCAATGCATTCAGTCTTATCTATTACTAGCAACCTATAACCCCCTTTGTTTGTTAAATATTTCACAATTCGATTTTACTACTTTGTTATTTTTTTGTCAATTCTGTTTACTTAACTCACGGAGGTATTTTATAACGCCTAAGCAAACAAAAATAGAAGGGCCTTGTAAAACAAATACGAAAAATGCCGGAGGACAATTCTCCGGCATTTTATATTCACATTCGATGGGATTCTAATTTTACTTTATCTTTATGTTTGCCGTAAAGTATCTTCGCAGTGCCGTTGTTTATAGCTTCCTTAACGCTGCTTTTTGCAGCAAAGGCGTCTACCGCTTTCGCCCCTTCCTCCTTCGGAATCAATGCTCCCGGACCTCCTACGCACCCGCCAACGCAGGCCATTCCTTCCACGAAATTCGCATCAAGAGTACCTTTTTCTATAGCATCGAGTATTCTTTTGCATTCCTTTATTCCGTCACCCTGGCAGGCCTTCACTTCAATGTCGGGCCTCATAGATTTTACGCTGGATACAATGGCCGACGTAACACCGCCTGTGTGGGCATATATTCTTCCGTCGTGCGATGCATCGGTTATAGGCATTCTTACGCTTATTTCCGCCAGGTTTATTTTATAGCCTTCGAAGATCGCTGCCAATTCCTCGAACGTCAGGACGCAGTCCACCGCATCCTTGAGTTCCGGCAATTTAGCCTCAGTCTTTTTTGCTATGCACGGGCCAATAAACACGACTTTTGCGTCTTTATCTTCGGCCTTGATAAATCGGGCTATGGCTACCATGGGCGAAACCGAATCGGACACCATGCCTTCGATTTTACCCCGGTAACTTTTGGCCAGCCTCACAAAAGGCGGACAGCAACAGGACGTTATCATAAATTCGTCTCCCCTGTCCATGCGCCGGATGAACTCCTCGGCTTCCTTCACCGTTATCATATCAGCGCCCAGGGCAACTTCGATGACATCGTAAAACCCCAGCATGAGTAAGCCCGACTTCACCTGCTCCTCACTTACTTCCGGTCCAAACTGCCCGGCAAAAGCTGGTGCCAGCACGGCATAGACCCTTGGATTTTTCTTAATCAAATTGATGGTCTGAGCTATCTCCGTTTTGTCGGCAATGGCACCTTCAGGACAGGCTATTATGCAAAGTCCGCAGGATATGCATTTATCCAGGTCGATAGCTGGGCTTTTATCGTCTTTTACCTCTATAGCTTTCGGCTCGCACGCAATTTTGCATCCGCAATCCTGGCCGTGTCCGGTGCAAGCCTTTTCTATAACCGAAATAAAAGGAAAATCTACTACTTCGGGGATCGCACCTTTTTCAAAAGTGCCAAGCGCCGCCCGAACTCGGGCCTCTGCTTCTTCCCGGCTTAATTTGTCCCCAATCGATTCCATAACCGCCGTATATACGTCCTGCAGATTGTCCAGCTTTCGTGCATGTTCAGCTACTAGCTTATAGATTTCCCGTCTTAGTTTTTTTACGCTTTCTTTCAAATCCTTACCACTCCCCTAACTCATACTCTTAAAAAAACAAGCCGGCGGGGCATTACCGGCTTTCCCAATTCATTTTTCATTTAAAAATACAAGATAATGCCAGCCGTATTCCGGGATCAGAAATCTGAATACCTTTTCTCCGGGTTCCATCGCCTCGAGAAGTTCTTTCTTGACGTAAACTTTTACGTCGCCGTCAACCGTAAACACTTCAAAGTTTTCCTCGTTTTCAGGCTTCCCCACCAGACCTGATGGGGTATAAAAAGCGTTTCATCAGCCGCGAACGTCAAGCCTTTTTTCTATATACATTACTTTTCCGCGTTCCCTCACGTAATTTTTAGCCCAAGGGGATAAATCGGCTTTCACTTTTATTTTTCCCTCCGGAAAAAAATTTAAAAAGAGGAGGGGATTTAACATCCCCCGCTCATCATGTGAATTACATTAATTACGTCACCATCTTTTATTTTATGAGTGGAATAACTATCCACCGGAATTACCTTTCCGTTGACTATAACCGTAATCATGGGATGGGAGTACCTTTTTATTCTCAATACATCTTCAATCGTCATTCCATCTGTAAAATCCATATCTTCGTTGTTGACTTTTATCACCGCGCTCCCCTCCTCTTTTTGCTAGTACCTCATTTTACTCCTGGTATTTGGCTATTAATTCCACCACATCGGGGAAATCTATTCCGAGTTTTTTCACGGTTTCAAGGGTCGGAACTCCATTTTTGTTCCAGCCTCTGCGCTTGTAGACAGCATCTGTAAGCTTTTCGAATTGGCTTTCCCTGTATTGCCTGAGCATAGCCATCTTTTCTTCCGTGGTCTTGCCTTCAATATCGTATCCTAACTCTTTCAGCTGCTTATCGTATCTTTCCGCTCTTGATTCGTATTCTTCCTTTGTCGCAGGTCCTAAAAGCCTAAACGGCGGCATATCGTATTCCCGAGTTCCCTTGCCCATTTTGAGATTAAAAATCCTCTGGAAATTAAATACCCTCTCTGACTGCAGCAAAAGTTCTTCTTTCGTTATGTTTTTGCCCGTCACTCCATTGAAGAGGTCTACGTAGTTTTGAACATGGGCCGGTATCTTATGAGGCTCATCGGTCATCGCGTTATCGGCAGGCACAATGTCGTTCCACGGAAGTTTGCACAATCCCTGCAGGCTGAACCAGGTGCGGAAAATCGGGAAGTAATGGAGGGCTTCCGCTTTATCTTCGAATGTGGGTATTTGCTTGTTAACCATATCCATAAAAATTAGCCACGCTTCATCGTGCTGCGGTCCTTTGTTGGCGAATGCATAACCTCCCTGCTGGGCTAGGGATTCCTTGCTTACGTACATGGATACTTCAAGGCCTTTTATTTCCATGCTTATATCCCGCAGCAATTTTGCATCGGCACCTGTTTTTTCAAGGATGTATTCCCTCAGTCGTTTGACTCCCTGCCCGGCTATCTTTCCGAATCCCTCGCCTTTCGCCATCTGGTGCAAAAGCTCCAACGCCGCATCGGCATTTCCGAATTTGAGCTCAAGTCCCCCCGTAATTTCTTTATTTATTATACCTCTTTCATAACATTCCATAGCAAAGCCGACGATGTTCCCGAAGGAAATGGTATCAAGCCCGTAAGTATCGCAGTAAAAGTTTGCTTCTATAACGTATTCCGGGTCAAATATCCCGCAATTTGCGGCAACCGCAGCGATGGTCTCGTATTCCGCTGCATCTACGCACACCTTTTGCCCTTTGTAAGGACCTGTTTTTACCTCATAATTGTCCACCGCCTTTGCACACGAAAGCGAACAACCATACCAGCAGTTATCGGGTACATTTTGAGTAAAGTATTTTTCTCTAAAGACTTTGGATGTTATTCTATTAGCATCCGGATGGGAACCGTACTGGAAGTTCATTACGGGCAACAAATCATAATCATTCATAACTTCAACCAGGTTAGCCGTTCCCACTTCCCTCATCCTGTTTTGCAGCTTATCGAGCTCAAAAATCTCTTTATGAAGCCTTAACGCCGCATTGATGATCTTTTCCTTATCGGCAGGATTGTTTGAATCACCGGTCACTCCTTTGTACTTCACAACTATAGCCTTTATCTTCTTGTCCCTGAAGACCGTTCCTGACCCACCTCTTCCGGCTTGTTTTACCCTGACGGCCTTTCTTTTGACGTCATAGAAGGATACGTTGAGCATACCAATCAGAGTGTTTTCCGCTCCTTTGCCGGACGAAACAACAGAAATGTTCCTCTTGTCTTCTTCGGAATCCGCATACCTTTCCGTTAATTTTTCCGCTAAAAGGTGGGTATCGGCAGGTTCGTCGGAGGCATCTTCTATAACTACTTTCCCTCTGTTTCCGTCGATGAATACGATTACGTCCCTGTCCGATTTCCCTTGAATCTCCAAAGCGTCCCATCCAGAGAATTTCAGAAGCGGTGCAAAATAGCCGCCTACATTGTTATCCATCGGACATCCGGTGAGAGGCGAAAGGGTCACCACTGCTGCTTTCCCCGAACCCGGGTACTGGGTGATTCCGCAAATAGGGCCCCCAGCAATTATTATCTCATTTTCTGGATCGTTCCATTTCGTGTCACTAGAGACGGCATTCCATAAATACCAGAGGCCGAATCCCCTTCCACCTACGAAAAGCTCTTTCATCTTTTCTGTGACCGGCTTTTCCTTAATCGTCATATCCGATAAATTGATATACAAGGTCTTTCCGGCATATCCTTTTTCCACTTTTGCAGGAGTATATTCGTAAGTAGCCAATATCTTGCCCGCCATTCTACCATACCCCCTTACTTTTGAAATTAATCTTGCTCCTCCAAATAAATTGCTCCCGTGGGACAGGCCCTTACACAGGCACCGCAGGCTATGCATTTTATGGGCTCGTTTATGTCTTTGTGGACGAACATCGCCTGCTCGGGACAAAATCCCACGCACATGTAACATCCTACGCACTTTTCCGCATCGATTCTCACCGCACCATTTTTTGCTTTGTAAATTGCCTCGACGCTGCAAATCGATATGCATTTCCCGCAGTGGTTGCAAACGAAAATATCGTAACCGCTTTCCGCTCCGGGCCTTTCTTTTATCCTTATTGCCGATTTATCCGGGTCCTCAACTTTGTAAAGAACTTTAGAGCACGCTATCATACATGCTCCGCACCCGGTACAAAGGTCCGGTCTGGACTTGACTATTTTCATACAATTTCCTCCTTCCCATTTAGTCTACTTAGTAGCCCAGTACAAAAATTTTTAAATACCCTATCTATTAATATAATACTACACTTATCTGATTTTTCCTTTTTTAATTTACACACAATAAAAAAGGAGCCCTCGGGCCCCATTTTTATTGGTGTTTTTATTATTTTTTTTCAAGCTCTTCCTCCACCTTTTTGAACAATCCATCGGCGAGGCGAATACCTCTCTCCAAAATGGAACTTGCCTTTTTTTCTACATCTTTAATAAACTCTTCGTCTTTTATCGAGTTTAAGTTTATCTTTACGTTCAGCCATCCGCCGTAAAGGGCTGTTTTAAGACACTGAATTCCTACGCCAATATCGCTTATCGCAGCCGTAGTGGTATTCCCCAGAGCTTTTTCATGCAACTTGAGTGCTTTAAAGCTTTCTTCCATTACCGAAAGCGGAACAAGGGTTGCTTCTTTTAAAGCCTGCTCCATTGCTTCGCTTTTGAGTTTTTTTTCTTCTTCCGTTGTGCGCGGCATTTTTGCGGCTCTTGCCACTCGATTAAAGGCTTCGGCATCTTTGTCTATTAAATTTATAAGAGATTCTTTTATTCTTCTCGCTTCCTCCAAAATCTCTACTAGCAGTCCTTCCTTATCCTTAAATTTCTCTTTTCCGCAAGATAGGTTTGAAACCATCGATACCAGCGCCGTCCCTATCGCACCGACGAGTGCCGAAGCTGAGCCCCCACCGGGAGCGGGACTTTTGGAAGCTAGCTCATTCACAAATTCTTTGATGCGGTATTCCGAAAGCAGCATTTTATATCTCCTTTCTTTCATGTCTTTGAACTACAACTTTTCCTTTTTTTATTACGGTTCTTACAAGGTTTACTCCGTAGTGGTAAAATATGAAATCCAAATCCGGCGCATCCCATATTATTATGTCGGCCTGCTTTCCGACCTCGATGGTGCCGATAGTTGAGGCTCTTTTTACGGCAGCTGCGGCATTCAAAGTAACAGCAGTCAGAACTTCTTCCGGCGTCATTCTGTACTTAAGGCAGGCCAGATTCATAACCAGCTGCAGCGATTCGGTCGGCGAAGAGCCGGGGTTGAAATCGGTAGCAAGTGCCACCGGCACCCCTTCTTCTATCATGGTTCTTGCGCGGGCAAAGGATTCTCCTAGGTAAAAGGACGTGCCGGGCAATAGCACGGCAATGGTTCCCGATTTCGCCATCGCCCTGATTCCGTCATCGGTTGCGTAAATCAGGTGCTCCGCCGAAAGTGCCCCAACTTCTGCTGCGAGCCTTGCGCCGCCCATCGGCGTGATTTCATCGGCGTGAAGTTTAGGTACGAGGCCATGGGCTTTTGCGCATTCTAATATGTATCTTGATTCTTCGATGTCAAAGACTCCTTCCTCACAGAACACATCGCAGAACTCCGCAAGTCCTTCCCGCGCCACCCTGGGTATCATTTCCTCCACAATCAGCCGTATGTATTCTTTTTTGTTCTCCCTGTACTCCGCGGGAACCGCGTGGGCTCCCATAAAAGTGGGCACCACATCCACGGGGTGAAGCCTGTTCAGCTCCTTTATGGCCGCCAGAGACTTTATCTCATCCTCTAAGTTAAGTCCGTATCCGCTCTTGGCTTCACAGGTGGTCGTTCCGTATTCGAGCATGCGGTCGAGAGCCTTCATTCCGTTTGAAATCAGCTCTTCTAAAGAAGCTCTTCTGGTTTTCCCGACGGTTTCTAGTATCCCGCCCCCCATCTTGAGAATATCTAGGTATTTTACGCCTTTCAATTTCAGCGAAAGCTCTTTCTGCCGCCAGCCAGAAAAAACAAGATGGGTATGGGGGTCTACAAGGCCGGGGGTGACCAGGTTCCCCCCGGCGTCAATTAATTTGGTATTTTCGGCAGGTTTGAAATCCATTAGATTATTTGCTTTTCCCACACCGGTGATAACGCCATCCTTTACCGCAATAAAAGCGCCTTCGATAAGCTCAATATGACCTTGCTCTTTGCCACCTTTTGCGCTACTTCCAACCGGAGTAGCCAAAATTCCTATGTTTTTTATCAAGAGATCAGGATTACAAGTCATGCTCATCCTCCATCTTATTCGGGAATCAAATAATTCTCGAGTATCTGCTTTTTGTCATCGAAATTCTCAAGTTGCAGGTAATACTTTGCCACGTCAATCAACGCCTTCATCGGCGTTATGCCGACAATTTCGCTCCCGATGACCTCCACTCCGTACCTTTTTGCTTCTATTTTTATAAGTTCAAATGCCCTGTAGAGGGAAGTTTTTTCGTAATTCGTCATGTTCATGGAGACCTGTGCTATATTTTTGTCCTCCAGCATAACCCCTATGGCCCTGACGTTTTTCAGGCCTCCACCGCTTTCCCTGATAACCTTTGCTATGTTTTTGGCAATATTTATATCCGAAGTATTTAAATTCACATTAAAGGCGATGAGCGGCATTCTCGCCCCGACTGCTACTGCGCCTGCTGTCGGGTGTATTTCAGGTTTTCCAAAATCGGGAGCCCATGCGGGGTCTTTTATTTTCTCTGCCATTCCCTCGAATTCGCCGCGCCTTATATCCGCCAGGCTTTTTCGTTCTGGCCTCGTCGCCGACTCTTCGTATAAAAACACGGGTATCGAAAGTTCTCTTGCAATTCTTTCCCCGACCTGGCGAGATATTTCAACACATTCTTCCATAGTTATGTCTTTTACAGGGACAAAGGGTATGACGTCAACCGCGCCCATCCTCGGATGCTCGCCTTTATGTTTTGTCATGTCTATTAATTCTGCTGCCTTTGCCGCCGAAGCAAAGGCAGCCTCCTTTACGCCCTCCGGATCGCCGACGAAAGTGAAAACGCTTCTATTGTGATTTTGATCGTAAGAATAATCAAGGAGCCTCACGCCTTCTACGGATCGGATGGCATCAGCTATTGCTTCTATTACCTCTTTTCTTCTTCCCTCGCTGAAATTGGGGATGCACTCAACGAGCTTAGCCATTATTATTATAAACCTCCTTTTTCACTTCAGCATCGGCATTTTTATCCCGTGTTCTTTGGCAGTCCTTATGGCTATCTCGTAACCGGCATCGGCATGGCGCATTACACCTGTGCCGGGGTCGTTATTTAGCACCCTTGAAATCCTGAAAGCCGCGTCATCCGTCCCGTCGGCTACCACCACTACGCCCGCGTGAATTGAATAGCCGATACCAACGCCGCCGCCGTGGTGGACAGAAACCCAGGTGGCTCCTGATGCCACATTGAGCAAGGCATTCAATATAGGCCAGTCGGCTATAGCGTCGCTGCCGTCCTTCATGGCTTCGGTTTCCCTGTAAGGTGATGCCACCGAACCCGTATCGTGGTGGTCTCTACCTATAACTATGGGTGCAGAGAGTTCTCCTTTTCTCACCATCTCATTGAAAGCTAGACCAGCTTTGGCTCTTTCTCCATACCTCAGCCAGCAGATCCTTGCCGGAAGGCCCTGAAATGCAACCCTCTCCCTTGCTAATTTAATCCAGCGGGCAAGGTGTTTGTCCTCGGGGAAAAGTTCCAAGATCTTTTCATCGGTCTTGTAGATATCTTCCGGGTCTCCGGAAAGAGCAGCCCAGCGGAAAGGACCGCTTCCCTCGCAGAACAGGTCTCTTATAAACGCCGGTACATAACCCAAAATTTCAAATGCATCGGTTACCCCTTCGTCGTAAGCCTGCCGCCTTATGTTGTTGCCGTATTCGAATACCACGGCACCGCGTTTTTTCATCTCGAGCATCGCCCTTACGTGTTCTGCTATGCTCTTTTTGGCCTTTGCTATATACTCCTTGGGATTGGTTTTCCTGAGTTCTAGCGCCTGTTCAAGAGTCATCCCCGCGGGGACGTAACCGTTGAGGGGATCGTGAGCGGAAGTCTGATCGGTCACCACATCGGGTATTATGCCCCTGCGCACCAGTTCCGGATGCACCTCAGCTGCATTGCCCACGAGCCCTATGGAAATTGCCCTTCCCTCTTCCTTCGCCTTGAGAGCCATATTGATAGCCTCATCCAGGTCTTCTACCATTACGTCGCAGTACTTGGTTTTTATCCTCTTTTCTATCCTGCTCCTGTCTACCTCTACGACCAAAGCCACGCCTTCGTTCATGGTTATGGCAAGGGGCTGCGCTCCACCCATTCCGCCCATACCAGCCGTCAGTACCAGCTTGCCCTTGAGCGATCCACCAAAATATTTGTTAGCACAGGCGGCGAAAGTTTCGTAGGTACCCTGCAAAATGCCCTGGGTACCTATATATATCCAGCTGCCGGCGGTCATCTGACCGTACATGGTAAGACCCTTTTTCTCAAGTTCCCAGAAATTTTCCCAGGTAGCCCATGCAGGGACAAGCATCGCGTTCGATATTAATACTCTGGGCGCCATAGGATGGGTCTTAAAGATGCCCACGGGCTTGCCCGATTGGATGAGTAGCGTCTCGTCATTCTCCAAATTTCGCAATGCCTCTACGATTTTGTCAAAGCACTCCCAGTTTCTGGCAGCCTTACCTGCACCCCCGTAAACTATTAGTTCATCGGGTTTTTCGGCAACTTCAGGGTCTAGATTGTTCATAAGCATCCTCAGAGCAGCTTCCTGTTGCCAGCTCTTGCAGGAAATTTCCTTGCCTCTCGGGGCTCTTATAACCCTTTTCATAAAATCATGCCTCCTTGAAAGTTATTTATTATATATAATTCTCAATTTTCTCCTTTTACCCTTCGGAAAAATTCCTCATTATGTGGAATTTTTTGCTGAGCTTGAAGCGGCTAGGGGGCATTCCTATCTCGTTTTTGAATACCCGGCTGAAATAATTTGCATCACTGTAACCTACCATTTTCCCGACTTCCTTCACACTCAAATTTGTGGATAAAAGCAGTTTTTTTGCTTCTTCTACCCTTAGCTTCGTTACATACTGGATAAAACTCATTCCGGTAAAGTTTTTAAAACCATGACTGAAATAATAAGGGCTTACGTGAACATGATCCGCTACTTCTTCCAATGTCAAAGGTTTGCGGAAATTTTCCTGGATATACCTTATTGCCCTTTCGAAAACCACAAGGTTCATCCTCTTCCTGCCCTCGTAAACCTCTTCCACAATGCCGCCGATAAATTCCCTGACCTGCTCTCGAGCTTCCTCCAAAGTATCACTTCTTAGAATACCCTCAATGTACCGGCCGCACAATGCCGCTAAAACTTCCTTATCTCCACCTGCTTCAAAAGCCACTTTTACTACAAAATTAAAAATTTCTAAAAAACGGCTTTTTATACTCAATGGATTGAGAAATCCTGCAGTTCCTATGGAATTTACCAAATCCTCGATTATGCTGTAAGCTCCTTCTTTATCACAGCTCAAAACCTTGACCGCCAGCTCTGATTCCACAGCCATGGAAAACAATTCCATATCATCGGAATACGGCAGCACATTCTCGATATGTATTACCTGGCTCTTGCCCAGAAAAAACTTGTAATTCAGAGCCGCCAGAGCTTCTTTATATGAGAGGTGCAAATTATGAATATCTTTGTAGCGCCGGCCTATGCCTATTGAAACACTGACCTGCGCATAGTCTTCTACTCTGTCCCTGATTTGACTCCCCATCTGCAAGGTTTCTTTAACCTGGTGTTCACCATCGCTTTCTGTCTCAAGTAGAATTGCAAAAAGGTTCTCTTCCATGGGAACGACAAGACCGACGAAGGGTTTCACCGCTTCCTCAAGGGCCTCTATTGTCTTCAGCCTCAGAGCACGCTTTTGAATCTCACTCTTATTTCTCGTCTCGGTGTAATAATTGTCGTGGCTAACTACCATGACTGTGTTGGGCATAGCATTTATCCCCAAGGCCTTCAGTAAGAACCATATATCTTTTACACTCTCGATATTGTTGGAGAGCAATTCCCGCAAGAAGCCCAGACGCGCGAAAAATCTAAGCCGCCTCAATCTCTCCTCCCCCTAAAATACGGCTTTGGCCGGAAACGACTGGCTCTTTGCTATCTCTTTTGCGATTTCATAACCTGCATCCGCATACCTTATGACCCCCAGCGCCGGATCTGATTTTAAGACAAGCTGCAGGCGTTTTTCCGCTTCTTCGGTCCCATCGGCTATCACAGTCATACCAGAGTGTATTGAATATCCAATTCCTACACCTCCACCCTGGTAGAGCCCAACTAGCGTAGCACCGGAGCAGCAGTTGAGCATGGCGTTCAAAACCGGCCAGTCCGCAATTGCATCGCTGCCGTCCTTCATAGCTTCAGTCTCCCTGAAAGGTGACGCTACTGCGGCAGCGTCCATATGGTCTCTGGTAATGGCGATGGGTGCCTTTAATTCACCGATCCTGACCATATGGTTAATTATCTCACCGAATAACACCCTCTCCCGGTAATTGAGCCAGCATACCCTTGCGGGGAGTCCGTGAAAAGAAAATCGTTTTTCTACAAAGTCAATCCACTCGACAATCCTTTTATCGTTTTTAAAAATAGCCTTAATAACTTCATCGGTCCTGTAAATGTCTTCAGGATCCCCCGATAGCGCAACCCACCTGAATGGTCCCCTGCCTTCGCAAAACAGCGGCCTTATATACTCCGCCACAAAACTGGGAAATAACGCGCCTTTTAAGCCAGCCTTTCTACCCTGTGTTCTCAGGTTATTGCCATAATCAAAAACCACCGCACCTTTTTCCTTCAGGGAGACCATGGCACTTACGTGCCTTTTTATTGTCTTTAAAGCTTTTTCTTCGTATATATGGGGGTTTCGCTCCCTTAATTCAGCAGCCTCTTCCACCGAAAACCCAGAGGGTACATAACTTTTTAGATCGTGGGCAGGGGTCTGATCGGTCACCACATCGGGCACAATTCCTTTTTTAACAAATTCCTCATATACATCGGCGGCATTTCCTACGAGGCCTATGGACACCGGCTCCTTCCTTGAAATGTACCCTGCAGTTATATCCAGAGCCTCGTCAAGAGAAGTAGCCATAACATCAATTACACTAGATAGCAGGCGTTTTTTAACTACGCTTTTATCCACTTCTACGATTATGGCAACACCACCGTTAGCAGTTATCGCGAGGGGTTGGGCGCTTCCCATTTCTCCAAGGCCGGAAGAGAGTATTAGTTTACCTCTTAAATTCCCCCCAAAATGCTTCTTTGCCACCTGATTAAAAGTCTCCCATGTCCCTTGAAGTATTCCTTGAGTACCTATATACGACCAGGAACCTGCAGTACTCTGCCCGTAAGCAGTAAGCCCCTTCTTTTCCAGCTCGTAAAAAGTCTCCCACGTGGACCACTTGGGCACTAGTAGGGCACCGGCCATTATCACTCTTGGAGCAAAGGAAAACGTCCTGAATACGCCCACGGGTTTGCCTGACTGAACTAACAGGGTTTCGTCGTTTTCAAGATTTTTTAAAATATCTATTATTCTAATCAGGCACTCGTAATTTCTTGCTACTTTTCCGCTACCCCCATACGCGATCAGATCCTGGGGTTTTTTGGCAATATCCGGATGCAGGCAATTTAGGAGGAGCCTTAAAAGCCCCTCCTGCTGCCAGCCTTTGCAGTTTAGCTGATTGCCTGTAGGTGATTTTAAGATTTCCATCAATACCATCCCTAGCAGGTTTTTTTTACAGCAAAATCATAGCCAGCATTGCCGCAAAAACGATCGAGAGAATGGTCCTCTCTATCCATATAACGATTATTTCTGTTAGGGTCAGAGGAATCTCCGTAGAGAGGAGACAGGGAATTGATGCCGAGAAGAACAGTATAGCGGAAATCGAAACAACAGCGACGACAAACCTGGTGACCAGCGGCGCGTTCGCTACAAGAAGAGCTGGTAAAAACATTTCCGCTATTTCTACCGCAGCGGCCTTAGATGCCAAAACTGGTTCTGGAATTTTACAAAGTAACATAAATGGGTAATATATCCATCCGACAATGTCAAACAATGGAGTATACTCTGCCAGAACAAGGCCCAAAAGTCCTATGGACATAATTGTAGGTAGAATTGAAACCGCCATTCGAAAACCGTCTTTTATATTTTTCGCAATGCTTTCAAATATGCCTGGTGCATCTGCCGCTGCTTTTAATGCCTCGTCCCAAGCAACTTTAAAGCCAATACCAATCTCCTTTTCGGGATTAGGTTCAGCAGCATAGCTTTCTGGTTTTCGAGACAAGGGCCAAACTCTTGCAGTAACTGCAGTCACAGCGAAAGTCACCACTAAAGAGGCCCAGAAGAAAGTATTCCACATATCCATCAAGTTAAGGGTTTTGGCAACTATTATCATAAATGTAGCCGAAACTGTAGAAAAACCGGTAGCAATAATAGCCGCCTCTTTAATCGTATATTTTCCTTCTTTGAAAACTCTGTTAGTAATGAGCAAAGCTATTGAATAGCTTCCTACGAAAGACGCAATTGCATCAATAGCAGATCTTCCGGGAGTCTTCCAGATTAATCTCATAACTGGTCTTAAAAAAGTTCCGACAAACTCCATCAGACCATACCCAACCAAAAAGGCTAAAAATACCGACCCTATGGGAACTATCAGTCCAACTGGTACCACGAGCTTTTCAAAAAGAAAAGGCCCCATGTTGCTTTTCAGCATCCACTCTGGACCAATTTTGAAATATACCATAAATGCTATGGGAATTCCTGCAAGCTTAAATATGGAGAAAATGGTATCGACCTTCGTTTTTTTCCAACTTCCGTTTATCCAAGGAAGCAATCCTCCCACTGTTGTTACTATAAGCGCATAAATGAGGGCAAAGGAGGTAAGATTAGTCCTTATCCATGTCACAATATGGTCTAGAGGAATTGACGAACTCCCTTTCCAATTTATTGGAATAAAAAACATAAAAATACCGATCACACTAAAGACAACAAACCTCAATGCCACTTTGGTTCTGTCCATAAATCACCCCTCCTAATTTTCTTTTAAACATCTCTTCAGTAAAAAATATTTTAACCCTTCGTAAATTTTTCTATAAAATAAGCATTTTTTTGCTTATTTAATGCAGCGTATCTATGCTGTTCTCAATTTTTTTAAATGTTAATTCTGGTGTAGAAACCTAATTTTAAAGCCGTCCCTTCCATAAATTTGCAAAATTATTAAGGAAAATTATGTTAATCTGTGCTTGTTTTGAACTTTTCATGGCCAAAACCCAATACAAAAGTCTACAGATTAGGACTTAACTTCTCATTTTGTATGCATAATTACCATTTATTAGGATAAAATGGGCATACTTCCCGCTCTGATTTCACGTAATTGCTCTTTAAACTTGCTCCAGCATGTATCTTGAAAATCGTTTAAAGTTATGAACAAATAATTATTCTAAATCTCCAATAGCCTCTTCAATCTTTCTCACTAACTCGCCATTTTTTATGATATTCGTAAGTTTTTTTACATCTATGCTTAATACTCTGTCTTCTACAATTTTAGGCACTATATCCCTTACGGCTTTGTAGACCACGTCGGTTCCCTTCCCCAACTTAAGCGAGCGGTTTTTCTCCATCCTAAAATCTAAAGCCTGAGCGGCACACAAAAGCTCAATGGCCAATACATTTGTGGTATTCTCGACAATTTTCAAAGCTTTTCTGGCCGCGATTGTACCCATGCTTACATGGTCTTCTTGATTGGCAGAAGAAGGTATTGAATCGACGCTGGCCGGAAAGGACAGGGTTTTGTTCTCAGAAACTAAAGCAGCAGCAGTATACTGGCTTATCATCAGGCCAGAATTCAATCCGCCTTTTTCTGTCAAAAAAGCTGGCAATCCCTCATTGAGATGTGGATTCACAAGTCGCTCTACGCGGCGCTCCGAAATATTTGCCAGTTCCGACACGGCTATGCTTAAATAATCCATACTTATGGCCACAGGTTCTCCATGGAAGTTGCCGCCCGAAATTACCCTCTCTTCTTCGGAAAATATAAGGGGATTATCTGTAGCTGAATTTATCTCAATTTCTAGTACTCTTTTTACATGCCGTATAGCATCTTTTATTGCCCCATGAACTTGAGGTATGCACCTTAATGCATAGGCATCCTGCACTTTCAATTGCCCCTGACGAGTAACAAACTCGCTTCCCTCTAGCAACTTTCTCATATTTCTTGCACACGAGACTTGTCCAGGATGAGGCCTCACTAACTGGACTCTCTCATCTAATGCGTCGATTACACCGTTTAAAGCTTCAAAGCTTAAGGCGCCACAGATATCTGCAACTTTTGATAGGTTCACAGCCCCGGCGATTGCAAGGCTTCCTATTGCCGACATGGCCTGAGTTCCGTTTATCAACGCAAGGCCTTCCTTTGCCTCAAGAATTACAGGTCTTATCCCGGCTCGTGCTAAAGCTTCACCTCCAGTCATTACTTTACCCTCATAAACTGCTTCTCCCTCCCCTATCATTACCAGAACCATATGGGCAAGAGGCACTAGATCCCCACTTGCCCCCAGCGAGCCCTGACACGGCACAAGCGGTGTAACCCCTTTATTCAGCATTTCAATTAAAGTCATTATCGTAGAAAGCCTCACTCCCGAGTAGCCTTTTGCGAGGGCATTTACCCTTAAAAGCATCATTGCCCTTACTACTTCTTCTGGAAGATAATCCCCAACACCCACCGCATGGCTCCTTATTAGATTTATCTGCAATTTCCGGGTATCTTCCGGCGAAATTACAACGTTGCAAAACTTACCAAAACCCGTGGTAACACCGTAAATTACTTCTCCTTTTTCTACTACATTTTCCACATATTCCCTCGAACGTTCGATTTTTTCTATGGCCTCAGCTGAAAGTTCCACCTTTTCACCTTCAACTGCTACTTTTAATACATCTTCGATGGTTAGATTTTCACCATTTATTACCATTTCTGTCCACCCCCGCGAATATTTCATATTTTATTTTGTAATAGTTTAATGCGATAAAATCTCCCAAAAAGTCATCAAGGGAACCTCCTCGGAGAAGGTTCCCTTGAAAAAAGTTTTTCCTTGCAGGTATTAGCTTGCTTTATTTTTCTACTTTTCGTCATTTCATCAGAAAAAATTATAAGAACATAAAGTTAGAGTTTTTATTCTATAAAACCTTTACTTTTTCCTGCTTTTTTGTGTAACTAGGCACAGATTTTCCGGGATTGACATATATTATATTGCCCACAAAGTTATCCGAAAAGGAGGCCTTAACGTGCAATCACGTCAAGCTTTCGGTTCTAGAATATTGCGCCGGGGCATGCGCGGCATGGATGTGGCCGAACTTCAGATGAAATTACAGTCCCTTGGGTATTACATGGGTCCTATAGACGGCATCTTCGGTCCTTTAACCGAGAGGGCAGTAAGGCAGCTCCAGCGGGACAACAATATAAAAGTCGATGGCATAGTTGGACCCCAAACCTATGCCGTATTAGAGCAACTTATACCATAAATGCTTTAGGGGTGGAAATCCACCCCTTTAGTCATAATGTTGCTATGTTCTTTCAATAGCTGCCATAATTTTATCCATCATGCTTTCTTTTTCGCTGCTATTTGATTTTTGCCACACCACTTCAAAAAGTACCCCCATTCCAGGAAGGGCCTGTTCCTCTCGAGTTTGTATGGTCTCGTTGATGTATTCTTTCACCTCCTCCCGCGTACTTCCCTCTAGGTTTTTCAATACCAGTTCCCTGATGTCGAACGAGGCCACCGTTTCTTTCCTCCTTCATTTTGTTTTTCTCAATTTAATAATTCCCTCAATTAAACCTAAAAATACTAAAAAAATAAGAGGCGGTTACGCCCCTTGAAGCCTTAAGTAATTTTTTATTCAGCTGATTCTGCTCTTATATTAGCATCAAAATTCTTCTGAATCGCGTGCAATGCCAGTGAAAGGGCAATTACGCCGTAAGCCACGAAAGACCTGAAAAATTCCCCTATTTGCGGGTCACCGAAGAGGTTTTTCCCCGCATTGGGCGAAACTATAAACAGTGTATGGAACAAAATGGTGCCTATTATGGCATTGCTTATAGTAGCTTTTGTAACCGAAGCTCCACCCACTAAAATAGCCGCAACGGCAAACATTCCAACTTGTTCGTGGCTACTGTAAGTCTGAAGGGTCCCTATGTTCTGCAAAAAGATTATCTGTCCCCACGCTGCAAGAAGGGTTGATATCGTAATAGCAACCAGTCTTGTCCTGTCCACGTCAATTCCTGCCACTTCCGCCACGTGCATATCCTGACCTACCGCCCTGAAATCCTGTCCGATTTTAGTCTTCAGGATAAATTTGGTAAAAAGGCACAAAAGCCCAATCAATATGAAAGAAGCGACGGGTATTCTTACCCCCACTATATTAATGCTTAACAGATTATCCAAGGCATACTGGATGAGCGAAAGGTCTATGGCGTTCTTTAAACCGATGCCGCCCGGCAGCACGATTTCCGGGTTCTTTATAGGAATGATGGTACCTACAAACAACAAAAACACTAGCTGGTACAATCCCATCGCGAAAAAGCCCAGAATCAAACTGGTAATCATTTCCTTGCCCTTGGTTTTATTTAATAATATACCGGTGGCATATCCGAAAACCAGCGCAAAGGGAACTGAAATTAACATAGCAAGGAACAGACCTAAAATGCCGCCTATATTCCACACTTTTATTGCGATAAGGCCTATTTGCCCTGCCATAGCCCCTATAACAAGAGCGAAATTCAGTCCCATTCCTGCCACCACAGGGATTATAAGGGACAAAACCAGGAAAAGATTCCTGTCCAATCTATTGACAATCTCGTTCACGATGTAAAGGAAGCTTAGTTTGGAAGCCACAACCCCTCCCAGACATATCACGAAAAACAATAGGGGAACCATATTGCTCCTTATGAGTTTTATCAGTGTTTTTTTCGAAAACATAGCTTTCATCTCATTCATTCCCTCCCACCCTGGTTAATGCGTACAAAATTACTCCATTACTTACTATTATCCTCACTACCTCCGAGAGATTCCCTTCCGGCATCATTCTATTAATCACCGGCAGCGAAATGGTAAGGAGGGATTGAAATAAAATCACTCCAGCTATTACGTTGGAAATGGAAGCCTTTCTCGCTGTTGCTCCGCCAATTAATATTGCGGAAATCGCAGCGAAAGGCATCATCAAGGGGCCGGTGTAAAGCTGGAAAAATCCGTAGCTTTGGGCATACACAAGTATGCCGATTCCGCCCAAAACCATGGAGAGTATGGTCCCTATTGTCCTATATTTATCCACATTAATCCCTGAAGCTTGGGCAAACCTGGGATTGCTCCCCGCAGCCATCATGGCGATTCCAGTCTTGGACCTCAAAAAAAGCCAGATGAAGAAACAACAGACGGCAAAAAACAAAAAGGTACCTATGGGTAAGTCAACATTGGGCAGAGTTATCAACCGGTCCAGCACCTTATCGTATTTATTTGCCAGGGTTATGGTGGTTCTGAGACCTCTTCCTCCTATTGCCCACACCATTTCGGGATTCCTAAAAGGAAGCAACAACCACCCGATGCACATCAAGGACACGACTGAAAAACCCATGTATGTCCCTACGGTCATCTCGTCCCCTTTAACTTTATTTAACAAGATGGAATACAAATAACCCGCCATTACCGAAAGAGGAATGGAAATCAAAACCGCAGTCAAAAAACCCTTCAATCCCACGATGTTCATTTCTATAGTTATGCATCCGGCAATCAAACCGCATATTATTCCTATGGAAAGTGCAAAATTGAGTCCCGTTCCCGATACAATGCTCGGCACCATCGCCAGCACCAAAACGCTGTTCATGCCTATTCTTACGAGTGAGTCCTTCAAAAGCCCGTAAACGCTTTGCTTTTGTATAATTGCTATAATGAGGAGTATTATAAGCAGGATTGTTATAAAAACTTTAGGATAACCGTACTTATCTACGAGCTTTTGCCACAGGTTTTTCATTACAAAGCCTCCTCCTTCGAATGGGATTTGTATTCTCCGGCCATCATCAGTCCGAAGTCGGTGTCTGAATCCTGAGGACTTAAGATGCCTTCGATTTTTCCGTCGTAGACGATTGCAATTCTGTCGCAAATCGAGCGCAGTTCTCCCAATTCGCTGGAGGTCATAACTATGGTCATGCCCTTTTCGACATTGAGTTTCACCAGCAAATCCAAAACCAGTTTCTTTGCCCCTATATCGATACCTCTAGTGGGTTCAGAAACGAACAATATGTCCGGCTCAAGGACAAGAGCCTTTGCTATGCAGACCTTTTGCTGGTTGCCGCCGCTCAGCTGCCTGGTCTTTTGGGTGGGGCCGGTGCATCTTATATCCAGCTCCTTTATGTACTTTAAGGCATTCTCCCGCACCTTTCGTTCATCCAGAAGCTTTATCCAATTTAAGCCCAAAAGGGGCTTTAAAAACATCCCTTTTACCTGCATGGCCCCTATGGCTATATTCAATTCGATGGATTCGTCAAGCATCAAATTTACGCCGCGCCTATCCTCCGACACGAAGGCCAAACCGTTTTCCATCGCTTTTCTGGGATTGTTCAATTCAATCTTTTTGCCGTTTTTATATACCTCCCCTTTTGCCCTGTAAAGCCCCATTATCCCGTTGGCGATACCTATCTTCCCCTGGCCCGCAAGACCTCCTATACCTAAAATTTCTCCTTTGTAAACATCCAGATTCACACCCTTTACTTCTTCCCCCGGCATATCGACGTAAAGATTTCTAATCGACAAAATAACCTCACTGCTTTTTTCTACCCTGCCCTTACTTTTTTCAACCCTCTCTATTTTCCTTCCTACCATCATTTGAGCCATTTTTTCAACGGACGCTTCTTCCTTTCTCATGGAGCCTACTTTTTCGCCGTCCCTTAAAACCGTTATATTATCAGCTACGGCCAATACTTCATTTAATCTATGGGTTATGAATAATATTCCTATACCTTTGGCAGCCAGCATCTTCATGGCATCGAGCAATTTCTCGGCTTCGCTTTCGGCCAACACAGCGGTAGGTTCATCGAAAATAAGCAGTTTTACATTCTTCTTGTCTATTTCCCGCGCTATTTCCACAAACTGCATGTATCCTACAGGTAGCCCCGCAACGGGAAGCCACTCATCTACATTCATCCCAAGCTCATTCAATGCTTTTTTTGCATCTTTTCTCATGGCGGCCACGTCTAAAGTCTTAAGTTTGGGTCCGAAAATTCTACTTGCCACATTGTCCTTCAGTATCTCCCGGTTTAACTTTATGTTTTCCGTTATCGTGAATCCCGGAAGGAGCATGAACTCTTGGTGGACCATCCCAATGCCGAGCTCCATAGCATCCTTAGGCGACTTTATTTCAACTGGTCTTCCCTCAAATAGTATTTCGCCAGTAAATCCGCCCGTGCTGAAGATTACCGGCATTCCGAAAATGATGTTCATCAGAGTAGATTTCCCCGCACCGTTTTCTCCCACCAGTGCGTGGATTTCTCCCGGCTTTACGGCGAGGCTAACTCCCTTTAAAACTTTGTTTCCGTAGTATTCCTTTTCTATTTCTCTCAGCTCTATAATGTAGGTATTTTTGTTTTCTCCCATATCAAACTTTCACCTCTAGAAGAAAATAAAAAATATCACTTATGAGGGGATTGCCCTTAAAAAGCAGCAATCCCCCCTGCTTCCAAAATTAAATTAGAAGGTTATGTAGTCGCTCAGAACCATATAGTAATTGTCGTGCTTTATTTCCTTCCCATCCGCACCCACCTCGACGTAATTGCTTATTTCAATCTTCGTATCTCCGGCAACTTCCTGTAAACACTTTTTAAAGGCTTCAGGGTCGTTTCTAGATGCTAATTTCCCTTCCGCATAAAGTTTCGCGTATTCCACCGCAGCCGCCGTAAAGAGCATTCCTGCTGGAATCGGCCAGGTGGAGAACCTGCCCGTTCCTCCTTTTTCCGCAATTTTTGCCTTTATCTGCTCTATCACGTAATCCACGTCTCCGGCCTTGTCAGGAGGAATGTTTATGCCAAGGGCACCCGGATAGCCGTGGAAGGGGCTCGGACAGCACTGCTGCACCACCATGGCCCCCTGTTCCAAGGCTGTTTTTATCAGAGGCTCCTGCATACCGCAGTTGGTGCTGAAAAATACGGTATCCTTGCCGTACTCGGCAACTTTCCGCGGAATGTCCTCGATTATAAATTGCTGCGCACCGGGCAATCCCGCATCACCTGTGGGGTCAGGTGCAGTGGCGTCGACGAATTTTATCCCCGCTTTTTCACACTCCTGCTTCAATATGTCTCTTCTCCTCGCAAGAAGCGGGTATGACATGTGCCTCGGGAATGAATAATGCACAAAGGTCTTAGCTCCAAATTTTTTGGCCTGTTCCACCATTTTGTAGCCCATGGAAAGTTCATCGGCCTGAATAACTATATCGGCCTTGTCTCCGATGACATCCTGCTCGGCAGGAGTTATAGCTATCAATAGAACGTCCGGGCGCTGCTGCCTTATTTTTTCGAAAGCCGCTGCCGCGCCGGGAACCGCCTGATTCATAATCAGAGCCTTAACATTCTTGTCGGCGACCAGGGCAACAGCATTGGCTATAAGAGTCTCCTGCTCTTTCATAAAGTTGTCGGGCATCGTCTGGGTAACTATAATATCCGGATACTTTTTCTGTGCCTGCTGGGCAGATCTGAATTCTTCTTCGTTTTGAGAGACGGTATTGGTGTAGATGGCAATCTTATAGCCCGAACCTTGAGGAGCGTTTCCACCCGAAGAGGAACCCTGCGTGCCGGTGTTCCCGCACCCTGCTATGCTCAAGCAGGTCGCTAAGATTAAAAATACAGAAATAAGCTTTTTTATCACTAAAAACCCCCCTTTTGATAATTTGAATGTTATGATTTTTAATGATTTATATTTTCTGTATTCACCCCTTCCTTAAAATATTTTATATTCTTGATGTAAATAATATTATAAATTGTGATTTGATAATCAATGGTATTTCTTATTCGACATTTAAAACAAAAATTCCTTCAATATCATAATTTGATTTGAAGTTATATAATTATCTTTGAGGTGATCACATATGTCGATATCAGAAAAGGACATCATAAAAGAATCGGCGGAAATAATAAAAAAATCCCGCCATACGCTAGTACTTACAGGGGCAGGAATAAGCACTGAAAGCGGGATTCCCGATTATCGAAGCAAAGGCACAGGTCTTTGGGAAAAATACGACCCTATCCAGAAAGCAAGTTTATCCGCCCTGATGCATAATCCTAAAGAATTTTACGAATTCAACCTGCCGCGGTGGAGCAGCTATATTGATGCCAAACCCAACATAGCGCACAAAGTATTAGCTTTAATGGAAGAGCAAGGACTGATATATGGAGTGATTACCCAGAATATAGATGGGCTACACATAAAGGCGGGTTCCAAAAAAGTATGGGAAGTCCACGGACACCTTCGCACATGCCACTGCATGGAATGCGGCAGGTCCTATCCTTTCACAGAATTAAAAGAGCAATACGAAAAAGGCGTAAATCCCCCTCGGTGCAGGAAATGCAGCGGAATGCTTCGCCCCGATGTGGTGCTCTTCGAAGACCCAATGGGTAAGGATTATTATCGAGCTTTAGAGGCTTTAAGGGGATGCGACCTTTTGATAGTGGTGGGAAGCAGCCTTCAGGTTTATCCTGTTGCCGATATGCCCGGATACGCGGAAAAGCTAATAATAATAAACAGGGAACCCACTCCCTGGGACAAAAAAGCCACTTTAGTTTTTCACTCATCTGCGGGTGAATATTTCGCAAAATTAGCTAGGGAATTAAATTTAGAATAAATTCTTTAAAAGTAGCGGCATTCGGCGAGAGGGTTCGACCTTTTTTGTACACCAGATAAAAGTTCCTGCGAAGGTCTAGGTCCTCGATGCGGTAAACATTTATAAAGCCCATCTTTTCGTAATCCAACACAGCCTTTTGAGATACAACGGAAATCCCCATACCTTCTTTTACAGCATGTTTTACCGCTTCGGAACTGCCGAACTCCGCAACGACATTTAAATCTTCGAGTTTTATACCTTTGTCGCTCAATGCCTTTTCAAAAACCTTTCTCGTGCCGGAAGTTTTTTCACGCAATACAAATCTTTCTTCAATAATATCGCCAATTAATACCGACTTTCCTTTTTCAAACCTCTTTTTTTCCCAGCAGGCGGGCGTTATCAGCACCAGTTCATCGGTCATAAAAGATTCAAATACCAGCTCGTCGGTCGTCAAAGCGGTACCTACAATACCCATCTCAACTTCCCCGTCGGAAACCATTCTTATAACCTCTCCCGAATCGGCCTGGTGTGCCTTTAACTTAACCCCGGGATACAGTTCGTTAAATTTTTTTATCAAAAATGGCAGTATGTAGACCGCCGGAATGGAGCTTGCGCAAATCTTGAGTTCCCCCTCCACGGTCCCCAAAAAATGCTTAATTTCTTCAAGAATCCTTACTTTCTCCTCCAAGATGAGTTTTGCTTTTTCGTACAAAATCCTGCCTGCCGGGGTTAATTCTACTTCCTTTCCCCGCCTGTCGAAAAGTTTTGCGTTTAGTTCTTTTTCCAGAGAAATTATATGGGAGCTTACCGTGGGTTGAGTCAAAAAAAGCGAAGCCGCAGCTTTTGAAAAACTTTTATTTTCCGCTACTTTTACGAAAGCTTCTAACTGATGGAATTCCACCGTGAAAACCCCCGTCATTTTTTTGGTCACAACTGTACAGGCAATGGCCGAAGCAGCACCACTTCATCTTGAGTTACCCGGCAGCTGTATGCGAAAAGTTCAACCCCGGCATTTGCGGCGACCCTTAGAGCTTTCCCGAAATTTTCGTCCATCGAATCATTGGGTGAAAAAATTTCTGCATCATCTCTCTGTACCACGAAAAATACGCCAGCCCCGAATCCCTCTTTTTTTGCTTTTGCAAGCTCTATCATGTGCTTTGCGCCTCTTTCCGTCGGCGCATCGGGAAAGAGGGCCTTGCCTTCTTCAACCAGGGTTACACCCTTGACTTCCATATAATAGAAAATTTTGCCATCGTTTCCAAGCGCGATATCAAAACGGCTGTTGCCACAGGGTACTTCTGTCTTCACCCAATCGTAATCGAGTTTCAACAACTTCTTTTTTGAAAGTTCGCTGGCTAAAAGCCGTGATGGCAAGGTCGAATCTATGGATACGAGGGTATTGCCCTTGTACACCATTATCAGATCATAAGGGTATTTTCTATGTGAATTTAGAGCTTTTTGCAGGATCACCCGGGCGCCCGGTGTCAGAAGCTCTTTAAGCCTTCCGCTGTTTGGAACGTGCACATATTCCGGCTTGTCGTTTATTTTCACGGAAGCGACAAACCTGTTCAACCTTTTTTCAAAAATCCCGTCGACCTTTTCGCCATCGATCTTCATAGTCCTTTCTCCTAGAGCAGCAATCTAAATCGTCCGGATTCAAATTCGGTCCTTATATAATAAGTTCTGTTGGGGTTAAAAAAATTTTCGAACGGAAAACCGAAAATAAAACCTCTACCATAAATATCTACGATCATCAAATCCCTCACATCCGGATAGGTGGTAAAAAACTTTTGGAGCACCCTGCCAAATGGAATCGCCAGCATGTTCGAAACCAAAAATGCCAATAAAATATTGATTATGGAAAGATGGTCGTAAAAAACCAGTACTAATATGAATACTACCGAAAAGAGGAAATTCGCCCCCGCCATAGAAGTCCCGCACCGTGGGTGGATGGCGAGCCGACTTTCGCCGTTCTTCATGCGGAAGAGAGCTTCCCTCGCCGCATCCAAAACTTCATAAGCCGGCGGAAGGTCAGGCCCCGATATCGAAAATCCATCGGAGTAAGCAAGACCGCCTATGCGAAGCGTCCTGCCGTACCTTTCTTCCAGCACATTAATGGTGGCGTGTTCAAGGCTGTGATTCTTCCTTACCCGCTTGTCCGTGGCGATTTTTAGTAGCTGCCACGGAATGGTTACGATGTTAAACAGAGACTGGAAAACGAATACATACGGAAGCAGGAATATAAAGCCTATGAGGAAAAAAGCAAGAATCGGTAAAAAGAGATACGGGAAAAACAAAAGGAGCAAAAATAAAAAAATCAAAAACGGCATAACATCACCCACTTATAGTATACCGTTTTTGACCTGCTTTTGGCAAGGATTTAGGAATTATTATTTCAGCCTCAAGCTTTTTTTAAGTAGCTCTTTCGCATCGGAGGGACATTCTTTTGACAGCACGCCCACAGAAGCCATTATGTAATCCCAATCTATCAAAACTTTCGCGTCTTCACCGGGCAGCAGCTTCTTTGTCCCGGCTTTAGCCTTTATTTTTTCCAATATATTTTTCCCCCCGGGAAGCCGGGTAAAAGCTCCGCCCGTTCCGATTATCCACTTTACCTGGGTCAGGTCCTTCCCCTGAGCCACGGTGTATCTTCCCGTCGGTCCGTATAGATGCTTTATCTCTCCCGCATGGCGATTGACCGCCGTTACGGTAGCTATCTCCGCCAGGAATTCCGCGAGTTTTATCTCGTCGGGATTTTCGGGCACCGGCGGCTGATTTTTCAGGGCCTCTTTTAAATTTTCACCGTAAATTCTCTTTGCTTCTTCGAAACCTACTATTTCTATCACGTTGTACCTATTTAAATAAACTCCCAAATCTCCTTCAACCGTCCTTTTAGCAACGGGTTCCGGGGATAGTAATATCCTGTTTATCTCCTCCGAACCTTCAGTTACCGAATGCACATCCGTCGTGGCCCCGCCCACATCTATTACCATCAAATCCCCTATGTCTTCTTTTAAAAGTACCGCAGCCATCATGACAGCCCCTGGCGTCGGCACTATTGGTCCGTCCACCATGGTGCGGATTTTTTCCATCCCTGGCGCAACCACTATGTGCTCTTCGAAAACCTGCTGAATTACCTTTCTCGCAGGCTCCACGTTGAGTTCGTCAATTCTGGGGTAGACATTTTCCACGAAAAAAACTTTGTTTTTACCCTCAAAGATGGAAGCCACTTCATCCCTTGCCGCCACGTTCCCCGCGTAAATTATGGGGGTATTCAGGTTCAACCCTGCAATTTTTTTTGCGTTTTCGATAACAGTTTTCTTTTCGCCGTAGTCAACCCCTCCCGCCAAGAGAATTATATTCGGCCTTATCTTTTTAATCCTCTCAAGCTCAGCATCGCCCAAAACACCTGCCGTCGTCATGTGCAGGACCGCTCCGGCGCCCAAAGCCGCTTCCCTGGCCGCCTTTGCCGTCATGTCGTGAACTAGTCCGTGGACAGTCATCTTAAGCCCGCCGGCTGCGCTGCTGGAGGCCATCATCCTCTGCCATTTTAAAGGACTGCCCAGCTTTTTCTCCAAATCTTTTATGGCCTTTTCAAGACCAACGGTAACATCTCCCTGCAGCACAGTAGTAGGTGCAACCCCCTGCCCCATAAATCGAGGACAGGGGGTGCCGATACCGCAAAAAGCATTGACCAAAGTAGTGGTGCTGCCTATTTCCGCTACAAGCACATCCACCTCTACCACTTGAATTAACCTCCATTTTTTTCAATTTTCTCCTTCATTTTTTTCACCAGGAAACTGGCCACGTGGATCCCTTTGGTGCCGCGCCCGAATCCGGCGTCAAGCCCCGCTTCTTTAGCCATTTCATCGGTGACCTGCGTTCCGCCGCCCACGAGGATGACCTTCTCCCTTATGCCCTTTTCGATGCAAAGTTCGTGCAATTTCCTCATATTTATTCTGTGGATATCGGCGTGGGTGATGATGGTGCTTATGAGTATTGCATCAGCATCGATTTCTATGGCCGCATCCACCACCTTTTCCACCGGAACGGAAGTTCCCAAATAATGGCATTCTATTCCGAAACCTTCAATCCCTCCATGCTTGATATCAATAATTTCCCTAAGTCCCACGGAATGCTCATCCTCTCCAACCGTAGCCGCCACGATTTTCATGGGATGTTCCTTTATAAAGCTCCTTATCTCTTCTTCCGAAAGCACCTCGGGTTTCTTTGGAATCGAAAGCGTTGCAGGGTCAATCGCGAATGGGACTTTCCCCTTTATTTCAAGATAAGTGCCTTCCGCGGGATGCATTATCTCGCGGTGGATTACTTCAGCATCCTGCAGTCCCATCCTTTTTGCAATCTCGAGTCCCGCAGCTTCCGCCACCTCTTCCTTGACCGGCAGGAACAAGTTCAAGCAAACAACTCCATCGGCAAACCACTCTACTTCAGGTTTTATAAGGCCTTTTTCTCTGAGTTCTCTCGTCTCTTCCAGCCTCACGTGGACGTTGTCTTTTTCATCCAGTTCATCGATATAAGCTATCTTATCTGGATTGCAAAGGGTGCACCCTCCTATCAAATCGCAGGGGTGCTCCAGTCCCTCCGGCAGGTTATTGTAGCCAAAATGGTGGCAAACGGGCGCCATGTAGTCTTCGTCCCTTTTTACCACGGTCCCGGCTCCAACGCCGCCATCGATTTTTCTTACGATTCCATCGCCGTTACGCTCTGGGTAAAATCCCGAATCCACGAAAAATCCCATTTCTACGGCCTTGAAATATCCGCCCACTTCCAGGATTTCTTCTAAAAACAGCACGGCTCTCTCCTTTAATTCTCTCACTTTTTCTCCGAGCGGGCCATCCCTTTTTATTTGGACCATCTCGGTCAAGCCGTCCATACCAACAAGAGCCTGTTTCGCCGTGTCCACGGCCTGGATGTTGAAGTAATGCCAGGGCACGTTTCTCCCCTCGTCTGGAGTGATGGTGCTCTGTATATCTGCACCGGTGAGGCGCGATATGAGGAGGTTAAGGACGTGCGTTACGGTGGCCTCCCTCGTGCTTGATTCGATGTACTTCGTGTTCATCTGGGCACGCATCCTGAATCCTTTAAAAAGCTCCCGTAGGGCCACAGCATAGGGCAGGTCAAGCCTCAAACACGGAGCCGGGGGCGCCGTCGGCGGCACTGTCGAAAGGCAGATGTTTTCTTTTTTCATGCCGACCTTTAATGAATACATAGCATTTATGGCGTGCTGCACCATGAGCTCAGGCATTACCTTCCAGGCTTCCCGGGCGGTGGCGTTGGCATTGTGGGCGCCGTCTATTTGTATCATATCGGCCCAGGCCATTATCTTTTTTGCTACCGCCGCATCGACGAAAGAACGCACCATATTGACGTTCCTGTAGAGCACGTTATACTGCGGGTCCTGGTGGGCGCCGTTTACCCCTTCCTCTGCAAACAGCACTGCCACCTCAGGTCCCGCCACACCGCTTACGTAGGAGTGAAAGTTTATCGGCCTTCCCACCTCATCTTCTATCATATCAAGAGCTTTTCTTGTAGCCCGAAGCTGTTTTCTGGTTATCGGAACTCCCCCTACACCTTCCGGAGTACCCTCAATAAGGCCGTCAAAGTGGCTCTGCCCTGCTGTCCTGATGACCATGATGTGGTCCGCACCGTGCCAGGCCGCCATGCGCATCCTGCGGATATCGTCTTCAAACCTGCCGGAAGCAATTTCCGTGGTGATGACGAAATCCGGCTGTGGGTCTATGTTTCCGAAATACTTGGCAGCTGGAAGCGGGATGCTGTTTTTTAAGCTTTTTGATGTTTCCAGGTATTCAAAAGGCCCTATTTTCTGGTTTTCTACCTTTTCACGCCAGTGCCAGCCCCTGCGCCGGGGACGGTAGTGTTCCAGGTCCTTCAGTATTTCTTCAATATTCAGCTTTTCATCTTTTTTAAGTTCCATTTACATCACCTTCCCCACGATCGATGCGTCAATTTTTAACGCCATGGCTTTTTCTATTTCGTCCCAGCCCTCGCCTCGAGCCAATTGATTCCCGGCTTCTTTAACGGAAATCCCTTTATAAAGGGCGTATTTCAAAACCACATGCCCCGCTCCCTTTCCGAGCAATCCCTTTTCCACGCACCTTTCCACAACGGCTTTGGCTGTGAGGCTGTCAAAACCCATCCTGAGCAGCACGGACCTTTCTATAGAAGGAGATGTATGGGTTCGCGCAAGCTCAATCAGAGGGTCTACTATCTTCTCGGTGAGCTCCCAGAACCTTTTTTCTAATTCTTCCTCCGTGAGATTTGCAAGGTGCTTTCGCCTTTCTTCAAAGTCATCTTTCCTCTGCATTTTCCCACCTCCTAAAATTTAACTCCCAGTTCATCTAATACGCCTTTTACATATTCCTCATCCGTCTTTGTATCTTCGGCCAGAAATTTTATGTCTTCCTCCGTCAACTTTTCGACTTTATAATTTTCTATACAGTTGCTGATATAGGATTTCCTCAAGACGTTCAGGTCAATTTCCTTTACCCTAATTTGAGAAGGATGTTCCGGGATAATTATCCTCTCGCCGGGCTTGTCGTCGGCAGGATCACCGCGGCGCACTTCTATACCCATTTCTTTTGCAAAAGTAAGCTGAGCCGACGGCAGTTTCCCCGCACCTGTGTATTCCGTTTCCTGCACTACGAGAATCTGGTCTTCGTCCATCTCTTGAGCTATGGCAAAAGCTGCAGCAAGGGACGTGTTACCCGCCGGGCCCCTTTCCAGGCCTTCGAGCTGTGCTAAAGCTTCCGTTATGTAAAAGACCTCGCCCTGACTTACGGTCACGTATCTATCCAGGTAGCGCAGGGGCCTTGCGGCATTTCTCGGCACGTCGGCCCTGTCGGGCCATGTAGCAAAGGGAACGCCGAAGCCCGTATGTCCCGTGGTAAAGGATTTCCTGTTAAAGTCCCTGTCGCTTGCCATGTGAAGCCCTGAAAGATCTACGCTGGCACCGATTATCTTCGTATTTTGGCAGCCCGCCTTCAAAAGGCCCCTTGCGGTGCCGGTTACGTTCCCGCCGCCGGCATGGGTTATGACCACTGCGTCGGGGTCTCTGCCGGCGATTGCCCTTACCTGCTCCGCCAGCTCGTATCCCAGAGTCTCAATCCCGGCTATGGCAAAGGGTGTGTAAAGCGAGGCATTGAAGTACCCGGTCTCCTCCAGAAGGCACAAAAAGGTGTAAAAAAGTTCCGGTCCCACAGTAAGCTGGATCACTTCTGCGCCAAAGGCTTCACACTTTCTCCCTTTTTCCAGTATTTCAGGCTGGCCCCTGCCTCGACTGTCGAATACCTCCTGAACCACAATGCAGTTTAATCCCCTCATGGCAGCCTGCGATGCCACCGCCGCCCCGTAATTTCCGCTGGTGGCGGCTATTACCCCTTTATATCCCAATTTTTGAGCCCTGTATACCGAAACCGATGCCCTCCTGTCCTTGAAGCTGCCCGAAGGGTTGCAGGCTTCGTCCTTTATGAAAATCCGGGCTCCCTTACCCGGTGGTGCAACTTTTCGTGCTAGCTTCGTAAGATTTTTAAGTTCCAACAAAGGAGTATTCCCTACCCCCGTCTCTGCCTGTATCTTCCTTACTTCGTCTATGGTATAACCTACTTCCTGCATCATGCGCTCGTAGTCGAAAGCAATGCTGCCCGATTCAAAGATTTGATAGTCTATCCCAACCGCCTTTTTCATTATTTCATTTTTTCTCTTCATTACGGCATCGTAGCTCATGTCACGAGACACTGTCTTCACCTCCCAGGATCTTCCTCAACTCCATCCCTATTGAGAGAAGCTCGGGCACAGGCCTTCCAAAGCCGTGTTCGTATTCGGGATTGATTTTTACAAGCGTACCTTTTACCTTTCGGCCTATTAAAGTCTCGATTTCCACTTCATCGCCTAAATTGGCGTCATGGGTGAGAAAGCCTTTCAGCCTGAATTCAAGCGGCACTTTCTTCGTATCGTCCGGGAGGCGTGCCGACCTTTCTTCGGGTTTTAACACAACCTTATGAATCTGGACCCAGGTCCCTTTTAAAGCATCAGGCATTTTCCCCACCATCCTTCAAAAGTTTCCTCACATCCCCCATGATAGCAGCAGGCACCGGCAGGTCCTTCATAGTAACTAAACCCGGCTTTGCCTCAATAACCTTCGGAATCATATTGACCGCGATGGCAATAGTGCCTATGCCACCAGGAATTTCGGGTTTTATTGCCAGGTTAATATTGGGGGTGCCTTCAATCTCGATATAATCGCCGGTTTCGACGTTTTCCAGCTCCGGCCTTATCTGCTGGGGGTGTTCCAGGACTATAACCGGCTCGCCTTTCCTAAGGCCTATACCGATATGCTTGCAGCCCGCCACCATGCCCGGCTGAACCTTGGCGTAAGGAGTTTCCCGGTAGACCTTCGAAACTATGGGTTCTCTTATCTGCTTTATTTCGTCGATTTCAAGCCCCAAAGCTTCGGAAATAAGGCTTATGGACTCGGGAAAACCGATGTGGCCGACTATTGTACCTTCCTCAAGGCCTCTGTGGAACTCTTCTACAGTGGTCCCCACGCCCTGGGTCCTCATTACTGTGGTGCCGAAAGGCGAAAGGTCGTTTATCCTCCTTGCCGTGATTTTCTTGATATCCATGCACACACCGCTTAAAGCGATTATGAGTGTGTCGAGTACAAATCCCGGATTTATGCCGGTTCCAAGTACCGTTACGTTATGGTCTTTCGCCAATTTGTCTATTTCCCTTGCTATATCGGGTTCTCGATAGGCGGGATAAGCCATCTCTTCGGCAATGGTAATGACATTTTTCCCGCTTTCAATGGCCATCTTAATTTGCGGGAAAATTTCCCTGGTAAAAGAAGAAGTGGCAACAAGAACGATATCAGCATCTTCTTTCAATGCTTTCTCCGACTCGGCGGTTACAGTCACCCCGACTTTACTGCCAAGATTCAGTACTTCTCCCAGGTCCTTTCCGGCCTTTTCCTGCCGCGAAGCTATAGCTCCGACTATCTCCATGCCCTTTTTTTGCAAAATCATCCTGGCCATGCCTCCGCCCATGGCTCCTAGGCCCCAGACGATGACTTTTACGTTTTCCATAAAAAACACTCCTTTGTGACTTTTTTGATTCAGTTATTTTTATTGCAAGAGCAAATTTTATGCCAAATATTTCGTCCCGGAAAAAAGGTTTATTTATAATTACTTGCCGCAAAATTTTTTGCTAAAAAAATACCCTCATCAAGGAGGGTTACTGCAAAAAATTTTTTTATTTTTTATATCAGCTTTTATCATCGTCTTTGAGCCTTTCTATGGTAAATCCCGTAAAACCGTAAATAATAGAAACGATAGGGTTAATGTAATTCAAAAAGGCCCATGGTGCATAGGCGGTCGCCGAAACCCCGAGAACCCCCTTCATAAAAGCGCCGCACGTGTTCCAGGGAACCAAAGCCGAAGTGAGGGTGCCTGCGTCTTCCAGTGCCCGCGAAAGGTTCTTTGGGTGAAGCCCTTTTTCTCTATAGGCTTTTGCATACATCCTGCCGGGCACAACTATAGAAATATACTGCTCAGGCAGCAGCATATTGCTGGCAACGCACGTCAAAATTGTGGAACATATCAAACCTCTGACACTTTTCACTCGCTTTAAAAGCGCTTCCAGAATAACTTCCAGCTGTCCGGTTCTTTCCATAATGCCTCCAAACATCATGGAGGCAATTGTCAATGAAATTGAATACATCATGGCAGTCAATCCACCTGCGGTTAAAAGATCGTCAATCATTTTATTCCCGGTCTCACTAACAAATCCAGAATATCCTGCATTTAAAATCTGCCCCAAATCGGCTCCCTGGAATATAAACGCCTCTATCGCCCCTAAAAGAATGCCCAAAGTTATTCCGGGAATGGCTGGAACTTTTAAAGCTACACAGATAATTACTGCTAAAGGAGGAATGAGCAATAAGGAATTTATATTGAACTGTCCAGCAAGAACTCCCTGTATTTCTTTAATTGTCGAAACATCTACTGCACCGGAACCGTATCGAAAGCCTAAAAAGAGGTATAACAGGGCGGCTATAATATAACTTACACCGGTAGTATAAACCATATGTTTGACATGAGAAAAAATATCCGTCCCAGCTACAGCCGGTGCAAGATTAGTGGTATCCGAAAGAGGCGACATTTTGTCCCCAAAATACGCCCCCGATATTACAGCTCCGGCCACCAGTGGAGCCGGTATTCCAAGTCCTTTGCCTATTCCCATAAGAGCAATACCTATGGTACCTGCTGTACCCCACGATGTACCTGTAGCAAGGGAAGTAATGGAACATATAAGAAGTGCAGCGAGTAGAAAAAACTTTGGTGAAATAATATTGAGGCCATAATATATCATAGTGGGAACAACTCCGGCTAAAATCCACACACCTATCAAAATTCCAATTATTGTCAAAATGATAATCGCCTGTAGAGCCTGGGAAATGCCGTCAATCATGCCTTTTTCGATGTCTTTCCATTTGTAGCCTAGTCTTACAGCTACGAGGCTAGCAAAAAAAGAACCTATTAACATGGGGACGTGGGGGTCGGTGTGATACTTAATCAAACTTATTCCCATGACTGTAATTAGTGCTAAAACAGAAAAAAGTGCTTCATAAAGATAAGGTTTTCTCGGTTGCATTTTTTTCCTCCTTTGCTAATTTTATTGTTACAACTTAACCACATTTATTCAGCAAATTTTGTGCCATAAACATTTTAATTATCGAATAAAACCAAACTTTGATAAATTATCCGGCTATTTTGTAAACGCTTATTCATCTCGGAGTTAAAAACCCTATTCATAATTGTTATTATCGTCAATAAGATCACGCAAATTATTTTGCGCAAAAATTTTGGCATAAATCTCATTTTGTCCCTTTTTGGCTCAACTTTTCTACAAACAATTTTAAAAGCTTTGGAGCAACTCTAAATGAGTAATCAAGTTCTAACCTCTCCGTGTTCTTATGGGCATCTTTTCCTGAGGGGCCTATATTCAGGACAGGTACATCCAGTTTAACAAGATACTCTATTTGGATATCATAAAGATTTCCCCAACCAGGCATATTTTCCGCAAGGAAAACTAGTTCTTCACGACTCCCTTGAAACCCAAAAAAGCTCAAATCAGTTATACCTGCCATATACTCAACAATTTCCAATTCCTCACCGAACTCTTTCCGAGCAAAATCAATAATTTCATTTACTACTTCTAAAATGTTTTTCTCTTTAGTAGTTTGCCTGAGATTTCCTCGATGAGGATAATAAGGCGGCAGAAATCCGATAATCACTTTCGGGTCTTTGTCCGGGTAGAATTTCAGCAATTCCCCGATTAACGCTACACATCTTTCGCGTTCATCCAGGTCGTCCGTAAGGGTTTTAAAAAATTTTCTCACATACTCATTTATATCTCCTGAAAAATTCTGTTTGACGCTCTCGAATAATTCTTGATAAGTTAGAATTTTTGCCTTCCATGGAATATCTACTTTCCTTCCCGAAATTTTGCAAAATTCTTTTGCGGAATCATTTAAATGTCTTATAGTCATATTGAAAGCTTCTTCGGCAATAATTTTCATCTCCATTAATATCTTCTTTGGCAACTTAGTAACCGTCAAATAGTTATAATAGGCCACTCCCTTTCCAGGGATGGTAACCGAATATGCATCTCTCAGGTCCTTCTGTTTTAAACACAACGGTGGGGAGAAAAACTGCTTCTCTTTGCCATCGATGAATTTCGCCTTTGCCTCCAAAAGGATATTTATGTATGAAAGCAACAAATTGGGATTGAACCCATCAGCCCAATCCGCAACATGAGTTTCTTTTCCCACAACGTAAAAGAAAGGCATAATCTTCCCTACAGTCCCTAAATGAATATATCGTTTGGTATCGCCGGGAAACACAGGGCTTGAAGGTTCACAATTGATAGCGGCTATATAGTCTAAACCCATTTCCTCCTGGAATTTGACAAGGTAGGGAACCGCTCCACGCATCCCCGCCGAGTTATTTTCTTCATCCGGAACTGCTAAAAACATTAAATTTGCATTTAGAGAAGCTGGATTTTGTGAAGCTTCTGCCAGAAAAGCCATTTGTATGGCCAAACCTGCCTTCATGTCCATAATTCCCCTGCCAAACAAATAATTTCCCGATTCCAGGTCTCTTGCGGCATCTTCATTCAAAGGCAAATTTCGAAGCCGTTCAGTGTACTTAATGGGGTCGAAAGCTATTTCCTTCAATGCCCCGAAATTTTCCACATCTACAACATCATAATGGCCTATAAAGACTATTGTTTTACTCGTTGGCGGAATAGCCTTAACCAGTGCCAATACCAGACTTCTTCCTAATTCATCATTGGCTATTTCCAACAACTTAAGATTATCTTTATTTTTTTGAAAATACTCTAGTTCCTTTAATATATCGTAAATAAAATTTGCTAGTTCTATCTCACCTTGCGAGCAAGAAAAACTCGGAACCTTAACCAGTTCAAGAGTTAATTCCAGAATCCCCTCTTTGTTGTTATTTATCACTTTGTATCCCCCTATTAAATTTAAAGTTATAAATCACTCTTGCATAAAGCATTAACGAATTACTACCTTCTCCACATAACCGGAAGTCATAAGACTTAACATTGCCGCATAATCCACACCAAACTCTACTATATCACCAACTTTTATTTCAGGACACTTAGTAACATCAAGAATCATATGGTCGCTACTCGCGCCGAGGATTTCAATTCTGCCATTGATCGGCTTCAATCCTTCAATTCGGCAATCCTGCTTTCCTAAGGCGACTATTGCCCTTCTCATAGGTCCTCTGTCCTCATACACCGGTACATTTCCAAAAGCGTCCCGACCTATTTCGCCGATGGGGTATGAAGGCTTTACCTTGACTTCTATTATTTCGGTTTTAAGTTTCATAGTATCCTGAACCGTCCCTGGAACCTTTCTGAAATTATGAGTAGTATCTGTGCCTAGCAGGATACCTTCACCCACTCTAAGCTGGTTTACCCCTTCAGGCAGTTTGCCTCTTTCAACGAGCGACAACGTCGCTGTATTGCCTCCTGAAATGGTCCTAACCTTAATACCGTACTTTTTTTCGATATTAGCCGCCAAATCCACCAGAATTTTCGTGTTTTCGTAGCTTGGAAGTATCGCCCCGTAACAACCGACATTGGTGCCGAGGCCTTCAAACTCTATGCCTTCTAATTTTAAAATTTCCCCAACCACATCTAATACATCTTCCGGCATCACCCCTTCCCTGAGATCGCCTACATCCACCATCAAAATTACCTTGTGGACTTTCCCTAATTTTTTTGCCTCTCTTGCCAAAGCTTTAATTACATCTATTTCTGAATTAAGGCTACCATCAGCGTAATATACCACATCCTGGACTTCCGAAATCATGGGAATTCTTATTAGATAAATCGGATTTTCTACGCCTGCCTTTCTCAAAGCCATTATGTTTTGCATGCGGGAATCTCCGAGCTTTTTTACACCGCCTTCCAGCATCGCCTGGACAACCGGCAAATAGGCACAAACTCCCTTCGTCACGCCCATTATTTCTATGCCTTTTTCGCCGCATTGCTTCACAAGGCAATTTGCGTTGTGCTTTATTTTTTCAACATCGATTTCAATACATGGTCTTCTCATTTATAATCACCTCTCCCTTAAGTTTTTCATGCATGCAAAATTAGCAAACTTCATGCCATTCCCAATTGCCCTAAGACAGAATTCAATACTTCATTTACTATAACGAGCAAAAAAGGCAAAAGCGTGCAAAATATCTTTGCATTATTTCCTAATTTGTGCAATATTTTATAATTTCTGTCTTGCGGCACGTTATTTGCTATAAGCCTATATAACGAACAAAATAATTTGTTAGGGAGGGGATATTTTGCATCGAAAGTGGCTGTTAATTTTTATACTTCTTCTCCTTGCAACACTAGTTTTTGCTCCGGCTTATGGGCAACAGGATGAGAAAAAAGAATCTGAAGTCAATTTTGGAATGCTCTCACTCCTTCCCCCGTTTCTCGCCATAACCTTAGCATTCATCACCAAAGAAGTAGTAGTTTCCCTCTTTCTGGGCGTGCTATCAGGAGCGATAATGATGAATGGCGGCAATTTGTTTGGCGGTTACCTGAGGGCCCTGGACCATTATATCTTGGGCGCTATGGCAGACCCATGGCACGCCGGCATCCTTATATTTTCCTTCACCATAGGCGGCATGGTAGGAATAATAACCAGAATGGGCGGAACTCAGGCGGTAGCTGAAGCTCTCGCAAAACTCGCTAGGAATTCAAGGGGTGCCCAGATAGTAACTGGGCTACTCGGTTGTGCGGTATTTTTCGACGACTATTCCAACACATTGATAGTAGGCCCCACTATGAGACCTCTTTGCGATAAAATGAGAGTTTCCCGCGAAAAACTTTCGTATATCGTCGATGCTACTTCTGCTCCCGTAGCAGGTATTGCTCTTATGTCCACATGGATAGGTTATGAAATAAGTTTAATAAAAGATGTTTATGATAAAATCGGTGAACCTGTGAACGCTTATGCTGTATTCCTTCAAACAATACCCTACCGTTTTTATGAGATTTTCACTTTGTTTATGGTATTCGCACTTGCATATATGATGAGGGATTTCGGTCCGATGTATGAAGCAGAAATTCGGGCACGAAAGACCGGAAAGGTGCTGGCCGACGGAGCAAGGCCCATGTCTGCCATGCATCTTATTGACGTAAAAATTCGCGAGGGCGCAAAGCCCCGGATAATAAATGCAGCAGTACCAGTTATTTCGCTTATCGTGCTCGGATTCGTAAGCCTATGGTACAACGGTGGTGGCCCCGAACTCCCTCTGACCTGGACCGGGATTCGCGAAGCTTTCGGCAAATCGGATACCAGCGTTGCACTGATATGGGCCGCCACCACCGCAACTATTATAACTATAGGATTGGCAGTTGGACAGAAATTGCTGACATTGCGGGAAGCCATGGAGGCCTGGGTGGATGGAGTCAAAGCTCTGACATTGACGGGCGTCATTCAGGTCCTCGCATGGGCCTTGGGCAGCGTCACTGAAGATGTTAAAGCTGCTGAATATCTCATCCAGATCGCTTCGTCTTCCGTAAATCATGCAATAATTCCTGCTTTAGTATTCTTTGTATCATGTATCATTTCATTTGCGACCGGCACTTCGTGGGGAACCATGGCCATTGTAATTCCGCTGGCCCTACCTTTAGCCCATGCCGTAAATCCACAGATTATGCTTCCCACGATGGGCTCTGTACTGGCAGGAGCCATATTCGGCGACCATTGTTCACCCATTTCCGACACTACGATTATGTCCTCCATGGCTTCTTCCGCAGACCACCTGGACCATGTGAAGACTCAAGTGCCGTATGCCGTAACTTCCGCTTTAGTTGCCCTTTTAATCGGGTATATCCCCGCAGGGTTTGGTATGCCGGTATGGGTTTCGCTGATAGCCGGAGCTGGAACCTTATACGGTATAATCAAGTTAATCGGGAGGCCGGTGGACCTCTACAGCTATTTTGACGAACCAGAAAATCGTGGTGTTTAAAAAATCCCGCCATTCACCCTCCTTTTAGGCTCGGTGAATGGCGGTTTGCCTCACTTTACGTTACGTCAACCTATATTTTTTTATTTTATACTGCAACGTCTGCCGTTTTATTTTCAGCCTTTCCGCAGCTTTGGTGATATTTCCTTCGCATTCTTTTAAAGCCTTTAATATAATTTCTCTCTCGATGCTTTCAATTGCTTCCTCCAAAGGCAGCTCGCTTTTAGACGAAGGCTCATTTTTAAACTCTGCATCGACTTTACAAAAATTTTCCGTAATATAAAGAGGGAGATGTTCCACATCTATGTATTTCTCATCGCCAATCATATTCATGGCGCCTTCTATTGCATTTTCCAGTTCCCTCACATTGCCGGGCCAATCGTATTCCCTAAATATTCTCCTGACTTTCTCCGATACTCCTTTTACCTTTTTGCCAAATCTCCCGTTGAACTTCTCAATGAAATATCTCGTAAGGACTGGGATGTCTTCTCTTCTTTCCCTAAGGGGCGGTATTTTTATATATACGACTCCAAGTCTATAAAATAAGTCCTTTCTTATAGCGCCCTTTTTAATGCTTTCAAGAGGGTCTTCGTTGGTTGTCGCGACAACCCTAACATCAACGGGGATGAGGCTTGCCCCACCCACCCGCCTCACGGCCCTTTCCTGCAGAACCCGGAGTAGCTTTGCCTGAAGATTTATCCCCATCGAGTTTATTTCATCCAGCAGCAAGGTGCCGCCATCCGCCTGTTCGAAAAGCCCGGGCCTGTCAACCGCGCCGGTGAATCCCCCTTTTACCGTGCCGAAGAGTATGCCCTCCAGCAAGGTTTCCGGAAGGGCTGCGCAATTTTGGGCTATAAAAGGTTTTCCCTTCCTCGGGCTGGCATTGTGGATGCTCTGGGCAAACAGTTCCTTGCCGGTCCCCGTTTCTCCAAAAATCAGCACCGCCGATGATGTAGCAGCTGCTTTCTTTGCCATATAAATAGCTTTTTTGATTGCCGGACTTTCACCTATTATATCTTCAAAGGTGAACCTCGTAAACGGGGAAAGATTTTCCCGTGAAACTTTTCCTTTTGTTGAATCCTGTAGAAATATCATTTTCTCTGACATTTCCCGCAAAGCCGTAATGTCCTTGGCAATTTCTACAGCACCAAGGATTTTGCCATCTTTTTTCAAAGGCAAAGTCGTATTTATGGTGGTTATCCGCTGGCCCCTGTAGTTAAAATATGTCTGAATGCGATCGACGATAGCTTTCCCCGTTTTCAAAACCTGGTACAGGGTACTCGTTTCCCCGTTTAAAGAGGGGAATATCTCAAAGAGGTTTTTCCCCACCACGTTTTCCGGTTCGAGCCTTTCCAGTCTGCCCATGGCCGAATTGTAAAACACCGTTTTGCCGTTGCTGTCCACGACATGAATTCCAACATCCAAGTTTTCCAATATCTCACTATAAAATTCGTCTAAAAGCCCGGCGGACATTTTTAACACTCCCTGTCAATCTCTCAAGGCCTGCTGCAGTATCTTTCCCAGTCGCACCCTTCGCAAAAGGACAAGAACCAATCTTTAGAGGCCGACGCGACTTTTTCTTTTATTTCACTCCAATTTACCTTTTTCCCCGGGCTGACTTTTAAAAGATCTAAAGCTTTCATATCCAGCTTTCTAATCTCTTCATCCATGCCTTCTTTGTAGCCGCATCGGCCTTCACTTAAATAAGGACACATACCACACACGTCGTCAGGCCCGCAAACGACCCTGATTTTTTCTCCGCTTTCAACTTTCTCCATTATATTTCTCAGATTATCGATGTACTCCTCAGGATAACCCTCGCCGTGGTAAAAGTGCAGGCATACGAGGTGATGCCCCCTCAACCTGATCATAGTTTTCTTTCCCCCATCTATTTGCCTTCGATTATTTCAAGAAAGTCCCCGGCGATAGCTTCCGGATACTTGCCCTGCCGGTACTCCCTCCTGGCCACTATTATATCCGGCTGGTATCCTCTTTCGTAAATTTCTTTTATGAACTTTGGAATCTCCACAAAGGCCCCTAATTCCTCATAATCCTCGTTCATAAAAATTAAGGTTGGTATACGGGGTTTCCCGTCGTATTTGTATTTCTCGAGAAAATCCTCATGTCCTTCCTTTGGCAAGATGGCAAATTCTATTAAATTGTTGATTTCGGCCATTTTAGCCATTACCGGCAGACTTACCATGCAGTCCGGACACCAGGGCTCAGCAAAAACTAAAACTTTGACTATTTTCCCTATTTTTTTAATCCGCTCCACGGTATTTTCGGAAAGCGCCATATCTTTGTAAAACATCTCGAATTTTTCCCTGTAGTTCGGTTCGGCTTTATCCAAAAATTCGTTGTAACTCAAACCTTTTTCGTATAAATCTTTCAACAGCATAAAAATCCCTGGTCATCCAAACTGTGCAAAAGTGCACAAGTTTGGAAGGCTGGGCTATTTATAGTCCGCCCTTTCAGAGAGTGCTCATTCCCAGCAGGCGGTATTTAAGCACTCCCATAGCCCCTGCCCCAAGAAGCAGGAACTCGCGCCCCTTACCCGGGTCTCCCCACTTGCCCTGAATGTAATACTCCCTTCAGGACAGAGACGTCCCTTAATACCCTCTCAGGGGAGAGTGGCGTCACCACCGCTACCTTGAGAACTCGCCAGAGATTGTGACCGCTGCCACAGGTACCAAGACTTGTTCCATCCAGAGGTCTTGGTCCCCTCCCTGGCTCACTCCCAAGGCTTTGTATCAGTTTTATTGCTTCGTCTATCTCCTTTAGTTGCCTTTTCTTTAGCTGTTTGTTCTTAACCGTTCTCTTTACGTGCTCTTTTAGTTCTTCCAATTCGTCAGCATCTAATTCTTTTAGAATTGCCATATACCCTTCGGGAATTTGCTCTTTTAACCCAAGCCCCCTTCTTGCTATGACATACGCTGCTGCAACGTCCTTGCTTATCATATACTGCGGTGCATACTTCAGCATCCCTATCACTGATGTGTAGGCAGGATTGACCTCTATGACTTGTATACCCTTCCTTTTCGCTAATACCTTGATTTTCTCCAGAAGCGACCTGTAGCTAAAGCTGTGCCTTATCCTCCTCGATTTCCTCCCCGAAAAGTCTCCTCTTTTCCCTTTTTCTCTTATATCCAATCTTTCGATTGCTATTGCTTTTTTCTTTTCTTCTGCTAGCCTTACTACTTCATGAGCATACCGCCATCTATAATATTCCCTCTTATTTGAATTGCCGCTTGTAAGTTCAGGCATCGGTACTCTGCCATAACTTGCAAGATTACCATTCTCGTCTGTTTCCGACCACGCTATGTGGTCCGGGTACGCGTTGATGTCTATGCCTACAATTCCACTTTCTTTTGTTATCGCAACTTCCGGGAAGTTTTCTTCAATCGTAAAGTAAGCATATACCTTGCCGTTTTTGAGTTTTAGCTCAACGGAATAAGGCTGTCCGCAAGTGCTTATTGCTTCCAGTAATTCCTCACGGCTCTTTCCTTTTTTCCATCCCGCTTGTATCCTTGCATATGCATACTTTCTTTCACCTACGTTTATCCTTAATCTAGTGCCGTATTCATCTATCTCGATTCTCGTATTCAGGTTCCCTTTCTTGCTCTTGTCCCCTCTCGAGTAGAGATTGCCTTTTCTTCTTTCTTGCCATTCATGTTGCAGCTTCTTATATGCATTTCCATTTATGTGTTGTTTCTTTAGCTTTTCAAACAAACTCCTGCCACCGAAAATAACTTTGCCTGGATTTTCGCCTCTTTCTTTACAAGACTCTAGAACGCTTTTTGCCTTCATTATCGCATCATCTACATACCTCGAATTTAAACTGAAAATCTCTTGCAGTTCTCTTTTGAGTTCATTTCTGCTTTTACCTTCTAAAAGTCTGTTATATGCGAATCTTGTGCAGGATGACCATCTTCTCATAATGTCTAATACTTCCTGCTTATCTTCGTTGCTGTCAAAACTCAGGCTAGCCTGAATTGTTATCATGCTTTTTCGCACCTCATTATCCGTTACTACCGCTATAAGGCCTCTTGCTAATGCCGTATATATCTTTTGTTTTTTGCATACTTAATAACGTCAATTGTCACCCAATCGAAATCATACCCATTTTGCATGACTATCTTCAACTGTTGGGAACCTCCCGTCTCAATTTATTATACCATATTGGTTTCTCCAAAGTAGGAATTTTGATATATTTTGTGTATAATATCCATTGTAAAGCATATCCTGCGAAGGTGAAAATTGACCATGGATCTAAACATAAGAATTCCATCTATCGTAAAAGAAATATGCCACAAATTTAAGTCCCGGGGCTACCAGGCTTTCATCGTCGGCGGTACCATAAGGGATGCATTGCTGCAAAGAGAAAACCCGGACTACGACATCGCTACCGACGCCATGCCGGAAGAAATTTTGTCTATATTCCCCCACGCTATTCCTTACGGCAACTTTGGCACAGTACTTCTTATGGTAGAAAGCATAAAAATAGAAATAACCCCTTTTCGAAACGACGCACCTGGTAGAAAGCCACGCTACTCTTTCGGAGGCACAATCTATACGGACCTTGCCCGCCGGGATTTTACGATAAATTCAATGGCTTACGACCCCATATCTTCGGAATTTATAGACCCTTTTGGGGGCCTTCAAGATTTGAAATCCAGGGTGATAAGATGCACAGGAAATACCAGGCGAATCTGGGAAGATCCGCTCAGGGCCTTGAGGGCAGCGCGGTTTCAGGCGCAATTGGGCTTTACAATAGAACCTTCCTCTCTTTACGCCCTTAAAGCCCATGCACATCTTTTAGACACGATTTCCCGCGAAAGGATAAGGGACGAGCTTTTGAAACTTATAACGTCCGATCACCCCTTCGACGGCCTGGTGACCCTGGTCGTAACCGGACTCATGAAGCACGTCATACCCGAACTGTTGGAAGGCATGGGAATGCATCACAACAACAAGCCAAACGATGTCCTCGAACATAACCTTCTTGCTTGCAAGTACGTAAAAAATTCCCCTCACCTTCGCCTCGCGGCTCTGCTCCACGATGTGGGGAAACCCCGGTGTGCCGTAGAAAAAGAAGGAATTCTGGAATTCCCGGGTCACCATACTAAGTCGCTGGAAATGGCAAAAGCCATATTGAAAAATCTGCGGTTTGACAACTATACCGTAAATAAAGTCCTTCTGCTTATTGAACATCACATGTTTATCTACGCGCCTGATACTCCTCTATCCGAAGCAAGAAGACTCATTTCAAAGGTGGGATGGGAAAACATATACGATTTAATCGAGCTTAGAAAAGCTGATCGCCTGGCCAGCGGCTTTGAGGAGGCCGTGGGCCCCGGACTGAAAAAACTTATTTCGGACCTTGAAGAATTGAAAAAAGAAAAATCCGATTACCAGATAAAGGACCTCGATATCTCCGGAAAAGACCTGATAGACGAGTTAGGAATCCCACCTGGTCCCTTAGTGGGCAGGCTTTTAAAAGTTCTTTTGGACAACGTCATAGAAAATCCCGAGCTAAACCGCAGGGAAATCCTGCTGGAAGTTGCAAAAAAGCATTTGGAAGGAGGCAGTTTATGCGAATAGGCATTATCAGCGATACCCACGGAAGTTCGACGGCTTTCAGAAAAGCTCTTGAAATTTTAGGCCAGTGCGATATCATACTCCACGCCGGAGATGTGCTGTACCACGGTCCCCGAAATCCCCTGCCGGAAGGTTATAATCCGAAAGAACTATCGGAAATTATAAATAGCGTCCAAACTCCGATGCTCATATCTGCCGGCAACTGCGATGCCCCTATCGATCAGATGCTCATTTCCGTTCCGCTTCTGTCGCCGTATTCGATGCTCTGCTTTGACGGTAAAAAGCTCCTTTTGACCCATGGCCATGATATGGAGGAAAAAGCTCTTGAAGAGCTTGCAATGAAGTGGAAGGTAGATATAGTGGTCACCGGTCACACGCACGTGAAGGATATAAAAATATTGCCGGGACTTTTACACGTAAATCCCGGATCGTGCTCGCTCCCCAAGGACGGCATTCCGTCGGTCGCATTGATAGATGGTAAAGAGGTCCATCTCATAGACCTGAATACAGGCCAATCCATAAAGTCAGCAAACCTCGACTGAAAAAGAAAAAGCCCCAAGCAGAGCAGAGATTCGCATTTAAGCTTGGGGCTTTATTACTTTTCCTATATCCTTCCTAAAGTGCATTCCTTCAAAGTAAATCTTCGACGCCGCCCTGTAAGCGTTGTCTCTTGCCTCTTCTTCGGTCTTACCCAAAGCGGTGACGCCCAGTACCCTTCCGCCCGCAGTTACCACTTTCCCGTCTTTTAAAGCCGTCCCGGCATGAAAAACGACGGCTCCTTCTTTTTCCGCGTCCTCTATTCCTGTTACTTCCTTTCCTTTTTCAAAAGCACCGGGATAGCCTCCTGACGCGAGGACTACGCAGACCGCCTTCTCCTTGCTCCATTCGATGTCGGCTTCGGAAAGCCTTCCCTCCAAAACCTTGATAATTATCTCCACAAGGTCGGTATTTAGCCTCGGCAAAACCGACTGGGTTTCGGGATCGCCAAAGCGGCAGTTAAACTCAAGAACCTTCGGCCCTTTCGAAGTCAGCATGAGGCCTGCATAAAGCACTCCTTTAAATGGAGCACCTTCCTTTTCCATGGCTTCAAGGGTCTTCTGGATTATATTTTTTCTCACGTATTCCGAAACATCATCTGTGTAATAGTATGCAGGTGAAACGGCCCCCATACCCCCCGTATTGGGGCCTTCATCCCCATCAAAAACCCTTTTGTAATCCCTGCTGCTCTCCATAATCTTTGCGGTTTTCCCATCGCAAAAAGCCATTACGGTAACTTCGCGGCCCTCTAGAAATTCTTCAATAACTATACGCCTGCCGGCCTTTCCGAAAACTCCATCCTTCATCATTGCCTTAATAGCATTTTTTGCTTCTTCCCTTGTCTTTGCCACCACGACCCCTTTTCCGGCCGCAAGGCCTTCTGCCTTAACCACAATGGGTATGTTAGAATTTTCTACATATCGGAGTGCCTTTTCATAATCGTCAAATACCTCATATTCAGCAGTGGGTATTCCGTATCTTTTCATGAGATTTTTCGCAAAAACCTTGCTCCCTTCGATTTGGGCTGCTGCTTTATTCGGTCCGAAAATCTTCAGCTTTCTTTTTTCGAACTCGTCAACAATGCCCTCCACCAGCGGCGCTTCAGGTCCCACTACAGTAAGGTCTATGCCTTCCTTTTCTGCAAAATCCGCAATTTTTTCGATATCTTCGGCTTTAATGTCCACGCATTCTGCAAGTTCCGAAATGCCTGCATTGCCGGGAGCTGAATATATCTTCTTTACGTAAGGACTCTGGGCTATCTTCCAGACAAGGGCGTGTTCTCTTCCCCCGCCACCAACTACAAGTACTTTCATAGACTTTCCTCCCTTTTAATGCCTGAAGTGCCTTATCCCTGTAAAGACCATGGCTATGCCTTTTTCATCGGCAGCCCTTATGGAGTCTTCATCGCGGACGGATCCGCCGGGCTGGATTATAGCGGTAATTCCAGCAGCCGCTGCGGTCTCTACAACGTCCGAAAATGGGAAGAAAGCGTCGGAGGCCAGCACTGCACCTTTTGCCTTATCCTTTGCCCATGCTATGCTTTGCTGGGTAGGCCATATTCTGTTTACCTGTCCCATCCCTATTCCGACAGTAACTTTATCTTTTGCAAGGACTATCGCATTGGATTTTACGTGCTTTACTACTTTCCAAGCAAATAGCAGATCCTTCATTTCCTCCGGGGTGGGAGCCCTTCTCGTCACCACTTTGAGGTCCTTTTCGTCGAAATCCTCCACATCTGGATCCTGCACTAAAATTCCGCCGCTTACCCTCTTTAAGTCCCATCGTGTATATTTTCTACCTTTCATCTCGACCTCGAGAAGTCTCAAGTTCTTTTTCGCTTTTAGTAATTCTAATGCATCCGGCTCGAATTCCGGCGCTATCACTATCTCTAGGAATATCTTAGAAAGTTCTTCTGCGGTTTTTATATCCACCGTTCGATTTAATGCTACTATCCCCCCGAAAATCGAAACCGGATCAGCTTCGTAGGCCTTTAATAATGCCTCGTGCAAATCCCTGCCGCACGCCACGGCACAAGGATTGGTGTGCTTTATAGCTACGGCACAGGGCTCGTCAAATTCCAACACCAGTGACAATGCCGCATCGGCATCGTTTATGTTGTTGAATGAAAGCTCTTTTCCCGAAAGCTTTCTTGCCCCGGCGATGGTGCCCGATATCTCCCCCATTTCCCTGTAAAAGGCCGCCTTCTGGTGAGGATTTTCGCCGTAGCGGAGGTCCTGGACCTTTTCAAATGTCAGTGTTAGGTTTTTAGGAAAGATATCTTTTTCCTGAGTTTCCTCTGCCAAAACAGTCCTTCTCAAATAATCGGAAATCATGGCATCGTAATGAGCAGTATGCTCGAAAACCTTGAGCGCGAGTCTCCTTCTCAGTTCCCTACTCACATCACCTTTACTTTTAAGCTCTTCCAGCACCACTTCGTAATCTTCAGGATCGCAGATCACTATCACGTTTTCATGATTTTTCGCTGCAGAGCGGAGCATTGCCGGGCCGCCGATGTCTATATTTTCAATAGCTTCTTCAAAGGTGACACCTGGTTTTTCGATGGTCTGTTTGAATGGATACAGGTTCACCGCCACAAGGTCAATCGGCTCTATGCCAAGCTCACTAATTTGTTTCATGTGAACTTTGTTTTCCCTCAGCGCCAGCAATCCGCCGTGAATTTTGGGGTGGAGGGTTTTAACCCTACCGTCCAAAATTTCCGGAAAACCTGTAACTTCCGATACGGGAATAACCTCTACGCCGCTTTCCGAAAGGAGCTTTGCGGTTCCTCCGGTAGAAATTATCTCGACCCCAAGTTCCTTCAATGCCTTTGCAAACTCTACGATGCCGGTTTTGTCGGAAACCGAAATCAAGGCCCGCCTGATCATATCGAATTCCTCCTTATTCTTTTATAAAAACCCGTCTTCCCACGACTTCCAACTTTTTTTCCGCAAAAAGCCTTATTGCTTCCGGAAGAAGTTCATGTTCCACTTCAAGCACCCTTTTTGCAAGAATCTCCGGAGTATCATCATCCTTTACTTCTACGGCCTTTTGTAAAATTATGGGACCTGTATCCGTCCCTTCGTCCACAAAGTGAACTGTTGCACCTGTAACTTTTACTCCGTACTCCAAAACCGCCTTATGCACGCGGAGTCCGTAATAACCTTTGCCGCAAAAGGCGGGTATGAGGGAAGGGTGGATGTTTATTATCCTGCCGGCAAAAGCCCTAACGAAGTGCGGCGAAAGCACTTTTATGTAACCCGCCAGTATAACGAGTTCCACCTTCGCTTCTTTTAGCTTTTTAATCATCGCCTCTTCGTATTCCATTTTCGAAAGGTATCTTTCCGGGCAAATTGCCACACTTTCGATATTGTTGTCCCTTGCCCTTTTTAGGGCGTAAGCATCTTCCCTGCTGGATATTACAATTTCAATGGAAGCATTTAACTTCCCAGCTTTTATGCTGTCGATTATCGCCTGAAGATTAGTGCCGCTTCCAGAAACTAGAACTCCAAGTTTCAAGGCCGGCAAAATACCACCCCGCCTTCGCCCTTTACGACTTTGCCGATAATCCAGGCTTTAAATCCCAAAGCCTTGGATAATTTCAAAGCTTCGTCCGCTTCTTCTTCGGGTATGACGATGGCAAAACCTATCCCCATGTTGAACGTCCGGTACATCTCGCGATCATCTACATTCCCCATTCTCTGAAGCATCGAAAATACCGGCGGGATATCCCAAGACCCCTCGTAAATTCTGAATTCCAGACCCTGAGGTAAAATTCGGGGCAGGTTTTCAAAAAATCCTCCGCCTGTTATATGGGCCATTCCGTGAATGCGAAGACTTAACAATTTTTTTACAGCTCCTACATAGATGCAGGTAGGGGTAAGAAGTTCTTCTCCCAAAGTCTTCCCGAATTCTTCTACATAGCTTTCTACGCTCAATTTGCCTATTTCGAAAAATATTTTCCTTGCCAGGGAATAACCGTTGCTGTGCAGTCCCGAGGAAGAAAGACCGATTACCACATCCCCTTCTTTTATTTTGGAACCATCCACAATCTTATCCTTGTCCACAATCCCTACTGCAAAACCTGCCAGGTCGTATTCGCTTTCTTCGTAAAATCCCGGCATTTCGGCGGTTTCACCGCCGACTAAGGCACAGTTTGCCATCTTGCAGCCTTTGGCCACTCCCTTTACTATTTCTTCTATCTTTTCCGGCACAATCCTTCCCGTAGCGATATAGTCCAGGAAAAAAAGCGGCTCGGCGCCGTGAACTGCTATATCGTTGACGCACATCGCCACACAGTCTATCCCCACCGTATCGTGTTTGTCCATCATGAAGGCTATCTTGAGCTTGGTCCCAACTCCGTCAGCACCCGACACCAAAACGGGATGGGTGTAATTTTTTAGATCTAGCTCAAAAAATCCGCCAAAGCCGCCTATATCACCAAGAACTCCTTTACGGTATGTGGAGCGCACATGGGATTTCATGAGCTCCACAGCCCTATTCCCTGCATCCACGTCAACGCCGGCATCCCGGTAGGTTATTTTCTCTTTCACAAAACATCTCCCCTAACATTTCTCGAAAAGATATTTTTTTCTTTCTCCCGGAACTTTCAAGGGATATTCCCCTGAAAAACAGGCGGTGCAAAACTTTTCACAGCTATAGCCAGTAGATTTTATGAGGCCATCCAGGCTTAAAAAGCCGAGGCTGTCTGCTCCGATATATTTTCTTATCTCTTCTACATTATGGGTTGCAGCGATCAATTCTTTTTGGGAAGAAGTATCTATTCCAAAATAGCAGGAGTGAGTTACTGGAGGTGAGCTAACCCTTACGTGAACTTCCTTTGCACCCGTATCCTTTAACATCTTTATTATCTGGCCGCTGGTCGTACCCCTCACTATTGAATCGTCTACCAGAACCAAGCGTTTTCCTTTCACCTCGGATTTTAGGGCATTTAGCTTCAGCATTACCCCCAAACTCCTCAGCTTCTGGCTCGGCTGGATAAAAGTCCTTCCTATATAGCGGTTCTTTATGAGTCCGAAGCCGAAGGGTATTCCCGACTGAGCCGAATACCCCATGGCTGCCACTGTTCCGGAATCCGGAACCCCCACCACCAGGTCTGCATCCGCCGGATGTTCCAAAGCTAAAATCCTGCCGCTTTCCCACCTTGCCCTGTAAACATTTATGCCATCTATAGTGCTGTCGGGCCTTGCAAAGTAAACGAATTCGAATATACAAAGGGAATTTTTCTCTTGACATTTGTACTTGACGCTTTTTATGCCGTGGCTGTTTATGACCACAATCTCGCCGGGTTCTACATCCCTTATGAACTCAGCTCCTATGGTGTCGAAAGCGCAGCTCTCGGAAGCAAGCACAAAAGAACCGTTGTACTTCCCAAGGCATAGGGGTCTAAAGCCATTCGGGTCCCTCACGCCGATCAGGCTGTTTTCTGTCATTATGACCAGAGCGTAAGCTCCTTTTATCCTATCCATACATCCTTTTATCGCTTCAACTATGTCTTTTGATGCCTCCCTCGCGATGAGAAATGCAATTATTTCGCTATCTACCGTTGTTTGAAATACGGCTCCGCTTTGTTCTAACTCGTACCTCAACTCATAGGCGTTTACCAGATTTCCGTTATGGGCGACAGCAAGATAGCCGTTTTTATATCTCACCACCAGAGGCTGGGCATTGCTTAAACTATTAGAACCGGTTGTGGAGTATCTCACGTGCCCGATGCCGATGTGCCCCGAGAGTCTATCGAGTACTCTTTCCGTAAATACTTCTGACACAAGGCCGAGGTCTTTATGGTAGTCGATACCGTTTCCAGAACTCACGGCAATGCCAGCGCTCTCCTGCCCCCGGTGCTGAAGGGCATAAAGGCCGTAATACAGGGTTCTACCAAGACTCGGGTCTTCCACATTGGAATATATCCCTATAACACCACACGCTTCTTTTAATTTTTCTTCCATCATTCTTCTACCTTTCGCTCCAAAGATTTGCTCCATATATCGGCCATCTCCTCGACGGAAAGCTCGATTTTCTTAAAGCCGCCTTTCGAATCTTTAACGTTAATCCTAAAATACTCCGGCACGACACGACCCAACACCATAGCTTTAACGCCCGTTTCATCTGCAAGCTCAATTAAAGCCGGAAGGTTTTCTTCTTTTAAACTGACTACTATCCTGGATTGCCCTTCTCCGAAAAGCAGCGCATCAGCTCTTATGTCAGACGTTATCTCCCCTTCAAAGCCAAGATTCCCGGTAATGCAGGATTCTGCTATCGCTACGGCAAGCCCTCCTTCCGACACATCGTGGGCTGAACTTAAAATTCCCTTTTTTATTGCCTTCAGGCAGCAAAGATGAAGCCGCTTTTCACGTTCCAAATCGACTCTGGGGGGTTTTCCACCCTGGATACCAAAAATCACCCTCAAATATTCCGAAGCGCCCATTTCATCGCTGTTTTCACCCAAAAGGACAACTATGTCTCCCGGATTTTTAAACGCCATGGTGCAGCGCTTTTTTACATCTTCCAAAAGCCCCACCATTCCTATAACCGGCGTGGGGAATATTACCCTGCTGCTACTTTCATTGTAAAAGCTAACGTTGCCGCTTACCACCGGAATCTCTAAGGCCTTCGCGGCTTCTGAAATTCCGTCTATGCATTTTTCAAACTGGTAATACACTTCAGGATTTTCCGGACTTCCGAAATTGAGGCAATCCGTTATGGCAAGGGGTTTTGCCCCCGTTACCACAAGATTCCTTGCCGCTTCGGCCACCGCCTGTTTCCCGCCTTCGTAAGGGTCGAGATAGCAGTAAAGCCCGTTGCAGTCGGTGGTGAGCGCTATCCCCTTTTTAGTACCCTTTATCCTCAAAACTGCCGCATCGGAACCCGGGGGAACCACAGTGTCGGTGCGGACAGTATGGTCGTACTGCTGGTAAACCCATGCTTTGCTCGCTATGTTGGGAGATGCCAAAAGCCTGAGAAGCACTTCGCTCAAATTTTCCGGAATTTCTATTTTTGAATAATCCAGATCCTGCACATCCATGTACACCGGCCTTTTGCCTTCACGCTTTATCACCGGCGCCCCTTCTGCCAGCGACTTTGCCGGAACCTCAGCCACTATTTTGCCGTTTTCCAGGACCCTGAGCATCCCGTCGCCAGTTACCTCGCCTATTTTCACGGCGTACAGGTCCCATTTTTCAAATATCCTCTTTACATCTTCCTCATGACCTTTTTCTACTATAATCAACATGCGCTCCTGGGATTCCGAAAGCATCACCTCGTAAGGAGTCATCCCTTTCTCGCGCCTGGGAACCAGCGCGACGTCCAGCTCTATCCCGGTACCCGCCCTTGCAGCGGTTTCGGAACACGCCGATGTAAGGCCGGCAGCCCCGAGGTCCTGAATTCCCACCACCCATTTTTCCTTTAAAAGCTCCAGGCACGCTTCAAGCAGCAGTTTTTCCATGAAGGGGTCCCCTACCTGCACCGAAGGCCTTTTTGATTCTGATTCTTCGGACAGCTCTTCGGATGCAAAGCTGGCCCCGTGAATTCCGTCCCTTCCAGTTGCAGCTCCAACGAGCATTACGGAATTTCCAACGCCTTGCGCTTTACCCTTTATTATATCGTCGTGGCGGATTATTCCGACGCACATGGCATTGACCAGAGGATTATCCTTGTACGCATCGTTAAAATAGGTTTCGCCACCCACTGTGGGTATCCCCATGCAGTTTCCGTAATCCGCTATCCCGGAAACCACTCCACTCAAGAGGTACTTAACCCTTGGATCATCCAGTTCCCCGAACCTCAGGGAATCCAAAAGCGCTATCGGCCTTGCCCCCATGGCAAAAATGTCGCGGATTATGCCCCCCACGCCGGTAGCCGCTCCCTGATAGGGCTCCACCGCGGATGGATGGTTATGGCTTTCTATCTTGAGCACCACCGCCAGGTTATCCCCTATATCGACGATACCCGCGTTCTCACCTGGCCCCTGGAGCACGTGAGGTGCTATTGTGGGAAATCTCTTCAAAAGCGGTTTTGAATTTTTGTAGCTGCAGTGTTCCGACCACATTACGCTGTACATTCCAAGCTCCACATCGTTAGGTTCACGTCCGAGCGTCTGGACTATAAGGTTGTACTCCTCGTCCGTAAGTCCCAGCTTTTTAGCTTCTTCTGCTTTTCCCAATTTTTACCCTCCCCTCGAGGTATTCTAAAATGGACATAAAAAGCCTCTTTCCATCGGTATTCCCCAGAATCTCTTCAGCGCAGCGCTCCGGATGGGGCATCATCCCGAGGACATTTCTTTCTTCGTTTAAGATCCCCGCTATGTTCTCCGCCGATCCGTTGGGATTCGCTTCGTCTGTAATATTGCCTTTTTCGTCAGAATAGTAAAATACGATTCTATCCTCTCTTTTTAGCCTCTCTATAGTATCGGCATCGGCGTAATAATTGCCCTCACCGTGGGCTATGGGCATTTTTACCACTTCTCCTGGCAGGTACATGTTCGTGAAAGGTGAATCGGCTGTACCCACTTTCAGGTATACGTCATGGCAGTGAAACTTGAGGTCTCTGTTTTTCATCATTGCCCCCGGAAGGAGTCCTGCCTCAAGGAGGATCTGAAATCCGTTACATATGCCGAGAATAAGCTTCCCCTTTTCGGCAGCTTTATAGACGCTGTCCATCGCCGGCGAGAACCTCGCGATGGCACCTGCCCTCAAATAATCGCCGTAGGAAAATCCCCCCGGCAGGATGATGAGATCAAAGTCCTCAGCAGAAAACCTTTCTTTGTGGAATACGTATTCTGTGGGCTGACCGAGGACGTCCTTCCATACATGAAAACAGTCCACATCGCAATTAGATCCGGGGAAAACTATTACGGCACACCTCATATACTTTCCTCCACCACTTCAAAGCTGAAATCTTCAAGAACCGGGTTTGCAAGAAGCTTTTCACACATCATCCTTACCTTAGCCTTTGCTTCTTCCAAGTTACCGGCTTTAAGTTTCACCTCTATCAATTTCCCAACCCGAACGTCCTCAGCTTCAAAGCCAAGATGATTCAAAGCGCCCTTTATTGCGGCTCCCTGCGGGTCGAGCACACCATTTTTGAACCTAACGCATATTTTTGCATTAAACATTGCAATTCCCCCAAAACTATTAATATTTTGATTTTCACGATTTAATTCGGCTCAGTATTTCTTTATACGCCTCTTCTACATTGCCGAGGTCTCTTCTGAAGCGGTCCTTGTCAAGCTTTTCCATGGTTTTTGCATCCCAGAAGCGGCACGTATCAGGAGAAATCTCATCAGCAACCAAAATTTCGCCTTTAAATCTCCCGAATTCCAGCTTGAAATCCACCAGGATTATATTTTTCTTGATGAGGAATTGGCTCAATATTTCATTTACTTTGAAGGAAGTTTCCTCAATGAAAGCTATCTCCTCTTTGGTGGCTAAATCCATTGCCAGTGCATGGTATGCGTTTATCATCGGATCGCCTAGTTCATCGCTTTTATAGCAAAATTCCAAGACCGGACTTTTTAGTTTCGTTCCCTCCTGAAGTCCGAGCCTTTTCGCCATGCTCCCCGCCGCCAAATTCCTCACTATTACTTCGAGCGGCAGTATCTTCACCGCTTTTACCAGCATCTCCCTATCGCTTAGAAGTCTTTCGAAATGGGTTTTAACGCCATTTTCTTCTAAAATCTCAAAGAAAACCGCAGAAATTTTGGTGTTAAGTTCACCTTTGCCCTTTATCGTCCCCCTTTTTTGCCCGTTGAACGCCGTAGCGTCATCTTTGAATTCCATTACGTAAAAATCCTCATCTTCTGTGCGGTAAACCCTTTTTGCCTTGCCTTCGTAAATCAATTCCAGCTTTTTCATTAATTGTTCACTTCCCTTTCCTTTAAATATTCCCTATACCCAATATTTTCCATTCTGGCTGCCTTCTCTTCCACTTCTTTTTTCATCTTTTCCTTGTATTCCGCAACCTTTTTCTTAATTTCGGGGTACTTTATGCCCAGAATCTCTGCAGCCAAAATCCCGGCATTTTTTGCATTGTTTATCGCCACCGTGGCCACCGGTACCCCCGGCGGCATCTGAACTATCGACAAAAGGGAGTCCATCCCCTCGAGTGACGACGTCTTTACCGGGACGCCTATTACCGGCAAAGGCGTAATCGATGCCACCATCCCGGGAAGATGAGCCGCCCCGCCCGCTCCGGCGATTATCACTTCTATGCCCCTTTTGTCGCAGTTTTTGGCATAATCAAACATTCTCTCGGGAGTCCGGTGGGCCGAAACTATCGTTAGTTCAAAATCGATGCCGAATTCCTCGAGAATCTTGGCTGCCTCCTGCATTACGGGCAAATCGGAATCGCTCCCCATGATTATGCCTACCAGCGGTTTTTCCATATCATTACCTCGCTTTCACCTTTAATATGTTCTTCGCCTTTTGGGCCTTTTCAATGGCCTTTTCCACATCGTCATCGATTACCGTCACATGTCCCATTTTCCTGTAAGGCCGGGTTATCTTTTTGCCGTAAAAGTGAAAGTACAGTCCCTCTATGGAAAGTGCCTCCTCGAATCCCTCTACCAACGGTATTCCATCATATCCTTCTTCCCCTAAAAGATTCACCATCACGGCAGGAGAAAGCAGTTTGGTGGAGCCTAGCGGCAGACCGCATATGGCCCTTATGTGCTGTTCGAACTGGCTTGTGGCACAAGCTTCGATGGTGTAGTGGCCGGAATTGTGGGGCCTCGGAGCGACTTCGTTTACCAATATCTTTCCTTTTTTGTCCAAAAACATTTCCACCCCTAAAACACCCACACCGTCTAGTGCTTTGACAACTTCTTTTGCAATTTCCATTGCTCTTTCTTCCAAATCTTTTTCTATTCTGGCAGGAGCTATTACCATATCGCATATATTGGCTCTTTCATCAAAGATCATCTCCACGACTGGATAGCATCTGATTTCCCCTTTGGTGTTCCTTGCCACCATAACTGCCAGTTCTTTTTCTATATCGACCAATTCTTCCACATAAGAGTCGGTGTGAAGTGCCTTTGCCATATCTTCTTCGGACCTAATAACGGCCACTCCTCTTCCATCGTATCCGCCTTTCCTGGCTTTTTGGACGAGCGGAAATCCGAACTTTTTAAATTCCTCGATGGTTACTTGTTCGATTTTCATAAATCTGGCAACAGGAATTCCCGCTTTTTTAAGTATCTCCTTTTGAGCCAATTTATCCTGGATGACCTCCAAAAGGTAAGGCGAAGGAAGTATGCTGTATCCTTTGTCTTGCAGCCTTTTAAGCGGTTCCGTCGCTATATGCTCAATGTCGTACGTCGCCACATCGCTTTGCTTTATAAGTTCTTCTAGTTTTTCTTCGTCGTAAAAATTTCCGACTATCTGTATATCCGAAACAGAAGATGCAGGACAACCGAGCGTCGGATCCAATACGCTTACAAAAAAGCCCATTTTCTTGGCCTCTTGCGCCATCATCTTCCCCAGCTGCCCGCCGCCTATGATGCCAATTCTAGGAAAGCCCTTCATCCCATCCTCTTTCAATGCGGCCGACCTCCAAATCACGTAATAAAACGTAATAAAAAAAATTAAGGTAGAGGAAATCTCTACCTTCAAAGCCCAAAGGGTTTTTGGCAATAACCAACTACCCCTTATAGCCAGGGCGGTTTACGGCCGCCCGGTAGAGACTTCCAGGCCATATTCCTGGAATTATATAAGGGTACCGGAAAAGTATTCAATTTGTTCGTTCAACTAAATACATAATACTACATTTTGACCAAATAATCAAGTAAAATTCCGAACAATACACTTTATTTTTTTGAATATCGTACGTTTATATTTGTTTTAAAAACTGATAGATTCTTTCCATTGCCTTTTCAATGTTATCCATAGATGCAGCATAAGAAATTCTTACAAAACCCTGGCCGCTTTCGCCGAAGGCACTCCCGGGCACTACGGCCACCTTCATCTCATAAAGTAGCCTATTTGCGAATTCTTCGGACGAAAGGCCTGTGTTTTTAATCGAAGGGAAGATGTAAAAGGCCCCTCTTGGCTCAAAGCACTCAAGTCCCATATTCTTTAAGCTGCTATAGACGAACACCCTCCTCCTGTCGTATTCTTCTCTCATCCTTTTTATATCTTCGTCGCCGTTTCTCAAAGCCTCAACAGCCGCATATTGCGCCATAGTAGGGGCACAAGTTACGCTGTACTGGTGGACTTTCAGCAATTCTTCCGCCAATCCTTCGGGAGCGGCAAGATAACCCAGTCTCCAACCGGTCATGGAATAGGCTTTCGAAAAACCGCCTATCGTAACGGTCCTTTCCCGCATCCCCGGAATGGCGGCGAAGGCGGTGTGCTCCACCCCATAAGTGAGTTCAGCATAGATTTCGTCGGATACGACAATTAAATCATATTTTTCGGCGACCTTCGCAATGTTCATGAGCTCCTCGCGGCTCATGATGGCTCCAGTTGGATTGTTGGGATAGGAGAGCATGAGCACTTTAGACCTGGACGTCACGTGCTTTTCCAGAACTTCCGGCATTAAAGCAAAACCGTCCTTCATATACGTGGGCACGGAAACCGGTCTTCCTCCGGCAAGGACCACGCAAGGTTTATACGCCACGAAAGCGGGCTCTGGGATGAGCACTTCATCGCCCGGATTTAGCAACGTTCTCATCGCCACATCTATAGCTTCACTTGCTCCTATCGTCACGATGATTTCTTTTTCAGGGCTGTAAGAGAGGCCGAAACGGCGTTTTAAATAATTGGCTATCTCCGAGCGGAGCTCCATAATTCCCGGATTGGGTGTATACGAAGTCCTTCCTTCGTCCAATGCTTTCTTAGCCGCCTCCCTTATATGCGGGGGCGTGACAAAGTCCGGCTCTCCTATGCAGAGCGAAATCGCATCTGGCATCTGATTTACAAGGTTGAAAAAGTATCTTATTGTGGAAAATGTTACTTCTTTTACTCTATCAGCCACGTATTTTTTGTGTTCCAAGAAAGCTCCTCTCCTTCCTTTTGAATTCAAAAATTATACGAACAAAAACGGCAAAGATCCTTTAAAAAACAATTTTCGCAGTTGGGTTTTCTTGCAGTGCATACCCTTCGCCCGTGATAAATCAGCCAATGATGGGCTTTAATCCAGTAATCTTCGGGAATTCTCATGGTGAGATCCTTTTCCACTTTTAACGGGTCATTCCCATCGGAAAGGCCCAGCCGCCTCGAAACTCTAAACACGTGGGTGTCCACCGCAAAAGCCGGTTTCCCAAAAGCATTGGCAAGTATAACATTGGCCGTCTTTCTGCCCACACCTGGAAGCTTAACAAGTTCTTCGAATTCATCCGGCACCCGTCCAGCGTATTTTTCTAAAATCATTCGGGATGATTCGATTATATTTCTGCTTTTATTCTTAAAAAGTCCGCACTCTCTTATCTCATTTTCCAATTCCTCGGGTTTTAAATTGGCAAAATCCTCGGGCCCTTTGTATTTTTCAAAAAGTCTTTGTGTCACCTGATTGACTCGCTTGTCGGTGCACTGGGCGGAAAGTATGGTTGCCACCAATAATTGAAACGGATTATTATACCGGAGGGCAGTGGTGGCATTCGGATAATGTTCTTCGAGAAGTTTCAGGATTTTTAAAACTCGTTCTTTTTCATTCTCGCAGATTTCCTTCATAACCATACCCTTTAAATCTTTAATTTTCTCGCATATTCTTTAAAATTTCAATTTCCTTTTTGTAATTTTCCATCCCCCCGGGAGTTTCGAGCAAAAAGGGCTTGTCCTTAATGGCTTCGTGGTTTATCACTTTTTTCATCGTTTCCAGTCCCAGCACTCCTTCTCCCAGGTTTGCGTGCCTATCCTTTCGGCTGGCAAGTCCAAACTTGCTGTCGTTCAAATGAATAACTTTCAATCTTTCAAGCCCTAAAATTTTATCGAACTCTTCCAGCACTTCATCTAAATGCTCCTTTACGTCATATCCCGCACCGTAAAGGTGGCAGGTATCCACGCACACCCCGAACGCCTCGGGGATGCCGGTTTTGTCCATAATGTCATAAAGCTGCTCAAAAGTGTATCCCACCTCACTTCCCATTCCCGCCATGGCCTCCAGGAGCACCATCACCTTTTCCCTTCCGGTTACCACTTCCTTTAAAACAGCGGATATCCTTTCAATTCCGGCCTCGAGTCCGTCCCCTAAATGGCTTCCTGGATGAATCACAAGATATTCAGCGCCGACTTTTTCGAGCTTTTCTAAATCCTCCCTGATTACCATCCTGGTAAAATCCGCCGTTTCTTTTTTATTAGTCGCCATATTCATAGTGTAAGGTGCGTGGGCGACCAGAGGACCGAAGTTTTCTCTTTTTCTTAATTCCTTTAACTTCTTAATATCACTTTCATCCAGGGCTTTTACGGCTCCGCCCCTGGGGTTGCGTGTAAAAAACTGCATCGTATTGGCTCCTATCGAAAGGGCGTCTTTTACAGCCTTTTCGTAACCTTTTGATATAGATATGTGAGCACCTATAAGCAAAATGCATTCTCCTTTCATATTAACTTTGAACCTTCTCATATACCCTCATGAAATTCCCGCCCAAAATTTTTTCGATATCTTCATCAGAAAAACCTCTATGCACCAATCCGCGGGTGATGTTGATAAATTTCTCGCAAGATTCTAACCCCTCCACCGTTCCAGTAAAGCCGTCGAAATCGGACCCGATTCCCACGCAATCGACACCGGCTTTGTCCGCTATGTAATCTATGGCATCTAGCACTTTTTCCAAACTGCCTTCGGCTCCTCCATAGCTTGTAAAGTAAAAGCTCACCCCGATGACCCCGCCCCTTTCGGCAACGGCCTTTATCTGTTCGTCATCTAGGTTCCGGGGAATATCCATGAATTTTCTCGGAAGGGCGTGGGAGACTATAACCGGCTTTTCGCAAACTTCCAGCGCGTCCCAAAAACCTTTAGGAGAGATGTGAGCCAGGTCTACCACCATTCCCAGCCTTTCCATCTCCTTTATCACTTCCACACCGAAACTTGAAAGCCCTCCATTGCTCCTTATGTCCCCGGCACCATCGGCGATAGCGTTTCTGTTGTTCCAGGTGAGGATAATTGAGGAAACCCCCATTTTAGCATAAACTTCCAGCATGTCCAGGTCTCCCTGAAGGGCTTCTCCCCCTTCGATACTTATGAAGGCCGCGACTTTACCTTCCGCTACCGCTTTTTTTACGTCTTTAAATGACCTTGCCAGCATTACATCGTCTTCATTCTTTTTTATTTCACGCGTTAATGTGACTATTCCCTTTAACGTCGCGTGGACAGCATCCCCGTACCATTCAGGCCTCACGAATACCGAGAATACCTGTGCCTTTATCCCGCCTGCTTTAAGCCTTGGTACATCTACGTGTCCATCCTCCGACCTTTCGCCTAAAGTTCGCTTCCCTTCTAGCACTTGAAGGACAGTGTCACAGTGGGCGTCGAAAATGATGCTCTCTCTGTGGAGCCTCAAGGCTCTTTGTTCCTGTTCTTCACTCAGTTGAAACACTCACATACGCCTCCATCTTTATCTAAACTTTTTATCTAAATTTTTTATTTTAATTGTAGCTTATTCAAATCAATTTTTCTATACGTTATAATTATTTTAAAAAGGCATCCTAAAAGACTCACAGTAATATGTCTATACCCTAAAAATGGAAAATAAAATTACTCAGGTAAAATTTGAAGTGGTAAAGAAAAAGCTATCTCACAGACCCGTTGCATTTTGAAGTTTAAGACAAGGGTTTATCTCATAGATCTGGAGCGAGTAAGGTTTTAACTGGGGGGCGTCCAAAATTTTCAAAGAAACTTAAACAAGAATGTGAGAATCGAGGGATAAAACCTTTTATTTATACTTTTGGTCAAATTGAGAAGTCACGCAAATATACTTTAGAAGACTTGAAACGAAAAATTCAACTTTTTAAAAGGCGAGCTATAATAAAAAATAGGGAGGGAAATATTGTGAACGAGGTAATCAACGCCATAAAAACCCGAAGGAGCATAAGGCGTTTTAAGCCCGAACAGATAAAGGATGAGGAAATAGAGGCCATTATAGAAGCGGCAATCCATGCACCCAGCGGTCACAACGAGCAGCCCTGGCATTTTACTGTAATCCAGAACAAGGAGCTAATCGACCACTTCAGCCTCGCGGCGAAAAAAGCCATGGCGGAATCGGAAGTTCCATGGATAGCCGCCATGGGAAAAAATGAGAAATTGCATTTATTTTACAACGCGCCAACCGTAATAGTGGTCTCCGGCAAAAAAGATTCTTATTCGCCTCTCATCGACTGCAGCGCCGCCACTCAAAACATGTTGCTTGCAGCTCACAGCCTGGGCCTCGGAGCGTGCTGGATTGGCCTTATAAATTTCTTGTTTTCTATGGAAGAAGAGGTGAAAAAACTCTCGCTGCCAGAAGGTTATGAGCCTTATTTTGCAGTAGCCTTGGGTTACCCAGACCTGGAAAAACCACCGCGTCCCATAGAAAGGAAAAAGGATGTAGTAAATTACATAAAGTGACACAAAATAAAATTAGCCTTTGCAAATCAAAAATAAATCCACCCCCAAACTTTGACAGTTTGAGGGTGGATTTTTTGCTTAATAATTTTCGTACATATTTTCCAATATCTTCAAAATTTCTTCTCTTTCCAATTGCCGCGGAACAAAACTGTAGCAAGGATCTTTAAATACCATATCAACCGTGCCCAATAAATCTTCTTTAGATATCCCAAGCTCTCTAAGCGGCCTTATTCCCAATCCCTTCATGAACCTTCTTATGGCTTGGGCCACCTTTTCGCCAATTTCTTCGCCACTTTCCTTGCCTGAAAAATCAAGGCCCATCGCTTCGCCCACAATTTTTACCCTAGATGCATCCACTGTAGCAGCGTATTTCATCACTTCGGGTAACGCCAGAGCACATGCTTCGCCATGGACTACATGGAACTTCGCACCTATGGTGTGAGCTATGGCATGTCCTAAGTGTACTAAGGCATCGTTAAAGGCTATACCTGCAAAATTGCTAGCGAGAAGCATATTTGCTCTTGCTTCGATGTTGACACAATCTTCGGCAGCAACCGGCAGATACTTAATTATTTTATTAATCGCATCAAAGGCAAGAAGCTGTGATTTAGGATTAGGCAGTTTTGCCGTAATAGCTTCAGCTGCATGGGCGAATGCGTCCATCCCCGTATGGACAGTGGCATCCTTTGGCAAGCTTATCGTAGCTTCGGGATCTAATATTCCAAGGGAAGCTACTCCAAAGACAGAGTTTTTAACATTATTTACAGTATCTGTTATTACAGCGACTCCTGTGCTTTCGCTTCCGGTACCGGCTGTTGTCACCACCATCACAACGGGAACGCCGGGCTTAAAAAAGGGATTCCCAAAATACTGGTTTATGGGCGGCGGACTATTTATAAGTATATTTATGCCTTTAGCCGCATCCATTACGCTTCCTCCACCTACAGCCACTATCCCGTCAACTTTTTGCTCTCTTGCCACTTCTCCGCCTTTATTGACTATATAATCCGGAGGATCAGGTAATATTTAATCAAATTCTACAAATCTTATGCCAGCATCACTTAGACTTTTTTTGCACTTTTGGTAAATATCAAGTTTTGACACAGTTTTATCTGATACCAGGAGCACCTTCGAACATCCTAGTTTTTTGACTTCGTCGCCCAAAACACTTACAGTTCCTTTTCCGTAAATAATTGGACACAATTGGGCGTATCTCGAATAGGATAACAACATCTCGGATTTCCCCCTTTTTAGCTTCATTAGTATTTTACAAATTATACGCTGCTAAAAAGCCAGCCTCTATAGCATTTCTTATTTTCCCTGCTTTTTCTGCATCTCCCAATATAAAGACCTTTTCAAAGCTGCTTTTTATCTCTTCAACCAAGTTTTTATTCGGTGTCCTCCCAATAGACAGCACCACGTAATCGAAGTTGCAAACGACTTTTTCTTGAGTTTTCGTGTTCTCAAAAACCACTTCATTTCCATTTATCGCAACAAGTTTGTGGTTTGGATTTAGCTCTACATTATATGCTTTCAAATGACCTAAAACATCTATTAAATTCTGGAAAAATAATCCCGGGCCGATTTCATCTAGCATTTCAAATACACTGACCTCATTTCCTTTTTCCGCGAGGTAATGAGCGGTTTCAAGCCCCGTCATTCCAGATCCAACTACTGCTACTTTTTTACCGGATATATATACTTTCTCACCTAATATATCTTCTGCTGTAAATACGTTTTCGCTTTCGATGCCGGGAATCGATTTAGGTATTATGGGCTCTGAACCTTGAGCTACAAACACCGCATAGGGGTTAAGTGCCTTTAATTCATCAATTGCCGGCATCGCATTAAATCTTACCTCTATATTTTCCTTTTCAATCTGAGACTTAAAATAATCAATGAGCCAATTTATCTTCTCCTTTTTGGGAGGCTTGCTTGCAAGGTTCAACTGTCCGCCTATTTTATCGGTCCTTTCAAAAATCACCGGCCTAAACTTCCGTTTCGCCAGTATTCTTGCTGCCTCAAGCCCCGCAGGCCCTGCGCCTATTATAGCTACAATCCTACCTTCCCCATCCTCCTTAAGTTGATTTAACTCCCATTCACGACCACTTTGGATGTTTATGCTGCACTGGCAAGGCATTCCTGTTATATCGGCACCAATTAAGGTTTCCATACAATAAAGGCAAGATATGCACTTTCTTATTTCATTTACTTTACCTTCCATTGCCTTATTTGCCCATTCCGGATCAGCAAAATGCTGTCTTGCGGAACCCGCAAAGTCGATCTTACCTTCCCTTATCATCCTGTCTGCAAATTCGGGGTCCCTTATTACTGAAACTCCTATTACTGGGATGTCAACAGCTTTCTTTATCGTTTCAGCAAGATATATCTTCCATCCCTGCTCGTAAGATGACGGTTCCCAGGACACATTCATAGTCTCATATATACCGCAACTTATATCCAGTGCATCTACGCCCAGCTCCTCAAGCCTCTTTGCTATCTTTACCCCATCTTCTAGATGAAGCCCTTCATTTGGAAGCCCCACCTTCTCCAAAAATTCATCGACCGTCAATCTTACAAGAAGTGGAAAATCCTTTCCGCACTTTTCTCTAATGCCAATTACTATTTCTTCTAAAAACCTCATCCTGTTTTCAAAACTTCCACCGTACTTGTCAGTCCTTTTATTTGTATATGGACTCAAAAATTGGTTTATTAAATATCCGTGCGCTCCATGGACTTCAACTCCGTCGAATCCGGCTTTCTTTATTCGAACTGCAGCATCTACAAATTTTTTTACCATTTCCTCGACTTCTTCCGTACTCATTGCCCTCACGGGTTGATGCACGACTTTGCATTCCACCTCGCTCGGCGCCGCCATCGGCATATTCCCATTTATCGCAGAAATTCCTTGCCTTCCCGGATGATAAATTTGAGCCACGATCTTCGCACCGTATTTGTGCACCTCATCGGCCAGAGCTCTGAGACCGGGTATAAATTTATCGTCATACGCACACATCTGCCTGGTGTTACCTTTGCCCCTCTCGTCTACAACCATACATTCGGTGATAATGAGCCCTACTCCACCTTTTGCCCTAGTCGCGTAAAATTGGATGTCCCTTTCCGAAACAGTTCCATCGGAATTCGCAAGGGCGTTTCCCATAGCTGTAAAGACGACCCTGTTTTTTGTTTCCATAGTCCCTATTCTGCCACGAGAAAACAAGTTTTCAAACATACCCTTCCCTCCCATTTGTTAATGTTATAACTATCCCATTTCAATATATATTTTAGCCAGCATAAAACCGATTGCCTAACATAAAGTAGTTGTATTTGCTACAATCTTTTTTTGACTGTAAAGATATCCTTTCAAAGGCCTTGATACCTTTAAATCCATATTGTAATATTTCAGTAGTAGACCAAGAAGCGAGAGTGATGAAATGGAAATTGATATGACTTCTCTTAAATATTTCGTGCTTATATGCAAAAATAAGAGCTTTTCCAAAACTGCAGAGGAACTTTTTATAACCCAGCAGGCTTTAAGCAAGCGCATCCAAAAGCTAGAAAAACAGTTAGGCACACAGCTTTTTGAACGTACACCCCGAGGCGTCACTCTTACGGAAACGGGTAGGTATGTCCTTTCGAGGGCGGAACTTCTTGTCAAAACTTATGATGAATTCATTTCCGATGTAAAAAGTAAAATAGACAAAGAAAAAACGACGATAAAAATAGGGTTTGCCCCAGGCACCCTCCAAATTTTAGGGGTCAAGGCAATAATTGAATTCGAGCAAAAAAGCCGGGATATCCACATTGAAATAGCAGAATTTTCCGATATAGACTGTGAAGCAAATGTATTAAACGGAACTCTAGATCTAGCTTTGACAGTAAAACCTAAAGACCTGAGCAATTTTATCTATTATCATCTCATAAGGGAAAAATTAATCGTTATAGTCAATAAAGCCAACCCTCTTTCAGCTAGAGAGAGTGTAAGATTTGAGGACCTTAAAAACGAAAAACTGATACTATTGAGCGATACTTTTCGGATCCAACCGGTCATCCTTGAACATTTTGAGAAAGCGGGGCTTGTTCCAAAAATTTACTTTAAATCAAGCCACGATTTGAAAGTCGCTTACGACTTTGTGGAATTGAACCAAGGTATTTTTATATTTGTGGACAAACTAACGCATCCCCACATAGAAGAATACAAAAATATAAAGGTAATCCCCCTCGATGATCCCACAGCTCACTGGGATGCCGGATTTATAGTAAAAAAAGGAGCAAAGATTAGTAAAGCTGCAAAAAGGTTTATGGACTACTTTTTATTAGGAAAAAATAAATATATTCCTTGAGAAGTAAAACAGTAAGAATTTTCCTTTTGTCCTCAGCAGTAGTTTAAGGTTTAAAAAAAGCCAGCGGCGCATTGAAAATTGCGCCGCTTTTTTATAATTTTTTTCTTATTTTTTGAGATAGTTTACCTTATTTTTTCCTTCATTTTTAGATTTATACATCAAATCATCCGCTCTTTTAATTAAGCTATCAATCGTATCACCTTTTTCATATTCTGTCACTCCGAAGCTCGCTGTTATCCTCTCATTACATGGCAAAACAATGTCAGCAATATTACTTCTTAAATCTTCTGCAAGTATTGCCGCCTTTTCAACGGGAGTTCCAGGAAGCACTATTACAAACTCCTCTCCTCCCCATCTCCCAAAAACGTCTAACTTCCGTATTCTTTCCCTTACCACCTTTGCCACTCTTCTCAGCGCTTCATCTCCCATAATATGCCCGTAGCAATCGTTTATTTTTTTGAAATTGTCTATATCAAACAATATGATTGAGAACTCTTCCCCGTACCTTTTTGCCCTTTCTATTTCTTCCTCCAATTTTGAGAGCAAATATCTCCTATTATACGCCCCTGTCAGCGCGTCGGTAATGGATAAAAGATAAAGTTCCTTTTCCATCTCCTTCTTTTCGGTGATGTCATCTACGATTATCAAAGCTCCAGAAACCTTACCATCTTCTTCTTCCGGTTTTATATGCACCCTAATCCACACTCTTTTGCCCCATTTAGAAGTGTATTCCAATTCATAAGTTCCGATTTCGTTATTTTTCAAACACTCTTCTAATTTTCCCGAAAGGCCCTGCTCTACTAATAGCGGAAACGTTAAAAGATTTATCTTCTTCGTTTCTTCCTCCCCAGGAGAGCCTAATATTTCAATAAGCTTGTTATTTACATAAAGAATATTGCCTTTATTATCGCATCTCAATATACCAACCGGAGCATTTTCTGCCAACTCAAAATATAATTTTTCCTTTTCTTTTATCGCCCTTTCAAATTTTAATCTCTCTGCAATATTTTCAACACTAGCTAAACATAGCTTTCTTCCTTTATAAATCAAAAAGCTGCAATTTTATTTTAACAGGATACGTTGTCCCGTCCTTCCTGCGATGAATTGTTTCAAAGCTTACTTCGGGCATCTTGCCTTCGAGGAGGGGAGATATCAACCTAACGAAACTCTCTTTTGTAAATTCCGGTTTTATTTCGATGGGGGTCATATTTAAAAGCTCGTCTTCTGTATATCCTAAATTCATCCTTGCACTTTTGTTTACCTTTATAAACTTCAAAGTCTCTGGATCAAAAACATAAAGCTCACTTGTGGAGTTTTCGTAAATGTACATGAACATGTTTGCAAGTGAATAAGCTTCATGAAGTTTTATGGCCATTTCTATTGAAGGAATTACAGCTTTCTTGTCAGTGCCTTTTAAAATATAACCATAAGCTTTTATGCTCTTTATCCTCTTTATTACCTCAGACGAAGCATTTGCAGTTAAAAATATAATGGGAACATCGCGCCTTTTTAATATCATCTTTGCAGTATCTATACCATCTAAATTTCCTTTGAGCTCTATATCCATTAATACAAGGTCAGGCAAAAAAATTTCACAAGCCTTTTTTATAGCTTCATCCCCGTCCGATGCTGTTTCCACCTCGAAGCCATAACCCTTGAGCAAATCCGAAAGTATTAACTGCTCAAACCGACTATCCTCTACCAGCAGCACTTTCTTTTTCGCATATTGCAAATCTTCTGTACTTACCATTTCTCTTGACCCCCAGAAAATTTAAATTGCAACTTACAATATTATATCAAAACTCTCTAGAAAATGCGTCCTTTTTTTCTTTTATTGCTAAAACTGACATAATTAGATATAATTAGAGAAAAATGTTAATTTTACAATATAGGGGGTAATGCCGTGAATTGGTCGGAGCAGAAACTATTTAAATTTAAATTTTCGCTCCCAAAAAGTTTTTCTGGAAAAATGAAGCACAGCCTTAAAACCCGCCTGGCGGTATACCTCATAATCATGGCCCTGCTGCCCCTCACTGTTTTAAGCGGAATCATAAATTACTTCACAAAAAACTCCATGGAGGGGGAGGTTAAGGAAAAAACCAGTCTCATAGTCAGCACATTAAGCGACAACATAGACATTTTCATAAATGAAAACAAAAACTTAATATCCTTCCTCGCAAATACCGATGTTGTTCGCTCCATGGAAAGATACTCCATCGAAACTTTTATCTATGACATGCTATCTCGATATCCACAGATAAGCAGGGTTCTCATAGCAGATACTAAAGGAAATGTGTACGGAATACCTTACGCCAACATTTCGGAAGGGACAAACGTGCTCAGCGAAGGTTGGTATACCGGCGCTTTGAACCAAAAAGGAGTTTACATTACGAAGGCAAGATTGGACCCGACTTCATCTACCATGATAATATCTATATCATCGCCGATATTTTCCGAAAAAGGAGTGCTAAACGGAGTTATATGTGCTGATATATCCCTCGTATCCCTCACCTCTATCATATCCAAGATGCAAATAGGAGAGTCCGGCTACGCATTTATTACCGACAGTGATGGCAATGTCATAGGGCACAAGGATTATAAAATAGTGCGGGCGAGAGAAAATTTCATGAAGTACGACTTTGTAAAACAGGCCCTTTCAGGAAAAATAGGTTTTACCACTTTTGTCGAAAACGGAACTAGAATGTTCGTAGCCTATGGCCCACAACCCGCCACCGGCTGGGGGATTTTCGTAAGCCAGCCGGTATCTGAAGCTTACTCCAACATCTACAAGGTAACCAGAATTTTCACCTTGGTCGGCCTTCTTACCGCTATTTTAAGCGTCATAGCCGGATTCTACATAGGGAGCAAAATTTCATCACCGATTCTCAACATGGTGACCGTATCGAGTCAGGTATCCAGGGGCGACCTGACGAAAACCATAAATATAAAAGATTCATCAGAAATAGGATTTTTAGCCGCCTCATTCAACTCCATGGTATCGGGTTTAACAAATCTGGTTATGGAAATCAAAAAGACGGTGGAAGAACTTTCAGCGGCAACAAAAAGCCAGGCCGAATACGCAGAAAACAGCAAAAAAGCCGCCGAACAGATTTCTACCGCTATGGAACAAATAGCAGCAGGTGCATCGGATCAATCGCAAAAATTAAGCGAAATATCCGATGTGATAAATGACCTAGTGATATCTAACGGCAAGATAGATGAAAATGCCCGTTCTGCGGCACAAGCTGCGGAGGAAATGCTCAAACGTGCTAAAAACGGGCAAGTCAAGATGAACGAAGCTACTGTCAGTATGGATTCCATTAAAGACTCAGTAGACCAGTCTAAAAATATCATCGTTGATCTAGATGCAAGGGTCAAAGAAATAGGAAAGATATCAGATATCATAAAAGATATAGTAGACCAGACGAATCTGCTTGCATTAAACGCCTCGATCGAAGCTGCAAGGGCGGGCGAATCGGGGCGCGGATTTTCTGTGGTAGCCCAGGAGATAAGGAAACTCGCCGAAAAATCCGGTCAGGCCGCAAAGCAAATTTCGGACATAGTAAGGCAAATTCAGGAAAACAGCCAAATAGCCGTGGAATCCATGGCTAAAAGCTCAAAGGAAGTGGAAACCGGAACTCAGATAATAGTCGACGCTAACGAAACCTTTAACAGGCTCATTTCGGACATAGAAGCCACTGCAACGGCTGCAAGGCAGATTTCCGAAGAAATAAGTTCCCAGTACATCAACATCGAAAGGATCGTCAATAAAATAACCGACATAACCTCTGTGTCTCAAGAAACGGCTGCTGCAAGTGAAGAAGTTACTGCATCCACTCAAGAACAGACAGCAGCCATGGAAAGCATAGCCTTTTTTGCAAGAAAACTTTCTGACTTAGCGGAAAACCTGTCCTCAGCGGTAAGCAAGTTCAAGGTTTAGAAGAAGGCCTGCGGCCTGCGGCGCAATTTTTAATGCGCCGCTTTTTTTATATATCGATGGAGACTCTTTTCCCTCCAGCATGGGTGTCTAATGAGGTGTGTATTATAAAATCACCTGATTTGTATAAAAAAATAATCCCGTGACAAAAATATCCTTGAAACAGATAAATCATCAGGAGGGACACCGAACTGATAGTAGAGGAGATGAAACTTGTCGAAAGGGAATTGATGCGCACAATAGCACAGTGCCACGAACCCGTGAGCAGTATACTTAAAGATATATTTACCGGCGGAAAACGGCTGAGACCCAAGCTGGTACTGCTCTCAGGCCTTTGCTTTTCACCGGTAAATTCGGATATGATTTATTCCGCAGTAGCCACCGAGCTAATTCACACCGCTTCACTCATCCACGACGACGTGATAGACGAAGCCCATTACCGGAGAAACCGGTCCACCATAAACTACATACACGGCAACCAGGTTGCAGTCCTTGCCGGAGACTACGCCTTTGCAAAGGCTTTTGAGGTCCTTTCCGTCCACAACCTGCACCGCTGCAAAGATTACTTTGTCGCCGCAATTCAGGAAATGTGCCACGGCGAGGTCATGCAGGCTGTGGAGAATCCATCCATTGATGAAAAATATTATTTTAAAATCATAGAAAAAAAGACCGCCTCTCTCATCTCGGCATGCTGCAAAGCCGGAGCGGTGTGTGGAAAAGCCAGTGAGGAAGATGTAGAAAAAATGGGCCTTTATGGCCTTTACCTTGGCTGTGCTTTCCAGATTGTCGACGATCTCCTGGACGTGATAGGGGATGAGGTGGAAGTCGGAAAACCGGTGGGCCATGATTTGGAGGAGGGCAAGGTAACACTTCCCTACATATATTTCTTGCGAGAAAGTCCGCTGGGCTCGAAATACCGTCCATTTTTAAACGACAGATACCGCCTTTTAAAAGTAAAATCCCAGCTCATTTCTGACTTAAAAAAATCCGAAGCCGTCAGCATTACTTATGCAAAGGCTGAAGAGTTTTCCAAGAAGGCAAGGGATATATTGAGTGAATTACCCGATTCGGTATATAAAAAACTCCTCGTCGAGCTTTCTTTTGAAGTTGTCAAAAGGAAAAAATAGTCTTAAATCCTTTTTTTCTTTCTCAGCCAGCAGCAAAAGCCATGCATCATCCTGGTGTATTTACCGCAATAGTCCAAAAGCTCTTCCGTGACCAAACTGCGCTCGCCGTAAAAAGCTTTGGGGTCCGAAAGGTACATGGCCATAAGGCCGTCCACTACAGTGGAATGGAAAAATGGATATCTTAATTTAGTCGCTTCGTTTTGGGAATTTTTGTAAAATACTTTAAGTCTTTCGAGACAATTTGTCAGATTCGCGTAATAACTTACGAAATTGAGATCGCCGTTTGCTTCATCCTCATCTAAATCTATGTAATAGTCCAGCAGTATGTGCAAACCGCATATCCATGGAAAGTACGAATGGAATATCTCCCAGGCTTCAAGCCCGTCCAAATAAGGGTTCGTCGCTGCGGCGACCAGCATAAAAATCCCCAGCGTAGAACCGGCGGCTGCGGCAAATTCCCACCCGTTTATCTCCGGAAAGTACCCGAGATAATTTTCATACCATCCGGTCATACGGCATTCCCTTACCTCCGGCACCAGATGCTTGTAGGTCTGCAGCTCCGAATAAAGCCTGGCTAGAAATAAAATCTTTTCCCTTACGATGGCATAAGACGGTAAACCGGAAATGAACGCCTTGCATTCTGCCACCAGCAATCTCAGATAACCGCCATCATCCTTATAAGGATAGCACTCGTAATAATCGCTAAACACTTCCCCCGGAAGGAGGGCATCGGTCATTGCCTGGTGAAGCCTTTTAAAAGCTTCTTCATCTTCTACCTTGGCTCTGTCGCACAAATTATCAAGGTAATCGCTGATGGTCTGATAAGACACAATAAAGCGCACCATATCCCTTTGCGGCACCCCCGGATATAGGGCATATACGCTGCCTCCCTGGCAATGAAATTTCTTTTTGTTTATACTTTCAACCGCCTGTCTTTTAAGCACGGGGTCCGGGATTTTCTCCGCCATACGCATGTACCTTTTCAATTCCGCTTCAACCTGCGGAAACACCTTATTGACAAATCTATGCAGAATTCCAATCCGGTAAAAGCTTTGCTTTAGCACGGCAGAACCTCCGAAAAATCTATTTTTTTCTCCTACTATTATTTGCCAATATCAGCTTTTATATTAATCCAATCAACACGACATAAAAACGCACCTCAAATTCAATAATATTAATTGTAAGTCGAAGGAAAGACGGGAGTGAGTCTATGACAATAAAAAAAGCGATTCTAATTGTTACGTTTTTTTTCATTTTATTGCAAACTCAATGTTTTGCCTCAACCGACGACAGCAATAATTTTCCTAAAACCGCCGTCATGATAGTTTTAGACCGGATTGACCTCGAAGACCTTGCAGGAGATTATCCAAACCTGAAAAACCTCATTTCCGGAGCTGCCGTAGGCCTTATGAATACAAGACCGGGCGGAAACTACGACCCAGCCAGCTGTTATCTTTCTATCGGGGCCGGCAGCCGTGCTCACACCGGTGGCAAAGGCAAAAACGCATTTATGGCCTTCGAAAAATACGAATCCATCGAAGCAGGCAGTGCTTTTAAATTATACACGGGCCTTTCGGTACCGAACAACGCCGTCGTTCAGCTTGATATAGCCCGAATTATCGAAGAAAGCAAAAGGCAAAACTACGAGGTAAAACCCGGCCTTTTGGGGGAAATTTTAAAAAATAGCGGCATACCGGTCTCCGTCCTCGGAAATGCCGATACCGACCACGAAAAAAATAGAATGGCAGCCCTTATTGCCATGGACTCAAACGGGATAGTTCATTCCGGTTATGTAGCCGGGGATATAAACACGCGAGATGAAAGCAGTCCCTTCTTTTTAAAAACTGATTACGATAAACTTTACCGGAAATTTATGGAACTTAAGAAAAAAGGGGGCTTAATCGTAATACACCTGGGGGACACCGCAAGAGCTAATGACATCGTCGATCTTGTGACCCCGGAATTGTACGAAAATTACAGGGTTAAAGCTCTAAAAGATTGCGACGAATTCTTCGGGAAGATAATTGATAATTTGGACACCAAAAGGGACCTGTTGCTGGTAGTAACTCCCTTCCCCTCTTTTAACGGATACAGGGAGAAAAAACTGCTCACGCCTTTTATAGCTATCGGCCCTAATTTGAATCGGGGTCTTGCCATATCTTCCACAACGCGACGAGCCGGTATAATAGCCAACGTGGACATAGCACCGACCGTACTTTCCTTTTTTCAAATTCCGGTGCCTGTTGAAATGTTTGGCCATCCCATCGAAAGCGTATACTTTACCAATGCATACGACCATCTTCTGAAATTGAGCGAAAAAGCAACCCTTACATACACCTATAGGCCGTATTTTATAAAATCCTACGTCGTCATGCAAATATTGGTTTCGCTGACTTTCCTGTTTTTTATCTATTATAGAAAAAATTATCTCGTTTTTATAAGACCTTTTTTACTAGCCAGCATGTCGCTGCCGCTGACGTTCCTGCTACTCGCACTGATTCCCGGAGAAAATAATATATTTTACATGTTTTTTTGGACCATCATAATCACCATAGCAGCAGTGATAATTGCATCGAAAGCAAAAAGCACCGCCGGTGCCGTTTCCCTTATTAGTTTATCAACGGCCTTGGCAATAGTTGCCGACCTGTTATCTGGCGGAAAACTTTTAGGAAGTTCAGTTCTGGGACATGACCCGATTGCGGGAGCCCGCTATTACGGGCTGGGGAACGAATATATGGGCGTTCTAGTCGGCTCAACCGTAATAGGTGTTACAACCTTATTCGACAATCTTAAAATAAACCGGCAACTTCTGACAGCTATGGGTATTTTAATTTTCAGCATTTCCTTTTGCCTTATTTCTTCACCTTCTTTTGGAAGCAACGTCGGCGGAGCTATTACCGCCTGCGGCGCATATTTGACAACCTTGATTTTACTTTCCGGTTCAAAACTAAACTTTAGGACTTTTGTGGGTATCCTCGCCATTACCGCATTTTTTACTTTGCTTTTGTTCTTGTTTTCAGTTGTCTCAGGTCCACCCAGTCACATAAGCCAGACGGTGGACCTTATAAGAGAAGGAGGAATGAAACCCGCTGTTTCGATAGTAATAAGGAAAGTTTCCATGAATTACAGGCTTTTCAAATACACCCCCTGGACCCGTGCACTGGTCACGACCATAGCTGCTCTCATTTCCCTTTCCTTCAAGCCGCCCAACACTATGAAAAAGATATTTAAAAAGCAATCCAATTTTTATGCCGGTTTTACGGGAACCAGCATAGGCTCTATCCTTGCCCTCATATTCAACGATTCGGGCATCGTAGCTTCGGGAACAATGGCCATTTTTTTCGGCCTCCCCGTCCTGCTATTTATAGCCGACGAGAATATTAACGATAAAAGCGAAATGTACCTCAAAGGGTGAATCAGCGTGAAAAAAATTAAACTGCTGGAAGTCGTCCGCGACGCCGAAGGAGGTATGAAGCGCCATGTGGAGTACCTTATTCGAGGCCTTGACAAAGACAAGTTCGACATCATTCTGTTATTATCTGCAGAAAATTTAAAGTTGTGGAATCTTGAAAAGTCCGTTAAAGTTGCCAATACAAGGCTCGGCGACCGTCGAGCACTTCTTGCCATTTCCAAATCTTTTTTTGATATCGTAAAGATTCTCAAAAAGGAAAAGATCGATATAATTCACAGCCACGGTCTTTTAGCTGCAGCAATCGGCACTGCGGCTGCTCTCGTCGCAGGCACCCCAAGAATTGTCACCACACTCCACAATTTCCCGAAAAATAATTTTCAAAACCGGCTCGCAGGTTACTTTCTTAGATATAACCACAAAATAATAACCGTTTCTCAAAAAATGGCACAAGAAGTGAGAGAGGTTTTCAGTATACCAGTAGAAAAATTAGCCGTCATCTACAACGGCATAGACCTAAAATCGCTGGGAAAATTCAATATATCCACTTTTAAGCGTGAAAATTCTTTTTCTTTCCTGAACATAGCCCGACTGATACCGGAAAAAGGCGTCGATGTGTTTCTGAAGGCAAGTGCCCTGCTGCTTGAGAAACTTTCTTCTGACAAAATTGATTTAAAATTTTATATTGCGGGGACTGGGCCCATGGAAAAAAAACTGAAGGACCTTGCCGATGAACTTAGTCTTTCGGGGAAAGTTTTTTTCCTGGGATTTTGTCCCGACGTATACAAGATAATCAGCGAATCGGATGCATTGGTGCTCTCTTCGCTCAGCGAAGGATTGAGCCTTTCCCTCCTGGAAGCAATGGCTATGGGAAAGCCTGTCATAGCCACCGACGTGGGGGGAAATCCAGAAATAGTAAAGAACGGAATCTCAGGGATACTTGTACCGCCGGCTGACCCCAAAGCCCTTGCAGAAGCTATGGAATACATCATAAAAAACCCCGGTGCCGCCGAGAAAATGGCCATTAATGCCCGCCATATGGTAATGGAACGTTTTTCCCATGAGCACATGGTAGACGCCTTGCAGAATCTTTTCAGTTCGTTAATTTTTTGTTGATCTTTTCTCCGGTTTATGTTATTATTTTAGTAGCACAAAAGTTAGAAAAAGTGACTATTATTGGAGGATATTATGTCTGATACCACCAGGTTTGGAATATCTATGAGCCAGGATTTGTTGGAAAAATTCGACAGGTTGATACGAAAAAAAGGTTATACCAGCCGTTCGGAAGCTCTGAGGGATTTAGTGAGAAACGCTCTTATCGAAGATATGTGGGAAAATGAGAGTGGAACCCTTGCCGGCACCATAACGATTATCTACGAGCATGACGCCCACGGGATTACTGATACTCTCACCCACATACAGCACGGTTTCCACCATTTAATTATATCCACAGTCCATGTGCATTTCGACGAAAAAAACTGCCTTGAAGTACTTATAGTAAGGGGCAAGGCGCAAGACATAAAAAAGCTCTATGAAAAGGTCTCTTCCCCAAAAGGCGTAAAACACTCGAGGTTGTCCGTTACCGCAATAATTTAACCGACGGCAAATTTAAAATTTTTTTCACTATATTTTTTGGCATATAGTGTTACGATTTTATTATTTTGTGCTACTATTCAAAGGGGGATGAATTTATGCAAAGTAAAGTAAAAAATTTAGTAGCCGCAGGCCTTTTGGTTGCCGCGGGAATTCTGCTGCCAATCGCCTTTCACACACTCAAGCTGGGAGGGCCCGTATTTCTACCCATGCATATACCGGTGCTTCTAGGTGGTTTTATGCTTCCAAAAAATCTGGCAGCTTTGGTAGGCCTTTTGACTCCATTTTTGAGTTTCCTCATAACCTCGATGCCATCTCCACCCTTTGTCTTCGCCATGATGGCTGAACTTGCTACATACGGAATTGCAAGTTCATTCCTTTATCGCGACCTAGAATGGAGTATTTACCCGGCCCTTTTCGGAGCGATGGTTTCCGGAAGGATTACCTCTATAATCGCCACGTGGTTGATAACCGCCGGGATATTAGGAATGCCCTTCAGCCTGGCAAAAGTGATGACTACGCTGTTCATAACCGGCCTTCCCGGAATTTTAATTCAACTCATCCTCATTCCAGGATTGGTAAAGCTAGTGGAAGGACAAAGATGGTTACAAAAGCAAAGTATAGGAGACGCGAAAAGGAGGTAGGACCTATTGGAATCTCTGCGTCAATTTTTCAACGACATGGCCTCTATATGGGATGAGAAAGTATTTCATCCTTCTGAAAAGGTAAGGTTTATATTAGAGCTTATGGAAATCTCCAAGGGATTTAAAATCCTTGATGTAGGCTGCGGCACCGGGGTGCTCATCCCGTATTTAATTGAAAAAACCGGGTCTTCTGGCGAAATTATCGGGATAGACATTGCTGAAAAAATGCTGGAAATAGCTCGGGCAAAATTCCCTGAAGATTCTTTCCCCAATGTAAAATTTGTACACGCAGATTTTATGGATTTTGAATATCAAGGTAAATTTGACACTATCATTTTTTACTCGGTATTTCCTCATATACAACACAAACAAAAATGCATAAAAAAAGCCGCCTCCTTATTAGCCGCAGGAGGCAAACTGACCATATGCCATTCGGAGAGCCGGGAAAAGATAAATTCCATCCACCGAATGACAGGTTTTCCTGTGTCCCATGATCTGCTCCCGTCCGCTCAGGAAGTAGCCAATTTCATGAAGCAAGCTGGCCTTGAAATATTACATTCAATTGACAATGACGACTTATACGTAGTAATCGGTTCGCTTTCGAATTAGGATATGGAATTTATTGCCGATATAATTTTCGGAATAACCTGCTTTTTCCTGGAAACAACACCGGACAGTATAAAGCTGTTCCCTTCAACATCCACGCCGAAAGCCATTTTAATTAATTCCCTGTGATTACCTACAAATAGAAACTCGGAAACCTCATTTATTATATCCGTCAACATGAGGAGCAGGAAGTCGTATTCTTCTTCGCTTCGCATTTTTTCCATAAATTCTATCAGGCGATTTTTGAGGGGTTCCGGGCTATTATAAAAAATATTCACCTGACTTACACCGAACTTGTAGTCTCCTATTCTAAACTCTTTAAAATCAGTAAAAAATATCTCCTCTTCGGTTTTCCCTTCAAGGGATGTCCCAGCTTCAAACATGGTTTTCCCAAATTTCTCAATTTCTATGCCCGCTATTCCGGCAAGGAGTTTGGCCGCCCTTACATCCTCAGATGTGCAGGTGGGAGATTTGAACATAAGGGTATCGGACAGTATTGCGGCACACATCAGGCCCGCTATTTCTTTCGAGGGAACGATATTTCTTTTCTCGTAGCTGTCTAAGATTATAGTCGCGGTACAGCCCACAGGCCGGTTGATAAAAACTATGGGCTGTTCGGTCTCCGGACAACCTATCCGGTGGTGGTCGATGATTTCAAGGATATCCGCCTGTTCTATGCCTTCCGCCGACTGGGATTTTTCGTTGTGGTCTACCAGTATGACTTTTTTCCTGGAATAGTTCAATATGTGGTGTCTTGCCAGCATACCCACAGGCCTTTTTTGACTGTCGAGAACCGGAAAATTTCTGTATTTGTATTTCAACATCGTTTCCTTAACATCATCGATGGTATCATCCAGCCTAAAGCTTACCACATCTTCGGTTTTCATTATATATCTTACCGGAATGCTTTGATTTATCAATTTCACCGTATCGAAAGTGTCGTAGGGCACCTTTATTACCATGGCATCATTTTCCCTTGCCGCCGCCAGCACATCATCCTCAACATCGTGCCCTCCGGTGACAATCAGCACTTTTATGCCGCTTTTGACAGCCATGAGCTGGACTTCTTTTCTGTTGCCCACAATCAATAAATCGCCTTTTTTTATTCGTCTTCGAATATCATCCATTTGCATGGCGGCCACTATTATATTCCCGCTAAAAATCTCTTCTTTTTTCGATACGAGAACCTCACCGTTTAAGGTCTTTACAAAATTCATCACCGGCACTTCGTATTTTGAAAAACCCGAGGAAGACTCCAAATAGACCTTCGCGACATCCCCCAGCGTCGCAAGCCCGTGAAACTTTCCGTCATCATCGACGATATTTATCGTCCTGACATTCTTATTTATAATTTCCTTCCAGGCTTCAAACATAGAAGCATTTTTATTGATATTAACCGGTCCATCAAAATTTATATCGGATACCTGGGTGTAAACATTCTCCATCAAGGCGGGCACGGGTACACTAAAATATTCCAGCACGAACTGGGTTTCCCTGTTAACGGACCCCAGCCTCACCGGCACGTAACTATCTTCTTTTTCAGTCAGGTTTTTAAATTCGCTGTATGCTATGGCGGAGCAAATCGAATCGGTATCGGGATTTCTGTGTCCGAAAACGTATACTTCTCCCATTGATTACCCCCCAACAAAAAAGCGTTCATTACGAACGCTTCACTTTTCTTCAGGAAAGATTCTCACCATGAGTTTTATTATAATATAAAAAAGCGATATCGCCAAGAATATTCCCGTCATGCCCTGAACCATGATTTTTATTGCCTCAAAAAATACATCCACCCCTTTTCACTCCTTCCTCTATTTTACCAGCGTGAGTATTAGACCCCCGGCTATGATCGAACCTATCTGTCCCGCCACGTTAGCCCCGACCGCTTGCATAAGCACAAAATTAGAAGGGTCTTCCTGCTGGGCTATTTTCTGAATTACCCTTGCCGACATGGGAAAGGCGGATATGCCGGCCGCTCCGACCATAGGATTGATTTTATCTTTCAGGAAAAGATTAAGGATTTTTGCGAAAATAACACCACCTGCAGTGTCAAAAATAAATGCCACAAGACCCATTGCAATTATCAATAACGTCGAAGGGTTTAAGAACTGTTCTGCGGTCATCGTAGAACCGATAGTAATTCCCAAAAGCAGCGTAACGAGGTTGGCAAGTTCATTCTGTGCCGCTTTGGAAAGCCTGTCCAGAACGCCCGAAACCCTTATTAAATTGCCGAACATCAGTGAACCGACTAGCGCCACGCTGATAGGAGCGAGTATTCCTGTAATTATGGTTATTACTATAGGGAAAAGGATTTGTACGGTTTTCGAAATCTTAACGTTGAATTCTGGCCTCATGTGAATTCTTCTTTCGGCAGGCGTCGTAAGCAGTTTGATAACCGGCGGCTGAATAATGGGGACCAGCGACATGTAAGAATAAGCTGCAACGGAAATAGGAGCCAGCAAGTGTCTTGCAAATTTAGTCGCAACGTAAATGGAAGTCGGCCCGTCCGCCGCCCCGATTATTCCAATGGAAGCAGCTTCCTTCAGGTCGAAACCGAATAGCGCCGCCATGGCCATGGTAAAAAATATCCCGAACTGAGCCGCGGCACCGAAGAAAAGCATGAAAGGTTGCTGCAAAAGGGGAGTAAAATCGATCATAGCCCCCACGGCGATGAATATCAAGATAGGGAAGAGCTCAGTGAGAATACCGCTTTTAAAAAGCAGTGTCAAAAAGCCTTCTTCTCCTATTGCCGATGAAAAAGGTATATTTGCAAGTATCGCGCCAAAACCGATGGGTAAAAGAAGCATTGGTTCGTATTCTTTTTTAATCGCAAGATAGATAAGTATGCCGCCGATTATAAACATGACTATTTGAGAAAAACTCAAAGCTTTAAGACCATAGAACAATTGATCCATTTGTTGTCCTCCCATCTTAGAATTTCTTCATGTAAAGACAAAAGGAGCCTCCATTATAATTGCATCCGGTGTACATTGTACAACCTGAATTTTCTCAAAGCAAATTCAAATTAAAATGATTGTACAAACTGTTCCCCTATTTTTCTCCAAATTTCGTCAGCAAACACGGATAAGCAAACGAAAAACCGGCTTTAATTGCCGGTCTTTCATGCAGCATTATCCATCTTCCTGCTCATGAGCTTCCTTAAGATTTCCAAAGCCCTTTCAAGCTGCAAATCATGCTGTCCTCCGCCAACGCCCATTGCCTGCTTTACTTCTATGTCGGGGGATATGCCGCTTTTATTTATATCGACCCCCCCGGGAGTAACATACCTTCCTACTGTTATCTTTATGCCGCCAAAGGGGCCCAGGTCGACAATTTGCTGGACGGTGGCCTTGCCGAAAGTCTTCTCACCTATTAGTATCCCCGATTTTCTGTCCTTTATGGCCCCGGCCACTATTTCAGAAGCGCTGGCCGAACCGCCATTGACAAGTACCACCAGCTTAAAAGGCAAAGGCCCCGATTCGGAATTGTATACTATGGTTCTGCCGTTTTTAAAAACCACCTTTACAATCGGCCCTTTGGGAACAAAATATTCTGCTACTTTCACGGCCTGCTGAAGGATTCCGCCTGGATTATTTCTTAAATCAAGAATGATTCCTCGCACATTGTTTTTTTCAAAAAAATCCAGGGCCTTTTTTACGTTTACCGCTGTATTCTCGTTAAACTCGCTAATCTTTATGTATCCTATGTCCTTTTCCAAAATACTGAAAACTACGGGATTTATCGTAATTATTTCCCGGGTCATAACAAATTTCAATATTTTACCTTCTCTTTGAACGCCTACGCTCACTTTAGTCCCCACAGCACCTCTCAAGAGAGATGCTATTTCCGAAGTGCTTAAGTTTTTCACGTCCTTTCCATCAATCTCCACTATCCTATCCCCAGGCATCATACCGGCTCTAGCAGCGGGAGAATCATCAATTACCGAAACTACAGTGGCAAAATTATCTCTGGATGTTATGACTATCCCTATGCCGCCGAAACTCCCCTTAGCTTCCGTCTGAAACTCTTTTAATTCTTCCGGAGTTAAATATTCGGAATACGGATCACCCAGCGATTCCACCATCCCCCGAATGGCCCCCTGGATTAATTTCACATTGTCCACTTCGCCGGCGAAATTGTCGTTGATGAAGTCAACAATGCTCATTATAAGTTCTGCCTCGGCAGAGCTTTCCTGTCCAGCAGCTTTAGCCGTCAGCACAGGCAAAGAAGTAAGTAAAATAACCAAAACGAGTAAAAATGCTCTGCATCTTTTTTTATTCATACTTCCTTCCTCCATCATACAATTTTCTCACATTATACCTGTTTTCAATATGGAAATCAACAATCCCAGCCCCAACAAACCGGCAAGGACAAACCCCAATATTCCCATCAAAGGCATTCCTCCGACGGTAGGGCCTATCCCAGCCCGGACAACTAGCGATGAACCCACTATCAGCGATGCCACTATCAGGCTGAATACCATTCTATTGGCCATTCGGTTGAGCTCGAATGCAAATTTTTCAAGGCCGTTGTACTCAAAATCAATTTTTATACTTTCTCTCTTCACTTTATTGTAAATTTCATCAATCAGGTCAGGCAAAATGGCAGAGGATCGCATAATATTTGTTATATTTTTCCTGATATCCTTTGTAAAATACTTTGGATTATATCTTTCCCTAAAAAGTTGCCTTACAAAGGGCTTCGCCACTTTTATAAAATCGAATTCTGGATAAAGCTGTCTTCCAATACCATCAATGGTCAATATGGCTTTGCAAAGCAGCGCAAATTTCGAAGGTATTTTTATACCATGTCTTCCGGCGGTAAGGAAAATTTCGTTGATGAGCTCCGGCATATTTATTTCCTTCAAGGTTTTACCGTAATACCGGTCAAGAATATCTTGCACCTCGAGCATTAATTCCTCCAAATTACCCCGTTTCTCGGAAGCCCCGATCTCCAGGAGGAGATTCACGATTCTCTCCTCATCTTTACTTATGACTCCCAGCATTATTTCAGCCATCTTTCTCATGGTACTGCGGTCTATCCTGCCCACCATTCCGAAGTCGATAAATGCTATACTGCCGTCCGGCCGCACCAATATATTGCCGGGGTGAGGATCCGCATGGAAAAATCCGTGCACGAAAATCTGCTTTAATATTGCCCTTGCACCGTTTTCCGCTATCTTCTTTTTGGAAATCCCCGTTTTTGAAATCTTATCTATCTGGTCAACTCTAACGCCTTTAACGTATTCAATGGTCAGGACCTTTCGGGTAGTGTATTCCCAAAATACTTTCGGCACGTAAACGCTTATGTCACCTTCGAAATTTCGTCTGAACTTTTCAACGTTCCATGCTTCTTTTGTAAAGTCAAGTTCTTTCTGCATGGCCCTGGCAAATTCCGACACCAGACCTACCGGATCGTATAAGCGGCTTTCGGGTATATGTTTCTCGGCAAGCTTTGCCAGGTTATGCAGGATATCCAGGTCCGCCCTGATTATCCTTTCTATACCCGGCCTCTGTATCTTTACCACCACCTCCTGCCCGCCCTTTAACATAGCCCTGTGGACCTGAGCTATCGAGGCAGCGGCGAAGGGATGGGGGTCAAAAAAAGAATAAACCTCTTCTATCGCCTTTCCCAATTCCTTTTCAACCTGCCTCTTTATACTCTCGAAACCGACGCCGGGGATTCTGTCGTGCAGCTTTTTTAGTTCTTCTATGTAATCCTGAGGAATTAAATCTGGTCTGCTCGCCAGGATCTGACCGAACTTGATGAAAGTCGGCCCCAGTTCTTCCAGCATCAACCTCACTCTTTCCGGAGCCGTCAATCTCCCGAGCTCCCGGTACTTTTCTCTTTTAATCAAGCGAACGAGTCCCACCTTTTCCACCAGAAATCCGAAACCGTACTTGACTATTACGTTTATTATTTCTCTATACCTTTTCGCGTGAAGATAAGTGGTATTGAGCTGACTGAGCCGCAAGCACAAAACCTCCTCGATTGTTCTTCAGCTACTATGTTATCACCGCTTACTGGAAAATGCAATTTATCCTGTTAAATCTTTTTCAAATAACAAAAAACTCACCCGCTTAAAAAATGCGGGTGAGAGGATTTTATCATACTTATTACGTTCTTCTAATATCCGGTTCGGAAAAAATGAAAATTGCGTATCTTATAAATACGTAAAGGATCATCGTTATAGCCCAGAATTCCATAAATTTGGCCAGATACAAAAACGGATGTATATTTACGATTTTTGCCAAAAATGTATATGCACCCTTTATGGCAATGGCTGTGATGACAAATGGAAAGGTCAAAGCAGAATAACTGGGGTAAAATTTTAATTTCAGTATTTTAGGGATATACAATAATACAAAAATGAACATAAATAGCGACAGCAAACTTAAAAAAACAACCATAGCCATATTTTTATCCTGAAACGAATTAAGGTAACCCGCAAGGCATAAACTAGCCGGTGCCGAAAGTATAGCAATCGTCGGAAATGCCGGTTCCGGCAGTCTTTTTATAACCAAAACCCTATACAATATCAACGGAAGCAAAATCAAGTAAGCGATAAATCCGAACCAGAACAAGAACCGGCCCAGGCTGATGAAGCCGAACGCTGGGGAAGTTACGCTTCCGCAAACTATCCCCACATAAACTACAAAACAGCTTGGGAAAACTTTTTCTATTTTAAAGTTCAAAATGTACTTTTTCGTGAAAAAATACATCATGACGAGGTGCAGACATAAACCCGAAAACCACAATAAATATGCTGCTTCGTAAAGGTAATCTTTTATATATGTTGCCAATATCACTATCCCCATGGAAAAAGTAGGCATCACGCCGGCAACCGCCGGGTTTTCAAAATTTTCTAGCACCGACTTCGGCACCATTATTATTTTTGCAACAACTAAAACGAGAATAACTGCCGACAGAAATCCGAAAATGTTTTTATATACACTACCGTACTGCGCCACCAAGTTTCCCGCTACAGCTAAACCGAGCATGAGGCCAGCTATCGGAATAGGTACATTCTTAATTATCCTGTCCATTGTTCTCACCGGCGTTAAATTTAATTAAAGGCCTCATTAATTCTAGGGGCAATTTCGGGATCTTCGAGCAGCTTTTCAGCTATCCATGCCGCAACTTCACCCGTGATTTTTACGCAATGCGCCTTCCTTTCGGGGCTGGAAAATTCGTAGTCTTTGACGAGGACGCGACAGCAGGTGCTTTTATACATATTTTTGATATGGTCGTGTAGAGCCGCGGACATTTGAAACATTTTCTCATTCATGGTTTCGCCGTGTTTTCTGCCGTAAGCCATCCCCAGAGCCATAGCGCCGCCGCTGACCGCACCGCAAAGGCATCCCGATTTTCCAAGTCCTATCGGAAATCCCGATGCCATTTTTACCACTTCTTCAGGGAAGGGCCAGCCGAGCAGCTCATTGATTGTGTGAACCACCGCCTCCGAACAAAAAAATTCTCCTCGGGCAAAATATCCTTCAGCTTTCTTGCGTACCGATTCAACTATAAGATTTTTTTCCACGATTGTTCCCCCTATCACAAAAGGTATTTCCAGTTGATGATTATACTAGAATAACTGCCGCAAGGGAAATTAATCATTTCTATCCCATATTGAAAAGCTATTGCCTTAATCAATAAAAAAAGTTCCGGGAATTTCCCCGGAACATGTCATTTACCCTCCACCGATGCATATATGAAATCCGGATCCGAACCGCTGGCAAAGGTCCTCACAAGGCCCTGAACGTAGTCTTTTTTCACCCATAACCTCTCCCTAAAGTAAAGTGGGACAACCGCACCTTTTTCCAGGAGGTATTTTTCCGCTTCGAACATTATCTCGTTCCTCTTTGCAAAATCCGACGTGTTTTTAGCGGCGTTGCAGAGTTCGTTGTATTTTTCGTCGGTCCACCCGCTATTTATCATGCCTTCACTTATCGTCCAGTAATCAAGGTAAGTCATGGGGTCGTCATAGTCCGGTCCCCAGCGGGTTATCATCACTTCGTAATCACCACTCCTCATCCGCTGGAGCCTTTCCTTGAAGGTGACTATCTTTATATCTACTTTTATGCCTAAATTTCTCACGAGCATGTCCTGTATGGCTTCCACGCCATCCTTCGTGCCGGAGCTGTCGTCCACCATCAGTTCGATGCTAATCTTAGAGGGATCGGAAATCCCGAGTTCTTTCATGGCTTTGCCCAAGAACTCCTTGGCCTTTGCAACGTCCGCATTTTTCGGATAAAATTCGTACGGGAACTCTTCTGCGAATTTTTTCTCGAGGCCGGAAATCGTCGGCGGGATGTATCTTGTCGCCGGCTTGGAAATACCTTTAAATGCCATATTTATATAACTTTCTCTGTCTATAGCAAAGCCAATAGCTTTTCTGAAGTTTTCGTTGGCAAGATAAGGTTTGCCTTCTTTTTTCATGTTGAACCTGATGAAATATTCGAAGCTATCCATGTAGGTGAGGCCCTTACCTTCTTTTTGCATCTGTTCTACCAGCGGAGTCGGCACATCCACGAAGTCGAGCTCACCGTTCTCGAACATCTGATAGGCGGTATTCGCGTCGTTGATGATAAGAATCCGAACTTTATCCAATTTTATTTTGTCTTTGTTCCAGTAGTTCGGGTTTTTCTCGAGCACAATCTCCTGTTCGTGTTTCCATTCCTTTATAATGAAAGGTCCGTCGTAAGCCATCTTATCTGCATCAGCGGCATACGCTTGGCCGTATTTTTCTACTAAATCCTTTCTCGATGGTTTAAATGAAATAAACCGTGACGTCCTCCCCTCAATAAATTTGAGGGGCATCCTCAAGCGGATGCACGCAGGGCTTTATTCCCGCGCTTCGGTTCAGCGACGCCGTGCCATCCCAAGAGGAATGACACGACCGCAGGCCGCGCCACACGGCCACTACTCCCCTCCACGGGAGATACCTGGTACGCCCTCTCGTAGATGTTTAGGGCACCGTTTACGTCTGCCTGTGCCTTCCAACCACAGGAACATACATACAAACCCCGGTGTCTCCGGTTGGAAGACATGACCTTGCCGCAGGCGTGGCAGGTAATGGACGTGCTCTTCTCTTCTACATCGTCACGGACTATGATTCCCGCTAGAGCACCCTTATACTTCAGCATGTTGATCAGCTTCCGGTACGGCCACGCATGCAACCGCTGGTTCAACCGTTTCCCATGATCAATACTCTCACGGATCCCGTTGAGATCCCCAATGGCTATCTCCTTTACGCCCCGCCGTACGCATTCCGCAATAAAATGGGAGGTGGCTATGTGCAACAGGTGCTCCACTTGTTTCTTTTCCCGATGCGCTATCTCCTTCCACCTACGGGAGTTCTGCTTGAGACTGGCCCGCACCTTCTGCCAGTACCGCCTTACGGCTTTGATCAGCCTGCCGGAGTAAAGCGTTACCGTACCATCGTCAAAGGCACAGGCCATAAGAACCGTCTCCCCGAGGTCTACCGCTACCCTTCCCGTCCCGTTGTTTTCACGGGCCTTGACTTCCACCACCAGACGGGCCTCACAGCGCCCGGAAACCTTGTCGTAGGCAATGGAGAGTTCCCGCACCCGTTCGTATTCAACATCAAGACGGTGAGATATGCGGAAAGTGACCTGTTTTACATCGTCTTCCCGGCTGGTGCCCAGGCTCAGTGTGACCTTGTCTCCATCTACCCTGAACCCGCTCTGTACATACTTGAGCGGAGAAAGACAGTTCTTCCGGCGGAAGCCGGGAGCTTCATGCCGCGTAAGACCCTTTTTCTTGAGAGTAAAGAAAGACTTATACGCTTCCCGTACTTCGTCCCGGGTGAGCTGGACTGACATCGAGTAGTACCCTTTGGCCCTGGGCAGCTCTTTTAAGATGCGGTTGAGGTTCTTTCGAGAAATATTTACCCTTCCGGCTTCTTTGTACTCTTTTCTAAGATGCCACAGAAGACCGTTGTAGACCTTGGTGGCACAGAACATGGCATCCTTTAGAACGGCTTCAATCTGCGGGTCCGCATGGATTTGGGCTTTGAGTGTGATTAGCGGCACTCAATCACCTCTTCCCTCTGTTTTTTGAGCTTCGATGTACCGCCTGATAGTATCACTAGAGACCTCTCCAGCTGTGCCCACGTAGTAGCTTGGATTCCACAGATGACCGTCCCAGAGCTTCTTTTTGAGTTCCGGATGTTTCACAAAAAGAGTGCGGGCCGTGGAACCTTTCAGCACCTTGGCGATTACTGCTGGAGCTATTTTGGGAGGGGCGGAAAGAAAAATGTGTACGTGGTCGGGCATGACCTCCAAAGCCAGCAACTCGTAGCCATGTTCGTTACAGAGAGCAGTAATTGCTTCCTTCAAGGTTTCGTCTATTGGTGGGAACAATACCTTACGGCGGTACTTTGTTGACCATACAAAGTGGTAGTTGATGTTGTAAACTGCTGTCCCAGCTGATTTCCAAGCTTCCTTCTTCATACCATTATGATAGCATACCACGCAACGATTGTAAATATCGGAGCGAGGGGGTCCGTGTATCCCCTAAATAAATTGAGGGGGATTATTGCCCCCTCGCGCTCCCCCATTTTTCTAAAACTTCCATTAATGCTCGGATGTCTTACTGTAATTGATTTTCGAAGTGCTTATTGTGAGCTTGTTTTAGCTACAATTGCTCAGAATGTTGTTGCTTTAGTCGCATTAAGAGCGAATAAGCATGACAAGGTAAGGTCACTTCGGGGAATTGTTGCTTAAAATTGCAATCAAGCCCAGGGGGTGTTTTTTGCTTTTTTCAATTGAGCTTTTAAACTAGAGCAAAACATATTCCATAATCTGTCAAATTTGAGGCCCAGACAGGTATAGGGACTTTTTTAGTTTTTTATGGGAGCATAGTTTTGCAATAGCCTAAAAATATAATTTAAAATTAACAAATATGTTGAGCAGAATTTTACCACACTTTTTGTGTTTGTGTCAATACAAAATTTTGCTGAATTTTGTATACAAAATAAAAAGCTCCGCGCGATATCACCTCGCACAGAGCCCATTATTGGTTTACATACCAACCTTACTTACCTTCAGGAAAAGCCGCAGAATACGAAGCCAAAATGGAATTTCCGAAGGCAAAATAAGCTATCCGAATCGCCTCTCTTATCTCTTCATCCGTCACTCCCATGCTCCTCAACTGCTTTGCTATGTTCGTTACCCCTTGAGTTGCTCCATGGGCGGCATCCACAGCCAGCGCAATCAAGAGCTTCGTCTTCTGGTCCAGCGCCCCCTCTCCCATGGCCAAAGAATATACGTCTTCAATGGCCTTCCCAAAATCAGGGTCGTTTTTCCCTACCGACGCCAGAAAAGGCGGTAGTGGCATATGTCCCCCTCCCGATTGAATAATTTGTTCTAATATTATATCACAACTCCTTTTACACTCAAACTCTCCTTCTAATCAACGCCACGCACTCCACGTGATGGGTGAAAGGGAACATGTCTACGGGCTGCACCAGTTCGGTTTTATAGCCCCTGTCTTCCAGGAAACGCAGGTCCCTGGCAAGTGTGGCCGGGTTGCATGAAACGTACACCATCCGGGAAGGATTCATCTCGACAGCAGCCTCCAGCAGCCCTTCTTCACACCCCCTTCTCGGAGGGTCCATAACTATAACGTCGGCCCCGACACCCTGCGTCAGTAGCCGGGGCATTACTTCTTCCGCCGCTCCCTCTATGAATTCCACATTCTCGATTCCGTTTAACCGGGCGTTTTTTCGGGCATCTTTTACCGCATCGGAAACTAATTCTATGCCGTAAACCTTCTTTGCCTTTCTTGCCAAAAAAAGTGTTATGGTGCCTATACCGCAGTAGGCATCGATAACCGTCTCTTCGCCGGTAAGGGCCGAGAATTCCAAAGCTTTGCTGTAAAGCACCTCCACCTGTACCGGATTTACCTGGAAAAAGGAGTTGGGAGAAAGGGTGAATTTAATTTCACCGATAAAATCCATTATATAAGGCTTTCCGTATACCAGTATGTTTTCTTCGCCCAAAATCACATTTGTCTTCTTCGTGTTTATGTTCAAATAAACGCTTGTAAGTCCCTCTATATTTTTCTCCAAAGCACCGATAAGCTCTTTTAAACGAGGAATTTTTCTTCCATTAATTACTAGTACAACCATAACTTCACCGGTCTTTGCCCCAATCCTTGTTATTACGTGCCTTAAAAGACCTTCATGCTTTACCTCATCGTAAACTGGTATTTGATATTTTTCCACCCATTTTCCGACCAGCTCCGCCACTTGCCAGCTAAAATCATGCTGTATCAGACAGCTTCTTATCGGCACGAGTTCATGGCTCCTTTTTTTGTAAAATCCAAGTACAGCCCGGCCATCCTTTTTCCCCACCGGATACTGTGCCTTGTTTCTGTATTTAAATGGAATGTCCATTCCTATAGTTTCGAGCACCGTAGTATGTATATGCCCTATCCTCTCCAAATTGTCCTTGACTTTTTGAGTCTTAAAATCAAGCTGTCCTTTGTACGAAAGGTGCTGCAGCGAGCACCCGCCGCATTTTTCCGCATAAGGGCATGGCAGTTCAACCCTTTCGGGCGATGGCACGATAATCTTTTCCACCCGTGCAATGGCGTAATTTTTAGATACCTTCTCTATCCTTGCAAGGACCTTCTCGCCTTTTAAAGCTCCTTCGACAAAGACTGCAAGGCCATTAACTCTCCCTACTCCCTGTCCTTCATGAGCCATTCCCGTTATTTCCATTTCAACTTTTTGCCCTATTTGAAGCATAACTTCACCGCCAAAGCTTAATTTTTCTCATTTCGACGAGGGACCCTTGATTTTCAACCCTTTGAAATCGTTCTGCCTTAACGCTTCATAAAGCACTATGGCGACGGAATTTGAAAGGTTCAAAGACCTGGCTTCTTCCAGCATGGGTATCCTTACGCATCTTTCCCAGTTGGCTTTTAAGAGTTCCAAAGGAAGGCCCGCCGTTTCCTTTCCGAAAACAAGATAGGTACCCGGCTCGTATTGCACATCCGCATAACATTTTTCAGCTTTCGTCGTGAGAAAGTAAGCCGAAATACCGGGGTTTTTCTCCTCAAACTCTCTATAATTTTCGTAATATCTTACATCCACCAAATGCCAGTAATCAAGCCCCGCCCTTTTGAGGTATTTGTCTTCCAGAGAAAATCCAAGCGGGCCTACAAGATGGAGCACCGCCCCGGTCGCCGCGCAGGTGCGGGCGATATTTCCGGTATTTTGAGGTATTTCCGGTTCTACCAGCACGACATGAAACATTTATACCGCCTCTTTTATATTTTGTAAAAAAAACTTTTCCTTTTTTCGAAATAGCATAGATTTTTAAAACCGAAAGACCTTACGTATTCCAAAGCTTTGTCAAAATCCCTTCCCACATCTTCCGGCCGGTGAGCATCGGAGTTTATGATTAAAGGAATTTCGTAGTTTTTGAGTTGAATCATGATGTCCGGCGATGGGTAAATCTCTCCCACCGGCTTCCTGAGACCAGCAGTGCTGACTTCCGCGCAAACCTTCGACTTTTGCATGGCTTTTGCTACTTTTTGGTATATCGGAGAAAGGTCCTTTTCGGTTTTATGACCGAAAACTTTTATTACATCAATATGGGCAATTATATCAAAAATCCCTGAAAATATCGCGTTTGTCAGCACCTCGAAATACTCGATATAGGTTTTATAAATGTCCCTTGATTCCCATTCGCTCATAAAATCCGGATTGTCAAATCCAAAGTCACCCAGCCAGTGAACCGCCCCGATCACATAGTCAAAGGGGTAAAACGAAACAAAATACTTTATTTCATCTTCCCATTCCGGAATATAGTCCACTTCAATGCCGAGCTTTATCGGAAAACCCTGCTTTTTTGCATCTTCCACGAGTTTGATGTACTCCTCGATATCTTTAGTTGCCCTTTCCTCGTGCCATCTTCCTCTCGGCCCGTCACTTCTCCAAAGATGCTTTGCCTGGTAAAACCTGTAGCAGTGTTCCGAAAAGCCGATTTCCTCTACAGACCTTTTTTTACCTTCTTCTAAAAATTTTTTCACCCACTCTACTGTGTAAGGTCCTTGTTCCAGGTGAACGTGGTAATCCCTGAGCTCCATCATTTCCTTCTCCCTTGCTCCTTCCGGTAATTTTTAGACATATTTTTATTATAGCATACTTTGCATCACAAAGAGATAAGCCCGTGCTAAAGTTGCTTTTTGAAAATACAAAAAGACCGCCAACTTTTATCGACGGTCTTAAAAAGCAGCATGATTAACTAACCGGCTTCCTCGCCGCTTTGGGAAAATCAAAGGCTATCGCCGCCAGGGTAAATAATCCGAGAAGGTACGGGTAATAAAGATACGGTATAATCTCTACCGGCGACAGTTTCGCTATGCTGCCGGCCAAGAGAAGCTGGGCTCCGTAAGGGATGATGCCCTGCCACACGCAGGAAAATATGTCGAGCAGGCTGGCGCTCCTCCTCGGGTCGACGCCGTTTTCCTCAGCCAATTTTTTTGCCATCGGGCCCGTTATTACTATCGCAACGGTGTTGTTGGCCGTACAAATATCCGCAACCGATACAAGGGCACTTATGCCCAGCTCAGCCCCTTTGCGGCTCTTGATTTTTCGGCTGATCAAGTTTAACAGGTAATCTATACCGCCTTCTTCTGCAATCATCGCCGCAAGGCCGCCTATCAAGAGCGAGAGGATGAATATCTCTTGCATGGAGCCGAAGCCTTCATACACTTTTTTAGTAAAATCAAGCAAAGTGAAGCTTCCATCGGCAAGGCCTATAGCACCGGCCATAACAAGACCAATCAAAAGCACGAGAAACACGTTAAGTCCCATCAATGCCAGCACAAGCACGAATACATAAGGCAATATCTTTACAAAATTGTATTCCAATCCCTGTGGTATATTTCCCGCTATCCCGGAAAGTGCAAGTATAACTATCGACAGCAGTGCCGCAGGCAAGGCTATTTTAAAGTTCATTATGAACTTATCCTTCATCTCGCAACCCTGAGTGCGTGTAGCCGCTATGGTGGTATCCGAAATCATCGAAAGGTTGTCGCCAAACATGGCGCCGCCCACCACGGTGCCCATAGCAATTGGCAAAGGTATCTGAGCTTTTATGGCCATGTCTACGGCAATCGGACCTATTGCAGCTATCGTTCCCATGGACGTTCCCATAGCGGTGGAAACAAAGGCTGCTATCAAAAACAGTCCCGGCAGTATCATATTCGGCGGAATTACCGACAGGCCGAAGTTGACGGTTGAATCCACTCCTCCCATGGCTTCGGCCACTGTAGAAAATGCACCGGCAAGCAGGTAAATCATGCACATTATTATGATGTTGGAATCACCCACGCCTTTAATGAAGCTGTCCATTTTCTTATCCAGTGAACCTTTGAATATGGCAAACGCAACTACAATCCCCGCCATAGCCGCTACCGGGGATGGAAGCTGATAGAAGGCAAACTCGACGCCCTTGCTGTTGAAATAAAGGCCGCTGCCCAAAAAAATTGCAAGGAATATCAAAAGGGGCAAGAGTGCAAGCGGGTTTTCTCTTTTCTTCATCTACATCTCCTTTCTAGATTTAGAAAAATTAAGCTTGCAAGCTTTCCTGAACCTTCTTCAAAGCCTGGTCCAAATCCGCAATTATATCCTCAACATCTTCAATGCCGACGGAAAGCCTCACGAGGCCGTCGGTAATACCAGCTTTCAACCTTTCCTCTCTCGGCACGGGAGAATGCGTCATTGAAGCCGGATGCTGAATCAAGGAATCCACGCATCCCAAACTCACCGCAAGGGTTATCAATTTAACGCTGTTCATTAAGACCTTGCCTGCCTCTATTCCGCCTTTGAGTTCGAAACTTATCATTCCGCCGAAGCCATCCATCTGCCTTTTGGCCAGCTCATGCTGCGGGTGGGAAGGAAGCCCTGGGTAGTATACCTTTTCTATCATCGGATGGTTCTCCAAATATTCCGCCACCTTCTGAGCATTCTGGCAGTGGCGGTCCATCCTAAGGCCTAGAGTTTTTATCCCCCTCAAAAGGAGCCATGCATCAAAGGGGCTGATTACTCCCCCGATATCCTTAAGATACGGCATCTTCATTTCGGTTATCAAATCCTTCGGTCCGACGATTATACCCGCAATTACATCGCCGTGGCCGCCTATATACTTGGTGGCGCTGTGGACCACAATGTCAACCCCGTGCTCGATGGGCCTTTGCAGGTACGGCGTCATAAAGGTGTTGTCGACGACCACCCTCGCACCCGCCCTGTGGGCTATTTCTGCCGTCCCCTTGAGGTCCACCAGCTTTAACGTGGGGTTGGCCGGAGTTTCCACATATACCACTTTGGTATTGGGCTTAATGGCTTTTTCGAGATTCGAAAGGTCAGAAAGGTCAGTAAACGTAACCTCTATCCCGTATTTGGGAGCTATATGGCTCAAAAAGCTGTGGGTGCACCCGTAAAGGGTGTCGTTGGCTACGATGTGTTCCCCCTGCTTTAGCAGGGTAAAGAGCACCGTAGAAATGGCCGCCATGCCGGAAGCGGTGGCTATAGCCGCCTCACCGCCTTCCAAAACCGCCATTTTTTCTTCCAGTTCCGTGACGGTGGGATTGCCTAGCCTGGTGTAAATATAACCTTCTTCTTCACCGGCGAAGCGCCTCGCACCCTGGTCGACGTTTTCAAAAACGAAGGTCGAAGTCTGGTAAATCGGCGTAACGTGGGCCCCGGTCACCGGGTCATGCTTTTGTCCGGCGTGAATGGCCTTTGTGTTAAAACCCATAAAAAACTCCCTCCCGAGTGATTTTCTACACAAAACTCTCTCGCAAAAACCGTACCATCGCTTCCGGGGCCGGATTTAGGCCTTTTCGGTAAATTTTTTTACCATTCTGTCGCTTTTGCCGGTTAAAAATATTACCTTTGGTCAATTATTTTACCATTTCCTCCGACCAACGGGTTTCTTTCTTTATCCCGTAACTTCTCATCTTGTTCAAGACGGTAGCATGGGTCACCCCAAGCAGCTTTGCGGCTTCCCTTATGCTTTTCGACTTCGAGAGAGCATCTAGTATGGCCCTTTTTTCGGCTTCCTCCACCACTTCTTTCAGATTCTTACAGGGCGTTTTACCGCACGGCTTTCTGACGTAAAGCGAGTCGCTCAATTCTTCTTCTTTTAATACTAAATGTTCGACTCCGATGACTTCTTCGTCGCACAGGTTTATGGCCCTTTCTATCACGTTTGAAAGCTCCCTCACGTTTCCGGGCCAGTCATACTCCATAAGTTTTTTCATTGCTTCGGAGCTTATATCGTTAATCCTTTTCCCCACCTTCTGGCTCAGCTTCTTTATTAAATGCCTCGCTAAAATCGGAATGTCTTCCTTCCGTTCCCTGAGGGGCGGTATGAAAATGGGAATGACGTTTAGCCTGTAATAAAGGTCCTCCCTGAACTGGCCCTCCTTCATGAGCTTTTCTAAGTTTCTGTTGGTCGCGGCAATGATGCGAACGTCCACGGGGATTTCTTCGTTCCCGCCTACCAGCCTAATTTTACCCTCCTGGAGCACCCGAAGGAGCTTCACCTGCAGGTAGGTGGAAAGCTCACCTATCTCGTCCAGAAAAAGAGTACCCTTGTCGGCATATTTAAAAAGCCCCTGCTTTCCGCCTTTTTTCGCCCCCGTAAAAGCGCCTTCCTCGTAGCCGAAAAGTTCGCTCTCTAGAAGCGTATCCGGAATTGCAGCACAGTTTACGGCGACGAAGGGTTTATTCTTCCTCGGGCTTGCCATGTGAATGGAACGGGCGAAAAGTTCCTTGCCCGTCCCGCTTTCGCCTCTTATTAGCACGGTAGAATTTCCTTTCGCAGCAATCTTGGCTATCTCCTTTACCCTTCTCATCTTCTCGCTTTCCCCGAGAATTTCCTCGAAGGTTATCATCGCCGGCTGGGCAAAGGAATATACGAGTTCCATCACGTTTTCAATATCCTGAAGCGACGCCACAACTCCTACAGGATTGCCGTCCTGGTCCAGGATGGGACGTCCCGAGGTTATATAGTGACTTTTGGTCTTTTGGTTGTTCAAAACGATTTCCACGTTGTCGTAACTTTCTCCCGTCTGCAAAGTCCTCAACATAGGTATGTCCGGCGCGAGTATCTCCGCCACAGGCCTGCCGATGGCTTCTTTAGCCTTGATTCTTAGTATTTTCTCCGCCGCTGGGTTGAACGCAGTAATTATGCCGTTCTTGTCGATGGCGATTATGCCTTCAACCGTGGCATCCAAAACGGCCTTTATTTCTCTTTCCTTTTTCTCCTGCGGCATCATTTTTATCCTTTCAACTTCCAACACATCTTTTTCCTGAAGCAGCTGCTCCTTCAAAAAGTCGAAAGAAAGGCCTTCGGCCTTTTCTATTTTCAAAAAGGCTAATCCGGGTGCCACTTCCATGGCCTTCAGGTTTATACCATGCCTATAGAGTATTTTTAAAATGTCGAGGGCCATACCAACTCTGTCTTTGGTCTTCACCGCAAAACAAATTGTTTCGCCCATACTATCACCCATTTCATTTTACAAAAAATAATGAACTCATTCCACTTAAAAACATAAGGAAATATTCTCAACGGCATGCTATAATAATTTTAAAAAAGTCAAAGAGGTGGGAGATTTGGAAAGCATCGATGTGGCGAAAATCGCCATAAAGATGGCTCTTTCGAGCCGGGAAGAGGAAATGGAGTTTAAGGAGAAATATTCGAAAATGCACGTCAGGACGGCCGCCGTCGACTTCGGAGGAGATTTCAATAACTCCATCAAAAAAATCATAGAGCGGACTTTGGTGGCCGCAAAACGGGAAGGAGTAATTGAAGAGGGAAAGCACGTGCAGGAGGGGGCTTTGATAGGTGCGGCAAGAGAAGCCCTCTCTCAGGTGACGCAAAAGGCCCTGGGATTAAACGTAGGAGGAAAAATAGGCATGGCGAGGTGCGGCGAACATATATGCGTCGCCATGTTCTTCGGCGTGGGGTTCCTTAACCTCAACGAGGTAGCAATAGGCCTTGGACACAGGTCCATTCCGAGTTTTTAAATCTAATGTATTGACACCGAACGGATTTGAAATATATAATATTATTCAAAATTAATATCACGGTAGGGCGGTAGTATGGTAGGAGAACGTTTTTAAAACACTCTTACCGAGTGTTTTTTTGTTTTTCTCCCCCATACTTACCGTATAAAAAAGAAAAGGGGGTAATTTTTTATGAAAAAGCTTTTTGTGATTTCTTTAGCATTTCTTCTCGTCATTTCCCTTTTTCTTACAGGATGCGGAGGCCAAAAAAAGCAGAGCAAAAAGTTTTTAAAATCGGCATATCCCAGTTTGTAGAACATCCGGCCCTGGATGCAGCGCGGGATGGATTCATCGATGGCTTGAAGGAAGCGGGTTTTGAAGAAGGCAAAAACGTCACCTTTGTGATAGAAAACGCTCAGGGCGATTTTCCAACCGCTCAAACCATAGCAAACAAATTCGTCGGTGAAAAGGTGGATATGATTTTGGCTATAGCCACGCCTTCCGCCCAGGCAGCGGCCAACGCAACTAAAGATATACCCATTCTAATAACCGCAGTAACCGACCCCGTAGCTGCAGGCCTTGTCAAAAGCCTTGAAAAACCCGAAACCAACGTAACCGGGACTACTGACATGAATCCCGTGAAGGAACAGCTCGAGCTTTTAAAAGAAATACTCCCGGATGCGAAAAACGTGGGAATACTTTACAACGCCGCCGAAGCCAACTCCAAAGTTCAGGTGGACTTGGCCAAAAAAGCGGCAGAAGAACTTAATCTCACCATCCATGAGGCAACCGTAGCCAGCAGCAGCGAAGTAAACCAGGCTGTCCAGTCCCTTTCCGGAAAAGTAGATGCCATATATGCGCCTACGGACAACACCATTGCCTCTGCCATAGGCGCGGTAGTCAAGGTCTGCAACGATGCCAAAATCCCGGTGATAGCTGCTGAAAGAGGCATGGTGGAAGGCGGTGCCCTCGCCACGCTGGGAATCGATTATTACCTTTTGGGAAAGCAGACTGGCGCCATCGCCGCTCGAGTTTTAAAGGGTGAAAATCCCGCCGAAATACCTGTGGAGGGTTCAAAGGAATATAAGCTCATAATTAACAAAAAGGCCGCCGAAAGGCTGGGCATAAAGATACCGGATGCCGTAATGGCAAAAGCCGATGAAATAATAGAAAAATGATTTTTCTTTCAATTGAGGTGTCTTAGATGTGGCAAAATATGTTATTAAAATCCGTAGAACAGGGCCTTGTTTTCGGCATAATGGCTCTTGGAGTTTACATTACCTTGAAAATACTTAATTTCGCCGACCTCACCGTTGACGGAAGTTTCCCCCTGGGGGCGGCTGTGGCCGCATCACTAATCATAAGTGGCCACAGCCCTTTCACGGCAACGGCAGCCGCCATCCTCGCAGGGGCCCTTGCGGGCTTGATTACCGGGATCTTGAACACCGGTGCGAAAATAAGCGAACTTTTGTCCGGAATCCTTACCATGACTTCCTTATACTCCATAAACTTGAGGATAATGGGGCGGCCAAACATACCGCTTTTGAATGAGCCCACCATTTTCACGAGCTTACAGGAATTTGTAAAAGTTCAGTTTCCCGTCTTCCCGTTGGAGTATATTTACCTCGTAACCTTTCTTCTTTTCGCGGGTGCGATAGAACTCATGCTTGTCTTGTTTTTGAAAACTCAGCTGGGTTTGAGCCTCAGAGCTACAGGCGATAATCCTCAAATGATCCGGAGCCAGGGGGTAAATACGAACGTAACCAAAATTATAGGGCTTTGCATTTCGAACGCGCTTATTGCGCTTTCCGGTGCTATCGTTGCCCAGTATCAGGGTTTTGCCGACGTGGGGATGGGAATCGGAACAATAATAGCCGGGCTTGCTTCCGTCATAATAGGCGATGCCCTTTTGGGCGAAAGGTCCATACTAACCAGTACGCTCGGGGTGATATTGGGCTCGATTTTATACCGCTTCAGCATCTCCCTTGTGCTTTCCTTCAGGCTGGCACAAGCTTCTGACCTGAAACTTCTCACAGCCGTAGTCGTGGTAATCGCCCTCACAATCCCCAGGTTCAAAAATTTCATGAGGGGGTCAATTATTCCTTCGGAAAGGGGATAGAAAGTCATGCTGGTCCTGGAAAACATCTCTAAAACGTTCAACGCCGGTACCCCCAATGAAAATCGCGTCTTTGACGGCCTTTCTCTGGAAGTAAATGAGGGGGACTTCATCACCGTCATCGGCAGCAACGGTGCCGGAAAATCCACATTGCTGAACATCATAGCGGGAGTTATTCCGGTGGACGGCGGAAAAATATATCTTGACGGAAAGAATATAACAAATCTCCCCGAATACAAAAGGGCCGCTTTTATCGGACGCGTATTTCAGGACCCCATGCTAGGAACTTCTCCCTCCATGACGGTGGAAGAAAACCTGTCATTGGCTTATTCAAGGGCCTGCAACATTTCCCTGAGATGGGGGCTCACTGCTAAAAAACGTCAGATTTTCAAAAGATACCTTTCCAACATCTCCCTTGGCCTTGAAGAGCGCCTTGCCGAAAAAGTCAAGAGCCTCTCAGGCGGACAGCGTCAGGCATTGACGCTGATCATGGCCACCATGAAAAAGCCGCGGATTTTGTTGCTTGACGAGCATACCGGCGCCCTGGACCCCAAAACGGCAATAATAGTCAACGATTTGACCGAAAGGATCGTAAAGGAAGAAAAAATAACGACAATTATGGTCACCCATAACCTGGAAGACGCCATAAGGATGGGCAACCGGCTTTTGATGATGCATCACGGAAAAATAGTGCTGGATATCAGGGGTAAGGAAAAGGCCGCAATGACCATCGAAAGGCTCTTAAAGAAATTCGAAGAGGTCCAGGGGGAAAAATTCGCAGAAGACCGCATGATGCTGGCATAAATCGCACTAGAAAGGAGCTGCAAGTTTGCAGCTCCTCATTTAGACTGGTGCTTCACCAGATTGCTCATGGTGACAAAGACACCTATTAAGATGAATGCCCATGCAGACACCAGGAAAAACAATGCTCCACCCGACATTCTACCGCCTCCTTTAGGCTTTCAGGCCTTTTTGAGCCTGGGCTTTTCCGTAATTTTTCTGAATCGAATAGTAGGATTCTACAAAGCCTAGTATTAATATTCCTACTAGCAGCAACCGCGCGCCCTGCACCCAGGGCACCAGCTGGGGCGAATTTTCTACAAAGCTGGGCACCCATCTGAAATAACCAGCCTGAATATAGCTAATGGTCGAGAGCACTAATAATATTCCGGTTGCAAGCGGAGTCACGTATTTTATCATCAGGGTGAAAACTCCAGAGGGCACCTTCCACCAACTGCCCCTGTTTATTTCCTCAAGAGCTTTTTCCGGTCCAAACAGCCACCCTGCCACTATAGCCTCTAACAAACCTACGACCACCAGCAGGTAAGATCCCACCCAGTTGTCAAGTTCGCTGAGGAATGCCAGGTCACCGGTCTTGGTCAAAATGGGCTCAAGAGCCGAAGGCAGACCTACAATGATGTAGAACGCGAAGACCCAGAGAGCTGCCGTCTTTCTCGGTACCTTGAGGTCTTCTTCCAGTATGGCTATGAGGTAGTTGTACATCGCGATGGCCGAAGTGTAACCGGCAAAGAACAGCACCAGGAACCAGAAGGCTCCGAAGATTCCGCCTGCAGGCATCATGCGAAACACGTTGGGAAGAGCTATGAACGAAAGCCCGGGGCCGCCTGCCACGCCTTCGGGTCCAAGGAAAGTATACGCTATTGGAATGGCGATGGTGCCTCCCAGAATGACTTCAGCAAATTCGTTTAAAAATACCATCGACGTGGCGGAGAGCACAATATCTTCGTCGGGCTTCATGTAAGAAGCGTAGTTTTGGACTATACCCATGCCGAGCGAAAGGGTGAAGAATATCTGGCCCGCCGCTGCCAGCGCCGCCTGCCAGTTGAGTTCCTCCCATTTGGGAGACCATATAAAGTCGAGGCCTTTTATGGGGGACCAGTCAGGATTTACAGGCGTTCCCAGGGTCAACGTTCTTACGATAAGGATTAGTCCGAAAACGTAAAGTAACGGCATCATAACTTTAGCCCATGCTTCAATACCGCCCTGCACGCCCTTGCTCAGCGCATACGCCAGGAGCGCCAAAGCTATTACCCAGAATAAAAGTGACATTACGGGATTCTGGATATAACTTACGAAAATCTCCGCAGTTGATTTGGATGCATCCATATAACCGCCGGTTAGGGAAAGATAGGTGTAACCAAGAGTCCAGCCTATTATTTGGATATAATATGAGTTCACCAGAGTCGTTACGGCGAACACCATCATTCCAAGAATCGCACCTAGAATGGCCGCGTTGGAATGTCCGAGCCTATCCTTTGCCAGAAGGTAAGTGGAGCATCCCAGGGTGCCGTGGCCGTACCTGCCGCCGTAGCGGCCCTGCATCCATTCCACATATATGAGAGGTATGCCTATGAGCAAAAGGGCACCGAAATAAGGGAGCATGAATGCGCCGCCGCCATTTTTGGCAACCTGGTATGGGAACCGCTAGAAGTTGCCGAGGCCTATAGCATTACCGGCCATGGCAAGGATGAGTCCAAGCTTTGTACCCCAGTTTTCCCTGCTGTTTGACATAGAAACCCTCCTTTTGTGAACTTTTTATACATATTTGTCTAAAATTATACATTAGAAAAATTCTCTTTGTCAATATAATTATTTTGCCTTTGAATAAAATGGTTGCATTTGCTAATATTCTTAAAATTATCTTTAAAAAAAGTTCTACAAGCCTTACAGCATGCCCATATCCCACCCTCTTTCAAAAGCACTGATATTCACATCAACGTATTTGGCAGGGACTACATCCCTGATTACCTCGACGAAGGCATCTTTAGGCCAGTCCATCACCCTGGCCAAGACACCCACCAGCACCATATTCTGAGCCCGTATTTCGCCGCATTCTTTTGCAACCCCGACCGCATCAACCACTATCATATTTCTTATCTCTTCTTTCAGGCGCTCAACTATGTCGGCCGGATATTCCTCCTTACCCACCAGGACCGACGCCGGAGGCATTTCAAGGTCATTGACGATAAGAGTGCCTTCCGGCGAAAGGTACTCCACGTACCTTGCCGCTTCAAGCTTCTCGAAGGCCAAAAGCACATCCGCCCTTCCTTTTTCAATGAGAGGTGAATAAACCCTATCGCCATATCTTATCTGGGTTATTACGCTTCCTCCTCTCTGGGCCATCCCGTGGACTTCGGACATTTTAACGTCGTAACCCAGGTTCACCAAGGCGGTTGTTATAACCTTCCCAGCGAGAATGGTCCCCTGCCCGCCAACTCCGGAAATGAATATGCTCTTTACCGCCATTACTCATCACCCGCCTTTTCTATTGCGCCGAAGGGACACACCTGGACGCAGACCGCACATCCGACGCAGCTCAAGGGGTTAATGAATACCCCGTCGCCCTTGACCTGGATCGCAGGGCATCCCAGCCTCAAGCAGATTTTGCACTTCCTGCACTTTTCCTCATTTACGGCGTAAAGTCCCTTGGGACCCTTCCCTTTCAGCAAAGCACAGGCCCTTCTTGCAATTATCACGCTCGGGCCGTCTTTGTACTTCATCGCGTCTTTCACTGCATTTTCGACCGCCTTCAAATCGTAGGAATCCACTACAACCACGTTTTCGACGCCGAGGGCCCTGTAGATGGCTTCCAGAGATACCGCCGGAGCGGGTTCTTCTTTTGCGTTGTACCCGGTGCCGGGATGGTGCTGGTGGCCGGTCATGGCGGTAATGCTGTTGTCCACAATAATATTTATGGTATTGCTGCGGTTGTAGACGGCGTCCATAAGCGACGTAATGCCTGAATGCAGGAAGGTGGAATCCCCTATGACTGTAATCACGGTGGCATTCTTGCCGTTAGCTTCAAAGGCCTTTTTAAATCCGTGCCCCATGCTGATGCTGGCACCCATGCACAGTATGCTGTCGATGGACTCCAAAGGAGGAAGCACTCCCAGGCTGTAACAGCCTATATCGCTGGTCACCACTGCTTTCATCTTTTTGAGCACGTAGAAAACACCCCTGTGGGGGCATCCCGGACACAGCACGGGAGGTCTTGAAGGCAGCTGAGCATACGGTTTGAAGGTAATACCCGGTTTTTCCCCCTTCAGTTTTTCCCGCAGTATTTCGGGGCTCAGCTCGCCGATTTCCGGAATTACCTCCTTACCCTTTACTTTAAACCCCATCGCCTTTATCTGGTTTTCAAGGTACGGGTCTAGCTCCTCCACCACGTAGATTTCCTTTACCTTTTCTGCAAAAGCGGCGATGAGTTTTTTGGGAAGGGGGAAGGTCATCGTGAGTTTCAAAACACTCACTTCGTCGCCGAAAACTTCCTTAACGTACTGGTAGCTGATGCCGCTCGTTATTATTCCGACTTCATAATTTTTGCCCAACTCTATCCTGTTGTAGGGGAACTGTTCGCTGTAATCCTCTAAAGCTGCGAGCCTGTCCTTTAAATTTAATCTTCTTTTCCTGGCAAAGCCGGGAATCATGGCGAATTTTTCCGGATTTTTAGAATAGGGCTTCATTTCCAAGGACTTTCTCTCGCCCAATTGTACAACGCTTCGGCTGTGGGATACGCGCGTCGTGGTCCGGAAAAGAATGGGAGTATCGAACATCTCGCTTATTTTCAAGGCTTCACCGATCAGATCCTTTGCCTCCTGGCTGTCGGAGGGCTCCAGCATGGGGATTTTCGCAAAAGGCGCAAAATTTCTGTTGTCCTGTTCGTTCTGCGAGCTGTGCATACCCGGGTCATCGGCGGTAACGATTACAAGGCCGCCGTTTACACCGGTATAAGCTAGGGTAAAAAGCGGGTCGGCCGCTACATTCAAGCCCACGTGTTTCATTGAAACTATGGCTCTTGCGCCGGCCATAGAAGCCCCTGCTGCAGCTTCCAGCGCTACTTTTTCGTTAGGAGCCCATTCGGCGTATATTTCGGGGTACTTTGATATATTCTCCAATATTTCAGTGCTGGGGGTGCCCGGATAGGCCGATGCAAAACTTACCGCGTATTCGTACGCACCGCGGGCTATAGCTTCGTTTCCGGTAAGAAATGCTTTCTTCAAGTCTTTTCACCTCGCTTAACAAGACATGCTAATACAATGGACATCAGTTTGGAAAGGGGTGAATCCGCACGCGACGACAGCACTACCGGCGCTTTTGCTCCGACCACTATGCCTGCCATTAGGCCACCTGCGAGAAAAGTCAGGGACTTGCCCAGGGCGTTACCCGTTTCAATGTTGGGAACCAGTATCAGGTCGGCCCTGCCGGCCACCGGGCTTTTTATTCCCTTATGTGCAGCCGCTTCCTCGCTAACGGCGTTGTCCAGAGCCAGAGGTCCATCCACCAAAGCGCCTTTTATCTGGTTTCTTTCCGCCATCTTCGCCAGAATGGCGGCATCTACCGAAGACTGCATCTTGAAAGAAACGGTCTCCACCGCAGAAAGCACGGCTACTTTTGGTTCGGTGTATCCGATTGCTCTTAAGGCTCTTATTGCATTTTTCAGGATGGAAATCTTTTCTTCAAGGGTCGGCGCGATGTTTATGCCGCCGTCGGTTACGAAAATTATCCTGTTGAAGTTGGGCACTTCAAAGGCCGCCAAATGGCTTAAAAGTTCCCCGGTCCTCAATCCGAAATCGGGATTGAGGACGGCTTTCATGAACGTCGCAGTGTCCACGAGGCCCTTCATGAGCACGTCGGCCCTGTTCTCATGCACCAGGCGAACACCGGTTAAAGGAGCTTCCTCCGGTGAACAATCTACAATTTCCACATTTTTTACTGGAAATCCTGCTTTCAGTGCCTCTTTTTGAATCTTCTCTTTTTCGCCGACTAAAATCGGCTCGATTATGCCCTTATCGCAGGCATCCTTCACGGCTTCCAGCACCGCGGCATCGGCAGCTTGTACGACACTTACGCGAAGAGGGGGGAGGTTTCTCAATTTTTCCAGCATTTCGTTGAAGTTTTTAAACATATTGCCTTTCCTCCCCGTAGCACAAAATTTCTTCTTTTCCCTCCATCACACGACATGCCGCCTCCGCCAGGGCCCTCATTTCCTCCTCACCCGGAATCCTCCTGACCGGCGCAATAAACTTTACCCTTTCCGATATAGCATCGCAAATTCGCTCAGACTTGGTGATGCCCCCTGTGAGGACTATAAAGTCCACCTCGCCTTTCAATACCGTCGCCATCTCGCCGATGCCCTTGGCTATCTGGTATACCATCGCATCCAGCAGGAGGGCGGCTTTTTTATCACCATTTTCTGCCCTTTCTTCCACTTCTTTTACATCTTTCGTGCCAAGGTACGAATAAAGGCCGCCTTCCTGGATTAACTTTCTTTTTATCTCTTCTTTCGTATATTTGCCGCTGAAACACAATTCCACCAGTTCCAGGATGGGAAGTCCGCCGGTTCTCTCCGGAGAAAAGGGCCCTTCGCAGTTAGCGCTCTCCACATCCACCATCCGCCCTCTTTCGATGGCAGCGATGGAAATTCCTCCCCCCAGGTGGGCCACTATGAAATTTAGCTCCGCCGGCGTTTTCCCCAGCTCTTGGGCAATTTTATACACGACGCACCTTATATTGAGCGCATGGGACAAGCTCTTCCTTTCGATTCCGCAAAGTCCAGAAATCCGCGCCACATCCTCCATTTCATCCACCGAAACTGGATCCACGACAAATGCAGGGATGCCCTTTTCCTTCGCGATACGGTGGGCAATGAAAGCCGAAACGTTGGAAGCGTGCTCTCCCCCCACGGCATTTTTCAGGTCTTCAAGCATGCTTTCGTTTATGCGGTAAGTTCCGGCCTTAACCGGCCGCATTATTCCTCCCCTTGCCGCCACCACGTCTATCCGGTCGAGGGAAAATCCTTTTTCTTTTAAAGCCTTTAAGATGGCTTCGTAACGGTAGTCTTGCTGCTCAATCACATTTTTGAACTTTTTCAATTCCTCATAATCGTGCACTATATTTTCGGTAAAAACTTCTTCTTCACCATCAAATACCGATATTTTGGTAGATGTTGAACCCGGATTTATTGCAAGTATACAAAGCCCCATATACCTTCCGCCTACCTTTTCACGTAAGTAGTTTTAAGTTTTCCGATAACTTCTATTCTTTCTTCTGCAAGCCTGTCAGCTACCTTATGAGGGGGGATATTTTGCTCCTTGCTTATAGTGAATATCTTGATCAGGATGTCGTAAATGGCGGCGGTTTTCATCATAACTCGTTCGTGCCGTTTTTCATTATCTTTGTATTCCAGTTCGTCGGCCACCTGTATGAGCCCTCCGGCGTTCACGACATAGTCGGGGGCGTATAGGATACCTTTTTCGTGCAGCATATCCCCGTGACGTGGCTCAAGAAGCTGGTTGTTGGCAGAACCGGCTATTATTTTGCATCTCAATCTCGGAATGGTATCATCGTTTAATATTCCGCCCAGAGCGCATGGGGCAAATATATCGCACTCCACATCGTATATATTTTCGGGTTCCACCACCTCTACATGTGGATGTTTCGATTTCACCTTGTTTATGTTTTCCTCACTTATATCGGAAATTACCGTCTTTGCCCCCTCTTCGGCGAGATAATCCACCAGAATCTGCCCGACCTTGCCGACCCCTTGAATAGCAACTTTCATGCCTTTTAAAGATTCTGTGCCAAACACTACCCTGGCCGCAGCCTTCATACCCCTGTACACACCGTAAGCTGTTGGAAGAGCGGAATTTCCGCTTCCTCCGTACTCCTCGGGCAGCCCCACGAGATAGTCGGATTCCCGGCTGGCATATACGAAATCCATCCCTGTAGTCCCCACATCGGTCCCGGTGTAGTACCTTCCTCCTAATGTCTGAACGAACCTGCCTAAAGCCCTAAAAAGCGCTTCCGACTTGTCTTTCTTGGGGTCACCAATAATGACCGTCTTACCGCCTCCGAAATTGTTATCCGATATGGCGCATTTATATGTCATACCTTTTGCAAGCCGCATGGCATCGATCAGGGCTTCATCCTCCGATTCGTAAGGCCACATGCGGCAGCCACCGAGCGCAGGACCCAACGTGGTATCGTGAATGGCTATAATCGCCTTAAGTCCGGTGGTTTTGTCGTAATTGAAGATTATCTGCTCGAAACCGTGTTTCTCCATCTCTTTAAAAATATCTATCTTCAAAATCAACCCTCCCCTTTCATTTTTCGACAAAAATTATAATAAGCAAAAAATATACCAATTCGTCGAACGTCTTTCGGGGAGGGATTTGCGTGTAATTTCGTTCTCACCGGCGTATACTTTTGTTCTCGCATTCGATTTTATGAGGCCCGGAAACATCCGTAATGTATACTTTTGTTCCCGTTTTTTTCGCAATCGTCGCATTTATTCTGTTATTTCACTACTTTCCAATAACTTAAGCTTTTTGTACAACGCCCTTCGAGTTATGCCGAGGTCTTTTGCAATTTCGGTTTTGGACTTTTTCCTGTTCAGGAAATAACTGAGAACCTTTGACTCAAACTCTCTTTTTACCTGCTCCCAAGTCTTGCCATTCAAGCTTATCACAATCTCGCCATCCGCAAGCTGCCTCATAGCCCCCTGATGATCCGCCAGCTCCGGCAGGTGTTCGGGCTTTATCTCCTTTTCGGATATGTCCATGTTTATCATGGCGCGGCTTATTACGTTTTCAAGTTCCCTCACGTTTCCTGGCCAGTCGTAGGACATCAAAATCTCCATAGCTTTTTTTGATATCGAATTAATCCCCCGGCCGTACTTCTGGTTGTACTTTTTTATTATGCTTTTGCAAAGAAGCGGTATATCTTCCTTTCTCTCCCTCAGCGGCGGTATCGTTATCCTGACCACGTTCAGGCGGTAGTAAAGGTCGTGTCTGAAATTCCCCTTTCGCACTTCTTCCTCCAAGTTTCGGTTGGTGGCAGCTATAATCCTTACGTCCACTTTTTTGGGCACGGTGCTGCCAATCCTCATCACTTCCTGCTCCTGAAGCACCCTTAGAAGCTTCGCCTGAGCGGGGAGGCTGAATTCGCTTATTTCATCCAAAAACAGCGTCCCGCCGTCGGCCTGCTCAAAATACCCCTTTTTCCCGTACCTCAGCGAACCGGTGAAGGCGCCTCCTTCGTACCCGAAAAGCTCGCTTTCCAAAAGCTCTTTATTTATGGCAGCACAGTTCACCCTTACAAAAGGTCCTGAAGCCCTCGGGCTCATGTTGTGGATGGCGTGGGCGAAGAGTTCCTTGCCGGTTCCGCTTTCTCCCACGAGCAATACGGTCGCCGACACGCCGGCACAGGCTTTGGCTTCTTCCTTCGCCTTCATGATCTTTTCGCTGTTTCCCAGTATGTCATCCAGCGTGTACTTGGACTCCAGGTTGCGAAGCATTTTTGTCTTTAGCTCCAGTTCCCTGCTCATCCTTTTAATCTCCGATATGTCGTGCATCACTCCAACACTTCCCACCAGTTCTCCCCTGATATAAATGGGCTTTGCGCTGCAGAGAACCTCCCTCCTTTCCGGGCCCACCCGCCGGAAAAGATTGGAAAATTCCCTGCCCTCGCGGATGGATTTGATGAGGACGCTGTCATTTTCTGCTATGTCGACATCTGCCGGTTTTCCGACCACATCTTCTTCCGAAAGGCCGCTCAAGTTTTTGTAAGCCTGGTTTACCATAATGCATTTTCCTTCTCTGTCGGCCACCATAACGGCATCCGGGATCATTTCGATGATATTTTTTAAAAGCTCTATCACATATTCCGCCTCACCTTTGAGAGAGGGAGCCATAGATACCCCTCCAAAGTGATGTCTTAATATGCTATAATTTAATTATAATTTAATATGGCTGAAAAGTTAAAACAAAAAATTTGGCAAGCTGGGGGTTATAGCTTGGAAAATGAAATATTTGGCATATTAACTTCCATCGAGAAAAAGTTAAATTCCTCCTCCATTTCACCGAGAATTCGAGCTTCCCTGACGAAGGAGCTTGAAAAGGCAAAAAATCGTTACCGTAATTTTGATGCAGATTTGATAAAAGGGGAAACCCAAAAACAGGTCTACGAATCTCTCCTGAAAAAAGGCAAAGCTTTGCTAAAAAACGGCAACAACTTGAATGAAGTTTACTCTTTTTTGCGATACGCCAATGCCGCCTATTTTGATTTCACCAATTCTTTGGGACCGCTGAATACGGGAATTAGACTATTCACCTTGACTTCAGCTTTACTTATGGCCCTTTCTCCGCAATTTGTTGGCGCCGTCTTTTCCTTAGTTTTGGTGCTCCCAATTTTCCTTGGATTAAACGCCTTGAAAAAAAGGCGGGCCATGGGCTATACCATGGCACTGTTTGTTTTCCCCGTATCCTTCGCGGTGTCGACCCTCTGGCTCCGGTTCGGATACCGGGTTTTGAAGGACTACTCCGGCGTGCTTTCTGAAACCGTCCAGGCTACCGGAAAATCGCCGGAATTCGCGCGGCTTTTGATTACAATCCCGCCCGTCCTTTCATTACTGCTCCTTATTTCGGCATGCCTTATGATATACAAGCTTTTTAAGGCACGGGATATGTTAATTTAATCTTAAATAAAACCCCCGGGCATTGCGCCCGGGGGTTTCTAAAATGGGAGGGGTTTTACTTTTCTACAATATTTTGCTTAAAAACTCCTTTGTCCTCGGATTTTGGGGGCTTTCGAAAATTTCTTCGGGAGTGCCTTCTTCCAGTATCTTTCCTTCATCCATAAAAAGCACCCTGTCTCCCACTTCCCTGGCAAACCTCATCTCGTGGGTCACGACCACCATAGTCATGCCCTCCGAAGCCAGGTCCTTCATGACATCCAGCACTTCCTTTATCATCTCTGGGTCCAGGGCAGAGGTTGGCTCGTCAAAGAGCATTACTTTCGGATTCATGGCAAGGGCTCTGGCTATGGCAACCCGCTGTTTTTGCCCTCCTGAAAGGGAAGCGGGAAAACACTCTGCTTTATCGGCAAGGCCTACCCTTTCCAGCAATTCCATTGCTTTTTCTCTAGCATCTTTAGGGGATATTCCCTTTACCTTTATCGGCGCGAGAGTTATATTTTCTACCACCGTCTTGTGGGGGAAAAGGTTAAAGTGCTGGAAAACCATCCCCACGTCCTGCCTCACCTTGTTTATATCCGTCGACGGGTCGAGAAGCGACTTGCCCTCGATTTTTATCTCTCCTCTTGTGGGTTTTTCCAGGAGGTTAAGGCACCTCAAAAAGGTGCTCTTTCCGGAACCGCTGGGGCCTATGACCACCACGACTTCTCCTTTTTCTATCCTGGCGTTGATGCCTTTCAATACTTCGAGTTTTCCGAAATTCTTATAAAGGTCTTTAACTTCAATCACTGGCCGCCAGCCTCCTTTCGATAAGCGACATCAGCCACGAAAAACTGACCGTCATAACGAAGTAAAATGCAGCCGCCGTCAAGTAAGGCTCAAAAGGCCTGTAGGTGTTTCCAGCCACTATCTGGGCCGCCCTGGTAAGTTCCGGAAATCCTATCGTAGTGGCAAGAGATGAGTTCTTTAAAAGCGTCACAAATTCGTTGCCCAAAGGAGGAATCATTTTTTTAAAAGCCTGCGGCAGGATTATATACCTCATGGCCTGACCGTACGTCATCCCCAGGGACCTTGCCGCTTCCATCTGCCCCCTGTCTACGGCGAGGATTCCCCCCCTTACTATTTCAGCCACATAACCTCCGCTGTTAATTCCCAGTGCCAGCACAGCTGCCGGGAACTCGGGTATGGTAAATCCCAAAATCTGCGGAAGTCCGAAATAGAATATGAGAAGTTGTACAAGGAGCGGAGTGCCCCTTATAACCTCGACGTAAGCGCTGCAGAGAAATCTCACCGGGAAAAGCCGGGACATCTTCCCTATTCCCATAAACGTTCCTATGACGATGCCGATGAGCACCGCAAGCAGGGTAATTTCAAAGGCCGTGAGCGCTCCTCTGAAAAATAGATGGATGTAAGGTAGAACTATTGAAAAATTCAATTTATCCAACTGGATTTTCTCCTTTCGGTCCTAAACCTAATTCGAGGGTTTGTAGTCTATAAACCATTTTTTAACGAGTTTTTCATGCTCGCCGCTTCCCTTTAGCTGCTTTATGACCTTGTTTACTACTTCAAGGAGTTTTACATCCTCCTTTCGCAATACGACTGCTTTTGCCGCATCGTCCAGCATCTCACCTACGAGCTCCAATTTGTCCGGATTATTGGCGGCATAAGCCTGAGCTACGGCAAAGTCTACAATCACAGCTTCGATGCGCTTGTTCAAAAGGTCCATCATCGCTGCATCTACCGTGTCAAACTGCTTTAGTTTTGCACCTTCTATTTTCTTCGCCTCTTCTTCTCCAGTCGTGCTAATCTGCACTCCTATGGTCTTGCCCTTCAGGTCTTCTTTGCTTTTTACACCGCTTCCTTTATAGGTTATAATTTGCTGTCCTCCTTCGAGATAGGGATCGGAAAAGTTGACGCTCTTTTTCCTTTCTTCAGTTATGGTAAAACCGGCAATCCCTATGTCGACCGTCTTTGTGAGCACAGCGGGAATTATGCTCTTAAAGTCCATATCCTTTATTTCCAGCTCCACTCCCAGTTCGTCCGCTATGGCTTTGGCCAAATCGATGTCAAAGCCCACTATTTCATCCTTCCCGTTTACCACCTGGTGAAACTCAAAAGGCGGGTAGTCGGCGCTGGTCCCAACCACCAATTTCCCGGCCTTCTTTATTCTTTCAACCGCATCTTCCTGGGCGCTTCCCTGGGCATTTGTAGTCCCCTGGGAACTTTGCTGATTCGCCGTTTGCTTTTGTCCACACCCGACAGCGAACACCGCTGCAAAAACCAGAATCAATAGTATTGCGAAGATTTTTTTCATTCCAGCTTTGCCTCCTTTTTCACGCTTTTGGGTATAATTATACATTGCCCGGAATAATATTTCAATACGTTTTTAAAAAAATAAAAGGCCCGGTATCCCGGACCTCTATTTACGTTAGTTAATCTTACTTAAATTTCGCTTGCAACTCTGTGCTTCCTGAAGCATTCGCTGCAGTACACCGGCCTGTCGTTCCTGGGCTTGAAAGGTACCTTTGTTGGCGCGCCGCAGTCGGCACAAACTGCATCGTACAGTGTCCTCTGCGCTGCTTTCCTCCCGCCGAAATCCCTCCTGCTTGCCTTTCTCGCGTCCCTGCATGCCTTGCAGCGGCTGGGCTCGTTTTCAAAGCCCTTCTGCGCGTAGAATTCCTGTTCGCCTGCTGTAAAGACGAACTCCTTCCCACAGTCTTTGCATACTAATACCTTGTCCTGGAATGCCATTAAAAAAACCCCTCACTTTGATTTAGATTCTTCCGGCATTCCTTAGCTGACCTGGTCATCCCCTCCACCGGCCGCCGTGGGTATCAAATACCCGGAGGGAGTCGCTTTGCCCGCGGCAGGCTTCGACTTTCAACCACAGACCTAAGCAATGCCTTATGCTAATTATATACCTTAAAAAGAAAAAAAGCAAGAAAAATTTATTTTTCTTTCATGCTCATGTAATATTTCATTACCTTTTCCACATATTCCTGAGTCTCCCTAAAGGGGGGAATTCCTCCATATTTCTCGACATTAAAAGGCCCGGCATTGTATGCCGCCAAAGCTTTAACTACATCACCGTCGTAGCGTTCGAGGAGCTTTTTTAGATAAAAAACCCCTCCCAGCACGTTTTCTTCTACGTCGTAGGGATTCACCCCTAGACTCGCTGCAGTCGTCGGCATGAGCTGCATTATTCCTACTGCGCCTTTACTGGACACGGCATTCTGCTTAAAATTGGACTCCACCTTGGCTACTGCAAGAGCTAAATCCGCATCCACACCCAAAGCTCTTGCCGTTCGTTCTATTATTTCCTTCGCCTTCTTTTCGGGGATATCTGCCTCCTGTACATTATCTTTCGCTTTGTTTAGCTTTGTCTCATATTCACTTATCGCATTTTCTAAAATTTCGCCGAAACTCTTTTCTACATTTACGTTAAACCTTGCTTTTATCTCCTCTATTCGAGAGATTACCCGGTGTACGCCCGTCAAATCAACCATTTTTAAACCCCGCTCCCAAAAAAAGTACTATTCCCTTTTATCGATAAAAAAACCTTCGCCGAAATTCGCTTTACTGAATGGATCGGTATATCGTTGCGTTACCTTTTTAGCAAAATTTAAATCGTTAATTTTTCTCTCAATGTCTGTATAAAGTTTTTTTGCCAGCTTTACGACTTCTTCATCGTGCATTTTTATTTCCAAAAGCTTTTCTCTTATACTTCTCTTAAAGCTTTCAATGCCCTCATCCATACCGGCAAATTCTCTTTTTATTTTCTCATCTATCTTCTCGGATATTTCTATGAGCTGCCTTCTTTTTTCCACCAGCTCCAGCAATGCTGAAGTGTCCTCAGCAATTACCGCTTCTTTCATTTTTAAGGTAATGGCTAAAATTTCCTCAAGGTTTTTTATCTTTTCGCTAAATAGCACTTCCATACAATCGTCTCTTTTCCGTTTTTTATATTATTATAGCATAATTATAACGCCGTCTTTTTTGCCTTCATGACCTCGACGTAGGCCCCCTGCCATGCTTCCTTTAGCCCTTCGAGCAACCCTTCTACCTCTTCCAACTTACTTAAATCCTTTTTTATATTCGCCTCTATCAGCTTCTCGTAGATGAAGTTGTAAAGGCTTCTCAGATTTTTCGAAAGCTCGTAATTCATGTCGAGGCTCATGTTGAGTTCCATTATTATATCTTCCACTCTCACAATGTAGTTGTTTGCATCGGCATAATTTTTTTCTTCTACGGCCTTTTTGGCAAGTCTCAAAAACCTAAGCGCACCTTCATAAAGCATCAGCACCAGCCTTTCCGGCGGTGCCGTCATTACTTGATTTTCCTGATACTGCTGGTACGGATTCACCACCGAAGACCCCCCCTTTTTTTTTCTTTATGAATTTGAGCTATAAAGCCCCAGCTGGTTTGCGAGCCACATGCTCTGCTGATTCATGGCCGCTATGGCCTTTTCCATCTCCGTAAACTGCCGCCAGTAGCGGTCCTCGATTTCTTTGAGCTTTTCTTCCATTACTTTAATTTTATCGTCTACTTCCCTTATCCTCCTTGCGAGAAAACTGTTGTCGAAAACCTCAAAATCTCCGCCTCCTGCCTTATCTGTAATGCTCTTAATCCCTGCTTTAAGCACATCGTAAAGGCTTACCGCTATTCCCTTTCCGGTAGAGCTGTCACCCGCGTTCGTAAATAGCCTCATTACCGCTTCGGGGTCCTTACTCAGGGCTTCCCGTAATTTTGCCTCATCAAGGTACAGTTTTCCTTTTTCGTAATAAGATCCGGTTTTTATGCCTATGTCCAGAAGCGAATCGAATTCGGCAGGAAGCCCTTTTACCGGAGTGTACAGTATTTCTCTCATCTTATCCCGTATGGACATCACAAGCTGGTCCGAACGCAAAAGGCCGCTCCTTGCCTTTTCCTCCCATAACTTAATCTCGTCTTCCTTCATTTCCTTTTTTTGCTCCTCGGTAAGGGGAAGGTAATCCCTATAGCGCTGCTCGCTGAGCTCTTTGTTTATGTAGTCTATGGTTTCGTTGTACAACTCCACGAACTTCTTTATCGTATCGACGACACCGTCGATATCCCGCTCCACTTTGAGTATAGCGCTTTCCCCCGGAGCCATCTCCTTTCTCAGATTGAATGTAATACCGCCTATGGTAAAGGTATTGGAGGTTTTTTCTATGGTGATTTCATTCGTTCCATCTATATCACTTATTTTTACAACAGCGTTTTTACCTGTACCTGAGCCACTTATCTTAAAGGCACCTGTTTCTCCAAACAGGTTGCCACCGCCATTTTCATTTATAATGCTGATACTTGTACTTGCCCCGGTATCCTTGGTCTTAAATACAACCTTATCGGTGATAGGGTCATAATACGCTGAGACATTTATCGTGCTGTCTGATGATATTGTTGAAAGTATGTAATTCAAAGAGTCAGTCGTCTTGAAGATGAAGGTTTTGGACTTACCGTTTGCCGTGATGGTAAACTTAAATTCACTCAATGTATCGTTTCCGCCGAACGGGTCGTTTGCAAAGTAATCTCGCTGATCCTTTATGGATTTTGAGGGATCTATTTGCTTATAAGTTACTGATATAGGACTTCCGCTTTCAAGCTTCGCGCTTTCGGCAAGACTTACTACACTTACCTTATACTCCCCTGGAATGGCGGAAGCGCCGGCGCTGGCAGTAAAATAAGTGTCTGCCGATTGCCCGGAAGAAAGCGTACCCGTCGTCTTGTACTTCAAATACGTACCCTGAAGCTTCATGTTAAAGACGAAATCGTACAAAGACTTAAGCTTCAGATTGATGTTCCGGTAATCTTCTTTTTGCCACTCCAAAATCTTTTTTTGCTGGTAGAGCTTGTCAACCTTTGTGCGCTCTACTTTCATGAGGTCCGAAATTATCTGGTCAATGTCAATTCCCGAGGCAAGGCCACCTATCCTCAAGTTGCTGTAAGCCATATTTTCACCACCTGCCTTAATTTTAAACCAATCATACCTTTTTATCTATAATTAACCCCACTTGTTTCCAGATGTTCGCTATGAGGTCTAAAAACTTTTCCGGAGGTATCTCGCTTATGAGCTCGTTGCTTTCCCTGTCGTATATCCTCACTATGACCCTTTTGGTTTCCTCATGGATGGAAAATTCAAACCGCATATCTTTTATTTCTATCGCCAGATCCTCCAGGTCCTCGGCAAGATTTTTGAAGTCGCCTTCCGTAAATTCTCTGACCGGAGCATCTAAAACCTCTTTCGCATTCCTCAGACCTTCCCTGGAGTTCTCCGCGAGAACCTCCGCTTCTTTTGACCACCTGTTTGTGCCGACAAGGTGAATATCAACGCTTTTTGCGCCCTCGATACGCATAGCCTTCACCCTCTTTGATTTTCTTCCTTTTTTATATCGAATAAAAAAATAAATAAATTAAGCCGAAATATCGGCAATTTCGGCTTAATTTTTTCTAAAATCAGGGCATATTCCTCATTTTCTTTGCTAATTATTCTTTTACAAAATTTTCATTCCTTCACTGTCATAATAATTTTTATATCTCCCTTTTCAAAGCCCTTCAATTGGGACAGGAAAGCCGTTATCACCGCTTCAAAAGTTTTCTGGACAAAAGGCACCATCGGGACTTCTCTGCCATTTATCCATACCTTTACGGAGTTCTTCGCCCGGCAATCCTCCCTGGACGCCCTTTTTTTCAGTATATCTTCGGCCATCTTTCCGCAGCTTTTCCCACAACTTCCGCAACCTTTCCCTTCCAGATCGGGAAGCTTCTCAAATACCCTTTCCTCAATGAGGTCCACGAGCTCCCCTATGTTTGTCTCGGCATTAATAACTGGAACATCACCATATCTTTTCATCTTGAGTGAAACAGCACCGCTAATCGCGAAAACGGTCCCGTCCAAAACCTTCGCTATTTCCTCCTCACTTTCTGCACAAAGCAGTTTCGGAACCGCAGCAGCCAACACATCTTCCAATATCACAAAATCCTGCTTGTAAAAACCTATAATTTCGTTGAGAGAAAACTTCCTCGGAAAAGAAATTGCCGTGCTCTCTCGGCCCAAGAAAGCGATCATATCTGCACCCTCTATTTTTTCATAATTACTAATAAAATTATTCTCGCCCTTCAAAACGCCAACGGTATAACCCCGAAGCTTAAGTTCTTTTGCAATTTTGCCAGCAAGCCCATTCTTGCCTTTAACGCGACCTATTATGGAAAATACTTTCAGAAATATCACTCCCCTTTTAAAAGCTCTCCTTCATCCTTTCCGGCGTCGGGGAAAAACAGAGGTTGTCCGAATTTATCCTTCCCGAATTCCCCAATAATTTTTTGAGCTTCTTCGCTTACCATGAAATCCACAAAAGCTTTTGCACCTTCAGAGTTTATCATCCTGGCCGCATTCGGATTGGTCTTTTTTACGTATTCGGGATTTGTCTGCATGACATGGTATATATTGAGAAGCTCTTTCGCCCCTTCCACCAATATTTCCAGGCGAAGGTCATCCTTTTTTGCAAGGTACGTCCCCCTGTCGGTGAGGGTGTAGCCTCCTTTTTCGGAAGCTATATCGAGCGTAGCTCCCATGCCCTGGCCCGTCGATTGGTACCATTTACCCTCCGGATTTTCAACCCCCGCCTGTTTCCATATCTGGAGTTCCTTTTTGTGAGTGCCAGAATCGTCGCCCCTCGATATGAAGAGAGCCTGCTTTTGCGCAATCAATTTGAAGGCTTCCGCAGCGCTTTTGGCCTTTCTTATTCCTGCGGGGTCTTCCGGGGGTCCTACCACCACGAAATCGTTGTGCATGACCAGCATCCGGTTAATCGCAGCGCCTTTTTTAACCAGTTCCATCTCCGCTTCCGGCGCATGAACCAGCATTACATCGGCATCGCCCCTTTCTCCCATCGCAAGGGCCTGCCCCGTCCCCACCGCTATGGTCTTAACCTTGTAACCGGTCTTTTGTTCAAAAAGCGGGATGAGCACGTCTAAAAGTCCCGTGTCCTGGGTACTCGTGGTGGTGGCAAGAATTATTTCTCCTTTACCTTGATTTTCGCCCTGCGAATCCGAAAGACTTTTATTTCCGCAGGATGTCACGATAAACACCATCAGCAACGTCGTTAAAAAAAACACCATAAAAGCGGACTTTTTTCTTAAGTGCATAGTTCCCCCTCCATCGTTATGTATTTTTAAGCATATCGCTTTTAAATAAAATATACCAAATAATAGACGACCTGTAAAGTAAATATATCGTTTTATCAAAAAAAGTGCTAAAATTGACATAGACTATACGCAGTATTGAAAGGTGGAGGGCCCATGAGCATAAACTATACCGTCAAAATCCTGCTCGTAGAGGACAGTAAATTGAGCACCAAGATGACTGGAGTTGATTCAGAAAATCATCGACATCTCCATAGTATTTTTACGGCACACGTCGACAAGGAAATTATGGATAAAATCAAGGCTGTCACCAGTTACGGCTATATCAAAAATGGTTTCGAGGAGAATGTACTGAATTTATATACCATAGAAACGGCCTTAAAGCTTTACAGGGCTAATGTTTTGTTAACAGCAGCAGGACTGAGGATAACGTAGATGCCATCATTTCTAGGGCCGACGAGCTTTTGTATAAAGCCAAGGCCTCAGGGAGAAACTGCGTGATAAGCGAGGGTACTTAAAATATAAAAATATACTCAATCGGACAAAGGAGGAATTCAAATGCGGGAAATTCATGTGGACCAAATAATCTCCGCAGTTGAAAGGCTCTGCATCGATGCGAATGTTAAGCTTCCCGAAGATGTAAAGGCCGCCTTAAACCGCGCGCTGGAAAAAGAAACCTCCCCTCTCGGCAAAGAAATATTGAGCGATATAATCAAAAACTACCAGATTGCCGAAGAAAAAGATCTGGCAATATGTCAGGATACCGGGTTTGCCGTATTTTTCGTCAAATTAGGACAGGACGTCAGAATAGTCGGCGGCAATTTTTCGGACGCCATAAATGAAGGAGTTAGAAGAGGTTACAAGAACGGCTATCTAAGGAAATCGATAGTAGACGATCCCCTAATCTATAGAAAAAATACCGGCGACAATACTCCGGCTATAATCCACCTTGAAATGGTTCCCGGAGATAAAATCCATATCACCTTTGCTCCAAAAGGCGGCGGAAGCGAAAACATGAGCGCCCTGCGTATGTTAAAACCGGCCGACGGCGTGGAAGGCGTTAAAAAATTCGTATTGGAAACGGTAAGGCAGGCCGGCCCTAATCCGTGTCCACCCATAGTCGTCGGTGTTGGAATTGGCGGCACCATTGAAGTTGCCACATTGATAGCGAAAAAAGCGTTACTGCGCCCGATCGGCGAACATCATCCGATGCCCGAGATAGCCAAGCTGGAAAAAGAACTGCTGGAAGAGGTGAACAAACTCGGCATCGGGCCACAAGGTTTCGGCGGCAAAACCACCGCACTTGCGGTAAATATAGAAACTTTCCCGGCCCACATTGCCAGTCTGCCAGTCGCGATTAATATCCAGTGCCATGTGGCGAGACACATGGAAATAGAAATCTAGTACTCGGGAGGTGTGGTAAATCATGATAAAGCACATAACCACCCCGTTGACGCCGGAAACGATAAGTTCCCTGCAGGCGGGAGACAAAGTTTTGATAAGCGGGATAATTTATTCAGCAAGGGACGCTGCCCACAAGCGACTTTTCGAAATGATAAAGAAAGGAGAAAAAATTCCGATAGAATTAGAAGGACAGATAATATATTACGTTGGACCGTGTCCGGCAAAGCCGGGAACTGTCATTGGTTCCGCCGGTCCTACAACTAGCGGAAGGATGGACGCTTACACTCCCCTGCTCCTGGAAAAAGGTTTGAAAGGCATGATCGGCAAGGGCTTTCGCTCTAAGGAAGTCGTGGACGCCATAGTGAAAAATGAGGCCGTATATTTTGGAGCGATAGGCGGCGCGGGGGCGCTTCTTGCGGATTCTATAAAGAGCTCTAAAATAGTGGCTTTCGACGACCTGGGTCCCGAAGCTATTTACGAATTCAAAGTGGAAAACTTCCCCGCCATCGTAATTATAGACAAATACGGCAATGACCTTTATAAAATAGGCGTGGAAAAGTACAGGGAAATTTAAACTTGAGGAGGTATAACGTATGTCATTGAGAGAAGATGCATTAAAACTTCATTTTGAAAATAAAGGGAAAATCGAAGTTATAAGCAAGGTCCCGGTAAGCAGCAAGGAAGACCTTAGCTTGGCTTACACTCCGGGTGTGGCCGAACCCTGTAAGGAAATTGCTGCGGACCCCGGAAAGATATACGACTATACCGCAAAAGGAAATATGGTGGCCGTGGTAACCAACGGTACGGCTGTACTTGGCCTCGGAAACATTGGAGCAAAGGCGGCCCTCCCGGTTATGGAAGGAAAAGCCGTCCTTTTCAAGTGTTTTGCAGGTGTTGACGCTTTCCCAATATGTATAGATTCTACAGACATAGATACCATCGTCGAAACGGTAAAGCTTATTGAGCCGGTCTTCGGCGGCATCAATCTGGAGGACATCGCCGCTCCCTCCTGTTTCGAAATCGAAAACCGCCTGAAGGAAAGCCTGTCCATTCCCGTATTCCACGACGACCAGCACGGAACAGCCATAATCACTTTAGCAGCTCTCTTAAACGCTCTGAAACTGGTAAAGAAGGACATCAACGATATAACGGTGGTCATTAACGGAGCTGGCGCCGCGGGGGTCGCCATCGCGAAAATTCTATTAACCGCGGGCGTCAAGGACATCCTGCTCTGCGACCGCCAAGGAATAATATACGAGGGCAGAAAAGAGGGTATGAACTGGGCTAAAGAAGAGCTCGCAAAAGTGACTAACAAAGAAAAGAGGACTGGGAAACTAGCCGATGCGTTTGTGGATGCCGACGTCTTTATAGGCGTATCCACCGCTAACATAGTGAGCAAGGAAATGGTAAAGAGCATGAAAAAAGATCCCATAATCTTCGCAATGGCAAACCCCGTTCCCGAAATAAATCCGGCAGATGCCTTCGAAGCAGGCGCGAAGATCGTCGGCACCGGAAGGTCGGACTACCCCAACCAGATAAACAACGTCCTCGCCTTCCCCGGCGTATTCAGGGGAGCCCTCGACGTAATGGCTTCCGATATAAACGACAAGATGAAGCTGGCAGCTGCCTATGCCCTAGCCGATATAATCCCCTACAGCGAGCTGAAGGAAGACTACATAATTCCTAAGCCCTTTGATCCCAGAGTAGCACCAACCGTCGCAAAGGCCGTAGCCGTCGCCGCCATGGAGTGCAACATCGCAAGGAAAACCGTAGATCCCGCCGAAATCGAAAAGAGAACGGTAGAACTGGTAAAGAAAGCAAATTCCTATTTCAATAAATAACAAAAATCGCTACTAATCCTTAGATTTCATTTTTTAGAAATGACGTCAATCGCTTTTTTATGGGTTGGCGTCACTTTTTTATAAAAAAAACGGGCTTATCAGCCCGCAACTAAAGATGCTTAACTCTTCTTCTATATCTTTCAACTAATTTCAAGTTGTATTCTTCCGCACCGTCGACGTTTCCGCTCATGAAAACGGGAGGAACTATTCCCCTTTGCAGCATTATGGAAACTACCTCGGCAACCAACATATTGAGTATTACCGTATTAAGCACGGTCGAAAGTGGAGCAAAGGAAGTGTTAAAGCCCTCTTTTTCTATTTTCAGCGATGCATCGCCGTAGTTCCCACAGTTGTCTATTACTACATCAGCCACATCTTCCAGAAATTTACCCGAAGAATGCCTGGAAGATGTTCTTCCCTTATACTCCCTTGAAGTCACCGCCACCACTTTCAAGCCCCTTCTTTTTGCTTCATAAGCCGCTTCTACCGGAGCACCATTTCTACCCGAGTGGGATACTATGATGATGCATTCACCTTCTCTCATATCATACCTATCAAAAATTAAACTTATGATATCTTCCTTCCTTTCATAATGAGAACTTTTCAGAGCTCCTTCATGGAGCATCAACTCTGCCGGCAAAATAGGATTTACGCAAGCGAGGCCACCGGCTCGATAAAAGAGTTCCTCTGCGGCCATGTGCGAATGGCCGCAGCCGAATACGTGAAAAACGCTGTCCTCTTTTTTTAGCGAATCGGCTATTAATTCCGCTGCCTTTTTTATATTTTCAACCTGAGTTGTCTTTATTCTTTCTATACCTTTACTGACTTTTTCCAGATAATTATATAGCAAATTCCCTCCCTCCCAGTTTCACATTCCTTTCAATTCGTTAACCGCAGCTATAAGTTTTTCCCGCAATTTATCTTTATTGAAAAAATCATCGATGGCAACCACGACCTTTGCGGCATCCTTGACCTTTTCTTCGTGGAAGGTCTGAACCACCACTATGTCAGGATTTGCACTCTTTACACTCCCTATATCCGCGTGTTCTACCGATGCGTTTATACCCAATTCCCTTACAATATCTTCTATCGTCATTTTTAATATTAAACTGCTCCCCATCCCTACACCGCAGGCTGCGACGATTTTTATTTTTTCGCTCATCAATAAAAACCTCCTGTGTTAGAATTATGTTAGAATATCGATCCAATCAATTTGCCAGCTCCTATTATTATCCATGTTATTATATACCAGTCGGGGTCTGCGAGAACCGCAAGCTCAGGTGCAGTATTGCTAAGCATTGGCCATGTCAGCGCTTGACCGAAGGCCAAAAACACTCCGTTTATCGCTCCACCCAATACGGCTCCCTTCCAGCCGCCAACCGCGTTTCCAAAAACCGCAGCACCGGCCGCCGGGAAAAACAGCATTATCATCGATGGGACGATAGTGGCAAAACCCGTCAAGCCAAATATAACCATGAAAATCAAGAATACAACTGTGGAACTGATGAATCCAATCAAAACAGCTGTTGGTGCATAGGGAAATACTACCGGAACGTCCAGGGCCGGCTTGCCACCGGGAATGAGTTTTTGAGAAATTCCTCTAAAAGCGGGAACAATTTCCGCAAGAAATAGTCTCACGCCGTAGAGCAAAATCGTTATACCCGCTGCAAATCTAAATCCCTGTATCACGGACCACACTACAAAGTTTAGATCCCCGGCCTGTTTGGAAACTACGGCTTTTTCGGCAAAGAAGCTGGCAACCAACATTATAATAGTAATTATAAACGCGGTTCCAACAGTTATATCCTTCATAAACTCGATTTTCTTCGGTATTTTTATTTTTTCTGTGCTCTCCTCGGGTTTTCCAAAAAGATGCCCAAAACGTCCTGCCAGGTAAGCCGCAATAGAAGAAGTATGGCCGTATCCTATTTCGTCGCTATTGGTCACTTTTTTCATGTATCTGTGCACGTAAACCGGTTGAAAAGTAAAGTAAAGAGCTATCAAAATTGCCCCTACCAGTATTAAAGTCCCCTGATTGATATCGGGAAATGCCTCCAGCAAACTTGCGGTAATGACGAGAGAAATCCACCACATCAAATGTCCCGTAAGATATACGAACTTAGTGTTGAACACTCTTACTATTATAAGATGAATTAAAAATCCCAAAGCCATTATAGAAACTGCAGTGCTGCCGAATTTGCTCGTGAAGTCCTGCAAAGTATTGTTGGCAACGGGCGGTGCAATTTTAAATGCCGAAGATACTATAGTTTGAAAAGATGTAAGGCCGGCTATAAAGACGTCCGTTCCGGCAATCATTATCAGTATGCCAACCATCGCCTTTATGGTGCCAGAAATCGTTTCTTCAAAGCTTTTCTTCTGTAAAAGAAGTCCGATCAAGGTTACTAAACCTATTAAAACTGATACCTGGTTAAAAATATTTTTAACCAAAAAATCAATAAGTGCCATTAAAATCTACCTCCTATATTTTATTATTGGCTTATCAGACTAATAACTTCTTTTACTTCCTTAGCTTCTGATATCTTTTTAACCTTTTCTTTTTCTTTATCTCCCAAAAGCTGCACCAGTTCTGCTAAGGCCTTCAGGTGAGACGAATGGTCAACCGCACAAAGACAGACCACTATTTTTACAGGGTCATTATCCTTATTTCCAAAATTGACCGGATTTTTAAGGGTAATGAGGCTCATACCTACCCTTTTTGCACCTTCCTCAGGTCTTGCATGGGGCATGGCTATACCGGGTGCTATTACGATATAAGGTCCGGTCTTTTTTACATTATTGATCATAGCCTCTATATAACTCGGCATTGCATATCCTTTTTTTACAAGAAGCTCACCCCCTATCCTTATAGCTTCTTCCCAATCCTTTGCCTCTACGTTGAGTTTAATCGTATCCTCCACTAATACATCTTTTAACACGGGCTGAACATCTCCTCTCTCGCAGCTGTGAATACTCGGTATTTTAAACAATCTCATTAAATCCTTCTTTAACTTTTCTCTCTCCTTTATGTCCGCATATTTTTCAACAACTTTTATAATTTCATCAACCTTATTTTCTCCGTCGTATTGCCGTTTGACAGTCGTAATATAACTTTTTAGCCGCCGTATATCCCCTTCTTTCAACAAAGGATTAACAACTAATACTTTCAAACCCATTTCCTCTTCCCGCACGGGAATACTAGACACTATCAAATCAACCTTTTTTTCTTTCAAAACCTCCTTAGCCTGCCTGTAGGATACAGCATCTACAATATCTATATCAAAGATAGATTGCAATCTCGACGACAAAAGCTTTGCCGTGCCTATTCCTGTCCCGCAGACTACCAAAATTTTAGGTTTTGCGATATCCTTACTCTTTAGCCTTTCCAAAGCTGCACCAAAATGTAGCACAAAATAACCTACTTCTTCGTCGGGTATGCTTTTTTGGGTGTAGACCTCTAAAGGCTTTAACGATACTTTTACAATCTCGAAAAGCTCTTTATAATTCAACTTAATTTCGTCCAGTATAGGATTTTTTATACTAAGGTCGTGCCTCAACCTGTAAACTGTGGGTCTCAAGTGCTCTAACAACCCATCGAATAACTGTTTATCCTGGAACAAATCTACCCCCATATTATTGCTTACGAGAGAAATAATTTGCTGAACCAATATCTGATATTCCATCCAATTTTCATCTTCTATATCTTTAACTCTTGCTGTCGTACTTCCCAGCAAGTGAATTGCTATATATCCAATCTCTTCGATGGGGATCGAAATCCTATAGTGTTCTTCCAGCATTTTCGCTATATTCGAAGCTACAGCAAATTCCTTCGTTATCTTTAAAGACTCCAGTTCCTCCTGCGGCATTACTATATCCTTGCCCAACTTTATCCTCTTGATAGCCATAGCAAGATGCACTACAAACCCGGAAAAAGCGGCATCGGAAAAAACTATGTCCAGTTCCTTTTCTGCAATTTTTAAACATTCTTCGATATACTTGATGTCTATATCTTTAAAAAGCTTTGCTCCATAATTATCGAACAAATTTTCTCTTGAGAAGTGCATTGTTTCTTTAAATACATCCAAAAATCTGTATATATCAAGATTTTCCGTTAAAAGTTCAATTGCCGCCCGCCTAAGTTGTTTTTCTTCTCCTGCTATCTTCAATCCGCGCCTCGGTACCGCAGACAGTTCCAGGCCGTGACTTCTCAGCCATTCCCTTACTTTTCTAAGGTCCTTTACAACTGTACTTCTAGAAACACTGAGTTTATCCGCAAGATAATTAATATTTGTATAATCCTTCTGCTGTATGAGCTCGCTTATTATAAAATTAATTCTTTCTTTTTGAGATAAGACGTAATTTGTAAAATTGACTTGATCGAGAAGAGAAAATAGTTTCTCTTCATCTTCCAGCGTTCCATCGAACTTAACGCCTACCTTCGGCTTTCGCAATAATTGTGGCAAATTGTTATCCTTTAAAAAATTATCGATTGCATCTAAATCATACCTTACAGTCCTTTTGCTGACCTGAAACATCCCGGCAAGTTCCGCTATTTTAAGCGGCCTTTTTGAGTTTATAAGTTTTTTGAGAATCTTAATAGATCTTTCATTGAGAGGAATAGCAAATCACCTCTTCAATTTTTATTTTATTTCAACAATATTCCTCTTAAAAGCTTAACCTTTTGCAATACATTTGTGGCAAAGTGTGCACTAAATATAAAAAGGGAGCATATAAAAGCCCCCTTTTGTCAACTTTGCCATATCCATTTTTATATCTCCAGATTGCTTCCCAACCCCTGCTCCACAGCTTTCTCGTATATTTTTGCCGCCGTCACTATATCCTGCACGGCAATTCCTACGGACTTAAATATCGTTATTTCATCTTCCGAGGTCCTTCCCCGGATTTTCCCCAAAAGAACCTCTCCTATTTCCCCTGTTATCTTCTCCTCGCCCATCAACCCCTTCTTCATGGGCACAATCAAGTCTCCCGCTTCGGCAAGACAGGCCTCCCTTGAATCGACGAAAACCCTATCGGCTTTCAAAACTACCTCTTCCGGAAGCTCCTGCATTTCCGGAGTGAAGGAACCTATTGCATTTATATGAACCCCTTTTTTGACAAGCGAACCGTCGAACACGGGCGTTCTCGAAGTCGTCGCGGTCGTTATAATGTCCACCTCTGAAAGCACCCCATCCGCTTTTTCAACCGCCGTTATTTTAGCGCCATAGTCCTCAAATTCCCGACTCATTCGCCCGGCAAACTCCTTCGCCTTTTCAAAGTCCCTGCTGCAAACGTACACTTCTTCAAGCTTTCTCACTGAAAGCAGGGCCCAAAGCTGCTCCCTTGCCTGTCCTCCGGTGCCGAAAAGGATCGCCTTTTTTGCATCCTTTTTCGCAAGGAGTTCCGTCGCCGCTCCTGAAGCCGCACCGGTCCTGAGCCTCGTCAGGTACGTGCCGTCCATTACCGCCTTTACAATGCCGGTCGTGCCATCTATCAAAACCATGGTGGCCGGCACCGACGGCAACCCCTTTTTTGCATTTTCGGGATATACCGAAACTATCTTTACCCCCGCGAAACCAATTCCATCCACATAGCCCGGCATGAAGAGGATTTGTCCGCCGTGTCTTTCCGCGCTTATGTTGGTCCTAAGCGGGACATAGCACTTCCCTTCCGAAACCATTTTGTAGGCTTCCTTTACGGCTTCGATGGCCTCCTTCATGGGAAGGAGTTTTTTCATTTTTTCAGCAGTTATAATAAGCATGCGGATCACGCTCCTTTTACACGCACATTAATTTAACATTAATATTTATACTGGAGAACGAACGCCACGGAGACTTTCCGGCTAATTTTATTTGCATTTTCATTGCTATCAAAACATCTTGTTTTATGGTATTATATATGACAAAAGGTGATAGGCATATGAAAACCACATTGTATGTCAATAGAAAACTGCATTTAATTTAGACAAATCTGATTTGGAGGAAATGCGCCGGGACGAAAGATAAATATCTCGTCGAACTTTTACACAAACGCCAATAAACTGAAGGCCATGATGGCCATACCGGCCACGAAGCCGTAAACTGAAAGGTGGTGCTCACCGTATTCGCGGGCCGAGGGGAGAAGCTCATCAATGGAAATAAAAACCATTATTCCCGCGATGCAGGCAAATATCACTCCTATAACAAGGTCGTTCACGAAGGGAAACAGTATCAGATAAAATATCGCGGCGCCAAGGGGTTCCGAAAGGCCGGAAAGAAAGGAATAGAGGAAGGCCTTTTTCTTGTCCCCGGTGGCGTAGAAAATCGGCACCGATACCGCTATCCCCTCCGGGATATTGTGAATGGCTATAGCAAAGGCGATAGGGATGGCGATGGATACTTCCTGCAAGGCAGATGCGAAAGCCGCAAATCCTTCCGGAAAGTTGTGCACTGCCACCGCAACTGCTGTCAAAAATCCGGTCCTCAGAAGTTTTCCTTCTACTGCACCGCTTTCTCTTATTTTCTCCACCCGCTGCATTTCGTGGGGGTTTCCCTCGCTGGGGACAAGTTTATCGATGAGTGCTATAAGAAAAACTCCGGTAAAAAAGGAGATGATGCTGATAAAAGAGCCCAATTTTGCCCCCAAAGCTTTACTTAAAATCTCCATCGATTTCGAGAGCAATTCAACGAATGAAACGTAGACCATAACACCGGCCGAAAGGCCAAGGCTCACCGACAGAAATTTCGTGTTGGTCTTTTTGGCATAGAAGGCTATGGCACTTCCTATTCCGGTGCTCAACCCCGCAAAAAGAGTCAATAAAAAAGCCCTTATAATGTTGTTCATTATCTCCACCCTTTTTGAGTGATATAACTTTGATTGAATTCCGGTGCATAACCACATGTTATATTATATGACGGCACCAACATTTTGGTTTCCTGTAAGGCCTGTTGCTGGTCGAACTCATCCCACCCTGAAAAGCTCCATTATCTCTTCCTTCGAAAGGGCGTTTATGAATACCTCGCCTTCCGATACTATAGAGCTTATGAGGTCCTTTTTTCTTTTCTGGAGCTCGTCTATTTTTTCCTCGATGGTTCCCCGGGTTATAAGCCTGAAGACCTGCACGTTGTTCTCCTGCCCTATTCTGTATGCCCTGTCGGCGGCCTGCTCCTCCACGGCGGGATTCCACCACGGGTCAAAGTGAATCACTGTATCCGCCGATGTAAGGTTAAGGCCCACTCCGCCAGCTTTGAGCGAAAGCAGGAAGACCTGACCCTTGCCGCTATTGAAATCATCCACAATCCTTTTTCTTTCGGAGACGTCGGTGCTCCCATCAAGATAGGCGTAATCTATTTTCAATCTATCCAGGCTTCTCTTGATTTAGAAAAAAGCTCGCTTAATACTTCCGCCTCCACATCCTTCCTTTTTATCGCCCAGGGCCTTTTCAGGTCACCCTTGCTTTTATGAATATACCAGAGCGCCGCGACCACGTGTTTGCACATACTATCGTACTGTCTTACATACGGGCAGGTGCATCTGAATGCTGTCAAAACATTGCCTCTAAGCTCCAGCAAAACCTCGTAGTCACGGGTACCCCTCACAACGGCTCGAAATGTGTTCCCATGGAAGACCCCGCTTTTCACCGCTCCGACTTCGTAATACACCAGCCCTCTTTTTACAATTTCGGGTGGAATAGAGCTTAATACGTCCTGCAAATTTGCAATTTCCATAGCAACTTCCTCCAGCCGGCTTTTTTAATGAAAGATATACGACGGTCACATGTGCCTTGGAGTACGATGAACTTTCATCCCAGGCGTTTCCTCTTCATGATTTAAAATAGTTACTCGTCAATTGCTGCCACAGGAATATCCAATTTTTGAGCAATATCTATTAACTTTGAATCTAATGTTACTAATGTGGCATTCTTTCTGCGGCTTACAACTAAATACATGATATCATAGGTGGGATGTTTAAGTTTACATGCTAATGGAATTGCCTCTTCATAAAGATCCTCAGCTTTTATAAACTGATCAACCATTTCTATCATATGTCTGATTTTATGAAGCAGATCCTCAACAGGATATTTCTGAAGAATATTGTATTTCCACATTACATTGGAGGCCTCATATATGTAAAGAGAGGGGGCGATAATCCATTCCGCTTTTTCAAGAATATCTATTATTTTTTTCTGCTTTGGCCGCCCCATTACAACTTCAACTGCAGCACTTACATCGATTGTAATGATCATCTTTCACGATCCTCTCGTATTAATTTTACTGGATCTAAAGCATCTTTATAATTTTTATCCTTGGTTTCCTGGATTATATGGTTAAAAAGTAATGAACGACGTTTTTTGTTACTTTTTTCTAGTTGTAATGCTTTTTCCAACAAAATTATTGTTTCCTGGGCAATACTTCGCCTTTCAGCTTCTGCCAGTTGAATAATTTGTTGGTAAATATAATCAGGTAAATCACGCACCTGTAAAGAAGGCATCACAACCCCTCCTTTCATTGTTCTTGCTATAGTATATCAAAAAATCACGATGCATGCAATTTGCATTCAATAAGCAGGGACGTGCGTAAAATAAATGTCGCAGGAAGAGCGTCAGTTTACCGAAGAATCTGGTATAATATAATAAAATAAGGAAGTTTGTGGTGATTTTATGGAAAGTGGAAGGACTGAAAAAAAGATATGCATGAAATTGATATTAAAAAGACCCTTGATAAGACTGCTATAGAAGCTATGGTTGATATAGGTAACCACATCAAAAACTTACGCCGATACCTTTGAAATTCTATACAAAAACGGAATTATAGAAAAAAAAGACGCCGACACTTATAAGCTCATGGCCAAATTCCGAAATCGAATTGTTCATTTTTATGATGAAGTCGACGATAGAGAAGTTTATAGGATATTACATTTTCCCTTCTCCGGCCACAGTACCTTGCAAAATCCCATAAAGCGCTCGAAAAATTCCCTTTCTTCGGTGTGCACGGGAATGAGAACCTTCGGCTTTATCGTCTCCACCATCTCCTCTATCCCTGGGCCGTGGATGTGGCCGCTGGCGTGAAAGCCCGACCTTTCCCTGTCTCGGCCTAGAGTACCGTAAAGTTCAAATCCGAAGTAGTCTATCCAGTTCCTCACTCGCTGGTGGTCTATGAGCATCTCTTCGTCGAAGGCTTCGCTGGAAGAATATATGTACGTTCCGCCCTCCGGTTGTATGTCCAGAAATGCGTGAAAGTCGTAGTATGAAAAGCAAAGTATGTAACTTCTCGGGTCTTTTTTTATGTCCTCCGCCGTAACGGTCTTATCGATGGGCATCCTTTCGAAGAGGGCCGCTTCCCATTTGTCCATGCGGGATTTCGGCTTTACATACATCCTTATCCTGCCGTCAGCGTGCGGGTCGGGCACTCCATCCTCCTCTGCCGCTTTCAAAGCCTCTAGCAGGTATACGTCCTTGGCAGTGAGAACCAGCTGCCTTCCCGTCTTCCCGGCTATCTCGAGGAACGAAAGCAGGCGCTCGACATTTCTCGGGCCGAAATCCGACACAACAAGCCCTCCGGCTTTTGAAACCACGTCAAAGCAGTTTGCGGCAACTTCTTCTTCGGTGACGGGCTTTTTCGTCCCGGGGTGCGTCCCCTCGCATATAAGGGCCACTGGCTCGAGCTTTGCCGCTTCTTCGAAAAAGCGCCTGGTCAACGCCGCATTCTTCCCGTGGAGCCTGAGGTCGCCGGTGTATATTATCCACCCTTCGGAAGTCTTTACGCCAAAAGCGCTTGCGCCGGGTATGGAGTGGTCCACCGGCCAGATTTTCACCGTAAAATCACCAATTTTTGCTTCGCTGCCTTCAGCTTCCAGTTTGCGGCACTCCAGTTTCCGCGAGTGGTCGTAATTTTCCCAAAAAGTACAGGCGCTTTCCGGAATAAAATCTTTTCCAAGGATTTTATACCGCCTCTGCTTGAAAGCTGTGGACTTGTAATGGCCTGTCTGCAAAAGGCCGTCCTTGTATTCCCGGGGATTTATGTAGCATATCTCCTGCAGGCGGTTTCCGCCTCCCGTATCCTGCAACGCTTTGCAAATCACGGCGGCGGTAAGGCTCGTTATCACCGGGACGTCCTCGCGGACGTACGAAAGGTGCCCGCAGTGGTCGTAGTGGGCGTGGGAAAGGAGGATTCCCTGGACCTCGGTCTTTCGATACCGCGGATGTGAGGAATACCTTTTCCACACGCCGGGATATTCGAGGTCGGTTCTGTATAGGCCTTCCAGCGGCGGCAGAATGTCCAGGGCGAGAAGGTCGTAAAATCCAAAGCCGCTCCTCGGGCCTAAAAATTCGTCGAAGAACATGCCCTCTGCTTTGAAGTTGGTGCCGAAGTCCAGAAAAATAGCGTTTTCTTCATCTTCCAGAAGGATCTTATTGCCCCCGATGCAGCCCACACCATCATAAAAGGTAATTTTTAAGGACATTCCATCACCCCAATTCTTTCTTTGATCTATATTTCAACGGTGCGTTTTACACCGCTTTGTAATTTTATTTTAAAATTGTGAGGTGATGTGGTATATTCTTAGTAAGCAATAAATTATAGTGGTTTTGCAAACAAATTTAACGTAAAAACAAGGAGGCGTTTAAATGAAAAACTTCGTTTCGGTTGACTGGCTTTACGAAAACATCGATAACGAGAACATAAAGATTTTCGATGTGAGAAGCGATCTTTTTGATAAAGAATACGGTAAAAAGGTTTTTGAAGAAGGACATATAAAAAATGCTCGCTTTATTGATCTAGAAGAACATCTTTCAGGGCCAAAAGGAAAGCACGGTGGGAGACACCCCCTTCCGAATTTAGAAGAATTTACCGAAACGGTAAGAAGCCTCGGTATTGGAAACGATACAATCGTAATTGCCTATGATGAACAAAAAATCGCATCCGCTTCAAGATTTTGCTTTATGCTCAGGCTAATAGGCCATGAAAAAAATTTCATCCTCAACGGCGGAATAAAAAGGTGGATGGATAAAGGTTATCCTCTGGAAAAAGGAAGCGGTGATAATGAATATAAGGGTTTATCCGATTTTTCCCCCGAGTTTCACCTGGAATTGGTAGCTGATGTAAACGACGTAAGGGCGGCTATAGGCAAAGAGGATGCCGCTATCGTCGATTCCAGGATGCCTGAAAGATTCAAAGGCTTGATAGAACCCATCGATTTTAAAAAAGGCCATATTCCCTCCGCAGTAAACTTTTTCTGGAAAGAAAACTTGAAGGAAAACGGCGAACTAAAAGATATAGAAGAACTCAAAGAAAGATTTTCACCTTTGAAAGGAAAGAAAGATATAATCATCTACTGCGGTTCCGGTATAGATGCCACATTTAACTTTTTCACCTTGGATGAGCTTGGAATAAAAGCAAGGGTGTACATAGGAAGCTTCAGCGATTGGATAACTTATGATGAAAATGAAGTAATTGTTGAAGTTTGTTAATTTATATTATGTTTGCACTTTGGAAATAACATAAAAAAGGAGGATGAAGTTGATGCCCTCGCCTGAGGAAAGCAAAAAATATACTTATGCCGACTATCTGACATGGCCAGACGATGAACGTTGGGAGATCATTGATGGCATAGCCTATATGCAGGCTGCTCCTACATGGCAGCATCAGGCTGTCGTCTTAGAATTGGCAAGACAGTTTGCCGATTATCTTAGAGGTAAGTCTTGCATGGTTTTTACAGCTCCTTTTGATTTAAGGCTTCCGGAAGAAAATGAGAAAGATGAGGATACAAAAAACGTCCTTCAACCTGATATAGTTGTTATATGTAACAAAGAGGGGCTTAAAGGTACCGGCTATTACGGCATTCCTGATCTTATAATTGAGGTAACGTCACCATCTACATCACGGAAAGATAGGTTGCTTAAGTTTAATAAATACGAGAAAGTCGGCGTGAAAGAATACTGGATAGTAGATCCCGATGGGAAATTCGTTAGTGTTTTTACTCTGCAGGAAAATAAAAGATATGGCCGGCCTGAATTGTATAGCGACAAAGATAAAATAAAAGTGTCTATTTTCCCGGATCTCGTAATTGATCTTGAGCCGGTATTCGCGGGAATATAAATATATTTGGACAAAACGGCATAACTTAACTTTTAAGCAAATCAAAATTATTCCTAGCTTTTTCTATTTTTGCGGAAAAAGCCTGTCTTTGTAATAACCGTTAGCGAGGTAGACGGCAGCTAGTGGGTTGTGGCCCAGGATCCTATCCTTAACCGCCAGCACGGTCACCGGCGCCTTGGAGTATTTTATGAAAAGCGAATCATGGCCAACGCAGAGCCCCAAAATTATGTTCAAATCCGTCCTGGCCTTGTTTAAGAAAAAGGCCTGCCCGACGGGGTTGCACATAGGCTCGTAAGTCCCAGGCCGCACTTTCTCGCTCTCTTTTATCTTTATATTCTCTTTGGGGATGCTGCAGTTTTTGCACACCACCGAATTTACTGTAAAGCCGTTGGCGGTAAGGATTTCGACCACCATTTTCGCTTCCTGCCTCAGGCCTATGCAGAAAGCCAATCCCAGATTCTTAAACCCGCATTTTCGAGAAAACTCCATTATTTCTTCTATCCTCGTCCACCTGCAGTAACCTTCGCTTTCGACCAATGCCGAAAAATAAGCCAACTTTTGGTTTTCATCCGAAAAATATTTCTCCAATATTTCTTCCCTGTCTTCCTCAAGGCAGGGACAGTTTTTGGGAGCTTTCGAAAGGTCTCCGGACCTGCAGGCAAAAGCGGCACATTGAGCACAGTTGTACATTTTTTTGCCCCCTTTAGCTTGCATTTTTCAACCACAAATACGGCGGCGTACTTTACGCCGCTTTGTAGGTTGTGATTTTAAAATAGAAACTTTAAGTCTATCTCAAGATCCTCGAAAATAGAAACTTTTACTTTGTCATCCTAGGTATATAACTCAGGTCGACCGTATCTTTTGTCTTCCTGTAAAACGAACACACTCAAGATTTTACTTTCCGGTTCCACTATCCAGTATTCTTTTACGCCGTATTTTTCATATAAGTTAAACTTATGCAGTTTATCTTTCTGAGCTGTCGAAGGCGAAGTGATTTCTACAATCAAATCAGGCGCTCCAGTACACCCTTTCTCATCAAGCTTGGATTCATCGCACACAACTATTATGTCGGGCTGAACCACGGTTTTTATCTCTTTCTCGTCCTTTTCATTTCCGTCAGGAAATCTTACATCAAAAGGTGCCATATACACTTCATACGATTTATCTTTGAGATAATTGAAGAATTGGTAGAAAAGCTGTCCTAAGATTCTTTGATGGGTTCTTGAGTGGGATGTCATCAAGTAAACCTGGCCATGAATCAGTTCAATTCTTTAATTTTCAGGCCATGCTATATAATCCGCATAAGTATATATTTTATTTTCTTTTGGCAAAGGCTTTTTACACCTTCTTTCGAAAAACTACCCTCTCTTAAGATGTACCTCGCCTGCTCCTCTCCTACCAGAGATATTACGCCAAAAGTCTTATTTCGTAAGCCGGATGCTTTGCCGCCGCTACCAGCAGCGACGCCAACTCAATTGCCTCTTTTTTATTTACCTTTCTTTCAACGATTGCACCTTGCACCCGGTAGGGTACCACATGAGGTTTGAGAGGTACCCTGCTGGATTCCCTCAAAGGTCTTATACTACCGTTATAGCAAAGGTAATTGCTAAACTGTATAATCTCCGGCACACACCGGAAGTGTTCTACCAGCATGATGGTGCCTCCGAAGGACTCCCGGGCTATATCGTAAATCGACCGCCTTCCGTCATAAAGTATGGCATTCGGTATATCCTTTAAGTATTCTGCTCTAATATCCTTAATGCGTTCCAGCTCCTGTCCAACGCCTTCTGGACTTACCTGTTCGTGGTCACCCACAACAACTACTTTTTCAGCCAAATACAGCGCCGTAAGGGCCAACGAATCGCACTGGCTTGCTTCATCGATGATAACCACATCAAAGCGCGTTGTCTTTGGATCGAACTGTTCTACCACGCGGGAAAGCGACATAATCCACATTCAAATAAATAAGCAAAAATTTTTATAATTTTTTCAAAACTACATTTAGCCATTTTTCATTTTCCCTTCCTTTTCTAACGTCGTATGTCACCTTCATTTCAAGGAGTGCAAAATAAGGATGCTTTTTTAGAAGTTCATTGAACGAAAGTTCATCATAATTGTTGAAAAACCGCCCGTTTCTAATTTCCTCCTTGTTTCCATATTTATATGAGGAATAAAAAACGCCACCCTTTTTCAGGGCTAAATAAATTTTTTTAAATATAGAGTCAATTTTGCTTCTTGGTACATGCAAAAGCGAGGCACACGCCCAAATCCCATCAAATTCTTCATTAAAATTTATTTCATCAAACGTGAGGTGAAGGGTTTGCTTTCCCGTAAACTGAGTTGAAAGCTTTACCATCTCAAACGAGCCATCTATTGCTATTACATCATACCCATTTTGCAAAAAATATTTGGTATCCCTTCCCGAACCGCAGCCTAAATCAAGTATTCTAGCCTCTTTTGGCAAATATTTCAAGAAAAGCTTATATACTTCCTTCATATCTGCGTCTTTTGTGTTTTCAAAAAACGTATTTGCATTTTCATCGTAATACCTTATCGTTGAGTCCATTTTTCGTATCTCTCCTTATAGTAACGCTTTATCCTGTAATCTAATGCATCTTTGAAATGCATAAGAAAATATCTATTAGTTAAAAAAAGGGCCAATTTCTCATTTAAACAAAAATAATCCCCCTCCCTGTAGAAAAATTCGGGATTTGTCTTAATAAAATTCTCCTCAGGATTTTCTCTCGACAACTTAACATATTCTTCCTTTCCCCATGTTTTATAATCACTTCTTGTTTTGTGAACTTCCAAATCAATTGCATTTGAAGGACTTGCAAAGAATTCCTTAAATGCCTTATAAATGTCGTCGGAATTTAGCTTTAATTTCATGTTGCCATTGTTATAAAATGCAAGAAGTAGCGGCATTTTATATATCTTTGTCATTCTCGTATTCTCTACTAATTTTATAAACTCATGAGCAATCGTGTTACATAAACCGACCTCATCTGGTTCTAATTGATTATTGTTACTCAAAAAGGATAAATAATCCTTAAATACATTTATAGAAGGATCGGAAAATTTTTTCATGCTCGCGTATGTAGTTTCATCAATGTATTTAAAAAATTCCACGCGGCTTGGCCGTTTACCCAGCATTTCTTTTATCCTCAAAAATTCTTCGAAAATTAGAGCCTGAATGTTTTTAAGGCTTTCGGCCTGTTTTTTGAAGATATCTATTAATCTAAAATCGAAGTCGATAACACAATCATCAGGAAAATCAAAATCGTCTAAGGTGTATTTACTCTTTTTAATCGATTCTATATCACATTCATTGCTACTTAAAAGAAAAGGAATAATAAAAGCTCTTTTGTAGTTGCCTATAAAGTCTAACACAGTTAGATAATTTTTATTTTTAGCTTTTCTCAAACCTCTCCCGAGTTGCTGCAAAAAGATAGTTGGGGATTCTGTTGGTCTTAAAAACATTAACATATCTATCTCAGGAATGTCAACGCCTTCATTGAACATATCAACGGTGAAAACAACCTTCACTTCTCCATTTTTAAGTTTTCTAATGGCTTCATTTCTTTCTACGGCATTTTTGCCCTGCTCACCGCTGTAAACAGCACAACACTTAACTCCCTTTTGGTTAAAATATTCTGCCATAAACTCTGCATGATTTCGCGAAGCACAAAATGCCAGTGTTCTTTGCTTATTGAATTTCAGGTAGTTTTTGAGTATTAAATCCGCTCTTTTGTGAATCATGAGAACTCTTTCAAGTTCATCTTCCTTGTATTTCCCATTGATTACAGGAATCTTTGAAAAGTCTGTCTCATCGTATATACCGTAGTAGTGAAAAGGTACTAAGTAACCTTTATTAATTGCATCCTTGAGTCTCAGCTCATATACAACATTATAATCACACAGTTCAAAAACGTCCTTATTATCCAACCTTTCAGGCGTTGCCGTAAGGCCCAAGAGAAACTTTGGTCTGAAATAGTTTATAATGTTTTGGTAACTCTTTGCAACCGCATGATGAAACTCATCAATTACAATATATTCAAAATAATCACGCGCAAAATATTCCGGATTTAAATATTCTTCCTTGCCAAGGGTCTGAACCGAAGCAAAAATTATCTCCTTATTTGTATCCTTAACATCACCTTTAAAAAATCCAATTGTTGAATTTGGCCTGATGGTTTTAAAGGATAAATATGCCTGATTCAGAATTTCTTCCCTGTGAGCAACAAATAAAACTGTATTGTATTGCATCGAATCAAAGGCTGCCAAAAGAGTTTTCCCAATACCTGTCGCTGCTACAACAAGAGCCTTGTCTAATCCATCCTCGCGACTTTTCTTAAGCCAATAAAGCGCTTCTACTTGGGCATCATTTGGCTGCAAGATAGGAAACACTTTCCTCGGTCCTTTTTTTATTTCATCTGATTTTTTTACACCATCTGGTATAACAGTTGCCTCATATCTAGGGGAATTTTCAGCCACTTTAAAAACATCATTATCATGCAAAATCGAATCAGGAATATAAGACAAATTCTGATTTTCATCAGGCTGAATCTGGCGTTCAGTATCAATAAATATTTTCGGCTTTTTCCATATGCGGCTGTATTTTTTTAAAAGTTCATCGTCAATTTTTTCTGTACAATGTTCTAATATGTTAAAGAATTCCTTTTTAAATAGCTCAAAATCTTTCGGATTTGTAGTTTTTTCAATTCTATAATTCCATTCAATTCCATATGTCAAAGCAGACTCCGATAAATTTGATGACCCAATGAATATATCTCCTTTACCGTCAGGATATTCTATTATATATGCTTTTGGATGAAATGGAATGTTCTCATGCTTAAAAAATCTTAAATCAACAAAATCACCCAATCTATCTTTTATCAAATATAGAGCAGACGGTTGAGTTATGTTTAAGTACCTACCAGTTATTATTCTAATTGGACAATTCCTCTTTTTGGCCTCAATTAAATCCTCAATAATCAACCTTACCCCTGATTCCAATAAAAAAGATACAATTAAGTTTATCTCAACAGCTTTTGAAAATGACTTTTGTAGTTCTAAAAGAAAATTTTCATTTGCTCCGCAAAAACACTTTTGAATATCTATATTTTGTTTGAGCAGTAATTGATTATAAATACCTTCTAAATTTCTGTATAATTCCTCTACATCTTTAATTGTAACGTTTGTCAAACATTCCTGGATTATTTTTGTTCTTTCTTTTCCCATTTTTTATCACCCTGGATACGCTAAAAAACCCGAATAAATTGTCTGAATACATTTTATCATATTAACTCCGGATATCGAATACTTTATTTACCGGGTTTTAAAACACATCCAACCGGTGCTGCATTGTACTTTTTCATAATGCTTTCATATTCTCCGCTTTCCACCCATTTGAAAAGCTCGGAAGCCCTCATTATAGTCCAGGGATGATCCTGCCACATTATCCCAGTTGAAATTTGTAGGATTTTAAAGTATCCAATGCTTTTTTTGTCAAAGGAATGCTCGTATTGATACGATTTTAAGCCTTTTAGTATTTTTCTTTTCATACTTTGCCTCCTGAATTAGAATATTCCATATCAAAAGCCCCGGTTGCCCGGGGCTCTCGAAAATTGCTCTTGAAATATTAACTTTTAAATTAACCCAACAGCTTGAGAACCGACTGCGGCAGCATGTTTGCCTGGGCGAGCATTGCAGTTGCAGCTTGATTCAGGATGTTCATCTTGGTGAACTCCATCATTTCTTTTGCCATGTCAACGTCGCGGATGCGTGACTCGGCAGCGGTGAGGTTTTCTGATGCCACCTCAAGGTTGTTTATTGTGTGTTCTAATCGGTTCTGGTATGCACCGAGTTTGGCACGCTCAGTAGAAACTTTTTCGATGGCCTGCTGGATGGTGGTAATGGCCTGATTTGCAGCAGTCTGATTCGAAACGTTGATGCCTTTTACTTCAAAAGTGGCATTTCCGGTTAATGCCGTGCCTAAGGTAAGAATCGTTTTCCCGGATGCATCCACAAAAGTTTTGCTATCCGAAGTTGTGGCGACAACCTGGCCGCTGGAATCTTTAAGCACTTTATTTGTGGAATCATAAGTATACGTTCCAGCTTCCAGGCCGTTGTTGGTGACGCTCGGAGTAGGAGTAGGAGTAAAAGTACCTGTTATAGTTGTACCAGAGATAGAAAAAGTGACTGTGCCGCTGGTGACAGTGGTTGAGAATTGTAACGTATCATCAGCGCCAGACAATGAAAATGTTACGCCATCCGAGCTTGTTGCGCTAATATTCCCTGTGCTGTCAACCATTTCATATACACTTGAACTGCTATTAAATCTAATTGTATATGTTCCCGATGTAAAGTTACTATCAGTAGTAACTGATCCTTCCGCTATTGTGCCAGAAACTGCTACATTTACTAAATTTACATCACCTACTACGCCTAAAGCGAACCCGCGCATGTCATTAATCTGAAGTGAGAGATTCTGGTTTTCGTTAGCACCTATGTGGAACGTTCCGGCAAACGTGCCGTTCAAGAGCTTCTGTGTGTTGAACTCGGTGGTGTTGCCGATTCTAGCCAGCTCCTGGGCGAGCTGGTCGATCTCCTTCTGGATCTCGGCCCTGTCGGTGGCGGTGTTGGTGTCGCTGGCCGCCTGCACGGCAAGCTCCCTCATCCTCTGCAGGATGCTGTGGGTCTCGTTCAAAGCGCCTTCAGCTGTTTGTATGAGGGATATGGCGTCCTGAGCGTTCTTGGATGCCATGTTGAGGCCGCGGATCTGACCCCTCATCTTCTCTGAGATAGCAAGACCGGCAGCATCGTCCCCGGCTCTGTTGATCCTGTAGCCCGATGACAGCTTCTCAAGGGACTTCTGAAGCGAAGTGTTGTTTACTGATAGCTGTCTGTAAGCATTTAAGGCACTTATGTTGTGGTTAATCCTCATAAGATCTTCCTCCTTGATCTTATTTCCCGCTTCCCTGCGGGATGTCTTTGTTCGGCCGGCCGGACCGAACTTTTCATTCACTTATTTTATCGATGAAAGATTTGCAAAAATTAATGTCCGATATAGCTCGAATTTCCCATTTTTCTTTGTTCTTCTAGTTTTAATTTCTTTTTTCTATTAATTTCTTCTTTCTTTGTAGATTTTTTGGGATTTTTACCATAATTTTATTGAACAATTTCTTCAAGCTCTATTTCGGGGTAAATTTCCTTTATTGATTTACTTACTCTTTCCGCTTCATCATTTCGCCCCGTCACTTTATATATCTTATACATCAAAGCATAATTGTCCACATCCATTCTATCGATATTAAAAGCTCTTGCCGTAAAGACCAAAGCTTCGTCAGTCATATTTTGCTCCAATGCTTTTTTGGCAAGGTATCTGTAAACTGAAGAGTCTTCGCAATTAAGGTCAGCGGCTTTTATATAGGCGGCTACCGCAAGTTCATCAAAACCTTTATCTTTCATCATATGTCCGTATCTCACATAATCGTCTCTGGTAAAAAGTCCTGAATAAAGCTTCAACAGTTTATTGAACAAATCGAATTCACCAAATTGAATTAGTTTTTCTAAGAGCTTAAAATAACTATCTTTAACTTCATCATACCTTGCTTTCATTTCACCGATTATCGTAAGAAAAAGTTTTTTATCGGTAGAATCTTCGATTTCCCATAAGATCCTTTTTGCCATTTCAAGTTCTTTAAGTATTAAATGGCATAAGATTTTATGGTAAAGCGCCTCGCTTTTTGCCTTTTCGTGTTCTTTGTCAAAAAACTCAATGGCTTTTTGATAGTCCTTCATCCCCATACACGCAATGCCTTTTAAAGTATTCAGCCCTGCTATGTCCATATCGACTTCATCGAGATATTCCTTTGCAATATCGAATCTTCCACTATTCATGTAAAGCTTTGCAAGGATGGCAAAATTTGCAGGATTTCTCTTGTCAACGTATTTATCAAAAAATTCCCTTACACTCTCAGGTTTTTCATTTTGCACGAATAAGTCAAAAAGCTTCACAAAAACATCCTGATAATTGGGATTGCTTTTTAAAATTTCGATATACTCTTTAACAGCATCATGAAGTCTGCCTAGCTTTTCATAACAATAAGCAATCATGTAGCGTGCCCTGTAGCTGCCCGTACCACCCATGGTGATAAATAAACCTTTATATTCGCCCATCGCTATGCATTCTTTGAACATCTCAATAGCTTTTTTATAACGTTTCTGTTCGACGTATAACATACCCTCCAGGAATTTAAAATCCGGGATATCTATGTAATAAGCCTTTGCATCATTTATCAGCTTTAATGCCGTCTCATAATCTTTCAGAGCGGTATATGTCTGTATTAAATATCTCAAGAGCCTGGGAGCAGAATAGGAATTTACATTCATTCCTTTCGTAGCAATTAGAAGATGTTTTAGGGCTTTCTTATAATCCCTTGCATTGAAATATTCCACCCCTAGGTTTCCGTGTTGGAATTTATCATTAGGATGTTTCATGAGATATTTTAAAAGCATATTTATATATCTTTCGGTCTTATTTTTTTCAATTCGCGTTTCACTTAAATAACCGTAATGTAAAATAGTGACATCTGCATTCTTGAAGACAGGTACTCGATTTTCCTCTATATTTCTTAGATTCTCATGAATCGGATATACGTACTTTAACTTTCCGTTATTTCTGAACAACCTAAAATTATAGTGTATTTCGGTGAGCCCGCTAGAAACGCTCGCACCTCCATAGTTTACGATTTTGAACATGTACGCTTCCACAGTATCGTCATTGAGAAGCGGCCGTATTTTTCCTACATCCTCCTTTTTAATCTCCTCATCAGCATCAAGGAACAATATCCAATCCGACGTAGCGTTCTCGATTGCAATATTTCTTGCCTTGCTGTAATCATCTTCCCATTTCGCATGGATAACCTTTGCGCCGAGGCTTTGTGCGATTTCCACCGTGCTATCTTTAGAACCCGTATCCACGACCACTATTTCGTCTACGATGTCCTTGACGCTGTTTATGCATCGAGCTATGTTTTTCTCTTCGTCCTTTGTGATGAGGCAGAGGGAAAGAGTAATTTTCCCCTTTTTACCAAAATTTCTTACATCGTGATTTCCAATTAAAAGAGAAAAATATGTCACCATGTTTTTAATCTCTTCATTTTCAATATGCGTTAGCATTTCGCTGAATTTTTTAATAAAATATATTCCTCGAAAAGTTATGGTCACCGGATAATATTTTTGTGCCAATTCGAAGGCTTCTTTCAGGTCATTTAGCGCATAATCGAATAATCTCCTTCTTGCCATTGCATAGGCCCTTTCAATTAAAGCAGAAACCCTTAAACCGCTATTGCAGTTTTCTTCTTTTAATTCGGGAAAAATCTCGGAAAGCGGTATCTCATTATACACTTTTTCAAAGATGATTTTTTCATATTCCATAGTGGCTTCGGCAACCTTTTCCACCGGAATAGGGTTTTCTTTAGAACCTCTCACCTTATTGTGCTGCCTGTACGTAACGGTCGGCAAAAGTATTTTCCCGACATTGCAGTGGTTTTTAACAAGCCTTATCCACATATCGTAATCTTGAACTCTTATTAATCGTTCGTCATATTTTCCAGTTTTCAAAAAGGCTTCCTTTTTAACTAAAACCGTACTTCCGTGAAAAATGCACCCGTGCAGCAAGCTTTTCAATAGGTCATTCTGCTCAATTTCTGAAGGCTCCCATACAAGTAGAGGAACTTTATTACTTGAATCCGTGTATATCGACGAAGTATGTATCAAATCTAAATGGGGTTTTCTGAGAAAATGCCTCATCTGCACTTCCAATTTGCGCGGTAATGCCGTATCATCATCATCAAAAATCCAGATATAATCGCCGGTTGCAAACTCTAAAGCTGTGTTAATAGCACAAGGTTTGCCTTTATTTTCTTGAGATATGTATTTTATCTGTTCTCTTTCTATATACGGCTTTAATTTTTCGTAAGTTTTATCGGTAGAACCGTCATTTACCACTATTATTTCGAAATTTTTATAGGTTTGGTTCAATATGCTGTCGATGGATTCCTGGATGTATTTTTCACCATTATATGTTGGCAATATGATAGAAACCTTCCCCGCGCCCTTTAAATCTTCAAGAGGATGAGGCGGCAAAAAATATTTTGCTAAGTCTTCATCCTTTTTTTCTTTAATGTCCTCTTTATTATTATTAAACCAACACAATATCCACTCATCGGGCACTCTATCATCCCAATTTATATCGTCCTCATTTACTCCTATTTTGCTTAATAGTTCTTTCAACACATCTAAATTGAAAATGTGCAAATAATCAGGCGAAAGAATTCTATAGCCATTAGGCACACTTATAATAATTTTTCCTCCACTTTTACAAAGGCGCTTAGCCTCCATTAAAATTTTTAGTGGATCTTTTACATGTTCTAGCACTTCCGCTAAAACAACTGTATCAAAAGAACTATCCGGTATAGGAATGTTATTTGTATTTGCATCAACTACATCAAAAAAGCAGTCGCTTAAACCAAAATGCCAAACCTTAAATCTTGCTATTTCAACAGCTACAGGGTCTATATCTATACCAAACACTCTGTTGCCATACATTGAAATATAAGATGATAAGTCTCCACTGCCACAACCAACCTCAAGAACATCACCAGTACATAGAGACGCTACAACAGCAAATTTTTTCTTCTCACTTTGACTCCGATTATGCCTATATTTCAGATTTTTAGAATGATTTTTATAGTCAATTATCAACTGTAAAATATTTGATGAGATGCTAATCTTATTGCTTTCTGAAGACAACTCAACATACTCTTTTAATTCTTTTAAATATAGTTTAAAAACATCAAAATTTTCTACGGCTACGTTTAATAATGCAAGATCAACAATCTCTTTAGGGGTATATTCCAACTTTAACCTTTGTAGTCTTTTCGTCAATTCACTTTTCAATTTCTTTTTCCTCCACTCCGAAAAAGGTAAGCTTTTTCTCTAAAAAACTTTAAACTTTAAGCTATAATTGGGTGGTTTTACAAAGTTCAGAAATCGTGGTTTTTGAAACTTGGTATCGCAAAGTTCATAAGTTATTTCTTTAATTTTCTGGTAGATATCCTATTAACCACCATTCCCATTAAGCCAGTAAGAGTGCCTGTTTGTTTCTCTTGTAACAGCGAAAGATATCAGTAGTGAGCTTACAGTTACGGACCCTTGAAACTCTTAACGTAAGAAACCTCGACTCTCGTAAGTTAATTTCTCTAACAGTAGCCGTTACAGTAGGCTGTGTTCCTTCGGTTCTTTCACAAAATTTCGGGGGCCTGGAGCTTGCAGTATGTGATGCAAAATTTCAAGACAATGGAAATATCATATTGAACCATTTCTTATCCCTTCTATTAGGTTTTTAGGTTTGTTACGTTTAAAATTATATAACCAAAGGGTAAGAGTATCTCAATACTTTTTTAAAAACTTCCTTTTCACACAATTTGCGGACTTAACTCTTGCCTTCCCTTAGTAATTTCTCATTTCACAACTTTGCTGTGAACATCGATTTATAATATTTGAAATTGTTATGGAATACTTTAAATAAACTTTCACCGTAAATTTGCATTGCCCGACTTAAAATTTTATTTTCAAGCTCATTCAACTCATTTTCACCAAATATCTCTTTTTTCTTCAAATTTACAAGTACATACGCACACTGGATTGGTATATCTTTTGCCCTCTGTTCTATCTGCTTTGACATTGAAAAACTATTCCCAATTTCATAACCTAGATATGTATAAAAAACAGGAATTATTCTTTTAACCATTTTACCAAGGAGAAATTCATCCACTATTATTGTATCTTCAGCAACTTTCATTTTCTCAATACCAATATCGTCAAATAATGCCATTAATTTCTGATAAACTTCCTTTAATAATTTTTTATTTAACAAAGTATTTATAAGTGAAATTCTGCCGCTTAATAAATTTAATTCTAGTAAAACATAGTCCATTAAATCAGGTAAAAATTGGCGATACCATACTTCTCCTGTAAAGTCAGAACCTCTTTTTAAGGCACAAGATACTGCAATATAGTAATCGTCCCCAATGTTTGCTTTATGTAAAGCCAATTTCTCTAATGATCTTGTAAAAATAACATCATCTATATCATGAAAGAATATATATTCTCCGTTACAAGCTTTTACCCCTTCATATCGTGCTCTAAACGTCCCAATATTTTTTTCCAAATTATGGATAACGACTTTATCCCGTAAGGCTTTATATTTTTTTAGCCCATCTTTTAATAGTTCATCAGAACCGTCTTCAGAACCATCATTCACAAACACTACCTCAAAATCTGGATATTTAATATGGGATATATTTTCCAAAGCCTGGCTGATATAATTTTTACCATTGTAAAACGGTATTATTATAGACACACTCGGAAATTTTACTTCCTTTATAATTACTTTCCCTTCTTGAAAACGAATTTTTCTATTATCATTTACATCTTCAAATAGACGAGCATACTTTTGATCTTTCGTCCCAATTGAGATCAGCCAAGAACCCACAGGAGAATAACCTTCAAAGTACTTTTTCAAATTATGTGCTATTGCAATATTAGTTGCTTCTGGATTAATTCTTCTCACATACCCCGCTTCAGAAATAACTCCAATAACTTCCTCATACAAAGGAATAATTCCTGCTTCTTTGAACAACTGTTTAAATGTGAAGAAATCCCGCTCAACTCCATATTCCCAAGTATTCTTCTTTTGTGAATAATCTTTTGCTAATTTATATACTGCGGAACCGCTATACGGCACTCCGATAATAATATACTTGCCTGATTCAGCCATTTCTTTTAACATTTTAATAATATGAGTATCATCAAAATGTTCAAGAACTCCTACATTAAATACAATATCGTAATCTTTAAAACCTTGCTTCGTTAATTCAAATCCATTTCCCAACTTGAAATTACAATCATGTATATCATATCTTTCAGCTATCATTTTAGCCAGTTTAATAGACTCTTCCTCAATATCTATACCTGTTACTTTTGCTCCCCACAAAGATAATTCTAATGACGTTAATCCTGTACCAGTACCAACCTCCAAGATTTTGGCATCTTTTATATAGAAAAACCTACTCAATAGCTCTGCAAATTCTGAACGGAGAGTAACTCCAAATATTTCGTTAGCTATTTTAACAGGATCAGTCCGTAAATAATTTGACCATAATTTTTTCCAACAACTAACATTATCTTCAACCTGGCTTATATTCGCATCATTATTTCTCAGATTTATAAAACTGCCATCGTTTTTAGTTTTAGTTAATAACAACCCGTCTTTGTCAACCATATTTTTTAATATCTGCTTTATATTTTCAATCTGTTTTTCTAACGAGAACCTCTCGATAAACTCCCTATATTCTTTTGAATTATACTCATCTGAAGTAATCATTTTTACCGCTTCGTCAACAGTATCGTAAATGTACTTATCAGGATATAATTCCTTTACTCCGTAAAAATTATGAATTATCGGCTTTATACCTTTTGACATAGCTTCTGCAATATTATACCCGAAACTTTCATGTATGCTCGTCGACAATAAATAATTCTTATCTTCCCACCATTCATCCATATCATCTACCCAACCGTAGAAAATAACGTTATCCTCAAGACCCATCTCTTTTACCATGTATTTTAAATAATATTCATATCTTTTATCTTGAAAGCTACCAGCAACATGCAACTTATAGTTAGAATTTATCTCCTTTAATTTTTTAATTATTTGCAACATCATAGGAGGATTTTTCTTATAACTTATATCTGCAACCCAAGCAATATTATATCCTGGTTTTCTTTCCTTAAATGTCAACTTATTTAAATCTACCCCATTAAAAACTACTTCTGTCGCTACTCTTCCTGCAACATCCGAAAATTCCCTAAAAAATATTTCTTTTATATGAGGAGCAACAAATATTAGTTTGTCTACATTACTCCAGTTTATTCTTCTAGGTAGCTCACTGAATACTTCATAGCTATGTAACCTTACAATTATCTTTTTCCCTATAATTCCTGGATAATTTGTCCCAACTATTGCTACCTGATCTGCCCACTCAAACCAAACTATATCAGCCCAATCTATCGCTTTATAAATCTCTCTATCAGTTTTAACTATAAACTTTCTAACCCAGTAGTCATTTGATAAACCTTCAATTATATCATTTATAAACTTATCTCCACCAACGATGCAAACAATGGCTAATTTTGGTTTTTGGGTTGCAGTTTGTATCCTTTCTTTTAGCAAATAAAATTTATTTTTCAACTCTACTAACAATTTTTCAGGAACATTTTTTAATGCTAATCCCATATGCTTTAAAGCTTTTTCAAAATTGCCTTCAAAAACATAAAGGTCAGAAAGAATGTCATTTATCTCCCATGAATTTTCATCTAACCTAAAATACTGCTCAGCATATTCCTTTACTTTATTCCAGTTTTTTAACTGGTAATATATTATCGACAGGTTAAAAAGAGCATCTGGATTACCCGGAAACTTCTTTAACATTTCTTTTAATACGCCTATAGCCTTATTCTTTTTATTGAGATTATAATAGGACAAAGCATAAAGCAAATAATCGCTCTGTGTTACAGGTTTTTCATTGGAAAAAATATCTATTATTTCCTCATATTTACCCGAATCGTATAATTCTTTAATCATAGGTACCTCCTCTTTTTAATTTTCCTTTTCCTTTACTTTCCCTTCTATTATCTCAAAGGCCTTGTAAGACATATCAAAGGCCGCTTTGTTTTCGCCTCTTATCTCATCCAAAAGCTCAGCCCGCAGGATTTTAACCCCCTTTGGAGCTTTTATGCCGAGCTTCACCCTGTCCCCGTCGACTTCGACAACGGTTATCTCCACCTCATCGCCTATAAAGAGCCTTTCTCCCCTTCTCCGCGAAATGACCAGCATGTTTAAGTCTCCTTTTTATTGAAAATCGCAACAGGCTGTTTTATCTTATACTCCGGGTTTTCGGCGATTAGCTGGGCTCCGAGTCGTTCGTGGGGATTCAGGACTATGGGGCCTTTAAGGTTTACCGTCGTCCTTTCCACATCCTGAGGGACAGTGAGAACGGCAAGCACCACGCCATCTTCAACAGAGCCGAGCTTTAACTTTTTCAGGTCACTTTCACATAGTGCCGGTGCATAATCCGGGAAAAATCCTACCGGTTCCACAACCGGCAGGGCAAAATCCTTTTCGTCCACCGACTGAAGCCATTTTATAGTTTCACTTCCCGGATGGTCAATGAGGATAAACCTTTTTAAATTTTCAAAGCCTATTATGCCGTTTGGGAAGTTTATTATTTTTTCTTCCTCCACTTCGATCTCGCCGAAAAATTTCGTTTTTATCTTCATTATGTTTTTCCTCCGGTTTTTCGGTTTTACTTTTCGATATACTTTTCCGCACAATCTTTTAGCTCTCTTAATAAACCAACGTAAAAAGACTTTATCTTGTTGTAAATCGCCCTGGCTTCATTTTCGTCGTATATATGGGAAGTCTTACTCCTGTCTATCAACATTTCTATCCACGCTTCTCCATCGGATATAATCCCGGCTTTGAAGCCTTCTCTTATTGCGCTTCTCGGGCTTTTTACTTCAATTCCTTCATATTCAAGGCAATCCTTGATAAGCTTCCATGCAAGTTCAAAGGCAAACTCGAACCTCTGGATAACTCCATCTATAATTATCTCATTCGAAGGGTCGATATTCACACCTTCTTCCAGCCTCTTTAAGGCATTTACAAAATCATTAAACCTTTCAATTATCCTTTCTCTCATAAATCAAAACCCCATCTTTTAATATTTTTTCTTTAAGGGAATCTTTTTTTAGCTTCTCAAAATGGACCACATCGAAGGAGAGCGGGGTATCTATTTCATCTATTTCATCTACTATGAGGCTAAATTCTCTATCGGTAATATTTTCCGAAAAAATGGCTAAATCCACATCCGACGTTTTTTTGAAATCTCCTCTTGCCCTTGAGCCGAAAAGGAGAACTTTTTGCACCGCGTACTTTTCAAATATCCGCCGCAGTTCATTTAGTATCTTTTCATCAATATGGATGCCCTTTCCTTTACCGTCCTGATTATTCAAAAGCATTAAGATACCACCCTAGTATATCTTGCCATATTCATCCAATATTTAAACCCTGACATCCATATATTCCCCTACTTTTACGGGGGTTATCTTTATGTAAGGGGGTTTTTCAAGATAAGGCCTTACCTTAGCGTATTCGTAGGATATATCCACCGGGAAGGGGTTTACGCTTACCTTCACATAGCCCTCCTTCAGCCCTATATCCACCTTCCCTTCGCTGAAGTGGATGTCCGGCGGGGTTTTGGGGATTAAATCCACATTGAAGTCCTTTTCGGGAAAGGCATCCTGCTCTGCCAGATCGGCAATGGATATCTCCTTTTCTATGGCGCCCAGCGTGTCGCCTTCCTGCACTATTTTTTCCACCGCCTGCCAGGTAAGGTCCTTTGCCTCGTAAAACCACTGCCTTGCGAGGGTCGGCATATCGGCAAGGCCGATTTCCGAAAAGGGGGCTTCGAGGTCAATCCTTTCTATTCTCGGGTGCTCGACCTTAACTTCTAGATCGGGAGATTTTTTCTCAAGGTCGAAGCCCCCGGTAATATCCTTTTTTATTTCCATATTTCCCTTTTTGTAGTCTATGCCGAGCTCCCCAAAGGAAAATTGGATGTCGAGGGTGTAAATTTGCATGAGATTTTCACCTTCCGCAGGTGCAGACTAAAAGAAACCTTTGAGACAAAAATCGGCCTTGAATTCAGGCCGCACATAAATATCGATTAGCGTCCCGTACTCAAACGCCACTTTTTATATCGCTGCTAATTGTAATAACTATACATAATACCTAAAGCGCCATAACCATACCTACCTCAAAAAGTCCACAAGGGTGGGCTGGATTATCCTTGCTCCCACCGCAAGGGATGCCCTGTACACATTTTCTTCCATCTTAAGGTCCATTATGACCTGCGCTATGTCTATGTCCTCGGTCTTTGAAAGGAGCGCTGTATAGTCGATCCTATTGTTTTCTACCCTGGTTCTTGTGGCTTCCAGGCGGTTTATCTTTGCACCTACCTGGGAGCGGAATTTTAAAAGGACATTTATGGCATCGTCTAGGCCTGAGAGCCTCGAGGAGAGCGAAGTCGGGTCGTTGTTCTGAAGGTCTTTTTCTATGCTCTCCACTATTTCGAATATCCTGCCGAAGACTTCGTCGCCGTATAATGCAACGTCCATGGTGTTGAGCCTTCCAAGGTTGTACGAATTTCTCCTTTCGACGGAAAGGCTTAAAACTACCGTGCCTTCGCCCTTCAGGGGGAAGTTTTTGAAATTGAGGACGAAATTCCGAGAAGGATCTTCGATTTCGTTGCCATTCTGGTCTTTCGTGACCCCTTTTATAGTCTGTCCGTCCTCATCTATCTTAACTCCCTGGGCCTTCGCAATTGTATTTCCATCGGCATCCTTTATTTCAATATCCGCAGTCATATTCGAGCTGTTGTAATTTGAAATTATTATCGTGTATTCACCCAGGTCTATTGCGCTTCCTAGCTTTGCCATGTCCACCGACGCCGCTTTAAAGCCGGTTTGCTCGCTTGCTCCTTTCCCAGTGTCGGACAGTACTTCCACCTTAGTGAGGAAGGCAAAAGCCGGATTTGCAACTATCTTTCCGCTTGCATCGTAGGAAAAGGGCCTGATGTTGGCAGAGTAGCCGCCAAAGAGGTACTTGTTGTTGTAGGAGGCGTTGGCTTCCTGCAAAATCTGCTCCTTGAGCTGGGTTATCTCATCGAGAATGGCTTTTCTATCGCTTTCCGTCAGAGTGCCGTTGGCACCGTACACCACCAGCTCCCTTATCCTCTGGAGGATTTCGCCTGTATTCTGCAGGGCCGTTTCGGTGTTTTGCAGCCAAGTCACCGCATCGTCCACGTTCTTGGCGTACTGGTCGACGGAAAGGAGGGTATTCCTGAGGCGCATGGCAAGCACCGCAGAAACCGGGTCGTCGGAAGGAAGCCTCACCCTCTTTCCGGAGGAAAGCTGGTCCTGTTTTTCTCCAAGCCTCCTCAAATTGTTGGAGAGGTTCCTCATGAAGGCTTCAGTTAGCATACTCTGGGTTATCCTCATCTACTCATCCCTACCTTCCTGCAACGCCCATGCGGTTTACTATGGTTTCCAGCATCTCGTCTAACGCCGTTATCATCCTGGCTGCGGCGTTGTAAGCGTGTTGGTACATTATCATCTTGGTCATCTCTTCATCTATGGAAACGGAGGAAATCTCCTTTCGCCTCTCGTCAAGCTGGCTCACCATGTAATCCTGGGCTTCGGCCATCCTCTTTGCTTCCTGGGAATCTATGCCTATCCTCGAAATCAAGGCACTGTAGTAGTCGTCTATTGTGCCGTTTAGGTCTGAAAGGTAAGCGTACCTCAAGTCGGCGAGCTTCAAGGCATTTCGGTTATCCCCCGGAATTCCTGTCGATGTCTCCGCCGCCGCTATCCTTTTTACGTCATTCAAAATGTCCGGGCTTACGAACATGAGGGAACCGTCGTCCATTTCGCTTAAAACGAAAAACTCTCTTCCCGGCTCGCCGTAGAGGTCGTAGCCTCCTTTGTGGATTTCGTTGAAATTTTGGGCGAAAACTTCTGCAAATGTCTTTAGGCTATCCAAATACCCTGAAACTTTATCCCTCAAATCTAAAAGTCCCTTTAGTTCCCCGGATTTCATCGAGAGCGGCAGGTTGTAGTCCTTCCAGATGGGCAGGTCATCGGGATTTGCCGCATCAAAAGTTACGGGAGACGTCTTGCTGCCCTTTACCAGGATGGCCCCTCCTACGTTAATAGTAAAAATACCGTTTTCGTCCTCGTAGGTCTTGATATCCACGATTTTCGAAAGCTGGTCGAGCAAAAGGTCCCTCTTATCCCTCAGGTCGGAAGCTGTCACACCCTTTATCTCAAGCTGCTGGATTTCGGAATTCAAGGCGGCGATTTGCCTCGCGAGGGTGTTTATTTCGTTCACTTTCACCGAAATGTTGAAGTTCACGTCTTCTATTATCTCTTTAAGCTGTCTTGCAGTATGGTTTATCGTATCCGCCAGAGTCACGGCCCGTTCCTTCACCGTCTCCCTTATTTCTATGGCCTCCGGATTCTTCGAAAGCTCTTCAAGAGCCTGCCAGAACTGGGTGAGCACTGATGAGACGCCTATATCGGAAGGTTCGTTGAACACCGCCTCTACTTGTCTTAGTATATCGGCCTGCACCGACCATTGGCCCAGGGAGGAGTTTTCGTCCCTGTACTGCATGTCGGCAAAGTCGTCCCTTATCCTCACGATGTCGGCCACTTTCACCCCGGTGCCTGGCTGGAAAACGCCGGCTCCCGTTGAAATCATGCCGTAGGGCTTCATGAAAGTAGCTTCCATCACGGGCCTCTGGCGGGAGTAACCCGGGGTGTTGGCGTTGGCGACGTTATGGGCTACATTTTCCTGCGCCCTCTGCTGGGCAAATAGCGCCCTTTTTGCGATTTCTATGCCGAAAAAGCTGGAATACAAATATATCACCGTCCCGTCTACGCTTTCCTATCTATTATCCTCAAGGTCTCCTCTTCGGAAGTCCTTCCCCCTGCATCATAGCCCGTGGCTTTTTTTGCAGCAGAAGTCATGAGCTCTATGGAAAAGTTTATGTATTCAAGGGCCCTCCGGATGAGCTTTTCGTTGATTTCGTTCCGGTGCTGAAGCTTTAAAAGGATTTCTTTCAGTTCCTCCGCAATTCTGTCAAACTCTTTCTTTTTCTCCTCCGGGAGTATCTCTTTCAGCTTTTCCGCGGTGGTTTCTCCGCCGCAAAGCGACTGTGCTATTTTCATCCTCTCGCTTTCCATTTTCCCGAGCTTTAATATCATTTCCTGCTCTACGTCCGTTATTTCTCCCAGGGTCTTCACATCGCCCTTTACGAGGACGTCGGTTTTTTTTTCGGAAAGCGAAAGGAGCTCCCGGTAAAGTTCCGTTTGATTTTTCAAATTCCCGATGAGCTGGTCAACTAAGCCCTCAAAGTTCATAAAAAAGCCCCCGCTATATCAATCTTCCCTTAAGGTAATCTTCCACCATCTTTTCGGCGATAAGCCTTCCCTCAACGTTATAGGTGCCCTTTTGTATTTGTTCTTTGAGTCTTGCGACCTTTTCCTGCCTTATCTCGCTTACTTTCGACGCATATTCCAGGGCTTTTTTTATTTCCAGCGCGTCGGAGGAAAGGCTTACGCCGTCTTCAGCGTGGCTTTCGCCTCTTTCTGTTGACTTTTTTTCAATCCTCTTTGCCAGGTTTTCGTAAACCCTTACTATGCCTTCCAAGCCGGTCCGGTTTATGTTCATGGTTTTTTCCCCTTTCGCCTGCTTTCATATATTTTTATCGAATAAAAAAACGAAGGGATGAGCGGGGAAAAAGCTTAAATATGCCTTTTTTCTCCACGTACTTCACGAAATCTTTGATTTCCTTGCCTTTTTATCTTGATTTTTCGTCCTGATAGCGCGAAAGGTGGATTTTCCCCTTCATGTCTTCCCTTTGCTGTAAAGGGACTTTAGCCACGCCGAATTTTTTCTTCATTTCGTTTGCGCATTTGTCGCAAAACCTGCCTGTGAGAATTGGGGTACCGCACATTTCGCAGCGAAGGATCATATTTACGTTTTCTTTCTTTAAAATAAGCCTGCCTTCCCTCAAAAACTCCAGGATCTTCTTTGGAGGCACTCCTGTCTTTTCGGAAATTTCTTCCATGGTGGCCCCAGGCACTTCGTATAGATACTCCTTTACCTTTCGGAATTCCTCTTCCTCTTTGGCGGCGCACTCGGGGCAAAGGTTTCTCGTGACATAAACGAAAACCTTACCGCACACCGGACAGTTCCTGAGCTCCAACTTACACACCTCCCAAAAATTAACCTCTTGCGGCACAAAGCACGTAAACCCCGGCCGCTCCGGCAGAAAGCAGCGCCCTCGAGCATTCGTCCGCCGTGCTGCCGGTGGTATATACGTCGTCGATTAAAAGAAGCGTTTTCCCATTTATCGCAGGGCCGTGCTTTACCGCAAAGGCTCCCGCCACGTTGGCCTCTCTCAGGCCTTTCTCGAGGAGGCTCTGGTGTTCAGTCGGCCTTGTCCTGATAAGGCCTCTGAAAACGGGGACGCCGGTCCTTTGGCTTATTTTCCTGGCAAGAAGCAGAGACTGGTTAAAGCCCCTTTCTCTTTCCCTTTCCGGGTGCAGGGGGACGGGTATCAAATAATCAAAAGGCGGCCAGTTTTGATTTTTTAAAGTTTCGCACATTTTTTCGCCTATCAGTTCGCAAAGGCCGGACTCTCCCCGGTACTTGTAAAGGTGGATGATATCTTTTAAAACCCCTTTGTAGGCGCCGAAAGCCCTGGCCTCCACGAAGTGGCGGTTTTTCCCCATGCAGTCGTCGCAAATCGAATTTTCCCGTTCTAAAGGCCTTCCGCATTTCAAACACAAAGGAGGCTTTACCGGTTCTATCTTTCTTCGGCATGCTTCGCACAAAAATTTTTCGCCTTTGTCAAGCTTTGAGCTGCAAAGCAGGCAGAAGGGCTTTCCCGGGAAAAGGGCATCTATAAAAAAGCCGGCGATCTTATGGATTTCATCACGCAGCATAACTTTTTAGCCTTCCTAGCAAAACCTTCTATTCTTGGGTATAGTTCGACATATTTTTATTTTTCTCCTGCTTTTGGGCAAAAAATAAAGCCCGCCCGGGCAGGGCAGGCTACATCATTTCAGGGACGATGAGTCCGTAGTCCCCGTCTTTTCTTTTGTACACCACGTTTATCTCGTCGGTTTCGGCGTTGGTGAAAACGAAGAAGTTGTGCCCGAGGAGGTTCATCTGAAGAACCGCCTCGTCCACGCTCATGGGCTTTACCGCAAATCTCTTTACCTTCACTACTTTTAGTTCTTCATCTTCCGCTTCTTCCTCAAGCATAGCGCCGTTCGTTTTCTGGGAATCCCTCCGCAAGGCTTTTGTGAGCCTGGTCTTGAACTTCTCTATCTGCCTTTCGAGCTTTTCCACCACCAGGTCAATGGAAGAATACATGTCCTGGGTTTCCTCTTCGCCCCTCAAGATTATGTCGTTCACTGGAATGGTCACTTCCACGATGTGCCTGTCTTTTTCCACGTGGAATGTCACCTGGGCCTCCAAATTATCGCTATTCAGGTAATTGAAATGCCTGCTCAGTTTTCCGATTTTTTTCTCAGCGTATTCCCTCAGAGCCGGGGTTACCTCAATGTTTTTGCCGCTCACCGATACTTTCATAAGCAAGCTCCCCTTCTTTATTAAATGTTCTGTGTCTACAATTATACCAATATTTGCCGACAAAATCCAGCCCGGATGTATTTATCCTACCTTGAAGCAGCTACCCCCTATAAATTCGCGGATTATCGACGTTGCGGGTATTTCCCATTCGTCCTCGAGGGGCTCGAAGTACTCGAGGAGCTTTAAAAGGTACCTTGCCGTCACGTGTTCGGGGAATTCCTCGCCTATTTTCTTAAGAAGAGGCTCCGCGTATTTTTTCATTACCGCAAATTCATAGACCAGGGCCGAGTTGAACATAACGTCGGCCTCTTCCTGGAAGGGGAAGATATATTTTTTTGCTCCCTTTTGAACGGATGGCCACATCGCTATGGTCTTTAAGGCATCCGCCCCCCGGGTGCGGCTATCCCTGACTATGCGCCTCAAAAGCCTCGTATGGGTAGTGGAGATGTAATTGTGGTTGTCTATGGAAAGCTGGGTGAGTGCGCTCACGTAAATTTTGAACTTATCCTTTTTGGGGATGGCAAAGGTGAGCTTTTCGTTTAACGCGTGGATGCCCTCTATTATTATGGGCTGGTCCTTTTCGATTTTTACGGGGTCCTTGCGAAACTCCCTTTTGCCCGTTATAAAATCGTACCGTGGCAGGTATACCTCTTTTCCCTGTATCAAAGCCGCAAGCTGCCTGTTGAAAAGCTCGATGTCTATGGCTTCTAAAGCTTCAAAGTCGGGCTTTCCATCCTCTCCCAAAGGCGTCTTTTCTCGGTCCACGAAATAGTCATCGAGCGATATGGCAAGGGGCTTTGCGCCGTTTACCATGAGGTGCACCATAAGCCTCTGGGCGAAGGTGGTCTTTCCGGAAGAAGACGGGCCTGCTATCAGTATTACCCTCAGCATATCCCTGTTTTCGCAAATCAAATCGGCAATCTGAGCTATTTTCTTTTCGTGGAGCGCCTCCGCAATCCTTATGATTTCGCCGGCTCTCCCAGAGGTTATATAATCGTTTAACGCTCCGGCGTCGGCTATCCCCAATATGTGGGCCCAGCGCTCGGACTCCCAGAATACTTTGAAAAGTTTGGGCTGTTCGTCAAAGGGCGGGATTTCTAGTGGGACCTCCGGTTCCGGGTGCTGCAGTATGACTCCTGGAAGATAATACTTCAGTGCAAACCATCGCACGTACCCAGTGGAGGGTAGCATAATCCCTGCAAAGTAGTCCATCATCCCATCTAGCTCGTATAAGTCGATGTAGTCTCCCTTTAAGTATTTGAAGAGCCTTACCTTGTCGTCCCAACCCATTTTTTTGAAATACACCGCAGCCTCTTCGGTCGGGACCCTTTTTTTGATTATGGGAAGGTCCTTTTCAACAAGCTCCCGCATCCTCATTTCTACGGCCTTAACGTCGTCTGAGTCAATCGGCTCTTTCCACTGGATTTCAGAGTAGATTCCATTTCCTATAGAGTGTTCCACCATCACCCGGCAGCCGGGGAGGACGTCGCTCGCCGCCTTTATGAAAATGAAAGCAAGGGTCCTCACGTATATCCTCATGCCGGTTTCGCTGGAAAGGTCGAGAAATTCCACGTCAGCATCGCCTTCTATGACGTGGTTGAGGTCATAGACGCGGTTTTTTAACACAGCGCAAGTCACCGGAGAAGAAAAGGCATCCTTTACTCCTTCGGCAATTTCGCGCAAAGTTACGGGGCTTTCGTAAGTTTTTTCACCCACACCTTTTATATGAACCTTCATTGCATCTTCACCTCTATAAATTGCCAAATCCTACCTGCTTGCGCCACCGCCACCGCTGGAGCCTCCTCCAAATCCTCCTCCACCGCTGCCGAAACCTCCGCCGAAACCACCGCCAAAGCCTCCGCCAAATCCTCCTCCGAAAAAGCCGCCGCCGAAGGGGCCGCGAAAGGGGCCGAATCCACCGGGCGGCCTGCGCCAGATACCCGCCCACAGACCGGATAAGATTATCATCCACGTAACGATGAAGAACATTATGGCGAGTATCAATTCCAGCGGAATTCCCTCTTCGCCGGAGTAGGCGGAAAGTTCCGCAAATTCACCTTCTCTAAGATCCAGGTTGTATTCCCCAGCGACCTGCGCCGCAACAGCCATGAAGGTATCCGCAATTCCTTTTGAATATTCCCCTTCTTCAAAGGCGGGAAGGGCATAGGTATCCAATATCCACCCTGCCTTCCCGTCGGTTATGGCCCCCTCAAGGCCGTATCCCACTTCGATGCGGATCCTGCCGCTTTTTCCGGAAAGCAGGTTTTCCTTGTTTACCAGTATTAAAACGCCGTTGTTTTTCTCCCTCTCCCCTATTCCCCAGCTTCTAAAAAGCTCTAATGCGTAGTCCTCTATCGTCCTCCCCGAAAGGTCGTTTACCGTCACCACTACTATCTGGGCGCCGGTCTTGCTATCGATGGCCTTTGCAACGGCCCTCATCTTCGCCTCATCAGCCTCATCGATGAGGTCCGCATAATCGTAGACGTAGACGAGTTCCAAAGGCCTTGACGGTACTGGCTCTTGTGCCGCAGCTTCTTTTAAAAATGTTGAAAAACAAAGAAGTAAAACCGCTGCGGCTGCGAGCCAAAGAGCATAAAGCTTTATCTTTTTCATCCCGATTATTCTCCTTTACCGCTGAAGTCCACCTTCGGTACCTCGTAAGCCCCCTCTTCAGCTTTGAAGTACTCCTTTTTCTCAAACCCCATAATCCTGGCGATTATAACCGTAGGGAAGCTCCTTATTCTGCTGTTGTACCTCTGAACCGCATTGTTGTAGTCCATCCTAGCCACTGCAATTCGGTTCTCTGTACCGGCAAGCTCGTCGGCCAGCTGCCTGAAGTTGGCATCGGCTTTAAGCGTTGGGTAGTTTTCCACTATGGCCAAAAGCCTGGAAAGGGCCTGTGTGAGTTCTGCGTCTGCCTGGGCCTTTTCTGCGACAGACCCTGCACTAATTAGCTTTTCACGGGCCCTCGTAACCTCGGTAAAGATTTCCTGTTCATGGGCAGCATATCCCTTTACCGTCTCCACCAGATTGGGTATGAGGTCAGCTCTCCTTTGAAGCTGATTTTCCACCTGGCTCCACTTGCTGTTCACGTTCTCCTCGGCAGCTACGAGGCCGTTGTAGCTTCCGAAGGCAAAAATCAAAAAGGCTGCTATCAGTACAGCAATGATTATCACCGCATTTGCTCTTCCAAACAATGAAGACCCCCCTTTGTTTTTGATACTTTAATTATATCATCAATTTAAAGCTAATGCATCTTTTTGAGCCCCTACTTATAAAATACTGTATACATATATACCTTTTTGAAGGATTGAGTGGTAAATTGTATAATTTGCGTTACTTGACCATTAAAATTAGAATTGATTAAATTTATTCAACGATTCTAGCGGAGAAACTTTCATGGTTATGCCAGCTTCACCCATATTCGGAGTTTTTGCCCTAGAATCAACAATGTGTAAGTTTTATATTTTTAATGTCAAGTTTATTATAAAAAACCTTACATTTATTTGACATTTAAATTTTATAAGCATATAATTCTACAAAAATAAATTAAAATCATTGAAGGGAGGCCGAATTATGACGAGAAAGATAGTTGCGCTTCTTGTCGTCGTGCTTTTTGCGGCCGCCTTCGTGGCCGGCTGCGGTGGCAGCAGCAATACGGGAGGGCAGAGCTCCGGCGGGCAAAAGTTCATAAACATAGCCACCGGCGGAACTGCAGGCACCTATTTCCCGCTGGGTGGAGCGCTCGCGGAAATCTGGAACAAAAACATACCGGGAGCCAACGCCACAGCCCAGAGCACGGGGGCCTCGGTAGCCAATGTTAACCTCCTCAAGGACGGCAAAGCGGAAGTGATTTTCGTCCAGAACGACATCGCCTACTACGCCTACAACGGAACCGAGATGTTCAAGAACAACAAGTATGAAGATATCAGGGGTCTTGCCACCTTGTATCCCGAGACGATTCAGATTGTGACCACGGCCAATACGGGAATAAAGAGCATACATGACCTCAAGGGTAAGAGGGTGGCCGTGGGCGCTGCAGGAAGCGGCACCGAGGCAAACGCCAGGCAGATCCTGGAAGCCGCCGGCATAACCTACAACGACATCCAGGTCCAGTACCTCAGCTTCGCCGAAGCTGCCAATAACCTGAAGGACGGCAACGTAGATGTAGCATTCGTAACCGCGGGGTTCCCGACGGCTGCCATCCGCGACATCGCGGCCCAGCACAAGATTGTGCTCATACCCCTTGATGACAAGACTGTTGAAAACCTCATTTCCAAGTATCCGTTCTATACCAAGACGGTGATACCGGCCAACACCTACAGCGGACAGACTGAAGACGTGACCGCCGTCTCGGTAAAATCCATGCTGGCCGTCAGCTCCAAGTTAGACGAAGAGCTGGCCTACCAGATGCTCAAGACCATGTATGAGAACCGGGACCGCCTGATTGCGGCTCACGAACAGAGCGGAAAGCAGATTTTGCCTGAAACCGGAAAAGAAGGCATGTCCATACCGCTCCATCCCGGAGCCGAAAAATACTTCAAAGAGATAGGAAAGTAACCAGAGGGGGTTTTTGAGCATTGGAGCAATTCCAATGCTCATTTTATGAAAGAAAGAAGAATCCCGTTCCTGATTATAATAGCAATCGTTTTGCTGGCGGGTTTTTTCGCCTTTTTTAGAATTGAACGCGAAAAAGTCCTGATAATAGAAAACGAGCGCGATAAAACCAGGACAGTAGTCGGGGTAAAGAGCGGGGAATTTGCCATTACTTTCGTGCACTCCATCGAAAGGACGCCGGTTTATGAGTTTTACCGCATAAATGACGACGGCACCCTAACGCTGAAGGAGGCGCGGTTTTATTCGCTCGGAACGGGGTTGCCTTTTTACGCTGATGGCGGCTTTAAAAATGAAGGCGGTGCTTTTGTAGTTTCGATGTCGAGGACCCTCAGACAGATACCCCTCAGGGTTTCGCCGGTACCAGGCCACGCGGTTTTAGTTGACGGAAGAAAAATATACTTTACGGATATCGCCAAAACGGAAGATCTCCTCACCATCTCCGCAGGACATCGATTTAAAATAAAAAGATTACGGGGAAAGGAGTGAATTTAAATGAGCCAAAACACCAATCTTAATTCGGATGCTGAAAAAATTGCCGAGGAAATTCTCCGAAAGGTCGACGCCGAATCCGACTACAGGATCCTGAGCGGATTTGCGGCGAAAGTAATAGCTGCGATAGCCATAACTTTCTCCGTTTTTCAGCTTTACACTGCAGCCTTCGGGGTCCTGGACGCCATGATTCAAAGGTCCATTCACCTTGCGTTCGCGCTCTGTTTAATCTTTCTCCTGTATCCCACGAGGAAGTCGTGGCCGCGAAACAGCATACATCCCGTCGATTTAGTTTTAGCCATTCTGGGTGCCTTGGTCCCGCTTTATATACCCGCCTTTTATCAGGAACTGGTTCGCCGGGCGGGCACCGTGACCACCCTCGACTATGTCGTCGGCCTTATAGGGATTTTGCTGGTGCTGGAAGCCGTAAGGAGGGTGGTCGGACTTCCGATGGTAATAGTCGCCTCGACCTTTATCATATATGCCCTCCTGGGGCCTAAAATACCCGGACCTTTCGCCCACAGAGGAGTGGACCTGCCCACCCTGGTGCAGCACCAGTTTTTTACGACCGAAGGCCTCTTCGGGATACCGATAGGAGTTTCTTCCCAGTTCATCTTCCTATTCATACTCTTCGGGGCGTATCTTGAAAAGACGGGCCTGGGACAGCTTTTCATAGACCTCGCCAATGCTCTGGCCGGATGGGCTGCAGGAGGACCAGCCAAAGTGGCGGTCATTTCATCCGCTCTGGAGGGCACCGTATCGGGAAGTTCGGTGGCCAATACCGCCGGCTCTGGAAGTTTTACCATTCCGATGATGAAAAGCCTCGGCTACAGGCCCGAATTTGCGGGGGCCGTAGAGGCTGTGGCTTCCACCGGCGGTCAGCTCATGCCTCCCATCATGGGGGCGGCAGCCTTTCTGATGGCAGAATTCGTCGGGGTGGAATACCTCCGGATTATCCAGGCAGCGGTAATCCCAGCTCTCCTTTATTATTTCGGGGTATGGACTCAGGTTCACTTCGAGGCCAAAAAACTGGGGCTAAAGGGCATGAAGCGCGAGGAACTCCCGAAACTCGGCGTCATCATGAAGGAGAGGGGGCACCTCCTCATACCGCTCATAGCTATCATCTACCTTCTGGTGGAAGGTTTTACCCCGATGAAGGCGGCACTTTACGCCATCGTCCTCGCAATCCTTTCTTCGATGATGAGGAAAAACACCCGCATAAGCTTTTACGATATAGTAAAAGGCCTGGAGCAGGGAGCCAGAAACGCCCTCGGTGTAGTGGCAGCTACGGCGTGCGCCGGCATCATAGTCGGAGTCGTCACCCAGACGGGGCTGGGTTTGAAACTCGGCTCAACGCTGGTGGACCTCGCCAACAACAACCTCTTCCTGACGCTGTTTTTCACCATGATAACGTCCCTCATCCTGGGCATGGGGGTGCCGACCACCGCCAACTACGTCATCACTTCGACCATAGCAGCTCCGGCGCTGGTAATGCTTAACGTCCCGGTTCTTGCAGCCCACATGTTCGCTTTTTACTTCGGAATAATCGCAGACGTTACTCCGCCCGTGGCACTGGCGGCTTTTGTCGGCGCGGGAATCGCAAAAGCAAACCCCTTCAAGACCGGCATCGAAGCCTCGAAGCTGGCAATCGCGGCTTTCCTGGTGCCTTACGTCTTCGTCTACCACCCGGCTATGCTGCTCATAAATGTCACGCCTGTTGACATCGTTGAGATCGTCATAACCTCCATCATAGGTATTATAGGGGTCGGTGCAGCGGTATGCGGGTACTTCCTCACCAATCAATCAATACTGGAGCGTATTATCTTCTTTGTCGGCGGTATTTTAATGGTGACTCCGGGTATCGAAACCGACCTTGTAGGTTTGGGGTTGCTTATCGTAGGATATTTTATCCAGAAACGGAAGGTAAAGAAATAAATTCAATTTTACCCCCGAAAATATATGTCGGGGGTGTTCTTTTAAGTCCTGCACAAAAAGGCTATTCCTTCCAAAAATTTCTTCACGTTGATTTTTCCGCCTTCGGATGTTTTGCCCCTTAAAAAATCCATTTGTTTTTTAACTTCTTTGAACTCAAAAAGAACCGAGGCGTACCTCAAAAACTGTTCGCCGTCGAAATCTTCCATACCCATGGACGCTATATTGCCCAATGCCTTTGTTATCGCTCTCCTTATCCTCATTTCGATGGCCTTCAGGTCGGAAGATTTTTTCCTGCCGGTCTTCATGTAATATTCCTGAAGGAAACGGTATATTTCCTGCAGATTTGAAGTTGTCTTTTTCACCCTGTCGAAGTTTTCTACGAGCACCTTGATGTCCTCGCTCCCGGTCTCGCCGAGAATCCCCAGTTCCGCCAGGAGCAGATCGATCTTCGTCATCTCCGGTTTATTTATGTCGAACCTTTCCAGCATTCCCAGGCCCGAGACGGTCTCCTTTATCTTCATAAAGGTGGTTTTCAGCTTTATCATTTCCTCCACCTTTGAAATCACGTTGACGGTTTCGGTGACGTTTATCGGCTTGTGGACGAAAAACTCAATCCCGGCTTCGTAAGCCTTGCTTATCATATCCTGAGCTTCTACCTGGGAAATCATTATGAAATAGGTTGTAACCCCTTTTTCCCTGGATTCCCGTATCACCTCTATCCCGTCTTTGGAAGGCAGCAAAAGGTCTATCAGCGCGATGTCGGGATTCAGGGCGATAATCTTTCTTTCGGCCTCCTCGCCGTCGCCCGCCTCGGCTATCACCTCGCCGAGGCCGTTGTTTTCTATAATTCCAGTCAGCATCCTCCTTACAGCCCTGTCGTCATCCACCACGATTATTCTAAAATCCATTCTCATTCCTCCTGACCAGCAATCTTCACGAACCTGCCATCTAGGGGGATTTCCAGGTCAAACCTGCTCCCCTCACCGACCTTCGATGTCACATAAACCTTTCCGCCCATTTCCTCCACCAGATTTTTTACGTGGGTAAGCCCGAGTCCGGTGGAAACCGACCCGTCTTCCAGCACCTTCGTGGAAAATCCCGGCTCAAAAATGAAAGGCAGGTCCTTGGAGTGTATACCGCACCCGTTGTCCTCCACCGATATGACCATCCGGTCAAAATATCGGCGAACCCTTACTTCGATTCTTCCACCTTCTTTGTCCAGAGCTTCCAGAGCGTTGTATATCAAATTGCTGAGTATTGAAAAGAAGGCAAAGTAATTCGCTATTATAAAATCTTTCTCCAGGCGGAATTTAAATTCCACCTGTTTTTTTTGCTCTTTCATCCACCTTTCGGTGTTAGTTTTCAGTAAAGACAAAATGGCGCTGAGTTTCATGCCTTTTTTGTCTTCTTCGGGAAGCAGCTGGGAAAAACCCCGGCTAATCCTGAGGTAGTCCTTTTTTATTTCGTGAATTTCCCTTGCGAGATTCAAGGCCTTTTTCCTGAGTTCCCCCGCTTCCTTTTCGTCAAGAGGCCCCTGCAGTTTGCTGTATATGTCGTAGCTTTGCTTCATGGCATCTTCCAGGTCTTTAGTCGATTTTTTGAGGAAAATCAGCTCTGTTTTGAGCTCCGATATGAGCTCCAGAAGTTCTGCGTACCGCTTTTCGTGCTCTTCCTTTATTATGAGAAGTTTATATCTTTCCATCATCAAGTAAAGCGAAAAGGTGACCATGCTTCGAAACAGGCCCACCGCCACAACCGGTGTAAAAATCTCCTGGAAGTATTCGAAATTCAACTCGCGTCTCACGAAAAGTTCGACGAAATTAGCGGATATGTCCGAAAGGGCCATGACAGCTATGAAATTTACCGGAGAGCCGGGGAGCTTTTTTATATTGCCCAGTCTCAAAAAAACACCGTAGGCGAGATAATAGAAAAAGGCCGGATAATGAAGGCTTACAGCTTTTGAAAAATCATACCTGCCGATGGCACTCCACAAAAATACCCTGAAAAGGAAAACCACCACTCCCGAAAATGGTATCAACACTATTTCCGGGATTTCTTTAAAATAGAGCATCAGAAACGATATAGCTATAACGCCTGCAGTGAACCTGAAAGCCGTGCCGAAAGGATAAAAGTAGACCTCACCTATTAAAGCCGTAAAAAGTGCCACAAATAACATTTCTTTGAGGTAAAACCTTTTCAAAATCAACATCCGTCCTCCCGAGCAGTGCTTGTCTATAATTAGTATAAAAAATAATAAAATTTTCCGCAAAACTTTTTTGTTAAACACCGATTTGCCTTCATCTCATGTTTCTCGCCTTCATGACTTCTTCCCTCAAAAGTTCCCATATCTCCCGGTAAAGCTCTATAAAAACGGGGGAAGACTTTATCAAAATTATGTCCCTGGGCCTTTCGATTTTCACTTCCAGCATGGCCTTTACCCTCCCCGGCTGGGCCGTCATTACAAGAATTTTGTCCCCCAAAAGGAGCGCCTCGTCGATGCTGTGAGTTATGAATACAGTGGTCTTATAGCTCCCTTCCCATATGCGCAAGAGTTCCTGCTGCAGAATAAGCTTGTTTTGTTCATCCAGTGCCCCAAAAGGTTCATCCATCAGCAGAATTTCCGGGTCGCTGGCAAAGGCCCTCGCCACATTTATTCTCTGTTTCATGCCACCGGAAAGTTGATAAGGATAAAGGTCGGCAAATCGCTCAAGTCCCATTTTTTTTAAGTATTCCAGAGCTATCGCGCGCCTTTCCTCCAAAGGAATCCCCCTGATCCTAAGGCCGTACTCCACATTTTCTACAACTTTCATCCAGGGAAAGATGGAGTCCCCTTGGAACACCACCGCAGTCGGAGGTTTTCCTGCATTTCTGGCCTTGATATATACCCTGCCGCTCGTCGGTTTTTCCAATCCTGCCAGAATCCTGAGCATGGTGGTCTTCCCGCATCCGCTCGGCCCCACTACACAGAGAAATTCGCCATCTTCGACCGTGAGATTTACGTTTTCAAGAGCAACTACACTGGTCCTTCCGGTATTGAAAATTTTCGTAAGGTTCTCAACCCTTATTTTCTCCGCACCGTCCAAGTTAACCCCACCTTTCACCGTTTTTTCCACGGAATTACTATTTTTTCCAAAAGGTCCAAAAGGTAGGAAAAGACGAACCCCAGGAAGGCAAGGACTATGAGGGCGCAAAACATCCTCTCTATGTCAAACATGTCGTAGGCCCGCCATATCATCCAGCCCACTCCGGCACGGGCGGCAGAAAGCTCGGCAGCGACAATCAGCAAGAGGGCGGTTCCCATGCCCAATTTTAACCCGGCGAAAATCATCGGAAGGGCACCCGGAAAGGCTACTGTGGTGTAAAACTGTATTTTGCTGGCCCCAAAGCTTTTGGCCACGTCAATGTATATGGGGTCGATATTTAATACGCCGGCCATAGTGTTTATGAGCACTAAGTAAAATACACCGATAGCAATCGTGAATATTTTAGAACTTTCTCCCAGGCCGAAAACTATGAGTATTAAAGGCATAATCGCCAGCTTGGGTATGGGAAAGGTGACGGCCACCAGGGGCATGAGCAAAGCCCTGACCGGCGGGAAAAGCCCCATGGAAAGGCCCAGGATCACTCCGGGCACGGCACCCGCCACGAACCCTAAAACAATTCTCGAAGTGCTTATCAGCGTGTGGTAAAGCAGTTCTCCCGAAGAAACAAGGGGGATTAGCGTTTCAAAAATTCTCGAGGGGCTTGAAAAGAGCCTGACGTCTATCAGTTTTAAAGCGGCCATAACCTCCCATAGCAAGAGCAAAAATAAGGGGGAAAGGAAGGAGAAAGTTTTCAGGAAAAAAGCCTTTTTCTGCCTGGAATTATTTTCGGCATCATCGGCTAGATCTTCCATCTTAATTGTCTGATTCAACTTTTCTTGCACCGCATTCACGTCATTTCCCCCTTTCAGAAAATGTAGCACAAAAACCCACTATATCATGTTATTCATAATTATTCATACTTACCGAGGACGCTCAGAGCATAGTCTACGTAACTATTGTCCACCACATCTTCGGCCTTGAGTTCACCTTTCAAAAGGCCTCTCTTGATGTACCAATCCAGGTCCATCTGAATTCCCTTCATCCTGACGTAGCCGTTCGGGTTGAGCCCTACCGGAAACATCTTATCGTAAAGCGCCTTATCCTTCACCGAAGAATATTCCGCAAGAATGGATATTATTTCGCCCTTGTTTTTGTTCTTGAAAAATGCGTCATTGTAGTCCCTCAGGGATTTTATATAGGCAAGCATGAACCTCTTTGCGACTTCGGGGCGTTCTATCATGCTCTTTCCGTATACCAAAAGGGCGGTCTGGGCATCCGGGTCATATTCGGAGGGGTCCTTCCACGGATCTCCTATGCCTTCTTCTACCGCCGCTGCTATAAAGGGCTCTATGAGCATTCCGCCATCGATGCTCTTGTTGCTCATCGCAGCGACTATATCCGGAAACGACCTTATAACCTGAAGATCGACGTCTGCGGTGGTCATGCCGCCTTTGTTGAGCACCCGGTCTAAGGCAATTTCGTCCAGCGACGCGGTCCCCACAATGGCAAGCTTCCTGCCTTTCAGGTCTTTGTAATCTTTTATTTCGTCCACCAGGTCCTTTCTGATAACCAGCCTGTAATAGCCCATGCCCGGGACGTTTATGCCCTTGTCGGCCACTATTTTGATGGGTATTCCCCGCAAGATGGCGTTAAACAGGCCAGATGCAGTCACGGTGCATCCGACATCGAGCTGGCCTGCCCCGAGGGCGTTTATCATGTCCTGACCCGTGTTAAACTGCACCGGCTCGATTTCTATCCCGAGTTCCTTGTAGTATCCCTTCGCCATCCCTATGAGCACTCCCGCATCGGACACCACCTGCTTCATTCCCACGGTCACCTTTACCGGGGGTGAAAGGGGCTCTACGCCCGGGAAGTTGCCGGCCTGGGCTTTACCTTCACCCGAAGGCTCTTGTTTTGCCACCTGCTTTCCGCACCCCGATGCAAAAACCGAAAGAAGCAGCAGAACTACCAGAAGCATTGCTATTTTTCTCATCTTTCCCACTCCCTCCAGCTAAAAATTCATCTCTTGATATAATATTTTTTAAGACACGTTCTGGTTACACTAAAAATAAAAAAGCCCGGTCTTTCTTAGACTCGGGCTTTTCGTCATATTTTTCAAATGTCTACAAATATCCCGCGGCCTTCAATATGTCCACAGCGGATTTCAGGTCTTCATGGGCCACCATGATTACCGGCCCCGTGCACCCCATGCCGCTCTCCGCATATATTCCGCTTTTCCATAAAATCCTTACCGCCTCTTCCATCTGAAGCACGTCTATGCCCGCTATCTCTTCCGTCACAGCTTTTTTAGGGGGCGGCTCAACAATCGTCTTTTCCTCGGGTTTTCCGGTCTTTTCCAGTTCGCCTATGAGTTCGTGAAATCCTGCCTTCCTCAACTTTTCGAATTCCTCCGATGCTTTCTTGAGGAGATTTCCCCTCACCAATTCTACGGCGTACCGGATGGCCCCTTCCACCACCGGCGCTCCGGAGGCCCTAGAAAGGATGAGGATTATCCTTCTATAGTCCTCGCCGATGCCGGGACCGTAGCCCCAACCTAATGCTTCGTAATCGCCGCCTGTGGTGTAGGCCGAAAGTATTTTTACGAGGATGTTGCCGGTCAGGGTATCCGTCACCATGACGTCGCAGGAGCCAGCGAGGAGGTCGTTACCTCTCATTATGCACCCGCCGTCGGCCCTCATGGATCCGGCAAAATTTATTTCGTATCCTTGCTCTGAAAGCTGCTTGAGAAGCCTTTCCACCTGCCGGGAACCGTCGACGTTGAGTATGCCCACGCTCGGGTTTTCAATCCCCAGGGTTTTTGCAACTATAATTCCGTAAACGGCGTTTTTCATCATCGCCGCTACCCGGTTGGCGGAGGAGGTCCCCGTGGTTGTTGCAATTAACACGGGCTTACCTCTTGCAGGCGTCACCACCCTGCCCACGGTTGATACGCCTACCGGGAAGCTGTAATGCATGGTGACCGCGGCGTCCAGTTCCCCGCCGTCCAGCATCTTTTCCATAATCCGGTGGGCTTCCTCCAGCGTGCCGGCTTTTACACATTGAATCCCCCGGCCTTCTACTTCCTCGCCAGCACCGATAAGCACTATCTCTACCCCATCGAGGCTCTTTGCCGCTTCCTTTGCCGCACCTATCAGCATCCCGGGGGGATGCTCGCTGCCGTGGACGGTCAATCCCACCTTAACTTTTTTTGCACTGCGGCCTTCCAGTGCATCGGCGAGCATATTGAAAAGTTCGGACTTATCTAGGGGCACCGGCCTCCCCCCTCGTCTTCAAGTATTCCGCAAATTCGCGGAAGGCCTCCGCCAGGTACGACGAGATATCAGGCATTTTTTCTTCCTTTTTCGCTCCGGGATTCTTCTCCATGATAAAGGATATGCCGTCGAAGAGGTTGGTCATGCGTCCCAGGAAGAGGCTCCCCTTGCCTATTATCATGGCTCTCGTCATGCTTCCGGCCAAAATCCTTTCCCTGACGTAACCGATAACCGGTACTCCCGACGGGATATGGCCCTGGGTCGGGGCAAATCCCACCACACCGTGCTTTTCTATGAAGGATTCCATCTCTTCCTTTTTGAGCTCCCCGCGTTTCACTGCAATAGCGGCGATCATTTTATAGTTGGCCTTGGGGACGTCCCCTGCCCCTGCAGGTTCGGTTATCTCGGGATTTTGAAGTTCTGGGGCGTACTTGTCCACATCGGATGCCTTGAGGTTCAATCTGTCCAGGGGGTCGTAGACGATGCTCTGCATTACGGCCTGTGGTGCCGCGCCCGCTGCTATCGGGTGCTTTCCGACAGAATCGAGCCTTATAACGGGGTTTACGCCGTCGTCACTGCTCACCAGCACCGCAAAACCTCCGAGCACGTCTTCCAAAAGCGGCATGCCCTTTGCCACGTGGTCCCTGCCGTTCATGCCAAGCTTTGCAGCCGCTCCTCCCGCGACTACCGCCACCTTATTATACACGCCGGCCTTCACCAGGGCCGCGGCGCTAATAAGGGCGTGAGTGGGACCCGCGCAAAAGCCTCTCATGTCGGCTCCTGTCGCATTGCCGCAGCCGGCGATTTCCCCTATGGCTTTGGCGAAATTCCCACCACCCCTCTGGTTCATATCGCCGCAGGCCTCTTCCGAACATTCGATTATATAGTCCACCTCGCCCGGTGAAATTCCGGTGACCTTAAAAAGGTGCCTTAAAGCCAGAACTGCCGAAGCCTTTGTGGCAAGATTCTCCGCCATGACGTGGGCCGAGAGGGCTTCGTCCCGGTCGTGGGCCTTTCTCACGCAGCCCACTAACTTGCCGTCACACTTCAGTTCTACAGCGCCCTCTTCAATGTGCTTCTTTATCGTATCCTCGTCTGCAACGTTCTTTATGCGGTTTACGTCATCCGCTGAAAAGAGCGGGTGGCTGAGGAGCTTTTGTTTTACGCCTTCCGCAAACTCCCGTTCGAGGATTACAAGGCCGAAGACGTCGGACAATGCCATAAGGCCGTAAAATTCGTCTTCCGGCATTATCTCGCCGTAACGCCCGAACCGCGAGGAATCTTTAAGCGGATTTTGGTACCAGGGCCTTTTTATGTTCCTCAATTCTTCGGGCGATATATTTCCTATATAAGTCTGGTTAGGCGGATAAGCAACAGCTTCCTCGTAAGTCCTCAAGTGGTCCCTTACCCTTTTTATATATTCGGAACCCGGGTTTTCCCTTTCTAAAAGCTGGGTGGTGCCAGCTACCATCGTGAGGTTTGGCACGTGCACCAGCACGTAGCTGGCACCGGAAATCACGGCATTGCTCACGATTAGCCCTCCTTCGGATGCCAGTGCTTTTTCTGTGGTTTTAATCTTCGAAGACCGTCTGCCTCTCTACGTCCTCTGTCAGAGCCTTCAACGCTTTAAGAACCAGCCGTTTTCTCAACGCTTTCTCCTGCTCTTTTGTCAGCGAAGGATTGCCGAGGGGGTGCGGTATTGCGACTGCCGGAACGATACGGTTTGCACCCACCGTCAGGGAAATGGGCACTATCGTGCACACGTGGGTCGTGGGAATGCCAGCCCTTTCAAGTTCCTTTACCATCGTTGCACCGCAACGAGTACAGGTCCCTCAGGTGGAGGTAAGGATTACAGCCTGCACCCCGTCGGCGATAAGTTCCTTTGCAATTTCCTGGGCGAATTTTTTCGCACTTGCCACCGACGTTCCGTTGCCCACCGTGGCGTAATAGTACCTGTGGAGTTTTCCTATCACGCCTTCCCTTTCCAGTTCGCGCATTACGTCCACGGGCAAAACCCGGTTGGGGTCCTGGTTGGCGTAGGTGGGGTCGTAGCCACCGTGGGCCGTCTGGAACTTTTCCGGGGTGAGGTAATCCACGCCCTCCAGGTCGTATTTACCGAACCTGGAAGCGCTGGAGGCTTCTATCTTATCCGGATTGCCCTTAGGGACGATACCTCCGGATGTCACTAAGGCCACGGTGGCCTTTGAGAGGTCCTTTACTGCCGGTGCGGGTGGGACCCTGTCGAAATCGGGCATTGGGTATTCGGTCGTATAAGGCTCGCCTTTTAGCTTTTTCACCAGCATGTCGACGGCCCTTTTCGCCCCGTATTCTTCGACAAAGACGTTCTTTCTTATTCCGCGCGGTATATAGCCCTCTTCCGAAGGAGTACCCAAAGCTTCGCCTTTTGCAAGCTTCAGGGCGAGTTTTGCCATTTTCGGCACCGCTTCCCGCATGCCGGCGGCCGAGCCGGCGGTCTCAACGATATATACATCCTTTTTGTATACCTCTACGCCGGGGTTTTCTTTAAACATGCCGGTGACGGCGGGGATATTTAACGTCTCCTTTACGGCCTTGCACACACCGCCACAGGCCATCCCGTATCGCCCGGCGTTGAAGGCGGGGCCTGCGACTACTAAATCGGGATTATATTTTTTTATTCGCTCCAAAATATCGGCTTTCGCTTCTTCCTGATGTTCGTTGAAATACGAATCCCCGCATATGACGGTGCCGACGATTTCCGCTTCCCCTGCAAAGGCAGCGTTGAAAGCCGTGCCGGGCCCCACCGGGCCTTCCTTGTCCTGAGGCGGTAAATCGGCCTTTTCTTCACCGCCAAGGCCCGCGAAAAACTGGTTTATATAGTGGACAACCCTGAATTTACCCACTTTGCGCCCTCCTTTCGGACTTTTCGGACGATACCTTAAATTTACGCCCTGTACTTGGAGTACTGTTCGCGGTACTTTTTGACCTCCCTGGCAAGCCCTTCTACGTCCAGAACCATCTCCATTACCCCGACCTGTTCCTCGTAAACGGCAGGATCAACAGCCGCCTTAACCTCGGGCTCCACGATGTGATATACTGCAAGCCCTAAGGATACGCCAGCTAAAGGCCCTGCAAAGGTGGGATCGCCGTTGGTGACCGTTTCGGCCGCAATACCGGCTGCTTCAGGCTCGGCGCCGCCCAATATCACGACGACGTTTTCCGGGCCGTACTCCTCGGCCAGTTCTTTGATTCTTTTTTGGATCTCCAGATCCATAGCACCAGCGGCCGTTCAGACGAAACACTCGGTGGTAGAAAACACCACTTCACCGGGGGTAGTCTTCATACAGGCTTCTATGGCTGGACCTGGAACTCCGTCCCTGTCCCCTACTATCACTATCTTTTTTCCTTCAAACATGATTTCGCCTCCCTTTGAAATTTAAAGAGTTACCGCGCTCAAGCGCGTAAAACCGACTTCCGAAGTGGCTCCGGTTATAGCCTGAAGTTCGATCTCGATGCTTCCATCTTCCCTCAACGCCTTCTGGGAACCGCCGGCTATGACGGCGGCCGTATCTACCAGGCCTATCACTTTCTTCATGGGCGGGAGCACTATCACCTCGTTGGCGTTGCCCGCTGTTACCACCGCGTCAGCCTTCGGATCGGCGTCGGCCAGCGATTGGGATGCTCCATCCCTTCCGGCGTATTCATCGGTAATGAGCACGGTTTTTATTCCCTTTTCTTCGATTTTCCTGCAGTTCATTATGAGGTCGGTATCGGGATTGCCGAAGCCCTCTTCGGTGATGATGACGCCGTCGAGGCCCAGGTATTCGGCGAGTTTTGCCGTGTAGTCTGAGGAACGTTCTTTATCGGCAAGGGTGACGTTCTCGTTGGTTATTATTATGCCAACGAAGTTTATATCCTTGCCGTGGCGCCTGTAAAGTTCCTCGACGACGGGGTTGTTTTGATGTACGTAGGTGGGGTTCTTGTCGCAGGCGGAAACGCAGTTGCCGCTTACTATTGCTCCATCCATCAGCTCGGTGGGGTATATTAAGGTAGGTATTATCTTTTTGGCGTCGACGCCGTAGACGTATGTATCGTGCAAAAGCCCCTGGCTCTGAAGCTGGTAAACGTAAGCCACTTTGGGAAGGTCCGGATATTCTTTTAAGGCCTGGGGTAACGGTTTTGTCTCATAGACCTTAATCTCTTCGGGCTCTTTTTCCTTTACGCAGCCCGCGACGTACGCCGCCACTTTAAGTCCCGCAATTCGAAGGGCTTCTTCGTGTTCGTGCTGGGAAAGGCCTTCCACGGGATTTGCCACGACAACCAGGTTGACAAGTTTTGAAAACGGGGTGTATTCGGCTCCGGGCCCGCTCATGTCGATTATGCCTTCCTGGAAACCCACTATTCTACCGCAGGTCACTACCGCCATTCCTTTCAATACGTGGGTCCTTCCCTCGCCCACGGTGGTGGGTTTTCCCAGGAAACCCGGGAAAATAGTTCCGCCGGTCACCTTCACCCGGGGCTCTATGACGTCTTTGACCGGAATTATCCTTACCTCTTCACCCGGCCTTGCCACATCGAAGTCCACGTCTTTTATCCTCTGGTCTTCGAGGACGAGCTCGGAAAGTTCTTTTTTGCTTACGGTGAGGACGCCGTTTTCGTACCGGGTGGTATCGCCGAACACCACGTCCTTTACGTTAAAATACCCGAGCTCCAGTTTCATTTTCTATCCTCCCCTATATGTTCCTTTTAATCATCTCTTCCACCATCTCGATGGTGACATCCTTTGTGACCTGGTCTACCTTCTCGCCGTTCTTGTAAATCGCTATGGTAGGAAGCCCCATGACTTTCTGGCTGATGGCGAGCCGCATATTTTTTGAAGTATCAAGCTTGCAGAACTTTACCCTGTCGCCGTATACTTCCTCGAGCTTTTCCACCTGGGGCATCAGGGCCTTGCAGGGCTCGCATCTCGGCCCCCAGAAGTCCACAAGCACTGGTTTTTCCGATTTTAATACCTCCTGTTCGAAGTTTTCGCTGTTTACCTCCAGCAAAGCCTTCACCTCCTTGTAATTTATTATTCCCAAAAGCAAACAAAAAAGAGAAATAAAGGGGTATACCTTTATTTCCCTCTGTCGTCTACCTGAGAGATTCTCTCCCGAATTTTGTAAATTCGGGAAATTGCCCCGTCGGTGCCTTTCGGCTCTCCAGAGGCATGTCCGGATGCGGTCCTTTTGCCTGAGAGTTTCGCGGGCGTTGCCGCTTACCCCTTCGGCGCCCCTTTAAGGGGTCTCTCCCGCACCCATCATCCACAGGGTTATTTAGTTATTGTATTCACTTTATATTTTATTATAAATTTTTTCAATAGGCAATAGAAATTTTATTTCGATTTTCAAAACCCCGTTTCTTTCCTGCCCCAAAGTTCCATGAGAAAAGCCACCACTTCTTCAAATACCGATGTGTTGAGGGAGTAATAGATATTCTGTCCTTTCCGCTCGTCTATAACCATACCCGCCTGTTTCAAAACATTAAGGTGATGGGAAATGGTGGGCCAGGAGATATCAAACTTCTCCGCTATCTCGCCGGCGGTCATATCCCTTTCCTTTAGCATGTACAGGATTTTCCTTCGCACGGGATCGGAAAGGGCCTTAAAGGCCGAACTGAGCCCCATATCAACTTCCCCCTATTTTTCTTATCCCTAGGTCTGCATTTTCTTAAAGAGCAAATACGAATAAACAAAGCCGAAAATGGTAACAGCAAGGATCGATCCCATGCTCAGGAAAAATCCCAGTTTTTCCTCCAAGAATAGGCCCAAAATCCAAATAAAACCCGCAATCACCCAAAGAGGCCCCGAAATGCGGTGGGTCTTGTTCCAAACCTCTTCGTTTGCCAGTGTCCATGGGGTCTTTATCCCGAAAGTGTAGTTGTGCCTTATCTTTCCCATGTAATTGCCCACAAACACAAACATCAAGCCGATCGCCAGCATGGTAAACTTTCCTATGGAAACGGGAACGCCCAGGGCGTACAATGTAGTTGCTATATATAACGCGGAAAAAATCAAAACCATTATCGTCCTGAAGGTTCCGTAGACGTATCTGAACTTTTCGTAGCTCTCCGGTTTCGGGTCAATGGCCGGAGCAAAGGAAAGAAGTAAATACATTCCTAGTACAACGGTGGGCATGAAAAGTACGTGCATGGTTTTGGACATGTACCCGTCCACCTGGCCCGAAACGTTCCAGTGGGAAGGCACCATGTCAGGAAGCCTCGGATATACAGCAAAGCCCATAACGTACAGGGAGGCTATAAGGCCCAAGAGAAGCCAATTCACCGGAAGGGTGGATCTTTTCTTTTCAGCCACATAAATCCCCCCATGATATTTTGATGATTATCTAAATATAGTATATCAAAAAAATAGGCTGATGGCTATAAAGTTTCTATAACGAAAATTATCACTTTGTCTTTATCTCTTGAAGGTACCTATCAAAAAGTTCAGCTGCTTCCTCCAATATTGAAGCGTCATGAATTATAAGTTTTTCAGCCTCTTTTTTATAAAAACTTTTTATTTTCTCCCACCTGAAGTCCAATATTTCGACTTTGGAAGCTAAAATTTTACTATTCTCCAGCATCTTACACCATTCATTTCTAAGGACTACGGCAGTATCTACAACATCCCTAACCTTCAAACTTTCCGGCCTGTAGAAAAGCTTTTTTATAACTATCTCCCAGGGGGTTTCTACCTGAATGTTGCGGCCTAAGATTTCTTTTTCTACGTACCAATCTTCGGTCAAATGGGGAGCCAGTATAAAGTCTATCTCCCCTTCATCCATTTTCAATTTTACAAAATTCGACATTTCGGTATAATCCTTAATTCCTTCCGCATAAGAACTCAGCCGCGGTGTAACCAACAGCAAATACTGTGCATCGGTCAAAAAAATATCCACATCAAAACTTTCCCTATGGTTATAATATAATGACAGCGCGCTTCCCCCTCCGAATGACCACTCGTTTTCAGGTATGCCGGCATTATCTAAAATACCAATCGCCTTTCTAAATAGGTTAATCCAGTTCTCAGGCATTTTCAAGCATCTCCTCCAGTTGTTTGTTGGGATAATACGGCTTTACGTACTTTTCGTAGAAATCCTTTAAATTTTTTTCGGCAATGCCATAGGCGATGATAAACTTCCGGATATCCTGGGGATGAACATCCGTGAAAAAATTGAATATTTGCACCATATATTCTTTGTCGAATTCCATTTTCTTGATTAACTCCGCTAGTTCCTTTTCCTTTAAGTAGTTTTTGGTTTGTGCATTTATGGTCGTTTCCACAATCATGGAAGATTCCCACCTGTCTTTTGTTTGTTAAGATTATTCTATCAATGGAAAGCCAAGCCTATATTCTTTTAAACCTGGCTTGAATATCACCCCAGCAGGTCCTGGTGTAATGGTAAAGGTACTGCTGGACAAATCCGGCAAGATTTCCAAATCTTTTTTCGGCAAAATCTAAAATCTCTTTTACCGGCACTTCCCTGCCGCCAAAGTAAAGGTACTCGACAACCCTTTTTATCCACACGTCTACTGGGAAGGCGTCAAATCTTCTTAGGGAAAAAAGAAGCACACAGTCGGCAACTTTGCGTCCCACGCCTGGGATTCGCATGAGAAGTTGCCTTGCTTCTTCCGTGGTAAGATCTTTAAGTTTTTCCAGGTCTATGTCACCAGCTGCTACCATCCGGGCCGCCTCAATAATGTACCTGCCTCTGAAGCCGCAGCGGGTATCCCTGATCTGGGATTCCGATAGAGACGCTAGCACCTCCGGAGTGGGAAAGGTATAGTATGTTTCTCCCTCTAATTCCACAGGAATTCCAAAGCATCTCGCCATCCGCTCTATCGTCCGCTTTATATTCGGTATGCTGTTGTTGGCTGAAAGAATAAAGGAGATCAGGGTCTCCCAGGGCTGCTGATGAAGTATGCGGTTACCACTGCAAAACTTTACAGCCGGCGTCAATTCCGGAAAGGCGCACAATTTTTCTTCAATATCCCTGTAATCTCTTCCCAGGTCAAAATAATCTCGGATAATTTCAATCGACTCCTCGCCACCGTTCGTTAACACCCTTAAAGTATCTTCCTCCTGATAGGCCTTTATCACCAGGTTTCCCACCACGCCCAGGTAACCCCCGTCCTCCATCCTGTTCCAGCGAAAGGCCTGGCCGCATTCCGCCACCACCTCAAGGCTGAAAGGTTGAATACCGGTAAATGTTATCTCCAATGCTGTTTCCCCTCTCTCAAAAACTAGTGTGACTTCCTTCATCAAGAGAATAATTCCTGAAAACCATTAGGCCCAACAGGATACATACGGCCGCCAGCAGGCATGACGCATAAATACCCGAGGGTTTTTCGAAACTATAGCCCAGGTATTTGAAAAGCACTCCGGTGGTAAAAAACGATGAAAGACCTGTAACCGTTTTTACCAGTAAGCCCTGAACTCCAAAGAACATGGCCTCCCTTCTGCGCCCGGTTATGGCCTCATCTATATCCGTTATGTCGGCTATAATGGCATTGGGTATTATGAAGACCGCAGCCAGCGGGAACCCGGCGAGGCCTACCACCAGAAAGCCGAACCATTTAGATGCGAGGAAAAGATACGGTCTACCTACGAAAAACATGACAAATAGGAGTACCATAAACATAGTCATCGATGCATTGTACACCTTTTTCTTTCCGTATTTTTTTATCCACGCCAGCATAAATGGTGAAATGAGTATGGCATCTATAAAAAGCAAGCCCTGCAGGAGAGCGGTTTCAGTTCCGCTAAGGCGCATGTTCACCGTGGCTATATAAGGCAGCGCTATTGTGACCATGTTAATGGCAAACCAGTAGAAAAGGAACGATATCTCATAATACATGAATTCCCTGTTTTTCAAAGTCAAAATAAGACTTTCCTTCAGGCTGACACTGGCCCCATCCGTTTCCGGTATCTTTCGCTCTTTTACCCCAAACGGCATTATCAGGGTTATAAGCGACAGCGCGCCAAGTATGACCCCCATAGCCCTTACTCCGTACCGGGCTATAAGTACGGGGCAGGCCACCCCCTGGAGCAAAAGCCCTATTGTATTGAACACCGACTGGTAAGTTGAAACGGCCGCCCGTTCAACGGAGTCTGTTGCAATCTCCGGCAGAAGTGCAAGATATGGCGCCACGTATATGGTGAAAAATATAAAGTAAAGGGAAAGCATAACGGCCAAATATACAAAGTTTGCAAAACTTTCGTAGGGTTTTGGGGGGAACCAAATAAGTATATAGCTCAGCACCAACGGAAAGGCCCCAAAAATCAGGAAGGGTTTCCTCCTGCCAAGCCTGCTCTTGAAGTTGTCACTCCAGTAAGCTACCAGGGGATCCGATATCGCATCTATAACTCTGCCTATGATCATGGCTACACCTACAAGGCTCACAGAGGCCAGCGGCACGAGGTTATAGGGGTTGCCTTCCGGAGGAGCATAAAAGTACGCATACCAGGACACGAGGGATTGCATGAGGACACTTATGCCTAAGTAAGCCACGGGATACATGAAGTATTCTTTTATCTTCACGGCTATTCACCCCTCAATAGAGTCTTGACAGGTACTTCCTGTAAAGCTCCTCGTTTCTGTCCTTCAGCAGCTCATCTTCCTCCCGGTATTTTCTCAATGCCCCGATATCAATGGATGCCGTAACCACATCATCCCCCTGATAATGTTTTGCTTCTTTCACCACACCGTCCCTGTTTTCGGTTAAATCCAGCGGGGCATATATTCCAGCCTTGCCGGTAAAATAAAACTTCGCCACCCTTCCCACCAGTGCGCTCTTTATGCCGTAAACCCGGCTCTCCTGGACTCTGGGCCATATGCCCCTGAGAGCCCTGTAAAAATCGTACTCCTCCATATTGGCGATGGGGATTATAACTATATCGGCCCCTTTCATCCTTGCGATTTCGAAAGTTTCAAAGTAAGTGGCATCCATGCAAACTGGAAAGGCTACGTTTGCAAATGGTAGTTTAAAGACATTCAATTCCTCTCCCGTTTTCAGCCCGAAAGATTCCTCCTCAGGGGTCGCATGAAGCTTTTTCTGGCTGCCGATGAGCTTCCCGTCAGGGCCAAATAAATACGCCGTGTTGTAAAGCTCCCCGTTTTCAGGGACGGTGATGCTTCCCCCCATCACGTACATTTCGTAGAGGCGGGCGAGGGAGCTGAAGGTCAAGAAATAAATGCCTTTTACGTACGGCCCGAGCAGCATCAATGCGGCCCTCATTTTTTCACCATCATCATCTTTCCGGCCATCCCCGGAGAACTTTTTCTCTATCCCTGGCAGGAGGCCGTAAAGAGGAAGGTGAATATTTTCCGGGAAAGCTATGAGCCTAGCCCCCTCCTCCGCTGCCCTCTTTACAAGACGCCTCATATGCTCAAAATACTCTATGGTCGATTTATGGAGCCTGAATTCCACCTGGGCTGCTGCAACCTTCAAACCAGGCTCCCTATTATACTTTTTAACCTTCAATCCGGATATGTGCCGTTTAAGGGGCTTCGGGTTAAACTTATATGAGAGAAACATCTTTGCCGCAAAATCCAGCAATCCCATCAGTATCCCCACTCTTTTTTGTAAAGTTTTCTGTTCAAATACTTATACAGCGGGTAAACGGATTTAATTTCATTTCTCTTGTCAAAATCAAGCACTGCCGCGAGAACCCCTTCTTCATCCTCCCCCATTTCGCCCAAAATACCGCTGGAACCTCCCCATATAGGATTGTGAATTATGCTCCGCCCGGCGTATATTTTATCGCGGATCCTCCCGTTGGCGGCGCATTCCACAGCAAAAAACTGGTTCTGCTGGACCTGCTGCCATATGCCGGACAACTGAAGCCAGCGGTTGTAACCCCCTTCAACCGCATAGAGCCCCACCACGATGTCGGCCCCCTGTAGGCCAAGAATCCTGCCGCACTGCGGATGAAAGCAGTCGTTGCCTACGAGTATGCCTACGTTGCCCACAGCCGTCGGGCAAATCTCAAGTTCATCTCCCCTTTTTAAGCCGTCCCTTTCATCCTGCCCCGAAAGGTGGGTCTGGCACTGGGTATGAAGTATTTTGCCCCTTTGCATTATAACCGCCTTGTGGTAGCCATCCTCGATGAAACTCCCGGGCACCAGAACGAAATCCTTGCCTTTTGAAAGCTCCAGGTGAAACGCAAGATACTCGGCGCTGGATGAAAATAACAGCCCCGCTAGGGGAGGAAGGACCACGATATCCGCTTTTATGTCCCGGAGGTATTTATTAATATCTTCAATGTACTTCTCCTTATTTTCAAACCTCAGCTGGAGGGCGCACGCCTTTATCATTTTGCCTTTCTCCTTCCACCACGGCTTTGTAAAGCGCGAAAGCTAGATACCCCGCACCGGTGGCGAACCCGGCCCCGGTTCTCACTTCTCCCGTGTTTTTATCAAAGCTCTCGCAGAGGATTCCGTTGTCAAAGGGCGCATTTTTTACTATAAAAAGCGCTTCTTCCCTTCTCAGCGGGTTCAGCAGACTCCCGCAAAGCCCCAGGCCTGAAGGCGTATTGGGGTGGTGATCGCAGGCGAGTTCTTTAAACCGGGCGGTTTCGTCGTAATATTCGTACCGGGGAGAGTAATAATACGACACCGTATTTTTAAAAACGTCATCCAAAGGCAGGCCATAAAAGACCAGGGTGCCAAGATTTCCCGGCGGGTCGTTATATAGCCTGAAATTCCCCTCCCGGTCTATCGACCAGGCATAGAGCCTTTTTCCGTCCACTTCTACGATAAATTTTTTTATGCTCTCTTTAAGCCTCTTTACTCTATTCTCCAGGATACCGGTAGGCCTTCCGAGTTTTTTATAGACACCTATCAGCTTCTCAAAAGCTTTCAAAACCAGGACGTTGTCGATGAGCACAAAATCGTGGTCGGCTGGGTCGTCCGACGGAAGAAGGAAAGTCTTGTATAGCCCCATTTCATGGTCGTATTCCTTCTCTATCCTTTCTACGATGTAATCGAATGCTTCCAGCACTTCTTTATCGTAAAAAGCAAGGTCGAAATCAAGGTCTATAAAATAGCTGCAGGCCTCATCCAGTTCAAAGCCGGGGTACAAAACGGTACCGTCGATGTAATGGGCGTGATCCCCGGCGTTCCTGTAATGGGTCAAAAGGAGTTCCCGGTAGAGCCTTTCGTAAAACTTCCTGTCGCAGAGTTTGATAGCCCGGAGGGACCATAAGAAACAGTCCCTTTCCCAGAAAGCGCCGGATACGTAATACCTGTTGCTCCTGGAAGTCATAGCCACCAGCCTGTCGGAGTAAAAGTCCACCGCTGTGCTGAAAAAATAATTGAAAAAGAGATTTTCATTGAGGATTCTCTCTATATCTTTATCCGTTGAAGTTATTATTCTTTCCCTCAGAAATTCAGCAAATTCCTTATATATCCTCTCCAGGCCCTTTCTCCTCAGGTGAATCAGCGTAGTGCTGGCCCCGTCGGGGTCAGCATTGAGGGCAAAATACAGGGCGTTTTTTGTACCTGCCTTCAGTTTTAACGACGCGATCAGTTCCAGGTCCTCATTAATATCCGTCTCTTTTTCCTCAAAAACACAGGTGAAATCCTTGTCACCGCCCACTGCCGCCGCCAGCGAAAAATTATTTCCTTCAAAAGATATACATGGGTTTTTCAGCCATTTGTCGGTAAAAAGCCTTTTTACACCATGGCACTTGTGGGTATTAAAGCGCAGGAAATTGACCCTGTCGGGCCTGAAATCATACTTCACTTCAAGGTCTATGTCGCTTTCAAGTTCGTACACAAAACCCTTTTCCCGCAGGTCGGCGTATATCCTGACCCTGACGACAAAGTCTTTAAAAATGAATTCGAAGGCTGGAATGTAGTACAGTTCTTTTCTCCATATTACTCTTTCCGGTTTTAATCGCCCGCCGTTTTTATCGTAAAAATGGGGTTTTAACAGGTATCTGCTTCCTCTTATCTCTATAAGTCCCTTGTTCTGCATCGAAGTAACATTAACGCTTTTTATCGCTCCTTCCCTGTCGATTTCCGGAAGGGCAATATAACCGCCCGCCATGTATAACACCGGTTCGTTTTCTTTTATTTCCTCAGGCCTTGTGATGAGTTTCAAAAATATCCGCCTCCTGACGAAAACTAATATCCATCCCTAAAAATTTTCTACGGTTTTTGCCCTTTTCCTGCTGCCGTTTAAAGGTTTGTTAAAAAAAGCAAAACCCGAGGTTTAAACCCTCGGGCTTAAGTTTATTCATATTTCTCCCACTTTAGCACTTCGGAAAGCGGCTTTTTGGGTGGATTTGGCGTTTGAGCAGGGTACCCCAGTGGCACGAGCGAGATTAGTTCGTACTTTTCGGGCACCCTGAGGAACTGCCTGACCTCCTCGCTGTAAGGCCTCCTGTATCCCGCTACCCAGCAAGAGCCGATACCGTGTGCTTTAGCTGCTAGCATGATATTTTCTGTAGCAGCAGAACCATCTTCCACAGCATGCTTGTTGTCCCTCTCGCAAAAAACTGCCACGCAGGCGGCGGCATCGGCTATGAATTTACCCCATGTTGCAAGCCGCGCCAGTTCCTTTTTTCCTTCTTCGCTGGTTACCACTACGAATACCCAAGGCTGAACGTTATTCGCAGAAGGAGCAAGTCTTGCGCAGTCTATGATGTCTTCAATTATTTCTTTTGGAATGGGCTTTGCCTCGTACTGGCGCACGCTTCTCCTTTCCTTTAAAACCCTAATAGCCTCGTTCACATTACTCACCTCCCATCTTTTTTACTCCCAAAATTGCTCTGTGCCCGTTTATGTCCCACTCCCTGGCGAAGCTGCCCTCAGGCGGGGCGGCTTTTTCGATGGAAATAGCAAGGGTATCGCCTTTGATTTCTTCGCCGTGGACGTTTAACGCCTCGTCGATTACGCTATCCCCAGTGTAATAGACGTAAATCTTGTCCTCCACTTCGAATCCGGCTTCTTTCCTCATGTTCTGAATCTTGCTGGTGAGCTCCCGGGCTATTCCTTCCAGCATCAGCTCGCGGGTAATTGTGGTGTCGAGCACGACGTAGTAGCCGCCTTCTCCTTCTGTGCAGAATCCTTCTTTGTCCTGGGCCCTTATGTCGAGCTCTTCCTGGGTGAGCCTTACTTCCTGACCTTCCACATTGAGGACGACTTCGCCCTTTTCCCTGGCCTCCCTTATAAGTTCAGCAGCATTGGCTTTGGAAATTTCCCGGGCAATAGCTGGCATGAGTTTGCCGTATTTGGGGCCCAAAAGGTCAAAGCGCGGCTTTAGCATATAGGTGAAGTACTGTTCCGCCATGTGGATGTATTCGATTTCTTTTATGTTCAGCTCTTCTTTTATTATATCAGTCAGGTCTTTCAAGAGCTCTTCATCTCTGGGATTCCTGAGCTGCACCATCATTTTCGAAAGGGGCTGGCGGTTTTTGATTTTTGCTTTGTTCCTCGCAGCCCGGCCCAATTCTACGATTTTCCTCGCCATTTCCATCTTGTGCTCCAGCTTCTCGTCGATGAGTTCTTGCTGCACCTCCGGATAATCGCAAAGGTGCACGCTCTCGGGTGCGTCGGGGTAAGGAACCCTCACCAGGTTCTGATAGAGTTCTTCGGTGATGAACGGAACGAAGGGCGCCGCCATCTTTATGAACGTGACCAGTGCTTCGTAAAGGGTGAGGTACGCCGCGATTTTGTCGTTGTCCATTTCGGACTTCCAGAACCTTTCCCGGCACCGGCGAACGTACCAGTTGCTCATGTCGTCCACCAGCTGTTCTAAAGCCCTTGCTGCCGTCGTTATGTCGAAATGGTCCAGGCTTTCTCTGACTTTCTTGTTGGTGCTGTTTATCCTGGAAAGCAGCCACCGGTCCATCTCGGACCTTTCTTTCGGGTCAAGAGAATATTTCCTCGGGTCAAAATTGTCAATGCTGGCGTATAACGTGAAGAATGAATATATGTTCCAAAGGGTCCCCAAAAATCTCCTCTGGGCCTCGCTCACGGCCTCCTTGTAAAAGCGGCTCGGCATCCACGGAGGGCTGGCCACGTACAGGTACCACCGCATCGCATCGGCTCCCTGCTCGTTGAGCACCTCCCAGGGGTCGAGCACGTTGCCCTTGTGCTTGCTCATCTTCTGCCCGTACTGGTCGAGGACGTGTCCCATAACGAGGACGTTCTTGTAGGGCGAGGTATCAAACAGCAACGTTGAAATCACAAAGAGGCTGTAGAACCATCCCCTGGTCTGGTCTATGGCTTCGGATATGAAGTCAGCAGGGAAACGTTCCCTGAACACTTCTTCGTTTTCGAAAGGATAGTGGAACTGGGCAAAGGGCATGGAGCCTGAATCAAACCAGCAATCTATAACTTCGGGAACGCGCTTCATGTCGCCGCCGCAGTCAGGGCACCTCAATATAACTTCGTCCACATAGGGCTTGTGCAGCTCTATATCTCCAATTGGCAGCTTGCTCATCGCCTTCATTTCTTCGATGCTTCCCACGGCGTGTTCCTTACCGCACTCTTCACATACCCAGATGTTTAAGGGCGTGCCCCAGTAGCGCTCGCGGCTAAAACACCAATCTATGACGTTTTCCAGGAAATTGCCAAAACGTCCATCTCTTATATGTTCCGGGTGCCATCCAATTTTTTGGTTTAACTCCAAAAGTCTTTCTTTTACCGCCGTCGTCTTGATGAACCAGCTGCTCCTGGCATAATAAAGAAGCGGCGTGTCGCATCTCCAGCAGAACGGATAGGTATGAAGGTATCTTTCGGATTTGTAAAGAAGCCCCCTCTGTTTCAAGTTCTTTATTATATCCTTGTCGGCATCTTTCACGAACATTCCCGCCCAGGGCGCGACTTTTTCGGTAAATCTTCCCTGGGTGTCCACGGGCTGCAGTATCGGAAGTCCGTATTTCTGCCCCATCCGGTAGTCGTCCTCACCGAAGGCCGGCGCCATGTGCACTATCCCCGTTCCTTCGTCCATGGTCACGAAATCTCCCGTTACTACGTAAAAAGCTTTATCCTTGTATTCTTCAAAGAACGGAAATACTGGCTTGTACTTTAGTCCCGCAAGTTTGTCCCCCGGGAATTTCTCTAAAACCTCGTATTCCCCTTCTACGACGCCCAGCCTTTCTTCCGCAAGTATCAGCCTTTCCCCGTTTTGCTCGATTTTTACGTAGGTCGCATCTTCCTTTACCGCCAGCGCCACATTCGACGGTAGCGTCCACGGCGTCGTGGTCCAAACGAGGAAATAAGTACTGTCCTCGCCTTCCAGCGGGAACTTCACAAATACCGACGGGTCTTCCACTTCCTCGTAACCCTGGGCCACTTCATGGCTGGAAAGCGACGTTCCACACCTGGGACAGTAGGGCACTACTTTGTGGCCTTTGTAAAGCAGGCCTTTCTCCCAGATTTTTTTCAACGCCCACCAAACCGATTCGATGTAGGTGTTGTGGTAGGTGACGTAGGGGTTCTCCATATCTATCCAGAAGCCTACCCGCTCGGTCATCCTCTTCCATTCCTGCTCGTATGTGAATACGCTTTCCTTGCACTTTTTAATGAACTCTTCGACGCCGTATTCCTCGATTTGGGGCTTTCCGCTTATCCCTAGCTGTTTTTCCACTTCCAGTTCTACCGGAAGGCCGTGCGTGTCCCAGCCCCCCTTGCGCTCCACTCTGTAGCCCAACATGGTTTTGTACCTCGGAATCAGGTCCTTTATAACCCTGGTAAGGACGTGGCCTGCGTGGGGTTTACCGTTAGCGGTAGGGGGGCCTTCATAGAAAACGTAGTGCGGGGCGTCTTTTCGATTTTCCAAAGTCTTTTCGAAAATCCTTTCTTTTTTCCAAAAATCAAGCACCTTTTCTTCGATGGGAACAAAGTTCATAGTAGGTTCTACTTTTTTGAACATATTAACTTATATCCCTCCATCAAAAATCCTTGCAGCTATGTATTTTCCATAAAACGAAAAATCTCGCCCCAAAAAAGGGGCGAGACTGCTCCCGCGGTACCACCCTGATGGAACCGGGCGAAATCCGCCCGGCCCTCTCATTGAGATAACGGCAAAGCCGTAGGCTCCTACTCCTTGCGTTTCGGGCCTCGCTCCGGGGGGATTTTCGGCCACCGGTAATCCGCCGGTCTCCCACCGCCACCGGCTCGCTTGGGGTTTCCCGGTGCTTACTTTCCCCGTCATCGCTTTTACATTTTCAATTTTTTTCTAATATACCCTACTTTTCAACCTTTGTCAACGGCTTTTCTCCGGCTTATATATTAAAGCCTCTTCGTCCACATAAAGTTCGCAGGGCATGGGTTTGTTTTCGATTTTCTCAAAGCCGCTCACTGTTTCTATGCGGTACATCGAAGACCTGTACCAGTTGAGCTTCGGTTTCACCTGAACGAAGGAGTAGTCATCCCTGATGCTTCCCAAGAGGTAGTCCCAGTTGACGTAATGGTTAAAATTGTCTATTATGTCCGTAATGGCTACTTTAAATTTGGAAAGCAGCATCTGCTGGAACTGGCTCCACTTTTTAAGCGACGCCTCGGTGCGGGTTAACCCGAAATATCCGGCACAGCCTTCCCCTGAAAGGCTCGAAAGCCCCCGCGTCATGCAAACTTCTAAGGCCTCGAGCGTCTCAGGCGGGTCGGTGTTGAAGGTGTCGAAATACCCCACGTACTGTTCTGGAAGTTTGTCCCTGAAGTCGTATTTAAATGCCTTTACAGGCACGTTGAGCTTTGATGCCTTTTCGTTGATGTAATTTACAAGTCTATCGTCTATCTCCAGGACAACGATTTCTTTGGGCATTCCGGTAAGACCGGCTGCCAAACTCAGAAGGTCATCATCGCCAAGCACTAAAAGTTTTTTGCCTTCAAGGTCTCCGCGTTCGGTCATAAGGGCTACTCTCGCCATGACACTGGCCGTAGTGATGTATCCCTGGTCATAGTCTATAATGGCTTTGGGTCGGTCTACCGTAAGCTCATCGAATTTTTGCATCCATTCCTTTATTTTTTCCAATCCGATTCCGCGACCTTCACAGGCAGGGCACGTGTAGTCCCTTCTAGGTGCTATCGAATTATCTTTCAAGAATTCCTGTCCCTGCCGTGTAAGAGTAATAGCTCCGTCCTGGTCGACGCTGACAAGCCCTCTTTCCCTTAGAGCACCTATTATCTCCGCTACAACACTAAACGGTTTTTGAACAGTGCATACTATTTCCCAAAAATGCGAGGAACTTGCAAGACCCGAGATTACCTTTTCCACATCCCGCACAGTAGTATCCACTTTCGTCTTCGCGGTCACTTCCTCTGAAAGTTGCCTGACGTCCATGACCTCACCTCCATATTGCGATTTAAAAAGGACCCTGCTTTATACAAGGCCCTGAACCGAAAGAGAAATATCTCATTTGCCGCGAACGGCAATAATTATATAATTTAAAGCCACTAAAGTCAAGAGCAGTCAAAATGCCGTATCGGCTTAAATCAAAATAAAATTTACATTCTGGGGATTTAAATCGCATTAAGAGGATTCCTTTATAAAATTATATAAGATATTATACCCACAATCTAAGTTTTATATAAAAAATTTCCCCTCACCGAGGAAAATTTCAACGGGAAATGGCACTATAGGGCGTAATTTATCGGTCAAGCCTGTCAAGCTTCGAAACTGCCTATAGGCGTTTCTCAGAGTGTATACCCTTGCCTTTAGCAAAAGACTTTGCTTCTCGTCTGCAGTGGACTTTTACTACCGAGTTAACGCCCATACCATGCGCACAAAAATTAGAGGCGCCTTTAAATAATCGCCTCTTCTTTATCTGTTTCTCCTCCATTTATGAATTTGTTTACCAATTGTGGATAGTATACTACAAAATTTTTTTATATAATAGATTGTTTCTATATACGTACATTTCAAATTTATCTAGAATGAAATTTTTTGATGCCATAAAGACACCGTTTATAAAAACTTCTACAGACCATTTACCATTAATAATTAAGTTACAATCATCTAAATCTTTTAAATCTATTCCAGAAAAAGCTCTCCTTTTTCTTCTATGGTCATTTTGAACAAATATATCTATGGCCCCTACAATAATTTGCTCGGGGTTTTTCCAAAACATACTTATGACCAAATCATCTTTTACATTACTTAATTGAACAAAACAAATTACATTACTATCAAAAGAAGTAATTGTATCGGTTATACCAATTGGATTATAAAATTCATCGATACCTAAACATATACATATATAATCGATTACAGGCATAAATCTCGTTATTTTAAGTTGAGACGCACAAATTGATGAAAAAATCCCTTTTTTGTTTATTTGAATATACCTTTCTGCTCTTGGATCATTTAAATAATATACATCATTTACCACAAACTTGTATATTAACGCATCATCTTTCTCAATTATTGCGTGCCATGACTTATCATTTTCGTTGAATGACATAGAAACTTTTTGTAGTGAGTCAATATCGTTGCTACTAAAGTATAATACATTAACACTTCTAGCAAAATCATTCTGATATTCAAGATGGTAAATCATTAAAAGGACTTCCTTCCTCAATTCTTAATACTTTTTTAATGTTAATGTTTTATTTAAATTTTTGAAGAAATAACATCCCATAAGTATTGAAAAGCGGTTAAAGATAATGCAAAGTAAAGAGCACTTTTTAAAGCAAGTTTGATAGAATTATTTGTCCTTTCTTTGTAGTGGAGTAAATAAGAAAACAGACCATATGCTATAAATTTGTTATTTTTAGTTATTTATTCAGGATATTTTATAAATAAATTACTTTTTTAGTAACATATCCCATAGAAATTGTGCTATAGTAGCAGCGAGTGATATAAAAAATGCACTCCTAAAAGCTCTTTTAAAAGGATAATTTTTCCCTTTACAAAATAAATAAAGAATAATAGATAGCGAGCTCAACAAAAAAATAAATCTTTCTATATAACTATATATATTCATAAGTATTTAACTCCTTTACTGCTTAATCTGAACTGCCGAAAATTCTATTACCTAGTTTAATAATATTATCAGCAGTGGAGTAAAAATGGCTTACAATGACAGCTGATGCCGCCGCTTTAATTGATTTAGCTCTGTTTTTAGTAGCAGCATATGTGGTTTTATATACACCAGTCGCTGTTACAGCATCACTAACAACACTATTTAACATGTTTCTTGCTACTTCTTTTGTTGCTTTTTTTACACTTTCTTGATCAATCTTTGTTAGTCCTGTATAGTGATTTCCGCTACCTGAATACCATTCACGACTTGAAGGAATCCCATAACCCATAATCTATAAATCCTCCTTATCTGTTAAAATATTATAGCAAGAAGGAAAATCCTTCACGTCAGGGGAAACTAAGCTAAAGAAATGAATTTTCGGATAAAGTGGTAGCTTTCTCAGCTTAAACCGCTCATCTTGCGGATCTCTCTTATCCAGTCCACTTATTTACTTGATCAGCTCTTGTTTACATAATAAATATCATACTAATCATTTTTTTGTCAATATAGATTATTATTTTTGTCTTACAAATTTTCTCTAGATAAAAACTCTTCTACGGGTTCGACGGTTATTATTATAGTACCTGCCAGTTGATTCACAGGGTCGTAATCTTTCAAAATACTCCTTATTTCCAGGCCGGTGGCTTCTTCAAAATTTTTCTTAAATCTCACCTTAAACTCGTTCAATAAAGCCAGGTCCATCAACCTTGCGGTGAAACTATCTTTATTGTCCAAGTGCCTTAAAACCGATATCCGTCGGTTCAAAGCTATTATTATCTTATCTCCTATTACCTCAACTTTTTGCCAATCGAGCCCCCTGCCGTACATCTCCTCGTTGACGCGGTTATTTATCTTCATCACTTCCTGTTTGAAATCCCCGAGTTTTTCAAAAAAATCCCTCCTCGCTAGGGTTTCATTAACAAACCACCTTCAAAATGAATAGATTAAAATAAAATATTGCTTTTCAAAGGAGGAATAAAGCCGTGGAGTTCGGCATCGAACTTTTCGCAAGCAGGGCAATTTACATTGCCGACTACCATGAAATTTCCCTTGCAATCACCGTAAACGACAAATTAAAATAGAGGAAAGCCTTTCGAAGGACGCCTTCAATTTTTATGGCGTAATTCTCGGAGGGAAAAGGGTAGCTGCTACGGGGCGTAAGATTCTATATTCTTATAAGGACCTTGTGGAAATATTTGAAGCCAAACCCGCACGGCCCTTCAGGCTGCTTTACTTGAACCCCGAAGACGAAATTAAGCTTGCAATAGATACCAATTTGTATCTTGACCCCGGCCTTATGGCGCAGGATTTGATAATGCGCCTGCTTACGGAAAACAAATCCCTAGAAATTCCCCTAAACAGGCCGGACGTTAAAATGGACTGGCCGAGGCGCGGATTTTTTGTAGTCGACCTTAGCGAATATGTAAAGGCGATGTACGCCGAAAGGACCTGCGTACTTTAAGCGTATCATCCCACCACTCCGGCATACACGAGAAAAAGCATAAGTGCACCTACGGCAATCCTGTAATACGCAAAGGATTTCAGGGAATGGCGCGTAAGGTACGCCAAAAACCTATCCACCGCAAGAAGCGCCACAAGGAAGGAAACCACAAATCCAACTCCCAACGCCTGCCATTCGGTAGCGGTCACCGAAGAGAACCCTTTCATCAGCGAATACGTGGTAGCCCCCAGCATTGTCGGGATCGCGAGGAAAAAGGAAAATTCGGCAGCAGCTTTTACCGATAAGCCCGCCGCCATACCCCCTATTATTGTAGAAGCAGAGCGCGACATACCCGGAAAAAGCGAAAGGCACTGGGCGATACCTACTATCAGCGACTTTCCTGGAGTCATTTCTTCAAGGTCTTCGATACCGTAGCGCCCGAAGACGTTTTCGGCCAAAATCATAAGAAATCCCCCCAATATCAGGGCGATCGCCACCGTAAACGAAGAAAAAAGATTCTGTTCGATGTAGTCATTTATGAGCACTCCGACTGCGGCCGAAGGCAAAAAGGCTATGAAAATATTCAGCCAGAACCGGAATCCCCGCTGCCCGGGCAGTAACTCCTTAAGCGAATTTATGATCTTATGCCTGTAATAGAATATAACTGCAAGGATTGCCCCCAGCTGTATAACTATCTCGAACATTATGTGAAACGGCCTTCCTTTAAAATCTATGAGGTCTCCCACTATGATTAGATGGCCCGTTGAAGAAACGGGCAGAAATTCAGTCAAGCCTTCGACTATTCCCATAATGATTGCTTTCACAAAAAGCTGCATTTTTACTCTCCTTTACCCTTTATTTTTTTTTATAATCGAAATCACTTCCTCGTCAGAAACTTGAGGGAAAGACTTATAAAACTGACCGACGGCGTAAAAGGGCTCCTGCGAATAAATGTACACCACTTCGTCCACGAGGTTTTCAAGTTCCACGAGAGTATCGGGAGCTATAACAGGAGATGCCACGACAACGAGCTCGGCATTCAGCCCCCGTATGAAGTCGATCGCAGCTTTGACCGTATACCCGGTGGCGATTCCGTCATCAACTATAATGGCGGTTCTGCCTTCCAGATTTTCGTAAACATCGCTTCCCCGATACTTCATCAATCTTTCCTTTATCTTATTGATTTTAATCTGCTTTTGTGCTTTTACATAGCTTTCGCTCACCTTTAAAACCCTCACTGCTTCCTCATTTATTATAACGTTGCCATCAGGAGAGACGGCGCCGATAGCCAGCTCTTCGTTAAAAGGTGCACCTATCTTTCGGGCGACGACAACGTCAAGGGGCTCACCCTTTTTTTTAAACTTGCGGCACAAGATAATGTTATGTAAAATATATTAAAAAAATTCAAAGGAGGTATCTTTTTGGAGAGAACTTTCGTAATGGTTAAACCCGACGGCGTAAAGCGCGGCCTTATAGGTGCCATTTTACAGCGCTACGAACAAAAAGGCTTGAAACTCGTGGCAGCAAAGCTCGTCAACGTATCAAGGGAACTTGCCGAAGAACATTACCGCGAGCATTTTTCCAAACCTTTTTTCAATGAGCTTATAGAATACATAACGTCGGGGCCTGTCTTTGCAATGGTGCTGGAAGGGGAAAACGCCATTAAACTGGTGCGTTTGCTCAACGGAGCCACTAAAGTTGAAGAAGCACTTCCCGGCACTATCAGGGGCGATTTTGCTACGTCCACGACCTACAACCTCGTCCATGCTTCTGATAGTCCGGAAAGTGCCCGCCGGGAAATAAAACTCTGGTTCCCCGAGCTTTAATTATTTAAATTTTTTCAGCCTCGGATTTTCTATAATACCCGGAATCCGGCCTCTCTTTGCCACAGGCCTGCCTTCCACCACCTTGATGTCCATGGTCATGTCTATCGGCGATGCCCCGGAAATGTAACTTCCAACTCCGAAAGCATCCGCACCGGCTTCCGAAAGCTCCCTTATCCTTTCGGGGGTAAGGCCGCCGGATACAAATATTTTCACATAATCGTAGCCTTTTTGGTCAAGCCTTTTTCTCACTTCATAAACCAGTTCTTTGGTAACTCCACCCCTCTCGCTGGGAGTATCCAGGCGCACCCCTTCGAGAGCCCTTCCCAATGCCTCGGCCACCGCCAGCGATTCTTCGACTTCATCCTTGAAGGTATCTACCAGTATGATTCTCGGCGAATCCGGGGGCATAATCTCGTCGTACGCCTTTGCCACCGATACGGTGTCCCCGGCGATGAGCATGGCCGCGTGGGGCACCGTCCCCGACGGCTCGCGGTTGAGGAGCTTTGCTGCCAGTATGCAGCTGGCGTTGCTGGCACCACCTATCACCGCCGCCCTCTCCATTACCGGCGCCACCGCGGGGTGCACGTGACGGGCGCCAAAGCAAATCATCACCTTGTCTCCCGCCGCTTCCCTGCACTCCCTGGCTGCCGTCGCCCAGCCGCTGGATTGGGCCAGAATCCCCAGGAGAGCGGTTTCGAAAATGCCGAATTCCCCGTAAGGGCCTTTTATCCGCATCACGGTTTCTTTGGGCGAAAATCTCTCGCCTTCAGGAAGCGCGTAGATTTCAACGTTTTTATCCTTCAAAAGGTTGATTACTTCCTCCACTCCGCACATTATGCCGGCTTTCCTCGGAAAGACCTCGGCCACCACATCTGTATTTTCAAGGCCCATGTATTTCAATATTTCCATGGTCTTAATGAAATAGATGTCGGTGGTGGCTCCTTTTTTTATTTCTTCATGGGTAGCCGAAAAAAAGAGCCTGTCTTCATCTACTTTGAAATTTTTTACATCTTCTAGACTCTTCATTTCCTTCATAAAATAACCTCCGCCATAAGATGATTTATCACCTAAGATTTGGTTTTAAACTCGTACAATTTTCTATACCAAAAATAGGCCTTCTTTACCTTTTGCACAAAACGCCTGGTTTCCTCGAAAGGTATGAAATTGGGGTTCTTTTTCTTATCGAAAATTCCGCTTTTTATCCACTCCCTGACATTGCCCCTCCCTCCATTGTATGCGGCCAGAGCCAAATCGGTGTCCTTAAATTCCTCGATTAGCCCGGCAAGATACCAGGTACCTATGCGGATGTTTACCTCGGGATTGAAAATTTCTTCCGCCTTTAGATTTTCAATCCCCATTTGCTCGGCGGCCCACCGGGCCGTATCGGGCATAATCTGCATTAAACCCATAGCACCTTTAGGTGACACCGCCTCCGGCGAAAAGTTGCTTTCCACCTTTATGACGGCAGCCACGAGATAAGGGTCCACACCGTATTCATCCGCATATCTGAGTATATACTCCCCGTACTTTAACGGGTACAGGTATCTCAAAAACCACAGCACGTTGCTGTAAAGCGAAAACAATCCAACCAAAATTAAGACAACAATTGCTATGTTCCTCGTGGTGAATCTTTCCACGTCTTTTCAAATTCCCTCCATATCTCGTCCACTTGTTTTTGCGTGTTTTCTATGTCGCCGCTGTTATCAATGATTCTGGTAGCAAACTTCAGCTTTTCCTCCAGAGGCATCTGGGCCCTTATTCTTTCCATAGCCTCGGCGTAGCTTATGGAGCTTTCCCTCTTTATGAGCCTATCAATTTGAGTTTTTTCGTCTACCGCCACAACCCACACTTCATCCACCAATACGTCAAGCCCTATTTCCAGGAGGAGGGCGGCGTCTATTATGACAATCTTTTCGTTTCTCCTCCTGCATGCCTCAAGTTCCCTTTTTATCTCCTCCACTATCCTTGGGTGAGTTATCCGGTTCAGGAGATTTAATTTTTTTTCATCGGAAAAAACTATTTTGGCCAGTTTTTTCCGCCTGATGTTTCCGGATTCGTCCAAGATCTCCTTTCCAAAATATCTCACTATGTCTTCCCACGCGGGTTTGCCCGGCTTTACTATCTCTTTGGCTATCTCGTCAGCATCGATGATGTAAGCGCCCTTTTGGCGCAACATCCTGGACACTGTGCTTTTGCCACTTGCGATTCCGCCGGTAAGGCCTATGACTTTCAAAGCTTCCTCCTCCCTAGCTTATTTCTTCCCAGCTTTTTCCCACCTTGAAATCCACCACCAGCGGAACCCTGAGCGGTACGGCGGTTTCCATATCCGATTTTACGATATTTTTTACCACTTCTAGTTCATCCTTCGGCACGTCGAAAATCAACTCATCGTGAACCTGAATTAGCATCTTCGCTTTGAGTTTAAGTTCTTTGAAGTGATTGTAGATTTTCACCATTGCCACTTTTATTATGTCCGCGGCACTCCCCTGTATGGGGGTGTTCACCGCGACCCTCTCCGCAAAGGACCTCAGGTTGTAGTTTCTGCTGTTGATATCCGGGATATAGCGCCTGCGGTTCAAAATTGTGGTCACGTATCCTTTCATCTTTGCATCTTTTATGGTTTCTCTTATGTAATCTCTCACTTTGGGATATCTGTTAAAATAGCTTTCTATATACTCCCTGGCCTCGCTGGTAGTAATCCCCAGGCTCTGGGCCAAACCGTAATCGCTTATACCATAGATTATACCAAAGTTTACAGCTTTTGCTCTATCTCTTAATTGCGAGGTTACCTGTTCCTGCGGGATACCGAAGACCTCGCTGGCAGTCCTGGCATGAATGTCCTCGCCCTTTACGAACGCCTCTATGAGTCTTTCATCCCCCGAGAGGTGGGCAAGCACCCTCAGTTCTATCTGGGAATAATCACCGGAAAGCAGCACGTGGTCCGGGTTTTCCGCCACAAAAACACCCCTTATCTTTTTCCCGATATCGGTCTTCACGGGGATGTTCTGGAGGTTGGGTTCAGTGCTGCTTATACGTCCCGTAGCCGTTATGGTCTGATTGAAATTGCTGTATATCTTGAACGTTTCCCGGTCCACTAGCGACAATAGCCCGTCGGCGTAAGTCGATTTCATTTTCATCAAGAACCGGTATTCTAAAATTTTCTCCACAATCGGGTGGGCGCCTTTTAGCTTTTCCAGGACTTCCGCGTCGGTGGAATACCCGCTCTTTTTCTTTTTGATCACAGGGAGGCTTAGCTTCTCAAAGAGCACCTCTCCGAGCTGTTTCGGAGAGTTAATGTTAAACTCTAAGCCTGCGAGTTTATATATTTCATCGGTCAGGCCTTCCAGTTTTTGTCCGAATTCCAGAGAAAGTTTTTGAAGCTTTTCGGGGTCCACCCGGATGCCCGCCATTTCCATGTCCGCAAGCACTATGCTCAAAGGCATCTCCACATCTTTGAAAAGACTTTCCATGTCCTGATTTTTGAGCTTTTCGCTTAACACTTCTTTTAAAGGCAAAAGGAATGACGCCCGCCTGCCGGCATCTTCCGAGCTCCTAAGCTCCGTGCCCAGATTTTCAAAAACCAGACTTTCCAAATCGTACCTGGCTTTTGACGGGTCGAGAAGGTATGCCGCCAGCATAGTGTCAAAATCGTATATAAAATCAATTCCCTCTCTAACAAGAGCAATCCTGGCGCGCTTACCATCGTGAACGATTTTTGCCGTTTCCCGGTCGGTCAGCAACGACAAAATCGCATCTTTCAGCCTTGGATTTTCCTTCAGGGCTCCTTCCGGCACAAAATAACTATAATCGCCGGAGGCAGAAAGCCCGATACCCTTAAGTCGAACTGCGGCGGGGCTTTTACCTTCTGTCTCAAATTCAACAGCTACAACTTTTCTCGTCTTTACTTCCTCTATGATCTTATCCAATTGCCCAACATCAGCTACGCAAACGGATGCCTTTTCCGGTCGATTATTATCCCGGGTCCGGGGCAGCCTGTCGAGGAGGCTGTAAAATTCAAGCTCTCTGAAAATTCGGGCCAGTTCTTCGTAATCCGGTTCGCTGAAGGCCAGCTCTTCCAAATCCACTTCGACGTCTACATCCCTGACAATGGTCGCCAGTTTTTTACTGCTCTTTGCCTGTTCGCCGTAAGCAAGCACGCTCTCCCTCAACTTGCCTTTTAAGGCACCGGCATTTTCCAGAATGTTCTCAAGCGTCCCGTATTCCTGTAATAATTTTAAAGCCGTCTTTTCACCAATTCCGGGAATGCCGGGCAGATTGTCGGAAGCATCCCCCATCAGCCCTTTCATATCAGGGACGGCCTCGGGCGGTATGCCGAAGCGCTCTTTTATCTTTTGGACGTCGTAAACTTCCATTTCCGATATGCCCTTGCGGGTGAGCATCACCTGCACTTTCGGGGATACCAGCTGAAGCGTATCCTTATCCCCTGTCACTATTAATGTCAAGAGTCCCGCTTCTTCGGCTTTTTTTGACAAACTTCCCAGGAGGTCGTCGGCCTCGTAGCCCTCCTTTTCCACGTAGCGGATGTTCATAGCCTCCAGAATTTGTTTTAAAATCTCGAACTGCCCAGCCAGCTCATCCGGCATTTTTATCCTGTTGGCCTTGTACGCCGCATATTCCTGATGCCTGAAAGTCGGTGCTTTCCGGTCAAACGCCACCGCTATGTAGTCGGGGGACTCTTCTTTTATAATTCTCATGAGCATGTTGACAAAACCGTAGACGGCGTTGGTATGAACCCCTTTCGACGTCATAAGCGGCGGAAGCGCGTAAAAAGCCCGGTGCATCAGGCTGTTCCCGTCGATAAGCATAATTTTTTTCATCGGCGTCACTCCTTTTACTTATTATTCACCAAAAGCGCTTAAAAACCTTCTATGTGAGGAAAAATATTTGTACTATAAATCGACAATATTTGACTTATTTTTTAGTACCTCTATTCTCTTTACTTTATTTGCTAAAAATTGCACGATATAGTAAGAAAACCTATCAGGAGTTGGTTGGATGGAACACAGGGAAATATTTTACGGCATCGGAAAACGAATCCGGCGCTTACGAAAGCAGCGCAACCTGACCCAGGAGGAACTCGGAGAAAGGGCCGGTCTTCATTACAGCTACATCGGACAGGTGGAAAGGGGAGACAAAATACCTTCCCTTAAAACCCTCTCAAAAATAGCTCAGGCACTGAATGTGAGTCTGGATTACATTTTGGAGGATGCCGAAACTTACAAGGTAAAACCTGACTCCGAAAGTGCCATCAACGAACTTTTGGCTATGGTTAAAACCAGGCCCACCCACGAGATAAAATTGCTGACCTCGGTGTGCAGGACGATTATCGAGGAACTGGACTCTTGGAAAAAGAACCAAGAACAAGACTTCTGAGGCTTTAAAGGCCAGATTTACAAAATGAAAATTTTATCCTCCGGGATATGCTTTTTTAATAAAGACCAGAGTTTTTCTATTATTTTTCCTTTAACTTCTTCATCATAAGTATATACTCCTCCCGTTTCTATATAAGGGTAATGGATTATCTCCGAAGGCGGGAAGTTTTTCCTCATCCTCTTCAGGTAATCGCGGGGTATCCTGAAGACGCCGATGCTCGCGTCGTTTACCTTATCTGCCGGAATCACCGAAAACGTCCGGCTTATCAAATTTTCGTAAGCTGTTTCCCAGTTTTCAAAATACAAAACCGGGTCGAAGCACAGTCTCACTTTCCAGCCATCGCCGATGGCTCTTATTATATTTTTCAACCTGAGCTCAAGGGGCGGCGTATTTTTTTCGTATTTTTTAATCACTTCGGTCGGCGAAAGGGTCCAGGCCAAAATCACATTGCTGGCAGGCACAAGATAGCTTATAGCCGAATAATTCGCGCTCTTTGTGCGTATTTCAAGCTTTAAATCCTCTTTTCCCCTCGCAAACTCAATCCACATCGCGGAAAGAGCTATAATCCCCTCGATGGCTAGAAGGTCCGTATCGTATGAAATGCAAAGGTAAAGCGGCTTTTGTTTTAGAATGTCTTCGACTTCCTTGAAGTAATCCTCTACGTTCACGAAAATCACGAGGTTCGCCGACGGATGCATACCTTTAAGATAACAGTAATCGCACGAATAAATGCAATTCAAAGCCGGCGAAGTGTAATAAAAATTTTCATTTCCAAAATCGTGACAGATATCCGGGCCCCGGTAAAGCAACTCTCCCTTTTTGGCTGCGAGTATTAGCTTCCTGCTCGACTCCTGGACGAAAAAGTTCTGCCTAGGCCTGCAAAATACGTCCTTGTAATGTTTTATCCGGACTTTGAGAGCTTTCGGAAATTTTTTTAAAATTTCTTTCGTTAGAGGGTTTTCCTCAATCCCTTCTTCCACGTATATGTGAGAAAAGCTCTTAACAAAGCAACTTTTTAATCCTTTCAAAGTAAATCTTCCCTTCGCTTTTTGAGTTTACCCTTACGTTTAAAAAATCATAGAGCTCCCCCGGCAATCTTTCGTGCTTCGACAGGTAAAACAGTATTAAATTTTTCAGCTGGTGGGTCATTGTAAAGGTTAGTTTAAGGTTCCCTGCGAGTTTATCAATTATTTCCTTCTCCTTTCCGGATAACCCCACCGAAAAAAGGCAATCAATGGATTCCAGAGATGACATAAAACCTTCAATCAAAGGCAGATTTTTTCTTATGAGGTCCGATACAAAAGATGGCTCTACCCTGACTCCCTCCAAATAGTCGTGAATCACCTTTATGCAGTGGACTTTGTGAGGGGGCAGGAAAAATGACGCTGCTTCGAAGAAGCCGGCTCCCTCCATGTCGACCGCATCGCCCTCTATACGGTCTTCCGGGAAATTTCCTTTAATAACCGGGAAATCAAAAGTTTCCAGCACTCCTTCCTTCATGTCGTGCCTGGCTATCATATCGGGGTAAAAAGCCCTCTTCGTATCGTGGTAAATTATCTTGTGACAAAGGATGGCGTCACCCTTTTTTAGATTAATATTTTTCGCCCCGGCAATGCCGATGTTCAAAACCGCATCCCTATCGGTGGCTTCAAACTCCGCAAGCAAAAAAGAAGTGGCGCAAGAGGAGGCAACTACGCCCGGGCCGCTTTCCACCAAAGCCACCTCTTCTCCGGCAAAAACCTGGAAGCGGCTATTTTTTACGACCTTCTTCAAGCCGAAATATTCGATAATGGGCTTTGCTTCGGCGTGATATGCCGTCACTATGTAAAACACGGCCTTTCACCTTTTCCACTTTTGTTATGGTATAATCAATATATAGTTTACCATATTGCGGTTCCCTCGAAAACTTAATAAGCCTATGAAAGGAGCATTGGATGATTAAACAACCAAAAATACACCTTTTTGACTTCATAATCTCCTTATCGGAGGCCGTCGACCTCATAAGCCCTCTTGTCGCCAATCACCACTTCAAAGTGGCTTACATCGCCTACATGATAGGCGCCGAATTGCGACTTCCGCCCGAGAATCTAAACGATCTGGTCCTCGCAGGAGCTTTGCACGACATTGGGGCCATTTCGCTCAAGGAAAGGCTTGATGCCCTGCAGTTCGAACTGGAAAATCCCTATCAGCACGCCGAAATGGGTTATCTGCTTTTGCGAAACTACGGCCCTTTTCTCCAAATTGCGGACATTGTGCGCTTCCACCATGTACCGTGGAACAGAGGGGAAGGTTTAGAATTCAAGGGAAAAAAAGTGCCGCAAGGCAGTCACATCCTGCACATTGCGGACCGGGTGGCGGTTTTGACGGGCAATAACCAGCAAGAAATCTTGAGTAAATCGAAAGACATTATAAAAAAAGTGGAAAGCCAGTCGGATAAATTGTTCGCGCCCGAACTAGTCGAAGCTTTTAAAAGCCTCGCTTTGAAGGAGAGCTTCTGGCTGGAAGCCGCTTCGCCTTCGATAAGTTCGGTCTTAACGAGCAGGATCACGCTTCCCGTCGTAGAACTGGACATCGAAAGGTTGACCGAAATCGCAAAGCTCTTTTCTCAAATTATCGACTTCAGGAGCCGCTTTACGGCCACCCATTCCAGCGGCGTTGCGGCGAGCGCGGAATACCTGGCAAAACTTTGCGGTTTTTCCGGAAGAGAATGCCTGATGATGAGGATAGCCGGGTATCTGCACGACCTGGGAAAGCTAGCCGTCCCGGTGGAGATTCTTGAAAAAAACGGGCAACTGACGAAAGAGGAATTCGAAATTGTAAGGGCTCACCCTTTTTTTACATACCGCATTTTGGAACCGCTGAAAGACCTGGAGGAAATCGCCGCCTGGGCTTCCTTTCATCATGAACGGCTGGACGGCAGCGGCTATCCTTTCCACCACAGGGCTTACGACCTGCCCCTTGGCTCCCGCATAATGTCCGTGGCCGACGTCTTTTGCGCCATCACCGAAGACAGGCCATACAGAAAGGGTATGCCGAAGGAGCAGGCCGTAAAAGTACTCGATGACATGGTCAAAAATTCGGCTTTAGACGCCTACGTCGTGGAAGTTTTAAAATCCAACTTCGACGAAGTAAACGAGTTTCGAAAAATTGCCCAGTCCTCCGCAGCAGAAGAATACCGCATATTTTACGAAGGCGCCGGTTTTTAACTATTTTTCCTCTTTCGAAACGCCCGCTTCTTCGAAAGTGGCCATTTCCCTTATTATCTTCACGGCCGCTTCGACAAGATTCTTGGCAAGTACAGCACCGGTGCCTTCCCCCAGCCTCATCCTCATGAAGATCATGGGTTCGAGCCCCAGGAAGTCCAGCATTACTTTATGCCCGGGTTCCTGCGACACGTGGGATGCTATCATGAACTGAACGGAGCGGGGCTCTATTTTGGAGGCGACGAGGGCTCCCGCGGTAGAGATGAATCCGTCGATGATAACAGGAACCCTCCGGGAAGCCGCCCCGAGGATTACTCCGGCAATGCCGGCGATTTCCAGCCCCCCGACTTTCGCCAGGACCCCTACTGGGTCCCCGGGGTCAGGCCTGTTTACTTCCAGGGCTTTTTTTATGACGTTCAATTTTTTTTGCAAGCGCAGGTCATCTATCCCCGTTCCCCGCCCAACTATTTTTTCTAAAGGCTTGCCGGAAAAAACAGCCAAAATGGCGCTGCTTGCCGTGGTGTTGCCTATCCCCATATCCCCCGTCGCAATGAGGTCGGTTCCGGTATCTATCCTCTCCCATGCGGTTGTTATGCCCACTTCGATGGCTTCAACCGCTTCCTTCTCGATTTTAATTTGATAAAACAAAAAGTCCCTAACTGTAATAAATTACAGCAGGGACTTTGCCATCATCCCGTAGCAAACCTTTCGGGCAGGTCTTCTGGCTCCGGTTCATCTCCCCTTACGCCTTCCCGGTTTCCCAGTGGCATTTTGCAAGGGGAATCCCCGTCACAGCGGCGGGTCCGCTCAGGATTTTCACCTGATTCCCTATTCTCCCCATCACGGGGCACCCGAAAGGTTATATTATTATACCGATTTTTGTTATTATATATTCTCCAATCTTCCCAAAATTCCTTCACATTATATGAGATTTTTTTAAAATCACTGGGCAAAAGAAGGATTGCACCTAACAAGTGTCGAATATTTGATGTGGGACCTCACGCTCCTTTTTTGCTCTGTGGCGAGGTCTTTTTTATACTCTATCAACGATTATAAGCTCCACATTTTTTTCGTCGAAAAGCCTTTCGGTATGCAGAAAACTTCTGGAAGACCCCATTAATAAAAAAATTTGAAAGCCTCTTGAAAACTGTGATGTCCGACGACCCTGTAGTTTCAGCCGAAACTTACTGCGAACTTTTATACGGGAAATTTTTCCACTGACCTGGAAGCCTATCTTGAAATAGTTGAGGGGATAGCCAGGAAAAGAGGAATAGATTTAGAGAGAGAAACTCTGAGGAAAATGGCTGTGACATCCTCCCCCTAATGAATTAAGGGGCATCCCAGCGTGGGACGGCGGCTTTAAGCCGCAGGTTAGCCAGCACTCCCCGGACTATCCGGTTCATCACCTTGGCTTTAAGGGGTGTCACACTCCCCTTTCTCCCGGGGTCATGCCCCGAGAGCATCGAGCGCTCTCGCGGCTATGTTTATTGCCCCCACCCTGTCCGCATCAGATTGGTAGCCACATTTTATGCATTTAAACCAGCCTTGGGCCTTACGATTATACCGGGAAGCATTCCCGCACTTCGGACAGGTCTTGGAGGTCTCCTTGGGGTCGACGTAGATTACGGGCACTCCGGCAAGGGCTGCCTTGTATTCGATAAACGAGGCCAGCTCCTTGAAGTTCCACCCGGACATCATCCGGTTGAACTTTTTTGATCCTTTAGTCCGCTCGCGGATACCCAGCAGGTTCTCAAGTGCGATGGCTTTGCCTTCTCTCTTCGCTATTTCTACTATGCGCTTTGAGATGCAGTGGTTGATATACCGCATCCACCTTGTTTCGCGGCCGGCTTCTTTCTTGACTCGGGAAAGCCTGCCCGCCTGCTGAAGTGCAGCTCTCCTTGCTGCCCACCGTTCCTTGCGCCATCTGACCTGGCGGCCGTCAAAAAAGATGTTGTTGGACAGCACGGCAAGCTTTACTATGCCGAAGTCGACCCCGATTACGCCGCACGGCTCGTTTAAATGTGTCTCGTATACTAATGATATGGCAGCATACCACTCTCCGTCTTTACCAAGCCATATCTCCATGGACCCTTGTCGGCAGGAACCTCCTGCCAGGTCCTGGAGCCTTTTGGCATGGTATTCAGAAGTGGCAATGGGCACTGCTATCTGGCTCCTACCGGAGGAGACAGGAAACTTGATGACCCATGTGCCTGACGGCAGCTGATGTATTGAATAGAATCAAATTTGGGCAGGCTGGATTTCTTGCCATTTTTTGTACGGGAAAGGTATGAGCGATAAGCTGAGAGTGCTTTGAGCATGGCGCACTGGAGTGTAGCGCGGTTGAGGTCGAATAGTTCACAGGCCTTGTGGTAGGTCTCTCGGTTTAACTTTGCCCTGCTAGTGGTGTTCAAGGTCTCAGCCTGCTTTAGGAACCAGGCGCAGGCTTTTCGATATGTCTCGAGCATTCGGGCCATTTTCTCCAGTTTGCCTTTGTTTGGGGATAGGAGTTTTAGCTTTAGAGTTACTGTCTGCATTTAGCATCTCCTCCGGTTCGCTTAAATTTTAGCACAACCGGAGAAAAATAGCAAGTCGCCATTCATCCCCCGATTAAAATCGGGGGCATTCTGGCGGGATTTTTGTAAGGTGATATTGGCAGAAGGTACGAGCTAACCTCAAACAGAATTCCCGCCGGTGGAAACAAATAGCGCGCCGGGAAAAGAAACAGGTAGAACACTTGTTGCACATGGCTACATCTCACTTTATTGCGGAATGTGTGCAACGGGGTGTGAAGGAAATAGCCATTGGGGACCTTAATGGAATCCGTGAAAGCATTGACTATGGAGACCAGTTGAACCAGCGGCTGCACGCCTGACCGTACCGGAAGTTGATTGATATGCTTAAATACAAAGGGGTGCTGGCGGGAATTCTGGTGCGAGATGACATAAATGAAGGAAGCACGTCTATTACTTGCCACGCCTGCGGGAAGGTCATGGCTTCCAACCGGAGACACCGGGGTTTGTATGTATGTTCCTGTGGCTGGAAAGCCCAAGCAGACGTAAACGGTGCCCTGAACATCTACGATAGGGCGTATAAGGTATCTCCCGTGAAGGGGAGTAGTGGCCGTGTGGCGCGGCCCGCGGTCGTGTCATACCAGTTGGGATGGCACGGCGTCGCAGAACCGAAGCGCGGGGATAAAACCCTGCGTGCATCCGTATTAGGATGCCCCTCAATTCATTGAAGGGAGGACGTCACGAATTAAATTAGCTTATACCCAATATATCCCGATATATCATTAAACTTTTCCTAATATCTTTAAAATCTCGAATATCAAGGGTTTCCTTTAAATTTTCAAAGTACTTACGTATACTTTCTTGTGGAATAACCTCGCTTGAAGGCTCATTTTCTTCATATCCTCTCCTTGCTTCTCGCCACGGTTTATCTTTATGTGTCATATCTCTTAGAACCCAAGCATCAAACATTCCATATATATTGTATATCTCGTTAAGCAATTGAATTTGTTCAATATCGAACACTTTCGAAGGATCAAAATCTTCTTTTGCAAGATAGTCATAATTTTGGTACTTATACCAGATCTCTGGAGAAACTGGCCCATGTACCCACGCTTCAAGTGGGGTAACAAATAACGGCTTGCCAAAAAACGCCAAATGCCACCCTTGAGCATAATATATCAATTTTTGAAGCTTTAATGGTGTGAGGATACTACCTTCTTTTACATCTGCTTTACTTAAAAAATATTTAGCAACATCAAATACACTTACTGTTTTTTTTGAACAAATTTTTTCGAGGGCAGCTTCAATTTTCTTTCTAACTTGATTACCAAGACAATCCTTATTTGACTCATACAGTTTTTTCATGTATACAGGATTTTGAAGCTTTTTTAACTCATCACTATAAAGTTTTAAAGGCGTAATTCCTTTTAAATACCTTTCTATAGTAGCTTCGCCCCATCCTAACAGTTTTGCTAATGTTTTGGCACTAATATCATAAGTAGTTAATATATTTTCAATTTCTTCGGTCGTAATTATTCCCGCTTTCTTTCTATATTCAGCATTAGCTTTTTTAATATTCTCGTCATCCAATTCAGGTATATATATTTCATTTCCGCATTTATTACAATAAGCTATTTGTCCAATAAAATTAATTTCAATCCCTCTTATATTATCGCTAATTTCTTCTTCTCTAACAGTATATTCAACATCCTCATCGCAATAATAGCAATACCTTTTCATCGGCACCTCCCACCTTTCCCTATTCACAAATAAGGATAGTCGAGATCATACTCCGCTTCGTGGAATGAGAGACATACAACTGTTCTTCTCCCATCCCTTATTTTTAATTTTATATACACCTCTATATCCTCAAATATTTGACCAAAAATCCAGACAGTTTCCCCATTATAGCGAGGATTGTCGTCGTAATCTGTATAGGAGTAATTTGTAATATCTAATTTTAGCAACTCTTCGTAAATAATTCTGCTGGTAATATTGTATTGCCGCATAAACTTGGAAGTTTTATCCCCTGGCCTATTTTCTTTAACAATAACAAGCGTCGTCTTTTCGTCACCACTTTTCAAAATGGAATGTAATCTTCTTAAAAAGTCTTTTACCTCATCTTCATCACATATCCACGCCATCACACGCCTCCATAAGTATCATATGATACTTTCAATTAAAATATACACGAAATATAACAAAATGTAAAGAAAAAATTTGGTATCAATTGATACTTACAACGGTGAACAACTTCATTCTTTACGAAAGAACTGACGTATCAGCGGTAATCCTCTAACGTCCGGCGAGAAATGCCATCTGCCTGCCTCGAAAGGAGAAATTCGCTCAAGATGAAATGGACGTCCAATTGGGGAATTTTTAGCCTTGCCAATTTTGCCATAGAAAACAAAAACACCTCCTCAATCAGGGACACCGGATTTTTTTTGGCCCATTTTTGAGGAGGCTAATCCGTAAAACCCTTGATTTCATTTCCTGGTGCCGAAGGCGGGAGTCGAACCCGCACGGCCTCATCGGCCACCGGATTTTGAGTCCTAAAATGGCGATTTTGATTGGTATTAGTGAATTTAAAGAAGTTTAATCTAATGTGGTTTTATGCTACTTCTACCGCTGGCAATATTCATCCTTGTTTAATGGTTTTAAAAGCATTTTTATTGTATTTGCAGTACTTTTTGCAGTACTGCAAAACACCAAGAGGCCAGGGCAAAGTAAAAGGGTATTCCTAAGATGGAATACCCTTATTTTTTTGCCTATAAGCATAAACCTTGCAATGTTTACCAGTAGGCACTTTTTTAACTTCGCCAGTATAAGGGTTTACGACTTTAATGAATTCAGGGCAGTATTTCTGGCGTTTATCTGTTGCAATAAACCAATCTCCACAATACTCGCACTGGCGTAATTCTCTTGTATTTAAAATTTCCATTTCTAACTGGACAAAAAGAGCGGTATACAAATCTTCCGGCACTAAATATTTTTCTACCCCAATAGAGGAACTTTTTACTTTAGTGTCTATGTCTACCAAAAATTTTACGCTGAGGCCATTTTCGTAAACTTCACTTATCTTCCTTAGCATTAAATATCTCAAGAATTCAACAGAGTTATCTAAAGCCTTAAGTTTTTTATATACTTCTTCTTCCCACGGGAAACGGAAAAGATGTTTTAAGACTTCGATTCCTCTTTTGGTAGTGTTCCAAAAACAAAGAGATAAGACGTCGGGATATTTCTTTTGGTACTGTCCTACTTTGCTATCATCTCCATTCATGAAATCAGGCCAAATTTTAACCAAGTCCTTATACCAATCCAGCCCAATTCTTTCAACAGGTATTATTGCCGACACTAACGCACATTGGCCGTTTTCAGTTATGTGAAGAATTTTAGAGGCAAGAACATCATCTTCATTTTTGATTAAGTCCAGCAGAAAGACCATGCAATGCATTTCTATTATGCTTTCTATCCAAGTTGAGTAAGAGCAAGCAGGCTTAAATACGTTTTTGTGTTTATCTATAATCTCGCCATTTTCTCGCCGGAGCAAGCCGTATTTTTTAGCAAAAGAAGTAATGTTTTCTTTGGACGGATAGAGGTTAGCTAATTCACGGTAAAGCAATGGATTTTTTTCTAAAGGATGAATCACTTTGCATAAACAATCATTGTTTTTGTAAGTGATGAACGGAGGCCTTGCGGCATCTGGTAATATTGAGTTTTCCTCGAGGTTTTCTATCCATACAAAACCGCCCACCGGAAGGTGATTTTCAAAATATACTCTGTCCACTTTCTATCCTCCAAATGTAACCGAAATTGTAACCGAGATGAGTATACTTTTTTCTCGAGCTATTATATCATGAATCTAGAATTAAGGCAACAAAAAAAGAAGGGAGGTTAGCCCGTGTTAAGGTTAAAATACGAAAGATTAAAGCGAAATATAAGTCAACAAAAGTTAGGTGCTCTAGCCGGAATTCACCCTTCCATAATAAGTCACATTGAAAACGGGAAAATTTATCCATTTCCAGGATGGAGGGAAAGGATAGCTAAGGCCCTAAATTGGCCCATCGAGCAAGCTGATGAACTTTTTACGGAGGTGGCAGAGGATGGAGAAAGCAGTTTATAACGTTAAGGAAGTTGCGGCAATGCTGGGCATTAATACCGTAAAAGCCTACGAATTAGCGAGACGGCAGGATTTTCCAGCGATTAAGATAGGAAGGCGTATATTGGTGCCGAAAGAAGCCTTTCATCGCTGGCTTGAGAAGGCGGCTTTTGATAAACAATCTAGTGGCCGGTTTTGAAAGCGGAAATGACAAGGTTTTTCGCTGGGTTACTGCAATGGTACTGCAATTAGGCAAAACAAAAACCCCGGCCAAATGCCAGGGTTATGGAGGTGATTTGATGAATTATTCCCATTCAATTTTACCACAAACCGACAGCCTTTTCAAATTATTGAACCGGCTTGAAAGCGTCCGGCAGACAGGCCCAAACAAATGGGTTGCACGTTGCCCGGCACATCCAGACCGCAGTCCTTCGCTTTCGATAAGACTGAACGGCGATAGAATTCTGGTTTACTGCTTTGCCGGTTGCCCAGCAAACCGAATTGTTGAGGCCGTCGGTATGACGGTTGGCGACCTTTTTCTTGATTCGCCAAAGAATGCAAAGAAAAAAGAAAGGCCCACCCTTCAATTGTTGGCGGCCCAAATTCTTGAAAAGGCCCTTGTGAAAGAGTTAGAAAACGAGCTACTCGAGGAAATAAAACTTATCGAGCGGTTGCTCTGGGCACATGGTGGCTGGCAAGAGATAATGAACAATAGCGAGCACGCCGACGCCCTGGCGGAAATGGCCCATCGATTAAGCTACCTTGACTATCTCTGGAGTGAATTCACTAGAGGCAAAACAACAAGCGAATTAATTGAAGCGACAAAGGAGGCACTAGTGTTATGAACATAGGCGATGAAATTTTAACAGCCCTCCAAAACCTGTCGGAGAAAGAAAAAGCGATAGTGGCCGAAGCCCTCGGCCTTGCGAAAAAAGAACGTGAAACGCAAGCCCAACAAATCGTCAATCTTGCTTTAGCGGCTGGAGTTGAGTTATTCCATGACCCACAAGGCAAGGCTTATGCCACTATACCAATCAACGGCCACAAGGAAACGTGCCCCATAACCTCTAGAGGAAGTGGGCCTTTCCGGAGTTGGCTGAGGCGGTTATTCTTCGAGAAATACGGAAAACCGCCAGGAAACCAGGCATTACAGGATGCCATCGGCGTGCTCGAGGCCAAAGCCCAATTCGACGGCCCAGAACACTCTACTAACATTAGGATAGCACAAAACGCCGGCAAAGTATACGTTGACTTAGCAAATGAGAGTTGGAAAATAATCGAAATCACACCCGGCTACGGCTGGCGTATTATCGAGGCCCACGAATGCCCTGTGAAGTTTATAAGGCCTAAAGGTGCATTGCCATTGCCAGAGCCAAGAAGCGGTGGCACTATTGACGATTTGAAGCGGTTTTTAAACATCCAAAGCGATGACGATTTTAAGCTAATCATTGCATGGCTTTTGGCGGCTTTACGGCCACAAGGCCCTTACCCCATCTTAATGCTTGAAGGCGAGCAAGGAACAGGCAAGACCACGGCGGCGAGGGTGTTACGCTCGCTTATAGACCCAAACATATCACCAGTGAGAACCCCACCAAAGGACGAAAGAGACCTGGCGATTAATGCCGCAAACAATTGGGTTATTTGCTATGACAACCTAAGCGGTATACCTATATGGCTGAGCGATGCCCTTTGTCGCTTATCCACCGGCGGCGGTTTTAGCACTCGCCAGCTATTCACTGATGACGAGGAAGTAATTTTGGAGGCCTGCAGGCCGGTTATCCTTACCGGCATAGATGAAATAGCAAGCAGGCACGACTTACTAGACCGGTGCATTATCGTGAACTTACAGCCCATCCCCGAAGAACAGCGAAAGGACGAGACGGCTTTCTGGCGAGAATTTGAGGAAGCGAGGCCCGGAATATTGGGAGCATTGTTAGTGGTTGTCTCACTAGGATTGGAGAATCTCGACAGAGTGAAACTCGACCGATTGCCACGGATGGCAGACTTCGCAAAATGGGTTACAGCTTGCGAATCAAGCGGCGTGCTATGGGAAGAAGGCGGCTTTATGGCGGCATATACGGAAAACCGGAGCGAAGCAGTAGAATCGGCCCTTGAAAACGATGTACTTGCGACCGCAATTAGAATTTTACTCGAAGAACGTGACGAATGGGAAGGCACGGCCAAGGATTTACTTGAGGCCCTGGCGGTATACGTGGACGACAGCACGAAACGAACCAAAGCCTGGCCCTCGAATCCTCGAACCTTAAGCAGTAGATTAAGGCGAGCGGCTACATTCTTGCGGCAGAGTGGAATTGAGGTTGAATTTTACAGAACCCCGGGAAGCGGGAGTAAACGACTTATTAGACTAAGAAAGAAAATTTGCGTCGCAAACGACGCCATCGTCGCAAGAAACCCGCAAACCCTTGAAAATACTGAGCTTGAGGATGCGACGCAAAAATGCGACGCAAAAATAGGTTGCGACGCAAGCGATAATTTTGCGTCGCACTTAGAAGCCTTGAAAATCAAGCAATGCGACGATAGCGACGCAAGCGACGCAAAAAATCATACTAAGTCTAAAATCGTGAGTGGTGAACTATGACCCTCGAGGAATTCATCCTAAACCTCATACAGAACGGCGTTACCTTGTTGACGGTTGGCGACAAATTGAAATATACCGGCCCTGAAGAAGTGCTTACCGATAGCGTAATAAGAACGATGGCAAAACACAAACACGAAATAATCACATGGCTTGCCAATCCTACAATAACCGTCACGTCTAGAGGAAAGAAAACGAGATTATACCGCCAAAGGCCGGAATGCCTGAAAGCTGGTTACTGTTTGCGGTTTACTAACGATTGTGACCTATTCCCACTCACATGGCTTAAAGGATGGTGCAGGGAAAGGGTAAGTATGGCAAGGCCCCAGAGAAAAGCACGGGGAGGGTAAGAAATTTTCACCCTTTACCCTGCTGACCCGCCGGGCCCTCGCTTGCGTGAAAAAATCCCTTATGAAAGTTAGGGTTGTCGGCATTACCGACACCCCTAAGGGCATACCGGAAATTTTGGCTTGCTCCGGAGAACCGGCGACGTGCAGGCTTGCGTGCAAAAACTTCGCTTTATTTCGCAAGAGGGGGAAAGGAGCGGTTGAATTGACTACCCCTTCCTTAAATTCGAGGAAGCTCCTCAATGTTGAGGAGATTGGGAAGGGAGTGCGTTAAAATCACACCCTTTCGGGGAGGACTTAACACACAAGGGGGCTGAAAATGCTCCGCACATTAAAGCCTGTTTTCAAGAAGGTTGAATACTACCTGTTTTTCCACTCCATGAACCGACTGCAAAATATTGCACTTACCAGAATTTGTATTGTCAATGATTGCTTATTCCCTTACACTGCGAACTTGTTAGGATTGCCTCTATGAATACGGAAACTTAACGCCATAGTGGTAGTATTCTCTGCTACTATGGAGCTG
>NZ_LOED01000002.1 GCF_001562425.1 Fervidicola ferrireducens
TTTTATGATTTGGTGTTGTTTGGGGTGGCGAGGTCTTTTTTTCTACGTTTCTATGCCTTTTCCCTTCTTTTCCTACCTACTTAAATTTTACACTGCCTAGCAGACCTAACGACTTTTTCACCTCATTTACCAATTTTACAAACTCGAAATACTTTTCCTGAATTCCTTTTACAGTGAGGGGCCTACCGACGGCTACAAGACCTATTCTCCGAGAAAGAATTCCCCCTACTTTTGTTTTTAAATTCACCAAAGGAATCGTGTCGACAAAGAAAATATCCTTCGTCTCAATTTCGTTGTTCTTTAGGAAACTCAATATTGCATTTTTAACAAGCTGCCGCTGGTCGGTCATTCCGATTATGTAGATCTCGGCTCCTTTTTCGTCTTTTCCCATAAAAAAAGGAGTTCCAATTTCGAACGAATCGGTCTTATCGTAATGCGGCAGGTTTTCAATCTCGTGAACTTCAGGAACTCTGTCCTCAGGAAGCCAGCCGAGATGTATGGCAGCTGCCACCACCGACGAATGAGCGCTGCCGTAACAACAGTAAAATATTTTCATACCATCACCTTTTAAACCGACTTCTTAATACTTTCCACTAAATCCTTCAGTTTTCCAAAACTTTTTCTGATTCCCGCCATCAGGAAGAAAGTACCCGCGCGTTTAAAGTTCAACCTCCGCAACATAAAACATCCCGCTGCAAAAAAGAGGTTTCCGAAGGGCAGCAAATCAACAAACACCACTGACGTTTCTTCCATATTGTAAATTTGCGCAAAACCTTTTAACGCCTTTTCTACAACCCTGCCCGCTTTTTTCGAGCCCATTATGTAAATTTTGCGCCCCGATTTATCTTCTCCAACAAAATAAAGCTTCCCCCATTGGTCTTTCCCTAAATTTCCGAAATAAGGTAAATTTGTAATTTCCCCTGAATCGAATTCCTCCATGAGACCAAGATGCAAGGCGGCAGCTACCGCTGCAAGGTAGCTGCCGTAATAACAAGAGTATATCACATTATTCAAAAGCCATTCCTCCATTAGTGTCTCACTATCACGTACGTACCGTTTTCCAGATCATGTACCATGCCCGAAAGTATGCGAGCAAGATTAAGCGCTATTTTTTCTCTTTCCTCTTCATCTTTAGCGTAAAAAACAGGAACTCCTGAAGCCGGCTGCGTTCCGTCAACCGTCACGATGGCCAGTATAACTTCCGACAACCCTATATTTTCCACAAAACCACCTCTAATCCGCCGCTTCCCTTCCGGCTTTAGATTTAAGGGGTTTTCTTCTCGTACTTTCGAGAACTGGTACCATTTTTACCGCCTCAATTAGCGTCTCCATATCCTTTTCCATTGGGACAATTACAAGGCCAACTCTACCGGTTTTCAAATCTATTCTTACAAGCGGGGTGAAATCTATTTCGTTCACATCCCTTTTCACCCCTAAAAGGGCCGCCACGTCGTGGGCAATCGCCTGTCTCTGGCCGATATTGGAAAGTGAAGCTCTTGCATTGTCATCCTTCGGTTCGATCATCACTGCAAGCCCTTGTTCCAGAAAAATTTTTCTCGAATCCGGGTGACCCACGTTCATAACCTGGATGTTTTCGATGCATAAAATCGAACCATTGAAAAAAATTTCAGCAGGTCTTACAACGGCAATATCTTTGAGTCTTTTTCTCTTTGTAAAGAAGCTCAAAAGAAGAATCACCGTAAATCCTGCGAGAATACCCCAAACCGGATTTTTGGAAAATTCCACCACCGTGCTCGTAATTAAGGCAGTCAGCATAGCAAGGTAATTCCTCGATTCAAAGGCCTTTGCTATGTCCTCTATATACGCCGCCCCGCGGGGAACCAGCTCAGTCACTTCTATATTCCTAAGACTTTCCCTCTCCATATCCCTAATTTCTCTGAACTGTTGGGCGGCAAGGGCAAGGAAGGTAACCGCCGTATACTCCTCTGCCAAAAGGGCGGGGATGGCTACGGCACCAAGGAAAGCTGCGATGAAGCCTAACGCCAGGTGGACCATGTAGCCCTGGGGATAGCTGGGGTACTGCCTGTAGTCGACGCGCAAAAGGTATAATCTACCTATGGTCCCCATCACAAGGCCAGTTAATATTACAGCTACATATCCGCCCATATATCAGCTTTCGTCCCTCTTACCACCATTGTCGTCATCTTTTTTGCCGCGCCTTATGTTTCCCAAGAAGTTAGCAAATTCGGAACCCATAAAACGTTCTATCTTGCTGGAAAGCTCCTTCCATCCACCGGTGCTGATGAGCATATAACCTATAAAACCTACCGCTCCGATGACTACGATGCCGAGGATACTCCTCAAAGCACTTCCTCTTTCTCCGGGAACCTGGGTGGTACTTTCACCTCCCGGCGCGGCTTTCTTCTGATAATCCGTCCCGTAAAGAGTTGTGGCTATAACATCGGCAAGTATTTGCACTCCATCCTGGGCTTTTTCCCTGTAATTCGTGTAGGTACCTGCTTCGATAAGGATGGTCCGCGGAAAGAGGTCCTGATTGTAGTTCCCTTTTCCGTAAAAAATCCCTTTTATCAAACCGGGATATTTTTTATCGGCCACAGCTTTTATCTGCCAAGCAAAATTGTTTATGGTCTTCATCTGAGGATTCTGCCGCCCCACGACCAGCTGGACTTTGGCCACTGGTTGGCCGTTTACATGACCTGCATATTCGTCAGCAGGAACGGCGTCCCTGTGTATATCCAAAATGGCATCGGGATTTTGCTTCAACAGTTCCATAGCAGTCCGGCGTGACCTCTCGTATGCAGCAGCATCGTGGGGATCGTGCGGACGTTCGGAATGTATTACGGTAATTCCTCTTTCCTCCAGAGCCTCCTTTAACGCCTTGCCTACCTTAAATATTCCACCATTGTAAGGTATGCTGGCCTTTCCATCGGTGGGCACGTAAGATTCATCGCTGTGAGTATGGTAAATAGCCACCATTCTTTTTTGCTCGGCGTGGGACGTGGCGAGAGCGCTTTGGTGGTCGGACGTCTGCAGTTCTTTTAAGGCTCTTTCAAGGTCCACTTTCTCCTTAAATACAGCATAAGCTTTGTCGCCTTCAACCCTTACGATTTCGTAAAGATTGTTTTTTTCATCCAAATACTGGTCTCCGATGCTGATCACCCTTGCCGTGGCAAATATCTTCTTGTTGGTTTTTTCCTCGTAGACGGTAAAGTAGCCGTCTGTCCTTTCATCGGTGGCAAGACAAACCTGGGAAAATAGCGTCGAAAACAGAAAGATTAAAAACAAAGCAGTGAGCCCGCGAGCTTTCATTTTTCATCACCTTCTTTTTCTTTGTCAGCTTTTTCTGTGCCTCCCTGAAGTCTTTCTCTTGTCTCCCCTACCAATTCGCACAAAGCAACTCCTATAACGCCCGCTATTATCGCTGCATCGAATACTCCCGCTCCACCTATAGAAGTCTTTACGGGCCGAGTGGTAAGGCCCAGAGCATAAATAATGTCAGAAATCAATATACCCATTACTCCTGCTACGAAAGCTCCCCGCCTTGACCTGCCCAAGATATACGCTATCAATCCCGCAAGAATCGAAAAAACTATCAAGGGGTCCATTAACATGGTCTCCGGTTCGGCAGGTAAAAGCCTGCCCCCTGCATATACCGCAAGCCCTGTTAGCAAGGCTGCTATGATGGCCCTAACTTTTTCTTCATTTTCGTCAGCGGTAGCTATAAGGTAAACAGAAAGGCCGATCGGTACAAGACCGCCTCCTATGTTTATTGAAAGACCCATGCCGAGTGGTATATTGGGCAAAAAAGTACCTACGGCCATGGCTCCTATGAAAAAGAGGGCCGTCTTATCGGACAAATGCATCCTGTCCAGGATTCTTTGCAGGAGCCCGAAATATATCAGTACTGCCAGCACCAGCAGCAAGGTCACCCCTACCGGCATCCATTTCACCTCTTTTAAAATTTTTCTTTTTTATCTTTACCCAAGCTCTCTTCATTTATTCTGAAGTACATCAAAAAAGCAGCCTGTTCGGCTGCTTAAAGTTAATCGTTCAATTCTTTTTTCTCGCCCGTAACGACGTATATTATCCATTCTCCCAAATTTGTAGCATGGTCTGCAATTCGCTCCAAATACCTGCCTACGAACAGCAGTTGGGTGGCCTGCAAAATGGTATTCGGATCTTCCATCATTATGGCCAAGAGTTCCCTGAAAATCCGCGAGTAAAGTCCATCTATTTCGTCGTCGGCATCGCATACTTTCTGGGCTGCCGCTATGTCTTGATTAATATAGGCATCCAGCGCGTTTTTTACCATCTCGCATGTAAGCTCAGCCATCTTAAGTATATCTATCAATGGTTTGATGTATTGCTGGTTTAAAAGCCTTATCGTGGTTCTGGCAATATCAACGGCGTTGTCCGACATTCTTTCCAAATCCGTAGCTATTTTTACTCCAGTAAAGACAAATCTGAGGTCCTTTGCGAGTGGATGTTGCCTTGCAATGAGTTTGACACACTTGTCTTCAATCATATATTCCATGTTATCTACAATGTCGTCATCCTCAATCACTTTTTGTGCCAGCTTTTCGTCCTTTTTTACCAGGGATTCCACAGCATTGTAAATCTGCTGTTCCACCATACTTCCCATTTTCAGGATATCTTGCTGGAGTTCTTCTAACTCCCGATCAAAGCCGGGCCTCATCGTCGCCATTTGTCCTTCCCCCTCAGCCTTAGTTAAGCTTTTTTTAAAGTAAAGATGAATTTACTCCCTTGATTTACCTTGCTTTCGACCCATATATCCCCGCCAAAGGCTTTTACAAGATGCTTTACAATGGCAAGCCCCAAACCACTTCCTCCACTTCCAGCAGAGCGGGTTTTATCCACCCTATAAAACCTTTCAAATATTCTCGGAAGGTCTTCCTCAGGGATGCCCGCACCGGTGTCGCAAACCCTGAACTCTACCACATCTCCTTTCGATTCCGCTTCAATCCAAACTTTTCCGCCACTTGGAGTGTACTTTACGGCATTGTCCATAAGATTGACGAAAATCTGTCTCAGCCAATCAGGGTCGGCTTTAACTTTTGGAAGGTTTTCCTGGAATTTTTCATAATAGGTCAAATCCTTTTCCTTCAGCCTGTTTTCAAAAATTATCATGACTTCCCTTATAATTTCTTCTGCGGAAACGTCTTTAATGTTAAGCTTTAATTGATTCGTCTCTATTCTGGAAAGGTCCAACATATTGTCTGTTAGCCTGCAAAGTCTCCCCACTTCTTTCTCTATTATCTTCAAAAATCTTTTCGCCAGCGTCGGGTCCTGATAGGCCCCGTCAATGAGAGTTTCTACGAAACCTCTTATCGACGTGAGGGGAGTTCTAAGCTCGTGGGAGACGTTAGCTATAAAATCGGTGCGCATCTTCTCAATACGTTTTATTTCCGTCATATCCTTCATCACGATGATACAGCCGGCAATTTTTTCTTTTTTGTTCCTGTAAGGTGTTATGCTTACTTTTAAGGTCTTATCGCTGGGAAGCAAGGTTATCTCTTTGTAATTAGGGATCCCTCGATTTATGGTTTCCTTTACCGCTTCATCCAGTTCGTAATGCCGGATCACGCTGATAAGTTTTTTCCCCTCCGCTCTTTTTGTGTCCGCACCGACAAGTTTGCAGGCTGAGGCATTAACGAATACTATCCTGGTTTCAACATCGACCACCACAACTCCGTCTTCCAAGCTTTTCAGCAATTCACTCATTAAGGTTTTGTTTTCTTCGTTCTCTTCCAGGGTCATCCTGAGTTTCTTCGCCAGCAGATTTAACTCCCTGCTCAACTTGCCGATTTCATTTTGGGAATTGACGTGAACCGTCCGGGTAAAATCCCCCTGGGCAAAATTCCTGGTCACATCAACCATAGTTTCAAGGGGTTTTATCAAGGAGTTGGTCCTTTTCCACATAAAAGTAGAAAATAGCACTCCCAAAAAAGTTAAAACAAAAAATAGCAGATTTATTGACAGGATTTTAGCGATATCTCCGGGCAACAGCCCTACCACAACAGCCAAAGCCGCTCCGTTTTCCAATACAACGGGCACTGCCGCGCGAAATCGGCGGAAAACTCCTATTCGAACCACATCTTTATCCACATACTTCTTGCCATTTAAGACGTCTTTCAAAGGCAAATCCTTGAGCTTGATTTCTCCCGATGAAGCTATTACGTTTCCCCGCCCATCTACTATTGCCAGAGCTTTTGAAAACCGGGAACGAAACGTTGCCGCCACGTTTTGCACTTCCTGATATCTTCCAGAATCCAGGGCTACTTTTATAGATGAGGAGATAAAAGATGCCTCGGCCATCAGGTTCCGCCCCAAATTTTCAACGTAAAAACTGTTTAATGTACAAAAAGCTAAAAACAACAGAGCCAAAACCAGCACCGTTAACAGCCAGTTCCAGCTGAAGTGACTTTTTAGCAAAAAAATCACTCCAGTTCATTAAATTTATAACCGACGCCCCTCACCGTTTTGATGTATTTAGGATCTTCAGAATTTTTCTCTATCTTCTGTCTGAGATGCCTGATGTGCACATCAACCGTTCTCGTATCTCCTAAGTAGTCGTAACCCCATACGTTTTCAAGGAGATATTCTCTGGAAAAGACCTTGCCCGGATTGGAGGCTAAAAGCTTTAATAGCTCAAATTCCTTGGGCGTAAAATCCTTTTTCTTGCCGTCTACAAACACTTCGTGCCTATCTACATCTATCACCACAGGCCCTGCTTTTATTAATTCTTCGGACCTCGCTTTCTTATCGGTTCGCCTAAGTACTGCTCTCACTCTTGCCACGAGTTCACGTGGGCTAAAGGGTTTGGTGATGTAGTCGTCAGCCCCCATTTCAAGCCCCAGGACTTTGTCGATTTCGCCTGTTTTGGCAGTAAGCAGTATGACGGGTATATCTCTGGTTTCTCTCTTAAACCTTAAAGCGCGGCAGATTTCCATTCCGTCTATGCCCGGCAGCATTATATCCAAAATTATAAGGTCCGGGTGTTCCTTTTCAATAAGTTTCAATGCCTCATGGCCATCCGATGCAGTAATTACTTCATATCCTGCACTTTCGAGGTTGAACTTCACAAGCTCTACTATAAACGGCTCATCGTCGACGACCAGTATCTTTGCTCCTGCCATATAAACACCCCTCATTTTAATTCGATTACTGCCGCAAGGCTTCCTGTCACACCCTTATCCCGCCTGTATGAATAAAAAAGGTCGGGCCGGCAATGGGTGCAAAATCCGCTCACCGTAATGTTTTCCGGTTTCACTCCCACATCTTCGAGCTGCATTTTATTGGCTTTTACCAGGTCCAGCAGCCAGCGGCCGTTGCCCTTATATTCCACCAGATCCTCCCAGTACTCAAAAGCATTCTTGAATTTCTCCACCACGGGGTCATCTACTTCATAACAACTGCCGGCTATACAGGGTCCTATACCGCAAAGCAATTTTTCCACTGGAGTTTTGAAAACCTCTATCATTTTTTTCACGGTTTTCATTCCTATCTTTTTTACCGTCCCGCGCCACCCCGCGTGAGCGAGTCCCGCAGCGGGAGTCACCGGGTCCAGGAAGAACAGGGGAACGCAATCCGCATAGTAAGTCACAAGAGCAACTTTTCTTTCTCTTGTTATGAGTGCGTCCTTACCCGTTATATCGGATTTCTTCAAAATTCCCTTACCTCTATCCTCTTTTCCTGCCACGTAAATCTCGCTCTCGTGAACTTGATGGGATGCCACCAGATTCTCCATTTCAATGCCCACCGCATCGCAAAAGACTTGATAGTTTTTAAGTACCGTTTCCCTGTCGTCGCCTTTGTTGAATCCTAAATTTAGCGTCTCGCAATGGCCTACGCTAAATCCACCCCTGCGGGTTGAGAAAGCGTGCCTTACAAGACCCGTTGCTTCAAATGAAGGAATTATTAAATATTCCACGTCGCCTTTTTTCCTCAATTCAAAACTCATTGCAATCACCTTACTTTGTACATATTCTGCATACCCTGCATATTTCCTCTGTACACCTTCGCGTAGTTTTTCCTTCAATTGCTTTTTGGTATTCTCTTATAAAGTACTCCTTAGACAGTCCGATATCTATATGGTCCCAAGGAAGCACCGCATCGAGGGGAAACTCCCTGTGAGCGTAGTATTCAACGTTTTTCCCTTCGACTTCAAAGCGTTTCAATGCCGTCAAATTTCCGCCCGACCGATAAACCCGGTAGAGTAACGTGGCGGTGTCACGGTCCCCACGGGATAGCGCCGCCTGCACCTGGGAAATTCGCGGGCTTTCGTATAACATCCTTATTCCCTTAGGCTTGAGATGGTTCTGAAGCTTTTTTATTTTACCTTCCAATGAAGTCAGATTCTCCATTCCGAGCCACTGAAAGGGGGTGAAGGGTTTTGGAATAAAGGGATTTACGCTTACCGTAAGAATGCCATCTTTATTTTTTCCTTCTGCCATTTTTTCCTTGACCTTTATCAAAAATTCAATCATTTCTTCGATGTCTTCATCCGTCTCCGTTGGCAATCCGATGATATAGTAGAGCTTTATATTTTTTATTCCGTAAATTCCCGCCAGTTTTACAGCATCAAGTACGTGTTCCTCAGTTATGCCTTTATTGATGACGTTTCGAAGCCTCTGAGAACCTGCTTCCGGAGCTACAGTAAGAGTTTTATGGCCGCTGGACGAAAGCCCTTCTATGAGTGATTCGCTTAAAGAGTCGGCCCGCAAAGATGACACTGAAAATTTAATGTCATTTCTGACAAGCTCTTTTACCAATTCATCTATTTTGGGATAATCAGATACGGCAGCGCCTACCAACCCTACCTTTTTGCCAAGTCGTGCTGCAAATTTAGCCCTCTCCAATATCCTTTCCATTTTTCTAGCTCTGGGAACGCGATAACAATATCCTGCCATACAAAATCTGCAATTTCGACCGCATCCCCTTGAAAGTTCAATGAGAAACATATCCTTAAATTCGGTGTTCGGCGTAATTACTGCCGTCTCGGTGCTGAAAGCATCAAGGTCTTTTACCCATCTTCTTTTTATTTTTAGGGGGGCAGGAGGTACGGCCTTAAATTCTTCCACGTCTCCTTTATTGCCGTATTTAACCTCGTAAAAAGACGGAACGTAAACACCGTCAATTTGGGCCATCTTTTCGAGAATGTATTCCTTCGACCTTCCCGTGTTCTCTCTAAAGGTGTCCAATATCTCGTGTATAACTTCTTCCCCTTCCCCTATAACGAAAAAGTCGACAAAAGGGGAAAGGGGCTCGGGGTTGAATGTAATCGCGGGTCCTCCGGCTATGACAATCGGATTATCTCTTTCGCATGCAAATAGGGGAATGCCCGCATCGTCCAAAATTTTTAACAGATTGAGGTAATCCATCTCGAAGGACACCGAAAACCCCACTATATCGTAGCCGGATAGCGGCTTTAAAGCTTCAATGGTGTATGGCGGGAAACCTTTAAATAAAAACGCCCTGTGACACAGTGAATCCCTCCTGGAATTGATCTCGCGGTAAATGGCCTGAAATCCAAGGTTGGTCATCCCAAGTTCGTAGGCATTGGGAAAGACCAATGCCACGTTTACCGGCACCGAACCGAAGCTTTTTTCCGGAACGAAGTTGGTCTCCTGCTCTTTTAACTTTTCCATCTTGAGGCGCAATTTCCAGTTCATATCGTCCTTTTTCCTCCCTCTACCCAAAATTATAATGTTTTTTGAAAAAAATAAAAAGGCTTGTAAAAGCCTTACTCAGAATTCTTCTCAGATCCCCTTTTTCGGTTCGGTAAACTCCGAAAGCTCTATCAGTATCACGTCGCTTCCGATCTTTTTTATTTTTTCCCACGGAATCACGTAATCTCCGCCCTTGCCGAAAACGCTGAAGATTTTGACCGGAGCCGGCACGATGATCGCCCGTATGCGACCTTCTTCCACGTCTATGTCCAGGTCGTTGATGAAGCCCAGTCTCTTCCCGTCGGCTATGTTTATTATTTCTCTCTGCCTGAGGTCCGAAGCTTTTATCACCGCCATCACCCCTCTCACATTATAATTTATATTCATCAGTATTAAAAAATGTAAAAAAAACAGGGCCTAAGAAAGGCCCTATCAGTTTACTTTCATTATCATTTTCCTGACCCGTTCTTCTTCCATCACGAGTTTCAGAGGTTCTTCATGATTAACGTAAACAAGGTTTTTCATATTATAAGCCACAACGGCTTTGGTGCCCAAGAAATAGTAAAAACAGAAAAGGAACGCTACTGTCAATATCACTATAAATATCTTCTTTGCCGTTTCCATAAAAGTTCACCCCAAACTAAATGTATTTTCTCAGATGCTTTAAAGCAGCCTTCTCAAGCCTCGAGACCTGTGCCTGAGAAATTCCTATCTCCTGGGCTACTTCCATTTGAGTTTTTCCTTCAAAAAATCTGAGGGTCAGTATCATCTTTTCCCTTTCATTCAATTTCTGCATGGCTTCTTTTATTGCAATGCTGCTTATCCAATTTTCATCATTATTCTTATCGTCACTTATCTGGTCCATGACGAATATAGGGTCCCCGCCATCATGATAGATTGGCTCGAACAGCGATATGGGCTCCTGAATCGCATCCAATGCCATAACAATTTCCTCCGCGGGCATGTTCATCTCTTTCGCTATTTCATCAATGGAAGGTTCTCGAGAATTTTTGTTTACCAGCGAATCCCTGACCTGGAGCGCTTTATACGCCACATCCCTTAAAGATCTGCTGACCCTTATGGGATTGTTATCCCTGAGATACCGCCGTATTTCTCCTATAATCATCGGAACGGCGTAAGTAGAAAACTTTACGTTTTGACTTAAGTCAAAATTATCTATGGCTTTCATCAAACCGATGCACCCGACCTGAAAAAGGTCGTCGACGTATTCGCCTCTATTGTTGAATCTCTGAATAACGCTCAGCACCAATCTCAAGTTTCCGTGTATGAGCTTTTCCCTGGCTTCCTTATCTCCCTGCTTGACTTTTATAAAAAGTTCTTTCATTTTGCTGTTGGATAGAACAGGCAGTTTGGAGGTATTAACACCACATATCTCTACTTTGTTCAAATTCATAAAATATCCCCCTGTCTTTCCAGTACCTCATTTAAATTTTTGCCACAGGGGGAAGTTTTTATTCGCTTTTTTAAATTACATCATGCGAATTATTTCCTTTTTTAACCTTTTAATAATCCTTTTTTCTAATCTGGAAATATATGACTGTGAAATCCCCAGGAGTTCGGCCACTTCCTTTTGAGTTTTTTCTTTTCCATCGTTCAACCCGAACCTGAGTTCCATTATACATCTTTCCCTCTTAGATAGACGCTTTATGGCTGCATCCAAAAGCTCTTTCTCCACCTCCTCTTCGATGCACCTGTAAATCATATCGCTATCGGTTCCTAAAATATCGGAAAGCAGAAGTTCATTCCCATCCCAATCTACATTTAACGGTTCGTCAAAGGATACCTCGCTGCGGTTTTTATTGTTTCTCCTTAAATACATCAAGATCTCATTTTCTATGCACCTTGAAGCGTATGTCGCAAGCTTAATCTTTTTCCGGGGATCGAAAGTATTAATGGCTTTTATGAGGCCGATTGTCCCGATAGATATGAGGTCTTCTATACCCGCACCGGTGTTCTCAAACTTGCGGGCAATGTAAACCACTAGTCTTAAGTTCCTCTCTATTAATACGTTTTTTACCGATTCGTCTCCCCTTTCCAATTTGCTCAACAAAATGGCTTCTTCCTCGCTGGAAAGGGGAGGTGGCAGGGTTTCGCTGCCTCCTATGTAATATATGACCCTTTTTTCAAGTATTCCAAGCTTTTGTAGTATTTTTATAATCATTACCTTAAAACTAAATTTTCCCCACATTTATTCTCCCTCCATTAAAATTTTTATCTGATTAAAAATTCAGGGTTCAACAAAGCTTCATAATCACCGCAGGGGGAAAGCGCCCTGTTGCAAATTCCAAGCACCACGTTATCAGCTTCATAAACCTTTCCATCCAGCCAGATATAAACTCTATCTGCTTTTAATCCCGCCATTATACCTTTATTTTTTCCGATAGAAGTAAAGGGAATGATTCTAATACGCGTCGCCCACTGGGAATGTAAAACTGATTGTTCCAATTCCTTCAGGTTTTCTATAACTTCGCCTTTCAGGCATTGTTTTATTTTATCGGGCAAGAGTTGTTCCACAGCTGAATACTCCACTATCATCACCGGACTTCCGGAAACCGGGTCTTTTAAATCATTGCCCGTATCAATCAAGGCCCTTATTTTTAATTGTTCCCCGGCGATACCCACTGTTACCGGTACCACGAGGGAATTGGTCAATAACCTTCTAGAAATCATCGACCACACCAATCTAAAGAACGCAAACAAAAAGGTAAAAGAAACGAGTAATATCCACCATGGTACGGAAATATTATTTACTAGAAGGCCCTGCGAAAATGCATCCTCGGTATTTATGAGGTAGAATACGGCAAAGGCGCCACCTCCTACCATGAAAGAAACAAAATAAAACAGGCTTAAAGCTCTTAAAAACTCCGATAAGGTCATGGGATAAAATGCCGCCAAAACCATTAAGACCGATGCAACGATTTTACCAGGAATCGTATTTGAAAACTCACCGTTTAAAAAAAACATATCAAGGAGGAAGAGGTTTCCTAAAAGAGCTGCCATTATGAACCTAAACCTTTTCGACCTTAATTTTAGTATTAATTTTACCAGCCAGAGTATCGCAAGATTCATTATAAAATTTATCGCAAACACTACATCCAAATATATTACCATATAATTCCTCCGGCCATTTCCAGCCTAAATAAATTTATATTCAGCTAATTCTTTTTTTATGATTCAATTATAACGCGAGCCGTTACAAAAAAATGTCACTTCCTGATTAGTCCATAAAAAAAGAGCGCCATTTTGCGCTCTCATTTTTTCCTGCTTTTTCTCAGAAACGCCGGTATGTCAAAATCTTCGTCGTCAAAAGGTTCAATTTCAAAGTCGTCTTCCTGCTTTGCCGGTTTCTCCTTTTGTTCAAAACCTGTCGCTATTACAGTTATCCTTATCTCATCCTGTAGCTTTTCGTCGATAACTGCGCCGAATATTATATTGGCATCCGGATCTGCGGCCGCGGCGATGAATTCGGCCGCTTCGTTTACTTCCAGGAGTCCCAGGTTTGAGCTGCCCGTGATGTTCAAAAGAACGCCTTTCGCACCTTCTATAGACGTCTCCAGGAGCGGACTCGAAACCGCTTGTTTTGCGGCTTCAATAGCCCTGTTTTCACCGCTACCCCGGCCAATTCCCATATGCGCCAAACCGGTATCCATCATAATGGTCCTCACGTCGGCAAAGTCCAGGTTAATCAGTCCGGGAACGGCTATCAGGTCCGAAATTCCCTGCACACCCTGCCTCAAGACGTCATCGGCAATGCGGAAAGCCTCTATAATCGAAGTTTTCTTTTCTGCAATGGTAAGCAACCTGTCGTTAGGAATTGTTATGAGAGTATCCACACAATTTTTCAGATTGGCTATGCCCATTTCCGCGTGGGCCATTCGCTTTTTGCCTTCGAAGCTGAATGGTTTTGTCACAACGCCAACGGTTAGTATACCCAGGTTTTTGGAGATTTCCGCCACCACCGGGGCCGCTCCAGTTCCCGTCCCGCCTCCCATACCGGCGGTTATGAATATCATATCCGCTCCTTTCAGTGCTTCTTCTATCTCCGTGCGGCTTTCTTCGGCTGCTTTTTTCCCGATTTCAGGGTTAGCACCGGCACCAAGACCTTTTGTTAGTTTTTCCCCTATCTGAATTTTTTTATCGGCCTTTGACAAGAAAAGGGCTTGGGCATCAGTATTTACAGCTATAAACTCTACTCCCTTCAATCCCGCCTCTATCATACGATTTACGGCATTGTTTCCTCCGCCACCTATCCCGATGACTTTTATGTTGGCGAATTGTTCCATTGCCACATCAATATCTAGCACCTTATGACCCCCTTCCATCATCCTAAAAAGTATTCGCGCAATATTCGCTTCGCCCTTTCGAAAAAACTTAAAGCGCTTTTATCCCTAACTTCATCCCTATCCCCGAAAGACCTGTTTTTTGAGCCGTAGTAAAGCAGTCCCAGCGCTACCGTAAACGTATGGTCGAAGCCGTACATGTCAGTCTTTGCCGCTCTCACCGGAATCCCCAGCATCTTCTGAGCTATTTCAAGAGCCCCCCTCATATGTAAAAGGCCACCGCCACACAGGACTATTCCCGCAGCCAGCATTTCTCTGTAGTTTACTGTCTTCAGTTCTTTGTGAATAAGCGATATGATCTCCTGAACCCTAGGTTCGATAATCAAAGCCAATTCCTTCTGAGAAATTTTTCTTGGAGAAGCTTCCCCGATGCTGTGTATCTCTATATCGGGTTTGTCGGAGGCAAGGCTCGCTGCGGCGCAGGCGTACTTTCTCTTTATCGCTTCCGCCTGGGAATAAGGCAAGCGAAGGCCAATAGCAATATCGTTGGTAACGTAATCACCTCCAAGCGGGATGAGATTGTAAAGTTCAATATTTTCTCCGCGAAAAACTGTGATTTCAGTGGTCCCCGCACCTACATCGACTAAGGCCACGCCCATATCGACTTCGTCATCGCTGAGAAGTATCTCTTTAGCAGCCAACGACTTTAATATCAAACCCTCCACTTCCAATCCGGACTTTTGCACACATCTTACCACGTTTTGAATTGTCGTGAGCTGCCCTGTTATTATGCTCACTTCAACTTCCAGGCGGGTACCTATCATGCCGACGGGATCCCTTATTCCATCGCATCCGTCTACTATAAACTGTCTTGGAATTACCTCTATGATTTCCCTGTCAGGAGGTATGGCTATAATTCTTGAAGCCTGAAGCACCCGTTCCACATCGTGAGGCGTGATTTCTCTGTCGCTCCGGGGTATGGCAACAACGCCCCGGTTATTCACTATGGTCACGTTAGGACCCGAAACTCCAACTAAAACGCTGTCAATTTTGGCGTTGGACATCTGCTGCGCCTGCAGGACCGCTTCGCTTATACTTCGCACCATTGCCTCAATATTTACTATGTTGCCCTTCTTTATCCCCGTACTAGGTGCCACTCCGTAACCTATTATATCTATTTCACCATTTCGGGAAATTTCACCAACCATGCAGCATACTTTGGAACTGCCCAAGTCAAGACTGGCCACTATGCTGCTCCTCGCCAAAGCTCCACCTCCCTCCCGCGGGCGGGTTCCAATTATAAATTCCACATCCAAGCGTAAGATTCCTTTTTTTTCTACAAATTTTTTATTCATTACTTTTTAAAGAGTCTGTCCAGCATAAGACGCCGGATAATAGCCAGGTTCTGGAATATCCTCACGCCGAATGCAAAAATAGCCGCCATGTATATGGGAATACCCAATTTATCGCCAAGAAAGGCAAGGAAACCTGCAAGAAGGGCATTAATGAAAAAACCAGTTATAAAAATATTTACGTCAAAGTGCCCTTCTCCCAAAGCCCTCAAGCCCCCGAAAACCGAATCTAACGCGGCAAGGATAGCAATCGAAGCATAGGGAGCATAACTTATGGGTATATCTACGGGAACCAACAATCCCACCAAAATGCCTAATATAAGTCCGATAATGGGTATCAGCAATTCATTCACCTGCCTTCACAGGCTTAAAGTACTCAAATTTGATAGGTCCGGTATAGGCCGGCATATCTATTTTGTCCTGCTTTTTTATACTTACCCGAATACCGAATACTTGCAAAGATTCTATTATGCCACCTCTCATCCTCAGCGAACTCTCCAGGTTTTCGGGATTTCCTATTGCCTGTATTACGAAGGGCGGAGCCATCCTCACCGAGTTTATCATTATAGTGGGGCCCACGCATCTTATCTCCGAGGTCGCAATAATTCTCTGGCCGTTTACCGATACGGCTTCGGCACCAGCGGCAAAAAGCTCATTTACAACTTTCAGAATATCTTCATCATGGATTAAAAACAAATTGGGGTCCTCTCCCGGCTGTTGCGGCAAATTGCTGTCGTTCAGCGTTATTACTACTCCCGGTCCGGTGCCTTCCACCAGTCCTGCGGCTATACGGACTTTTTCCAGCTCCCTTTTCATCGCTTCGGTAACCTGACTCACGTCCGCCGCCGAACTTTCATATTCTTCCAGTCTCTTTCTCATTTCCGCTAGCTCTTCCCTCAATTTTTCCCTCTCGTCCATGACAGTTTTCAGCTCTGTCGTGAGTTCCTGTATTCTTTGCAAAGAAGTCAAAGCACTTCCACTTTTTTGAGTGCTTCTAAACTGAGCCACCAGCATTAGGCCTAATAAAAAACATACAAGTGCAATAACAAGGTGGCCTTTTAACTTGTTGTTCATCTGTGTTTCCCCCTTTTTTCACATCAAAAGGCTTTAAATACAGGCGCCTCCTTGCTCAAATCTATTAGCCCCTTACCCATACCCCTTTTTCTTAAATCTTCCAGCACTGATTTCATTAGCAAAAACTTTTCTTCTTCTATATCGTTTTCTTCTAAGTATATTTGAAATCCATCAAGAGTATAAATAAAAAAAGATACTTCTCCTTCCTGGTAATCTAAATGGATTTCGGAAAGCTCTGCTCTCATAGGTGAAAGGCATTTCAATGCTTTTTTTAAATCTTCCAGCAAATCTTGTTTCCGATTTATTGCAATGGGCTTTGCTTTTTCAGGCTTGGTTATCTCTATACCCGTTATTATCGGAATCCTGAGGCCTTCTAAATCAGGTTGCATTTTTACTACATAACCATCCGGGTCAATTAAAACAAATCCTCCAAGATAGGGCAAGGCAGCCATAACTTCCCTTTCCTCGACTTTAATAACCATCGTCCCTGGCAGCCTCAACTTCACCGTGGCTTCCTTTACCGGAAGCGTTTGCTTTATTTCTTCGCTTATTAATGCTGGTTTAATCATGAAAGTGTTTCTGCCCAAATGGTGATTTACCACCCGCAGGATTTCTCCATCGGGTATGCTGCTGTTGCCTTCGACCTCAATCTTTTTCAATTTAAAAAAAGAACTAGTAGCGGCCAGCATTATTGTAATTATACATAAAAAGGCAGACAACCTCAATAGTGCTTTATTATCAATTTGCCTTTTTTTGCCATAATCAAATCGCTTTGTTTTCTTCGCATAGACCAACATGTCCAATCTTCCCCGACAAAAAAAGGATTTCTAATTTAATCGTTCTATATTCGCACCCAAAGTCCTGAGATTTTCGGAAAACTTTTCGTATCCTCTATCGATAAAAGACGTCCCTTCTACTACGGTCTTGCCGACCGCCGCAAGGCCAGCGATGACAAGGGCTGCGCCCGCTCTCAAATCTTTTGCTTCCACCACAGCCCCGGTCAATTTTTTAACGCCCTTTATTATCGCCGTATTTCCGTTTAATTTGATGTCCGCTCCCATTCGCCTGAGCTCTTCAGCATGTTTAAAACGATTTTCAAAAACGGTTTCTGTTATTATCGAGGTTCCTTCTACCGTAGAAAGCAGAGCCATCATGGGAGCCTGCATATCGGTGGGAAACCCCGGGTATGGAAGAGTCCTAAGGCTATCAAGGGCCCTTAAAGGTTTTTCTACCCATAGCTGAACCTTATCTTCCAACGTCTTAATATCGCAGCCCATTTCTCTGAGTTTTGCGAGTACGGGTTCAATGTGTTCTATTATAACGTTTTCCAAGACTATATTTCCCCGGGTTGCAGCAGTGGCGGCAAGATACGTCCCCGCTGCAATTCTGTCCGGAATTACCGAGTAATCATCGACTTCCTTCAAATCTTCTATCGAACAACCTTCTATCTTTATGGTATCAGTCCCCGCCCCTTTTACGTGGCATCCCATTTTGTTCAGATAATTTTGAAGGTCTACTATTTCGGGTTCCTTTGCCGCATTTCTTATTGTAGTCCTGCCTTCTGCCAGAACCGCCGCCAGCATCAGGTTTTCTGTGGCACCCACACTCGGAAAATCCAGGTGTATATTTGCACCTTTCAATTTGTCCGCTTCTGCGTAAATAAAACCGTGGCTTTCGCTTATATTCGCACCCAATGCCACAAACCCCTTCAAATGAAGGTCAATAGGCCTTGGACCTATTTCGCAACCGCCTGGATACGACACCTTAACCTTTTTGTATCGTCCCAGAAGAGGACCCATTAATATGATGGAGGACCTCATTTTTCTCATCAAATTCTCGGGCACTTCCCAAATACTGACCTTGCTCGAGTCTACAGCCAACTCATTTCCGGAAAATGAAACTTCCGCACCTAAAACTTTCAATATATCTATCATAACGTGGACGTCTTTTATATCCGGTACATTTCTAATGCGATTTTTACTGCGATTCAGTATGGTGGCCGCCATAATGGGAAGACTTGCATTTTTAGAACCCTGGACTTTAAGGCGGCCGGAAAGTTTTGACCCCCCCACAATCACATAAGCCCCCACAAAAAATTCACCTCCGGTGTTTTAACCGGGTCGGACATCTTTAGTCTTCAACTTTTTCACTATCTCGTACGCCACCTGGTATATATCACCCGCCCCAATCGTCAGAACGTAGTCGCCTGGTGAAACTTTTTGGATTATAAAGTCCGGTATTTCATCCTTATCATGGATGTAAGTAACTTTCTTTCCCCTGTCTTTTAAAGCATCGACTATAAGCAAAGATGAAACCCCTTCTATCGGCCTTTCTCCGGCACTGTATATGTTCGTTACCACCACTTCATCGGCATCGTCAAAGGCCAATCCAAATTCCTCCGCAAGAATCTTTGTCCTGGTATAGCGGTGCGGTTGAAATATGGCGTAAATCCTTCTGGGGTTTTGCAATTTTGCGGCCTTGAGGGTGGCTTTAATCTCCGTAGGGTGGTGGGCGTAATCATCTATAACTTTGATGCCGTTAACCTCTCCCATAAGTTGAAACCGGCGCTTTGCCCCGCGAAAGACTTTTAACGCTTTTGCAACATCTTCCATTTTCAACCCGAGCCTGTGAGCTACGGCAACGGCTGCAGTCGCATTATATATATTATGCATTCCGGGAACATTGAGTTCCAGTTCAACCAAAGGCTCTTTTCGGTAGTGAACTTCGAATGTGGAACTTGCCCCATTTATGCGTATGTTTTTAGGCATGTAATCCGCGGGGTAATCGATCCCGTAGGTGAAGTAAGTCACATCTAAGCTCTCCAATATGTCCCTTACGTTTTCGTTGTCGGTTCCCAACAAAGCAAAACCGTCTTTTTTAATGCCGTTTACAAAGGTTTTGTAAGCTTCTTTCATCGTATCCATGTCCTTGTAGTAATCCATGTGGTCGTTTTCTATATTCGTTACCACCGCTATATAAGGCTTGAGCTTCAAAAAAGAACCGTCACTTTCGTCAGCTTCAGCCACGAGATATTCCCCTTTACCGAGGGTCGCGTTACCTCCTATGTCGTTCAGCTCTCCTCCTATCACGACTGTGGGCTCAAGACCGCTCTTTTCGAGAACCAGCGAAATCATCGAGGTCGTGGTGGTCTTCCCGTGGGCACCTGTTACCGCTATTCCTTTCTTCCCGGCCATCAACAAGCTCAACACATCGGCCCTGTGGATAATGGGTATTTTTTCTTTCAGGGCCTGCAAGTATTCAGGATTATCCTGCGGAATAGCGGATGACACAACCACAAGATCAGCTCCCTTTACATTTTCTGCATTGTGACCCAGGAAAACCGTGGCCCCCAATTTTTTCAGCCTGTTTATAACTTCAGAAGGCTTCAGGTCCGAACCGGACACATCATATCCCAATTCTCTTGCTATCCTTGCTATTCCGCTCATTCCCGTGCCACCGATGCCTATAAAATGAATGCGTTTATAATTGCCCAACAAGTTCGGTCTCTCCTTCCGATCTTCCTAAATCGTGCTTTATCAGGAATACTATATATTATGCTGAGAATTTATAAAGTGCTACTACGATATCTATATTACCACAGGCCTCATGTTAGAAAAATAGGTTTATTAAAGGATAATTTTAGTCCATTAGGGAGACAATTTCTCTCAATATTCTATCCAGAGCATCAGGCCTTCCCAACTTTTTGCTGGCTGCAGACATCTCGATAAGTCGATTTTTGTCAGAGATCAAACTGCGGATCATCTCGTATAACCTTTTTCCGCTGAGTTCCCGATCTTTTATTATAACGGCTGCACCATTTTTTTTCATAAACCCGGCGTTATAATCCTGGTGCTGGCCCGCCGCTGTCGGCAGAGGCACCAGGATTGCGGGTTTACCCGCCGCTGTGAGTTCGGCTATTGTTATGGCGCCCGCCCTGGAGACCACAAGGTCTGCGGCGGCTATGGCATAGTGCATTTCGTAAACATAAGGCCTTACTTTAATATGTCCTAGACACAATGGATTTATTCCTTTATATTCCAGTTTGCTTATGAAATCATCGTAATTCTTTTTGCCCGTAATGTGAAAAAGCTGAAAAGTACTATCTTCCTTTATTAAATCGATGAGCTCCAATACCGCTTCGTTGAGCCTTAAAGCACCCTGGCTTCCTCCAAAGGATAAGACCAATGGTTTTTCCGCGTCCAAACCAAGCTCCTTTATTGCCTTCAATTTTTCGGTAAGTACAATTTCCTGCCTTACCGGATTGCCGGTCACGACAACTTTGCTTTTCGGAAAGTACTTTGCAGAATCCGGGAAGCTCACTGCCACTTTATCCACAAAGCAGGACAAGATTCTATTGGTAACACCGGGTTTCACGTTTTGTTCGTGGATGAAAGTCGGAATTTTCAGCATCGATGCAAAAAAAACTATGGGGCCTGCCACATAACCGCCGGTTCCGACAACCAAGTCTGGCTTTTCTCTTTTTAATAAAACCAGGGATTCTATTCCACCTAGAGCTACCTCTTTCAGAGTTGAAAGGTTTTCCAGCGATAACTTTCTTTTGAAGCCTTTTGCCCTGATTTTCTTGAGTTCAAAACCGGCTTTCGGCACGAGGTCGTTTTCCAGTCCCTTTTCTGTGCCCACGAAAAGTATTTTTATATCCGGAAATTTCATCTTCAACCCCTGAGCTATTGCGATAGCAGGGTATATGTGTCCACCCGTTCCGCCTCCTGCGATTATAACCTTTTTGGGCATATCATTTAGCCTCCAAGTATCTGGTTATATTTAACAAAATGCCAACTTCGGCCAGCGTTATCGTCAGCGAAGAACCCCCATAGCTTATAAAAGGCAGCGGCATCCCTGTAACTGGCATGGATGCCGTTACCACCGCTACGTGAATTAGAAATTGAAGGGCGATCAGGCTCGTTATGCCGGTAGCCATAAATTTTCCGAATAAATCGGGGGCATGTAAAGCCGCCCTGTACCCCCGCCATATAAAAACGGTGAACATAAAAATGACAAAGACCGCCCCTAAAAAACCCAATTCCTCTCCTATTATAGCAAAAATAAAGTCCGTCTGAGGTTCAGGGAGGTAGAAAAATTTTTGCCGGCTCTGCCCCAGCCCAACCCCCAGAAGGCCTCCGGCCCCGAGGGCATAAAGCGACTGGACTATATTGTAACCGCTGCCGCGGATATCTTCCCAGGGATTCATAAAAGACAACAACCTTACCATCCTGTACGGTTCCACAATAATAAGCACCACCACTAGAAAAAGTCCCGCCCCTCCCAGCGACAGCATCTGGGTAATGTTGGCTCCCGCCACGAACAACATAACCATCGAGAGCATGCCTATAAGAACAGCCGCACTGAGGTGCGGTTCGATCACGATTAGTCCGCAGGTGACGGCGGTCACCAGCAACACGGGAAGCAGGCCTTTAAAAAAGCTTTTTATATCGTCCTGTTTTCGCTCCAGAGTGCACGAAAGGTACACAACCATGCCGAGCTTTGCAATTTCCGAAGGCTGTACGGTAAAAGAACCTACTCCAATCCATCGCCTTGCCTCATTTATCTTTAAACCAATTCCCGGAATTAATACTGCTATAAGAAGGACGTACATGAAAATTAGGATGGTTTTTTCGTACTTTTTTACCTGCCAGTAGTCGTAATTCATGAAATATACCATGGCTGCAAGTCCCAAAAAAGCCGCTACCAGTTGTCTTTTCAAAAAGTACAGGCTGTCTTTATGAACGTAATACGCCCACACGCTGCTGGAACTGAAAACCATTATTATTCCAAAGCACAAAAGCACCAGCACGGTAAACATGATGACAAAGTCAGGGGGATTTCGGTATCTCACAATTTACACCCCTTTTAGGCTTTTAGCAAACGCACCGCTTCTTTGAAAGCCCTTCCGCGTTCTTCGAAATTCGAAAACATGTCCCAGCTGGCACATGCCGGTGAAAGCAGTACCGTATCTCCCGGCTCGGCAGATTTTTTGGCTATTTTAACCGCTTCGTGCATCGACGAGGCCTTCTCCACTTCGTAAAAACCCTCTTCCTTGGCGGTCTTTTCTATTTGGTCGGCCGTAGCCCCAATCAGCACGACTTTTTTGACTTTGCCAAAAAACGCCCTGACAAAAGGTCGAAAGTCTACCTTTTTGTCGTAACCCCCGGCTATCAAAATTACGGGACCTTCTACGGCCTCCAAAGCCTTCAGAGCCGCATCGGGATTCGTTCCTTTCGAGTCGTTGATAAACTTCACGCCATCTATGGTATCCACGTATTCCAGCCTGTGCTCGACTCCTTTGAAATCTTTAAGGGTTTCGGCCAGGTTATTCAGATTCGTTTCGGTAATCCATGCCACCGCCACTGCGGCAAGGGCGTTCTCCAGATTGTGCGCACCTTTAATACCCAGATCCTTTGCCTCCAAAATCGGATAAATAAAGCCGTTTTCCCTTATCACTATAACGCCGTTTTTAACGAACACGCCTTTAGCAAGCTCCTGTTTTCTGCTGAAAAATACCACCCTGCTCCTTGCTCTTTTTGCCAGCCCTGCCACGACAGGGTCGTCATAATTGAGCACTGCAAAATCATTTTCATCTTGATTTTCCAAAATCCTTGCTTTAGCTTCAATGTAATTTTCGAAAGTCTTGTGCCGATTGAGGTGGTCTTCGGTTATGTTCAGAATTACGCTCACCTTCGGCTTGAAGTACAGTATGTTCTCGAGTTGGAAGCTACTCACTTCCACGACGATGTAGTCTTTCTGGCCATTTTTGTCGGCCTCCTGTATCAATGGCGTTCCTATATTCCCGGCAACGGATATATTTTTTCCGTCATTTTTGAGTATCTCGCCTATAAGAGTGGTGGTGGTGGTCTTTCCGTTGGTCCCCGTAACCGCAATTATCGGAGCCTTGGTATACCAGTATCCGAGCTCAAGCTCGCTCACTACCAGGATACCTCTTTTCCTGGCTTCTTCTATGAGGGGAATATCGCTGGGAACCCCCGGACTTATTACAACGAGGTCGGTACCCTCCAGAAGTGCCAGGGGATGGCCGCCAAAAAATAATTCGATTCCTCTAGGACTTAATTTGTCCACAACCTCTTTCATTTCTTCTTTTTGCCTTATGTCGTTGGCTATAACCTTCGCCCCCATGCCCGAGAGTTCAATGGCAGCGGCCACACCGCTTCTCGCAAGCCCCACTACCAAAACCTTTTTGCCCCTTAATTCCATTGCTTGCCCTCCTTCCTCTCAGAAGATCTCTGTTGACAAAAATACTGCAACGCCGGTTAAAGCCGAAACGGCCGCAATCACCCAGAAAACCAGGACCACTTTGAATTCGCTCCAGCCGCCTAGCTCAAAGTGATGGTGCAGAGGACTCATTCTGAAAATTCTCTTACCCGTGAGCCTGAAATAAATTACCTGCAAAATTACGGAGAGGGTTTCCACTATGAAAATAAAGCCGATGAGCGCCAGATAAAATTGAGTTCCTCCCAGCACGGCCAGGGCGGATATAGCCCCTCCAAGTCCCAGGGAGCCCGTATCGCCCATGAACACTTTAGCCGGATGGCGATTATAAAGCAGAAAACCGAGGCAGGCGCCGCTGAGGGCTGAACTGAACAGGGCCAGGTCCTGCAGGCCCAGAAAAAAATAAATTACTGTATATGCGAACCCTACTATTACTGAAATGCCCGAAACCAACCCGTCCAGTCCATCGGTAAGATTAACGCTGTTTACCGTTCCGAGTATGACAAAGATTGTAAACGGGATGTAAATCAGCCCGAGGTCGATGCCGTTTCTTATGAAAGGAAAGAATACCGTCGTTGTGCCGGGATAGACTCCCGAGCCAAAAAAAGCGAGTAAAATGGAAAGTATAATTTGGAAAAGCAACTTTTGACTGGCTCTCAACCCCAAAGGCCTTTTTTTGACCACCTTTATGTAATCATCCACAAAACCTACGAGGCCAAATCCGGCGGTGGATAAAACGGCTGCCAGCGCATAGGGGCTCCCTTTGTAAAAAAGCAGCGTGGAAAATACTATGGCCGGTATTATCATTATTCCACCCATTGTGGGTGTTCCCATTTTTTTTAGGTGCCTCTTTGGGCCGTCGTCCCTCACCGTTTGACCAAACTTCAATATTTGCAAAATAGGTATTACCACGATTCCGGATAATGCCACTATCGCAAATGCGGTCGCTGCTGCAAGAAATGCGGTTTTCATTGTTACGACCTCCCAACTAAAAAATCAACTATCTCCTCCATCTTCATACCTCTTGATGCCTTAACCAAAATTATATCACAATCTCCCACGAGCTTTTCCATGCAAGCCATAGCTTCATCCTTCTTTGAGAAAGTATAAATAAAGCGGCTGCTCAATCCCCCTTCTAAGGCTCCTCTTGCCAAATCTTCAGCGTGCTTTCCTATACAAACGAGAATATCGGTCACCGCCGCCGCGTACTTCCCTACCTCCCGGTGGGCGTCGGCAGCATAATCCCCCAATTCCAGCATATCGCCGAGGACAGCTGCTTTTTTCTTACCTTTTCCGAGCTCGCTCAAGACCTTCAAGGCCGCTTTCATGGAGTCAGGGCTTGCATTATATGAATCGTCGATAACGGTAGCACCGGTGCGTGATTTTTTAAATTCCAATCTCATTTTGCATGGTTTTGCATCAAGCAACCCTCTTTGTATCTCTTCGACGCTTAATCCAAATTCCAGCCCCACCGCTACGGCAGCCAGGGCGTTATATACCTGATGGATGCCGACGAAGGGAATTTTTACCGGAAAATCAATTCCATTGCCGATAACCCTGAACGTCATCCCGTCCTGTCCTAGAGATACTATATCCTCCGCCTTGAGGTCACCTTTTTCGATACCGAAAAACAAGGTCCGGGGGAGCAGCTTTCCTTTTTTCGCATAAAGTTCGGGGCTATCAGCGTTTAACACCATCAGGTCCTTTTCGGATAATACCTCGGCAATCTCCAGTTTTGCCTTGGCTATATTCTCCTTACTCCCCAATTTCTCGATGTGGGAGACGCCAATATTGGTTATCACTCCCACCTTCGGCCTTACTAAAATGGAAAGGCGCCGTATCTCCCCGAAGCCGCTCATGCCCATTTCCACGACCCCTATTTCGTGGTCGTCCAGCCGAAAAATGGTAAGGGGCAAGCCGATTTCGTTGTTAAAATTTCCCTCATTCTTCAGCACCTTATACCTTTTTCCAAGAACTGCTGCTACCATTTCTTTAGTTGAAGTCTTTCCCACGCTGCCTGTAATCGCGACAAAGGGAATATCAAAAAGCGAGCGGTAATATTTGGCAAGTTTAAGAAGGGCTTCTTTTGTATCTTTTACCAGAATCAAAGGTTTTTCAAATTCCAAATCCGAAATTTTGTATTTTCTATCTTCCGAACAGAGAGACGCCCCAGCTCCCCTTTCGAAAGCCGTCTTTATAAAATCGTGGCCGTCGAATTTCTCTCCTATCAACGGGACGAAAAGTTCTCCGGGTTTTATCGTCCTCGAATCGGTAGAAACGCCGGAAATCTCGCCCTCAATATTTTTTTTCATCCGGCCTCCAGTAGCTTTGACAATTTCTTCGTAAGAGATAGGTTTCACCGCATTCTCCCCTTCTCTTTCAAGAATTCGCGAGCCACTTCTCTGTCATCGAACGGGAAAACTTTGTCCTTTATTATCTGATAATTTTCATGCCCTTTTCCTGCAATCAAAACTACATCTCCTCTTGACGCCATCTCGATAGCCCTCTTTATTGCCGCTCTTCTGTCGACTATTTTTTCGTATTTGCTGTTTTTGTCCAAACCTTTTTCTATGTCGTTTATAATCGCTTCCGGGTCTTCGCTCCTGGGATTGTCGGAAGTTATTATGAAATAATCCGAGTATTCGGAAACGACCTTTCCCATAAGGGGCCTTTTGGACCGGTCCCTGTCTCCGCCCGCACCGAACACGGTTATGACTTTACCTTTTGCAAAGGATTTTATCGTGTTTAACACGTTCTCAAGACCATCCGGCGTATGGGCGTAATCAACTATAACCGTGAAATCCTGCCCTTCATCCACCGGTTCAAACCTTCCCGGTACACCTCTCACCTTTTCCAGGGCCTTTGCCATCGTATCAAGGTCTATTCCGAGGAAAAGGCCCGCGGTGATGGCTGCAAGCGAGTTATATACGCTAAATTTCCCAGGCACCCTGTAAACTATCTTTTTTCGCTCACCATCGAAACATACGTTAAAAGTTACTCCGCTTGAATCGATTCTCACATCTTCAGCCTTTACGTCGGCCTTTCCTTCAATAGCGTAAGTCAAAATAGGTATGTCTAATTCCTCGCACAGACGCCTCCCGCTCGGATCGTCGATGTTAATGGCTGCCTTTCTGGAGAGGTAAAACAATTTCTTCTTGGAAGAATAGTAGTCATCAAAACTCTCGTGGAAATCCAGGTGATCCTGGGTTAAATTTGTGAAAACTCCCACCTCAAACCTTACATCGTCTACCCTGTGAAGTTTGAGGGAGTGGGAGGAAACTTCCATAGAGACGTACTTTACTCCTTCATCCGACATTTCCGCAAAGATGCGGTTTAATTCCAGTGATTCGGGCGTAGTGCGTTCTGAAGGCAAAAATCTATCTTTTATGCGTATGCCCACGGTGCCGATAACCCCGGTGGGGAAACCCGCCTCGTCGAGGATGGCCTTGATGAGATAAGTGGTCGTCGTCTTTCCGTTGGTCCCGGTTACGCCTACGATTTTTAGTCTGTCCGCCGGCCTTCCGAAAAACGTTGAAGACGCTTCCGAAAGCGCCTTTCTGCTGTTCTTTACCCTTGCGTAGAGGACCCCATCCGGCAAATCCATTTCCTTTTCACCTATTACCGCAATAGCTCCCTTTTCTATAGCATCTTCTATGAAATCGTGCCCATCCAATCTAAATCCCCGAATCGCCACAAATAGGCTTCCCTTTTCAACCTTTCTTGAATCGTAAGCGATACTTTTTATATCGATGTCTTTCGGTCCCCTCACGCTTATAATTTCGCTCAAATTTTCCAATATATGTATGGCTTTCATGACTTTATTCCCTTCCTTCCAGATCTTGAATTCCCTTGTAAGTCAACTTTTACTCGCTGCCACCGGTAGACCCGGGCGGTTCAAAAAACACCTGCACCACGGTGCCAATCTCCACTTCCGCACCGGGCGGAGGATTCTGTCGAACTGCAAAGCCGCTGCCCTTGATATCTATTTTTAACCCCACGGCGTTTAAAATTTCGCTGGCCTCTCTCATAGTCCTCCCCGTTAGGTCCGGGACAGTAGCGGGATTCTTATCGGTTTTTGCATCGGAAACCTTGAGCAGAACGGTAGAACCAACCGGAACTTCCGAATCCGGCGCCGGCACCTGTTCGTAGACTACAAGTCCCTGTCCCTCTACCCGCACCGACAGCTTATGCTTCATGAGAACCTGCCTGGCATCTTCTACGTATAGATTTCTGACATCCGGTACTTTTACAGCCTCTTTCGGCTCGCTGTCGGAAAGCTGCGGTTTTACACCCTTGTACTTTAAAATATCGGCCATTACCTTTTGAAATATGGGAGCGGCTATTTGCCCGCCATAGTATATTCCGGTGGACGGTTCATCTATGATAACCAAAACGACAAACTGCGGGTCGTCGGCCGGCGCAAACCCCACGAACGACGCCACATATTTACCGTCCGCGTATTTTTCCGCAGTGCCGGTCTTTCCGGCCACTTTATATCCTTCAATTTTTGCTCTGCCACCCGTTCCGTTTTCCACGACGCTTTCCAAAAGACTTTTCAATTCCCTTGCGGTATCTTCCGATATTACCTGCCTTATGACCCTGGGTTTGAACTCTTGGACTACATTGCCTTCCTTGTCCACCAAAGCTTTGGTTACGTGAGGTGCGGTCATCTTTCCGTCATTGGCCACCGCAGCTACAGCCGTGATTAATTGGATCGGGGTGACCGAAATTCCCTGGCCGAAAGAAATGGTGGCAAGCTCTACCGGTCCTACCTTATCGGGATTAAATATGCCTCTTGCTTCTCCGGGAAGGTCTATGCCCGTAGTCTCTCCGAAACCGAAACCCTTTATGTATTTAATAAATTTTTCTTTTCCCAATCTGGATGCAACCTCGACAAAACCCGGGTTGCAGGAATTCTGCACAACCTGGGCAAAAGTCTGGCTGCCGTGGCCCCCAGCCCTCCAGCATTTTATCCTGACACCCGATACAACCACGTAACCGGGATCGTAAAATTTATCATCGGGGCTGACAACACCTTCTTCAAGGGCGGCTGCCGCCGTCACTATCTTAAAAGTCGAACCCGGTTCGTATACATCGGATACGGCGCTGTTTCTCCATATCGAAGAAGGATAGTTTTTATAATTGTTAGGATCGTAATCGGGTTTGTTAGCCAGAGCTAGAATTTCTCCTGTATTTGGGTCCATTACTATTATTGTACCCTTTTTGGCGTTATTTTCTGCAAGGGCTTTTTCCAGTTCCCTCTCAGCTATGTGTTGTATCACCTTGTCGATGGTGAGTACCAGGTTCAATCCTTCTTCAGGAGGTATGTATTTCTCCAGCCCAAAAGGTAGTTCCCGGCTCAAAGCATCCTTTTCTGATATAATCCTTCCCGGAATGCCTCTTAAATACTTGTCGTAAATCAGCTCCACACCCTCTAGTCCCTGACTGTCAATACCGGTAAATCCCAACACGTGGGATGCCAGATTTTTTTCAGGATAAAATCTTTTGCTCTCTTCGGTAAAATAAATCCCCTTTAAATTCAGTTTTCTGACGGCTTCCGCTTCCTCATCGGTAATTTTCCTTTTTATAAATATAGAGCCTTTTTTCTTTTTTTTCGCTTCTTCAAGGGTTTTAATCAGCACTTCTTTGTCTATATTCAAAGCTGGAGACAGCAAAGAAGCGGTTTTTTCCACATCCTCGATATCGGGGGGACTTGCCATAACCGACTTTACGCTGGCACTAATGGCGAGCGGGTTCATGTTTCTGTCGTATATGGTTCCTCTTTTCGGTTCCACCGGCGAATCTCTTGTCCACTGTTCCTTCGCCTTAGACCTCAACTCGTCACCGCGGACAAACTGAATATAAAAAACCCTTCCCATGAGAGCTATGTTTAGCGCAAAGCAAATTAAGAGCAGAAAAACCAGTCGTTTTTTAACTGTTTTGCTGCCGTGGGCCATGGAAAATCCCCCTGAAAAATAGCTTACCTTTCAAGGTATATTATCTGTTCGTCGTCAGGTTCCTGCATCTTCAAATTGGCTTTTGCAATCTTCTCTATCCTCTCAGTAGACTTTAAGTCGGCTATTTTTACTTTTAAGCTTTCGTTTTCACTGGCTATCTTGGCAACTTCAGCTTTTAATTTTTCAACTTTATATTGAGTTTCGATTATGAATGCGTACCTTGTAAGAAGCAGCAAGGTGGCTAAAGTTACCACAACAACACCGAGAATGTAACGACCTTTTTCCCTGGCTCGAGCTTTCGGCCTGGTTTTTGCCTGTTCCATCTGGCGGGGTATATATTGCTGCATCCCCCGATAAGAGGTTTTCGGAGCTACTACCACTTTATTCACTCCCCTTGTTATTTAGAACTTAGCTTCTCCCCGGCTCTCAATTTAGCGCTTCGCGCTCTTGGATTGGCCTCTACCTCATCCCGGGACGGCAATATGGGCTTCGGGGTGAGTATCTTCAGTTCTTTTTCTCTATTGCATGTACAAATGGGACTGCCTTTAGGACAGATACAACCTCTCGAAAGTTCTTTAAAAGTATGCTTTACTATTCTATCTTCCAGCGAGTGAAACGTAATAACGCATATTCTGCCGCCCGGTTTTAAGAGCTCCACGGCATCCTTTAAACTTTGGGATAGAATCTCCAGTTCGTCGTTTACGAAAATCCTCAAGGCCTGAAAAGTCCTTTTGGCAGGATGAGGGCCCTGTCTTCGGGCCCTGGCAGGAATGGCAGCTTTTATAATGTCCACCAACTCTCCCGTTCTTTCGATGGGCTTAATTTTTCTTCTCTCGCATATGAACTCGGCTATTTTATCAGCCCATCTCTCTTCTCCATATTCCTTTATTATTCTTGCCAACTCCTTTTTCTCCAGGTTATTCACCACATCCCTTGCGGTAAGCTTCTGGCTTTTGTCCATCCTCATGTCCAGGGGGGCGTCCTGCATGTAAGAAAAACCCCGGCTTTTCTCTTCCAGCTGATATGAAGACACCCCTAGGTCGAATATCACGCCGTCCACACCCTGAAAACCGAGGTTATGGATTATGCGCTTTATATTCTTGAAATTATCGTGGATTATAACAGCGTTGGGAAAAGCCGAGAATTTATCCCTCGCATTTTTAACCGCATCTTCGTCCCGGTCGATTCCTATTGCCTTCCCGTCAGCCCCTATTCTCTTCAGGATTTCCGAAAAGTGACCGCCTCCCCCTAGGGTGGCATCCACGTAAACTCCTCCGCTTTTAGGGTCGAGAAATTCTATGGCTTCTTTTAACAATACCGGTTGATGAAGATAATCCATTTTACATCACCTATATACCTAACTCTACCATGTTTTCGGCTATTTCTTCATAAGAATCCTCTGCTTCTTTGCTGTAAGCTTCCCATTCCTTGGCGCTCCATATTTCCGCTCTATTGGAAACTCCTATTATCACCACTTCCTTTTCTATCCGCGCATATTCTCTCAGCATGGGGGGGATTAATATTCTGCCCTGTTTGTCTAATTCCACTTCCACAGCCCCTGAAAAGAAAAACCTGATAAAAGCCCTGGCTTCCTTTTTTGTCATGGGAAGCGCTTTTAATTTCTGTTCCAGCACCATCCACTCACTTTTAGGATACACGAACAAGCAGCGGTCTAAACCCTTGGTGAGAATAAAACTTTCCCCCAGCTGTTCCCGGAACTTCGAAGGAATTATTAATCTTCCCTTTGGGTCCAGCGAATGCTGGAACTGTCCCATTAGCATTTTTCCGCGCTCCCCTTCGGAGGACTTTCCCTCCACTTTCCACCACTTTATACCACTTTAACTATTCTACGGAACGCTTTTAAATTCCTCCCTTGCGACAAAAAAAAACAATAAAAATAAGTGAGGCTTTTGCCCCACTTTTTTCGTCAAAAAGTGCTATTTTTTACACATTATTTCGGATACACCGTCGATACCGCCATTCGGTCAAAATCAAAAAATTCGCGTAGCCTTCTTTCTGCCTCTTCGAAGGTTATCCGTTTTAATACCTCGGGATAGTCGAATATATTTACATTTCGGTGGTAATATGATACGAACGAATTAGCGATGAATTCCAGAGAATTAAATCCCTGGATATAGTCACCCAAGTATTTTTTCCTTACCCTTTCAAAGTCCTCCTCTTTCAGACCTCCTTCCTTCGCCTCATCTATACTGGTTACCAACATATCCTTCAGTTTCTCCGGATCTTTGGTCTCTCCACCGATGGTGCAAAAGCCGTACCCTTTTTGTCCTTCGTATCCGAAACTGAACCGGTCATCTATAAGCCCTTCTTCATAAAGCTTTTCGTAGGCGAGAGAGCTCTTCCCGAAAATAATTTCCAGCAATATGTTCGTAATAATTTCTTTTTGCAGGAGCTCTATTCCGTCATAACCCACATCGTTATCTTTAAATCCCATCAGAAAAAGCGGACGGCTTACCGACAGTTTTACATCTATGCGGGGCTTATTTACCGTATCGGGTTCTTCAGGATAAATTCTTTTTATTTCACCTTGAGAAAGTTTGCCTCTTTTATTTTCCCGTTCCTCGATAATATCAAAAACTTTATCGGCATCTACCGCACCGGCTACGAAAATCACCATGTTGCTCGGATGATAGAAGGTCTCATAACACTTGTACAGAGTATCAACATCTATATTCTGAATCGACTCCACGGTACCTCCTATATCATCTCTTACCGGATGCCGGTGGTATAGAGCTTTAAGCAGATTGAGCATAACCTGCCATTCCGGGTCATCTTCATACATTCTGAGTTCCTGCGTTATGATACCCTTTTCCTTTTCCACACTTTCTTTCGTAAAGTAAGGGGTTTCGACAAATTCCAGCAAAAGCCTCATACTTTCTTCAAAAGCTGAAGTTGTAGAAAAAAGATAGGTGGTATTGGTATAATTGGTATACGCATTCGAAGAAGTTCCGAGCTCGGCATATTTATCGAACACGTTGCCGTAAGGCATCTCGAACATTTTATGTTCGAGAAAGTGAGCTATCCCTTCCGGAACCTTCAACCTCTCTCCCGTTGTCGGCACCACGAATTCATTGTCTATGGAACCGTATTTGGTGGAATAAACGGCGTATACTTTATTGAAATTTTTTTTCGGCAACACGTAAGCTTTAAGTCCGTTGTCAAATTTCCTGTATAACAGATTTTCTCCGATAAAATTCATAGGCTTTCACCCCGACTACTTTTTGTTGAGAAAATATATGGTATCCAGCTTTACTTTTTGAGCCACCTTCACCACATCTTCCTTCGTGACATTCCGGATTTTTTCAATGATTTCCTGTATCGACTCCTCGATACCGTTTATGATGCCATCCAGGTAAAGACTTATAATCATGGCCGGGCTATCCTCTGCTTCCTTTAGAGAGTTCACAAGAGACTTTTTGGAGCTTTCGAATTCATAATCGGAAATACGCCCATCTTTTATATCCTCTAGCTGCTTTTTTATTATTTCTACGGTCTTTTCCACATTATCAAAATCAATACCGCAGCTTGCCAGCATCAAGCCCTTGCTTTTTTCCAGCCGCGAAAAAGCATAATACGCCAGGCTTTCTTTCTCTCTTACATTTTGAAAGAGCTTAGAATGTGGGCCCCCGCCGAAGACGCTGTTGAACACCATCAAGGCGTAAAAGTCTTCGTCGCCGTATCGCGTGCCGGTTCTGAAACCTAAAGAAAGCTTGCCTTGATTCACATCTTGCTTTTCCTCTACAAATTTTTCCCTTTCAACTTCTTTTACTACAACAGTACCGGCAATTTTCTCCTCACGGCGCTCGTTTGAAAAAAGGTTGTTTAACTTCTCATAAATTTGCCCTTCATCCACCTCTCCCAGAACGAAGATGTCCATCGGCCTGCTTTTTATGATCATTTTATAAAAATCGTAAAGGTCTTCGCTTTTTATTTCCGGCAAATCCGAAACGCTGCCGTACTTGTACACGCTGAAAGGCTCCCCCTTGCACATTTCCTGAAAGCATCTTTCTATGGCGTAGTTAAATTTGTCATTAAATAGAGCCTCAATGTTCCTCTTTAAGACATCTTTCTCCTGTTCCACGAAATCCTTTTTAAAGGCGGGCCCTTCGGTCAGCGGATTTAAGATAACATCCTTAAAGAGCGCAAGACCTTCATCTAAAATTTTATCCTCAGAAGCGGTGTATCTAGGATTTACCATCTCTATGAAAAATTGAATTATTTGCCTTTCACCTTTTTTTATTATATCGGCTCCGAAATCGGCGCCGTAAAGTTCTTCAAGGCAAAGGCTGATATACCTTGAACTTGGAAATTTATGGCTGCCTCGTTTCAATACAAAAGGTAACAGTGCGGTTCTCGTGGCTGTACTCTTATCCAAATTCTGGTGTATAAAAGCACAAACTGTTACAGTTTTAAATTTGTCGGTGGAATGGATATAAAGATTTATCCCGTTGTCTAAAGTTTTGCGTTTAAAGAGTCTGTCCAAACTCCCTACCTCCTCCAATAAAAATAAACTTACTTCCTTTTATTTCTCCTTTTATTAAAAAAATCCTCTTATACATTACAATTCAGGATCTACTTTTAGTTTATGCCATATCTTGATGAGTTAGTTGATTGAAAAAAGGGTTTGAAAAAAATCTAGGTTTATAGTATAATAATTGTCGTCGGGACGTAGCGCAGTTTGGTAGCGCGTTCGGTTCGGGTCCGAAAGGTCGTGGGTTCAAGTCCCGCCGTCCCGACCATTTTTATTTTACGCAATAACCTCAGAAAAAAAGGTAAGCAACAAAACCGGGTTGCTTACCTTTTTTGTCTTTATCGCTCATGTTTATTCAAAAAGCTACTTCGACAGTATGGAACTCGCAGCCGATTTTATGGCGTTCAGAGTCATACCCATAAACCCTCTATATCTAGTAAAGATATCCTCCAAGGCGTCAATCACCTGGTCAATATCCTCTTTCGTCACTATCAACGGCGGCTCCAACCTTATAACATTGGGATTATTAAGGGTGTATGCGGTGATTATCCTGTGCTTGTTGAGCAGCTCTCCAGCCACCAGTGCTCCCGTGAATTCTTCGTACAGCTTATTTATGACTCCGCCCGTTATCCTGTTTATGAACCCCTTTACCGGAGGCTCGAACTCGATACCTATCATCAGTCCCCTTCCGCGAACTTCCTTTATTATGCCAAACTTTTCCTTAAGGCCTTTCAATCTGTTTAGGAAATAGTCTCCCAGTTCTGCGGCTCGTTCGGCCAGTCTTTTTTCTTTTATGGCATTGATGGAGGCTATACCCGCAGCACACGCTAAAGTGTTTCCGCCAAAAGTCGATGTGTGCAGCAGACATCTTTCCATCCCGGAATAAGCTCTTTCCCAAACTTCATCGGTGGCGATGAATGCTCCAATAGGCATCACTCCGCCCCCTAACGATTTTGCAACGCACATTATATCCGGTGCCACATCTTCTTGTTCGCAGGCAAACATGCTTCCCGTCCTGCCTAAACCTGTTTGTATTTCATCGACTATCAGCAAGGCTCCATATTTTGTGCAAAGGTCTCTTGCCCCTTTCAAATATCCTTTCGGAGGCACAATAATCCCTGCTTCCCCTTGTATCGGCTCCACTATGAACGCGGCCACGTTACCTCCTTTTAATTTTGCTTCAAGCGCATCCAAATCTCCGAACGGTATGGTCTCAAATTCCGGCACCAGGGGCAAAAAGGGGCCCTTGTATTTATCCCGTCCGGTAGCCGATAACGCACCTAAAGTCTTTCCGTGAAAAGCGCCATCGCAAGATATTATCTTTTGCTTTCGAGTAGCCGCCCTTGCCGTTTTTAAAGCCCCTTCCACGGCCTCTGCTCCGCTGTTGCAAAAAAAGCTGTGTTTTAAATTTCCGGGTGCTACTTTTGAAAGATTGTGCGCCAGGGCTGCCGCATACGGATTTATAGTCGCCTGCAGTAAATTGGGCTTTTGGCTCACTTTTTTTATAGCCTCCAACACTTCAGGTGGATTATGTCCCAAATTCAGCGCGCCGTAAGCCCCCAAAAAATCCAGGTATTTCTGACCTTCGGCGTCCCAAACATAACACCCCTGCGCCTTCACGTAGACCCTATCGAAATTTAAAAGCCCCATCATCGAAGCAAGTCCGGGATTTACGTGCTCGGAGTAAATTTTCTTTATGTCAGCCCGGCTCAAGTTTTCCACATCATCGATGGTAAAAAGCGCCATATAAGATCACACCTCGCAAAATAATTCTTAGAGTCAATTATATAAAACCTGAAAAAATAAGTCAAAAAATAAAAATGCTGCAAAAAGCAGCATTTAAAAGAACACCTATTCAGCTTTAACGGATGCTCTGTGATAAGCCAAAATGAGCTTATCAAGCTGCAAGCTCAAAGCGTAGACTTCGTTGGCCAAAAGGTTTTTTTCTCCAGCTTTTCGTTAAGCTCCCTTTTTAGCCTTACAATCTCCTGGTTGAGTTTAGTCAATGCAGCTGCCATGATGATTTCCCCTCTGTATCGATTTACTAGGCCATTTTATCACAGTTTAAGGGCATTATCAACGACCGTATTTTCCGATTATGTCCGCATTTTTTTCAGCAGTTATATTTTGCTTCCATTTTTTATCTCTTCTTACACGAATCACCATATTTTGTGATTTGGTATTATTGTAATTGCTAGAAAATTGTCGCTTTTTGCACTTCATCAACACAACAATCTGTTTTTTTCACTTTGCATTCCAGCCTTTACAGCAAGGTAAAGCGCGTACTCGATTCTTTTTTTCTGCAAACTGCAGGATATTTTATTGGGTAAATTTAAATCCCCGTTCATCTCGTAATTGTTGGCGCTGCAGCCACCGCTGCAGAAAAACTTGGCCCAACACGATACGCAATCAGGTTTTGCAAGGACGTGGGTATCTTTTAGCTTTTTTATAACATCCTCATCAAGAGTTTTTTCAAAAACGTCGCCCAGAACAAACTCCCTCTTGCCTATGAACTGGTGACACGGGTATATCTCTCCGTCCGGAGTAACTGCGAGGTATTCCCTGCCGGCACCGCACGCCGAAAGCCTCTTTTGCAAGCATGGACCTTTATAAATGTCTATATTGAAGTGATAAAATCTAAACGGATTTTCCCCCGACGTTTTTCTTTTGATGTATTCTCTTGCAATTTCATCGTACTGTCGGTATACGGTTTCCAAATCCCCTTCATCGATCAGAAAATCCCCTTCTTTTCCAACAACCGGCTCGATGGAAATCTCCTCAAAACCGAGGTCAGCCATGTGAATGACATCTTTTGCGAAGTCCAGGTTGTACTTTGTGAATGTGCCCCTGACGTAGTAATCCTTGCCGTCCCTTTTTCTCAGCGCCACCAGTTTTTTTATATTCGAAACAACCCTGTCGTAGCTTCCCGAGCCGTCGGCCCGCACCCGCATCCTGTCGTTTACCATCTTTCTCCCGTCCAAACTCATCACTATATTGTCCATGTTTTTATGCAAATAATCCATTATTTCATCGTCGAGCAGAAGACAATTGGTGGTAACCGTAAAATGGAATTTTTTGTTATATTTGTCTTCCAAACTTCTCGCGTAGGAAACCACATATTTTATGGTATCAAAAGCCATCAAAGGTTCTCCGCCAAAAAAATCCACCTCCAAATTTTTTAGTCCCCCTGATCGTTGTAAAAGGAAGTCTATAGCATTTTTTGCCACCTCTTTGCTCATCAACTGCCGCGCTCCATCGTAATGTCCTTTCGAGGCAAAACAATACCTGCACCTCAAATTGCAATCGTGAGCCACGTTTAGGCAAAGAGCTTTTACGTATTTTTTTTCGTTTAAAAGTTCTACGGCCGGATCAAGGTTCGCTCCCGAAAAAAGGAGGCCCTGAGCTTTTAAAATGTCCAGTTCTTCTATGGCCTCTTCGATTTCCGATTCCGCATATTTCTCCTTTAATTTAGCGATGACATCCTCCGGGGAAAGTTCTTCGTAAAATTTAAGTACATCGTAGACCAGGTCGTCTACTTCGAACACGGAACCGCTGTTTACGTCGAGCACCATTTTCGTGCCCCATATCTGGAACGCATGGACCATTGGCCTTACCAACACTATACCTCTCCCTTCAGAAATTTATTTTATGACGACTTGACAAAGGGAAAAAACCGTTGTATATAATCTCTTGTGAACTCGTGTAAATGTTGCTATAGAGGAGGTGCTACCAATGCCACTTTACGAATACAGGTGTGAAAGGTGCGGCGATTTTGAACAGGAACAGGCTATAACTGAATCCCCTTTAGAAAAATGCCCGACCTGCGGAAATCCGGTTAAGCGTCTGATTAGCCGAAACGTGGGTCTGGTTTTTAAAGGCTCGGGCTTCCATATAACCGATTACGTCCGAAAGGGTTCTGGTGAAACTTCATCGGAAAGCAAGTCCTCCGGTGAATCTTCGGAAAAAAAGGCCGAGTAAAACTTAAAAACTCAAGGCTCAACGCCTTGAGTTTTTCATTTTTATTCAAGGATGAGTAGGTCTGTAAGCCGAGTTCTGTCGAGGATGGTCATCTATCTTGGGTGACAGTTGCCTGACACCTCTAGCGACCACACCCGGGAGCGCGGCGGGCCACCGCATATGCTCCCCTATTTGGTCTTGCTCCAGGTGGGGTTTACATAGCCGGCCAGTCGCCTGACCGCTGGTGAGCTCTTACCTCACCTTTCCACCCTTACCCGGTAAAAGCTTTTACCGGGCGGTATATTTCTGTTGCACTTTCCTTGAGGTCGCCCTCACTGGGTGTTACCCAGCACCCTGCCCTGTGGAGCTCGGACTTTCCTCGGGCACAAACCCGCGACCATCCGACCTACTCATCACCTTTTTGCCGGAAGGACATTATAACATGACTTCGTTTAAATGTCAATAACCTCTTCATCGCCAAGGGCCATGTCAATGCCTTCGTTGGCGAGCTCATCAGCCCTTTTATTGTATTCTCTCCTCACGTGATTTATGCTGAAACTCCTGAACTCTTTCATCAACTGGACCACCTGGGAATAAAGGCGCTTTATCCCTTCATTTTTAATCTGGTACTGTCCGTTTATTTGTTTTACCATGAGCTCGCTGTCGGAAAATACTTCGATTTCTTCGCAGCCCATCTCGAGCGCCTCTTTCAGGGCAATGATAAGAGCCGTGTACTCAGCTATGTTGTTCGTTGTTTGCCCGATGTAGTCGCTCATTTCTTTAACCACGTTACCGTTTTCATCCAACATCACTATGCCAATCCCTGCATCTCCCGGATTTCCCCGGGAAGCTCCGTCTACGTATACTTTTAACCTCTCCATAATACCTCCTGTTACTTATTACTTATGTTGATATGTATTTTACCGCAAATCTCACGATATACTATGCACCTATGGGCGCTCACCCCCTGAAAGCATTGACACAAGCTTGTTGGCGGTTCTTTTTTTATTTTATCAATTTCGGTTATATTTTTCAATCTCTAGGGATTGTATTGTTTTTATATTTTTCTGATTTGAAGATGATTTTCCAGCTTTTATCGTTTAAACAATTTTTATTGGGTCGCCTTCATCATAAACCTCTACCGAAACGTCACTTTCCAGCTCCGCCAGTTCCTTCTTCAAATACTCGGCCAGGAAATTCAATATTATCTTTTCCGTAGAGTAATGCCCGGCATCTATCAAGGCTATACCGGAAGCTTTTGCTTCCTCAGCTTCGTGGTACTTTATATCTCCCGTTATGTAAGCATCGGCCCCCGCAAAAACCGCTTTCGATATAAGACTTCCTCCTGCTCCGCCGCATAAGGCAATTTTAGAAACCTTCCTATTGGGCTCCCCTACCACCCGCAAAAACTCTACTTCAAGTTTTTGTTTGACAATACGGCAGAGTTCCCCTAAGGTCACGGGAGTTTTAAGGTAGCCTATTCGGCCTAATCCGAAAGCACATCCTTCATTTTCCACAGGATAAATATCGTAAGCCACTTCTTCGTACGGGTGGACTTTCAACATTGCATTTAATATTTTTTTGACCCGGGATGCGGGAGCAATGGTCTCGACCCTAACTTCTTCCACCCTTTCCAACTCGCCTTGCCGCCCCAAAAAAGGATTCGAACCCTCTAGAGGTTTGAAAGTCCCGATACCCGAAATATTGAAACTGCAATGGCTGTAATTCCCTATATGTCCGGCACCGGCATCACCCATAGAGTCCCTTACCACTTCCTCGTATCCTTTAGGAACGTATACCACAATCTTTTTTAACGGTTCCTCGAAGGTCTTTTCCAGCACCTCTACCTTTTCAAGTCCTAATTTTTGCGCCAAAAGGTCGTTAATCCCTCCTTTTGCCACATCCAGATTCGTATGGGCAGAATAAATCGCTATATCGTGCTTTATTGCCTCTATAATCATTTTCCCTACTGGTAAATCCTGCCTTACGGAATTCAAAGGTTTGAAAATGAAAGGATGGTGTGAAATAATCAGGTCCACGCCGCTTGAGGCGGCGTATTCTACCACCCCGGGCGTCACTGTAAGGACAACGAGAATCTTTTTTACTTTCGCCGAGCTTGCTCCCACCATCAAACCTACGTTGTCCCATTCTAAAGAAAGCTTTTTGGGAGCGAACTTTTCTATCAAATTAATCACAGTCTGAATACTGATCATTCTTCCAACACCCCTTTTAACAATTCCATCTCCCTAAGCATGGATTCCCTTGCCTTTTTGGCATGCTCGCTGTTTTGGCCTTCCAGTTCCCTCAATTTAATAAAAAGTCGATTGAGGCGCGCTTCAATATATTCAAGTACTTCCGGAGTTCGCTTCTGCTTCAATACGGGACCCAGTATTACATCCTCTTCGCTGAAAAAGCAGGAAGTCCCCTTTTTTACCACCATTATTTCGAAGTACCTTCCCTTGCTGCATACCACGCGTTCTTCCGTTATTTCAAAACAATTCTCAAAAAGGGCCTTCCTCAATCTGTGCGCATTTTTCATGGGCTGAAGTATAATTGCGTAAAGAGAATTCACGATGTCGGGAGATTTTTCCATTATGCTCCATATGGTTTCACCCCCTAAGCCGGCTATAATTGCCACATCAACCTCGCCTGGCTTTAAAGGTTCAAAGCCATCCCCCAGCCGGACATCTATAAAATCGGAAAGACCTGCCTTCTTAACATTTTCTCTGGCCCTCATCCAAGGCCCGTATCTTGCCTCGACTGCAATAACCCTTTGAGCAATACCGTTTTTGACCAGATATATGGGCAAAAGCGCATGGTCGGTTCCAACATCCGAAACACAACTGCCCCGAGGCACCAATCCGGCTATTTCCAGCAATCTCTCGCTCAACTTCATTTTTTTCACCTTTAAGAGCAAATAGTAGAAAAAAGCGGGATTACCCCGCTTTTACTCAAGGAAGTCCTTTAATTTTTTGCTTCTGCTCGGATGGCGCAGTTTTCTCAAAGCTTTGGCTTCAATCTGCCGTATCCTCTCGCGAGTAACGCCGAAAACCTGCCCCACTTCTTCGAGGGTTCTGGGCTTTCCATCGTCGAGTCCGAACCGCAGCCGCAGTACCTTTTCTTCCCGCGGAGTCAAGGTTTCCAGGACATCTTCCAATTGTTCCCGCAACAGCCTGTAAGCCGCGGCATCAGCCGGTGCCTGGGCTTCTTCGTCGGGGATAAAGTCTCCCAAATGGCTGTCTTCCTCTTCTCCTATAGGCGTTTCGAGGGACACGGGTTCCTGGGCTATCTTCATTATCTCCCTCACCTTTTCGACAGGCATTTCCATTTCTTCGGCAATTTCCTCCGGGGTCGGGTCCCTACCCAGTTCCTGCAGGAGCTGGCGCGATACCCTTATCAGCTTATTAATCGTCTCCACCATGTGAACCGGAATTCTGATGGTTCTTGCCTGATCTGCAATGGCTCGGGTTATGGCTTGTCTGATCCACCAAGTCGCATACGTGCTGAATTTATATCCTTTGCGGTAGTCGAACTTTTCCACGGCTTTTATGAGGCCCAGGTTTCCTTCCTGGATGAGGTCCAGAAAAAGCATGCCCCTTCCGACGTATCTTTTTGCTATGCTGACAACAAGCCTGAGGTTTGCTTCTGCAAGACGCCTTTTGGCCTCCTTGTCGCCCTTTTCTATGCGTTTTGCCAGCTCAATCTCTTCTTCCGGCGTGAGGAGCGGTATTTTGCCGATTTCCTTTAAATACATCCTGACAGGGTCATCTATAGCCACACCTTCGGGAACAGACAGGTCCAGCTCTTCCGGGGGAATATCTTCAAGCAAAGATTCCGGTATATCATCGTTATCGTTTATAATCTCGATTCCCATTTCCTCGAAGGATTCATATATCTTATCTATTTGATCGGCATCTAGATCTTCAAAATCCGCCAAGGTGTCCATTATTTCCTTGTAAGTTAACGCTCCCGTCTTTTTACCTTTTTCAATGAGTTCCTTTACAGCTTTCATCTTATCGGCCTTTTTACTCTGCTTCGTCTTTTTTTCCTTTTCTCTCTCTTTCTCTTTTTCTTTTTGTTGTTCCTTATCCTGTTCCTTTACCTGGTCCTTTTCCTCTTCGACCTTAACCTTTTCGGTTTCCTTTTCCGTTGCCATCAGATTCCCCCCTTCCTAGTAAGGTCTGACTTAAGTTGTTCTATTTCGTGCTTTAACCGGTGATAGGTTGAAAGAAGGTTAAGAGCTTTTTTTATTTCTCCCACTTTCTCCGCCCGTTGGATTTCACTCCTTATCTTCTTTATCGCTAATTTTAAGTAATTTTCCTTTACCCGGTTGATCAACTCGTCTACCATCTCTTCATCCTGCTTTTCGTTCGCCATTAGTATGTTGGCCAGTTCTGCCGCAGCGTCAGGATCATCTTTCAACTTCACGGCCACATCTTTAGGCGTTACGGATTCGTTTTTCTGGACCATTTCGAACACCGCGGCAGCAATTTTTCTGTGCCTCAAATCTATGAAATTGTAAGCTGTCAATCTCTCCATAACCTTCTCCCTTACTCCATCATCCTCTATCATCATTTTTAAAAGATTTCTTTCCACCTTGTGAAAACCCGACATAATTTTTATTTTTGTCAATTCTTTATTATTATCCCTTAATTGGCTGTTTTTATACTTTAAGCCAATGTTTGGCATAACCGATTGGGTTCTTATTTTATTTACATCTTCATAAAGTGCATTCTTGGGGATATTTAGCTCCCCGGAAATCTTTTGAACATAAAGCTCTCTTTCCACACCGTCTTCTATTTCCGCCAAAATTAATACGGCCCTCTTTATAAATTTTAGTTTTCCATCTTGAGATTTTAAGTCAAGGCCCTTTTTTGCCGAATTGAGCCTGTAATCGATAAAATTTTGCGCTGATTTAACTAACTCTTCAAAAGCCTCTTTCCCTCTCGCTTTTATGAACTCGTCGGGGTCCTTGCCTTCGGGTAGGTCTATCACTTTTACCCGCAATCCCTCTTTTACAAGAACTCCGATACCCCTCAGCGTTGCAGCCTGACCCGCCGCATCGGAGTCGTACGCAATAGCGACCTCATCGGTATATCGTTTCAAAGTTTTTGCCTGCTGTTCGGTCAGCGACGTTCCAAGGGATGCCACTGCCTGCGTAAATCCATGCTGGTGCAGCGTTATGCAGTCCATATATCCTTCTACCAAAATGATAGGCGATTGTCCTTTATTTATCATGGGCAATCCGTAAAGATGTTCTCTCTTGTTAAAAACAGGAGTTTCAGGCGAATTAAGGTATTTCGGTTCCCCTTTATCCAAGATTCGCCCCCCGAAACCCACTACACTTCCCGTTACATCTTTAATAGGGAAAATAATCCTGTCTCTAAATCTATCGTAAAAGCCCTTCCCGGAACTTTTCGGAATTACCAATCCGGCTTTTAAAAGCGCGTCCTCTCCTATTCCCTTCGAGCGCATGAAATTTATAAGCCCGTCCCAGGCCGGTAAAGCATAACCCAAATTGAACCTTTCTACCGTCTCCGCAAGAATCCCTCGACTTGACAGGTAATGCCTTGCCCTTTCCGCTTCCGTTGTCTTCAGGAGGTTGTAATGGTAGTATTCGGCAGCCATTTTGTTTATCTCTAGAATTTCCCTCTTTAACTTGAAGGCTTCCGATACCTTTCCTAACGTTTCCTCCTCTGGCAGCTTTATTCCCACCCTTTCTGCCAGCCACCTCAAAGCCTCCGGGAAGGTCCAATTTTCCTTTTTCATCAGGAAGGTAAAAACATTGCCTCCCACTCCGCAACCAAAACAGTAAAAAAGCTGTTTTTTAGGACTTACATTAAACGAGGGCGTCTTTTCTGAATGAAAAGGGCACAGCCCCACGTAATTTTCGCCGCGTTTTTTAAGCGAAACATAATTCGACACTATTTCGACAATATCTGCCCTGTCTTGAACTTCTTTTATAATTTCTTCGGGATAGAGGCCCATCGTGCCCACCTGCCTAATTCAAAAAAAATCTCCCCCTGTCTTTTTTAAAACAGCACAATCCGGGGTAAGACCCATTAAAAAAGCCGTTTTATGGAAAAAAAATAATATGAGCTTGGCTTTTGCATAAAGATTATTCTACATCAATAGGAGATATTCCTTCTTTTTAACCAAAAATTAATTTTTTCTATTTATTTACTAGCATTTATGGGCCAGGATGAGGGCACAAAAATCTCCCTGAACTTGTGAACAGCGAAGCTGTCGGTCATCCCTGCAATGTAATCGCATACCCCCCGCTCGATTCCCTCTTTTTGAGCAATCGCGACGAATTCTTCCGGCATCGATTCGACATTTTTTGAAAAGTACTCGAAAAGCAACTCCAGCATTTTTTGAGCCTTTATTTCCTGGGATTTGGCACTGGACCCTACGTATACCCTTTCAAAAAGAAAGCTCCTCAACTCCACCGTCGCCTCGTAAACTTCCTCGCTCATTTTGACAAAAGGTTTCCCATAACTTTCTTTAATTATATCCTTTATCATCGTATCTATGCGCAGAGCATGACTCTTCCCGAGGACACCTATCGGTTCTCTGGGCAAGTCGGTTTCTCTGAGTATCCCCGCCCTTATCGCATCATCAATATCGTGATTTATATAGGCTATCCAATCGGCTATTTTTACCACCTGTCCTTCCAGCGTCGCGGGATTTCCCCGGCTGTTGTGATTTCTTATACCGTCCCTCACCTCCCAGGTCAGATTCAGTCCGCTTCCGCGCTCAAGAACATCAACCACCCTCAGACTTTGTTCTTCGTGCCTGAAGCCATCTTTCATGAGCCTGTTTAACACGTATTCCCCCGAATGCCCGAAAGGGGTATGGCCCAGGTCATGCCCCAAAGCAATTGCCTCGGTCAGATCTTCGTTCAACCTCAGCGCCCTCGATATAGTTCTGGCTATCTGTGCAACTTCCAGAGTATGGGTTAATCTGGTTCTGTAATGGTCTCCTTCTGGGGATATGAAAACCTGGGTCTTGTGTTTCATTCGCCTGAAAGCCTTGGAATGGAGAATCCTGTCCCTATCCCTTTGGAACTCGGTTCTGACGCTGCACTTTTCCTCCGGCACCAGTCTCCCCCTGCTTTTGCTGCTCAGCGTTGCGTAAGGAGAAAGCGTTTTAATTTCCTGTTCTTCGGTCATCTCTCTTATATTCATAAAGACGCCCTCCGTTCTAATTCAAAAATAAACCTTTTCAAACATTATTTTATTAAAAAAATTAAAAAAAGAGGAGCTTTAAAGCCCCTCAAAAGAGTTTCATTTTTTCTTGAGCACCGCGTGAGCCGCCGCCAGCCTTGCTATCGGAACCCTGTAAGGTGAACAGCTCACATAATCCAAACCTATCTCGTGACAGAATTCTATGGAATTAGGCTCCCCTCCGTGTTCTCCGCATATTCCCACCGCAAGGTTTTCCTTCACTTTCCTCCCCAGCTCCACTGCTGTCTTCATAAGGGTCCCAACCCCTTTCCGGTCAAGGACGATAAAGGGGTCTTCCTGCAGGATTTTCTGGTTTATATACTGAGGAAGGAATTTGGCTTCCGCATCGTCTCGGCTGAAACCGTAAGTTGTTTGAGTCAGGTCGTTGGTTCCGAAGGAGAAAAAGTCGGCGTATTCGGCTATTTCATCGGCGGTAATGCAAGCCCTTGGTATTTCTATCATGGTCCCTATACTGTACTCTACCTTTACTCCCTCTTCGTCCATCACCTGAGAAGCTACGTTTTCCACGAGCTTCCTCAACTGCTTTAATTCGTTGGCATTGCTGACCAACGGTATTTCAACTTCGGGTATAACCTTGACGCCTTTTTTGGCCAGATTGCACGCCGCCTGGAAAATCGCTCGAACCTGCATTTCGTAAATTTCCGGATATAAAATCCCCAGCCGGCAACCCCTCAAGCCCAGCATGGGATTGAATTCCCTGAGCGCTTTTACCTTTTTCAACATTTCCTGCTTTTCCTTAAGGCCATCCATATCGCCCTTAGCCTTCAGCTGTGCAATTTCATCGACAAGTTCTTCGGCATCCGGCAAAAACTCATGAAGTGGCGGATCCAAAAGTCTTATCGTCACCGGCAAATCGTGCATAGCTTCGAGGATGCCTTCGAAATCCTGCCGCTGGAAAACGAGAAGTTTTTCTAATGCTCTTTCCCTTTCTTCCCTAGTAGTTGCCATAATCATTTGCTGAACAATGGGCAGGCGATCCTGTCCCATAAACATATGCTCGGTCCTGCAAAGGCCGATGCCTTCAGCACCGAAATCCCGGGCGAGCTTTGCATCTTGCGGCGTATCGGCATTAGCCCTAACGGAAAGCCTTCTTATTTCATCGGCCCACTTTAAGAGTTCTCTGAATTCTTCCGAAAGCACGGGGTCAATCATGGGCACCTCTCCGAGCATAACCTTGCCCGTAGAACCGTCTATCGAAATTATATCGCCCTTCTTTACAACCAGCTCGCCTACCCTGAATTCCTCGTTTTTGTAATCTATCGAAAGCGCCTCGCAACCGCATACGCACGGCTTACCCATGCCGCGCGCAACCACCGCCGCATGGCTGGTCATGCCTCCGCGGCTTGTCAACACTCCCTGAGCCATGACTATACCGTGGATGTCGTCGGGAGTTGTCTCCGTCCTGACCAAAATCACCTTGTGGCCCTGCTGTCCTAAAGTTTCGGCTTCGTCGGGTGAAAAGACCACCTGACCTGACGCTGCTCCCGGAGAGGCGGGCAGCCCTTTGGCTATCACTTCCACTTTAGCGTTGGGATCTATCCGCCTGTGTAAAAGCGAAGTCACATGCTCGGGCGACACCCTGAGTACGGCTTCTTCTTTGGAAATGAGCCCCTCTTTTACCATGTCCACGGCAATTTTTACCGCCGCCTCTGCCGTTCTCTTGCCACTGCGGGTTTGAAGAAGGTAGAGTTTGCCTTTTTCCACGGTGAACTCAATATCCTGCATATCCCTGTAGTGCCTTTCGAGGAGGCTGCAAACATCTTCCAACTGCTTGTAAACATCGGGCATGATGCTTCTTAGTTCTTTTATATTTTTAGGCGTCCTAATCCCCGCCACCACATCTTCTCCTTGTGCGTTCAGCAAAAACTCCCCGTAAATTTCTCTTTCCCCGGTGGAAGGATTTCTGGTAAAAGCCACGCCGGTCCCCGAATCTTCGCCCATGTTTCCGAAAACCATTGCCTGGACGTTAACTGCGGTACCGAGGTCGTCCGGTATTTTGTTTATTTTCCTGTAAACAATAGCCCGCTGGTTGTTCCAGGAACGAAACACCGCTTCAACGGCCATCACGAGCTGATCTTTCGGGTCCTGGGGAAATTGGCGGCCTGTATGTTTTACTACCAAATTCTTGTATGATTCCAAGACCTCTTGCCAGTCTTCGGCCGTAAGGTCGGTATCGTAATTGATGCCCTTTTTATTCTTGACAGAACTTATAATTTCCTCGAATCTTTCATGTTCTACATTGAGAACCACATCGGCGAACATCTGTATGAACCTCCGGTAACAGTCGTAGGCAAAGCGCCTGTCACCGGTTGAACGGGCGAGTCCCTCCACTGTGGCATCGTTCAGTCCCAGATTGAGTATGGTATCCATCATACCCGGCATCGAAACCGGCGCTCCCGACCTGACCGAAACCAAAAGAGGATTGTCGGAGCTACCGAACTTCTTGCCGGTCGTTTCTTCCAGACTCTCAAGAGCTTCGAAAACCTGCTCGATGACCTCTCCGGGAATTTTTCCTCCTTCCTGGTAGTACCTCGTGCATGCCTCGGTCGTCACGGTAAAACCTGGCGGTACGGGCAGGCCGATGTGCATCATTTCCGCAAGATTGGCTCCCTTTCCTCCTAGCAGGTTCTTCATCGAAGCCCTGCCTTCGTTGAATTTATAAACGTATTTGGTCATCGGTCTTCCCCTCTCCTTATTATCTCGAGTATTCTGGCCGCCACTTCTTCCACCGCCTTGTTGGAAACATCTATCCTGTGGCAGCCTATTTTTTTCATTATTTCGTCGGCATACTCCAATTCTTTCAATATCCTCTCCATACTCGCATAGGTGGCATCGCTGCTTAACCCCAGAGCTTTCAGCCTTTCCTGCCGGATCTTGTACAGTATTTCGGGTTGTATGGTAAGACCCACGACGTTTTTGGGGTCGAGCTGAAACAATTCTTCAGGAGGAGATACTTCCGGAACAAGCGGTAGATTGGCTACTTTAAGCCTTTTGTGGGCGAGGTACATGGAAAGTGGCGTCTTTGAAGTCCTGGAAACTCCGATAAGCACCACATCGGCTTTTGCAAGCCCCCTCGGGTCCTTGCCGTCGTCGTACTTTACCGCAAATTCTATCGCTTCTATCTTCTCAAAATAATCTTCGTCCACCCTTCTTACCAGACCCGGCTCTAGCTTCGGCTTTATATTGGTTATCCTGGAAACTATATCCATCATGGGCCCCATTATGTCCAAAATCGGTATGTTATTGGCTTCGGCAAGCTCCAACAATTTTTTTCTAATTTCCGGAAGCACCATGGTGCATACTATCGCGCTATTTTTATATTTTTTTGCCTCCTCCACTACTTCCACCACATCTTCTTCTTCGGTTACATAAGGGTACCTTCTGATTTCCACATGACCGGAATTGAATTGCACGGTGGCGGCTTTTGCTACTAATTCCGCCGTTTCTCCGATAGAATCTGATACGGCAAAAATAACTGGTCCTTCCACCTTAACTATTTTGAATCCCCCCTTTAAATTATTAATCTTTGCCAAGCTCTACGAAAAGCTTAGTGATGGTTGTCTTCGTAACCTTTCCCACGACTTCGTACTTTTGCTTGCCGTCGACTTCCTTGGGCCTTATCACCGGCAGAGCATCCACCTGATGTTCGACGATTTTTCTCGCCGCATCGTAGGCACTTTCATCCAACGTCACAGTAACCAAATTCGGCATCCTCGTCATTACCACGCTTACGGGTACCTGCTTTATGTCCGCATTTCCAATGGCTATCTTCAAAAGGTCTTTCCGCGAGACCACGCCGCAGAGGCTTCCATCTTCCTGGACCACGAAAAGGGTCCCCACGTCCTCCAAAAAAAGCGTTACTATTGCATCATATACCGAAGTTTCTTCTCTTATTACCACCGGTACGGCTTTTATCTCGCTGACCTTTATGCTTCTTATTTTCTCCGAAATCAGGCCTTTCGGATTTTTGCCCGCATAAAAATATCCCACTCTCGGCCTTGCTTCGAGAATTCCGGCCATGGTAAGTATTGAAAGGTCAGGCCTCAAAGCTGCCCGTGTAATATTGAGCTTCGCTGCAATTTCCTCACTTGTAATAGGTTCGTGTTTCTTCACGATATCGACTATCAACATCTGTCTTGGTGTTAATTCTATTTGTCCTCCCTCCCTTCCAACATATAACCGAAAAAGTATCTCATATTAGGAATGTCACTAATAAAGTATATCACATTTGCCTTAAAAAGTATATATTATTTTATCTGTAAAACGGGCTCAAGATTAAGGGAGTCACAACCGCTTCTATAAGTGCAGCTATTAAAAGCACCGGAATCAAGATGCCGAGAGCTAGAATACCTTCCTTTAAATTTTCCTTCAGTATCTTGATCCTGCTTTTCCCCTTTGAAAACAAAAGCTCCGCCCCGGTCTTTAATCCGAAAGCGGCACCCGTCAAAATAGCAGGGAGTTCCAAAATCCCGTGGGGGAGCATGCCGGCCAGGAAAAAATAAAGCGACTGGCCGTGATAAAAGTTCAGGGCCAGCACCACTCCCACCACAAATCCATTGAAAACCAAGGCAGAAAAGGGAACTATTCCAAAAGCGATGCCCCCGAAAATCATGACGAGAAGCGCCCTTGCGTTGTTCTGGAAAATGTATCCCGCTACAGAAAGTTTGCTGGCTCTTTCCATCTTCTCGCTAATTTCAAGCAGGTTTCCCAGTAACTTATCCAGATTCTCCAGAAAGAATACCGGATTTTGCCAGAATACCAGCCATCCCAGAAAACAGCCCGTCAAAAAAATTAACGATGCAAAAAACACATAAACGGCTTTTCCTCTAAACGAATCCAAAACGGCTTTCAAAATATATCCTCCCCTATTTCATAGTATGGATATATCTTCCAAAAAGCTCAAAGTTCGGGGTTTTCGCTCCAACTGATGCAAAACGAAATTTAAAATTACTTCTTTCAACTCATTTTTTACGTCTTGAGTCACTTTAAGTTCAGCTAATTCCTCAAATCTTTTTTTTAAAATGTGTTTCATCACCGACAGTGTTTCATTTGAAATTCTAATTGCCTTTTCATCCTTATTTTTGCACTTTTCGCAAAGGATTCCACCTGAAAGCGAACTGAACCACACCTTTTCCATTCTTTTTTCACCGCAATTTACACAACAAAAAATCTGAGGCTTAAACCCCTGCAGGGCCATCAGTTTCAGTTCAAACACCCTTGCCATAACCTGCAGGTCTTCCCATACCTGCAACAAAAACAGCGTCTTTAAAAAAAACCGAAAAACTTCTTCGCTTTTATCGCATTCCCGGGTCGATATGCGAAGGAGTTCTGCAAAATAAGCCCCGTACGCCATCCTGTCCAAATCTTCCCTTATTTTAAAAAAGGATTCCTTAAGCTCGCACTGGCTTACGGAATCCAAATTTTTCCCTTCAACCAGGAGAAATTTGCTGTAGGAAAAAAGTTGCGTGCCGGCCAGCAGGGGACTTCTAGGCCGCCGAACCCCTCTTGCCACCGCATGTATCTTGCCCCTTTCCGGCGAAAAAAGGGTCAATATCCTGTCGGCTTCCCCCAAATCCCTGTAACCGACCACAATGGCTTCGGTAGTATAAACGCCCATTCTGGTTACCTCTCTTTTAGTTAAGGTTCAACTTTATTTCGGCCTGAACCGGCAGTATTTGAATCCAGGTGTTCCCCGGCTTTAGCTTTAATTCTCTACCATCTTCTGTGGTGTACCTAGTCTTTGCAAACCGGGAAGCTTTTTCCCAATTGATATAAGTACATTTTCCATCGCTTATGTAATAGCCCGTACCTGAACCCGTCGTTTTTATCGCAAGCCTGCCTTCCGAATCAATTACGCGGGTATCCATAAACTGTACGATGACATTTTTAACGGCAATGGGGTCGCCGGTTTTCCGGTCGACATGAGGTTCATCGTTTATGTACCTTATATACGCCCGTTTTTCTTCATCGTACGCGTACTTTACCCTGTAATTCCGGTAATAATCAAGCTCAAATTCCCGGAGAGGGCCGGGAGCGCTATTTTCTTCGCCGATAAAATCCCACCCGTCCAGTTTAACCGTTCTGAGGTATCCGCGTTTTTCGGCGGTTTTCATGATATTTTGAGTGCTGGTGTACGCGTTGTGTGGGGGTTTGCGGGTCCTGTCCCTCCAGAAGGTGACGTTGTCGTATATGCCATCTATATTGTCGATATTGCCGTATTTTTTCAGGTCGGAGTAAGCTTGAGGGCTCCCTCCGTAATGGATGTAAAGAGCATCATATTCCATAGCAAAATCTATAAAATAAGGGCGGGCACTCCTGACCGGCCCTATTTCTTCGGCATCCTCACCCAGGTAAACGGCGAGAAACCTGGTGATGCCGCCTTCCGTTAAGATTTCGTATACTACATCGGCTTTATCTAGGCCCGATTGGGGCCTTGCGCTTTTTTCGTTTTCTACCATAACTGCGAATGGCCTCCTGCCCTCTCTCTCCTTCGCCATCGAAAGGCCCGTCAACGGGTTTTTGGCCGCAGGCGGTGCTGTTACCGACTGGCGTATTTGTTCCCCTGCTTTTTCATTTTTTACTTCCCTCGTCTGGGTCTTGCTGCAGCCCGGAAGCCAAAGAATAAAAAAGGCCAAGAGCAGGGTCAAAATCTTCTTATTCATTCAAAGACCCCCATTCCCGTATGGGACTGGCTACCGCCCGAGTATCAGCCTTTGAATTCCCAAAAGGAGGTTATAAAGCTCGTCGAAAAAGATCACATAGCCTATTATAATGGCATTTAACACCGCAACCAGCACCGCCCCCGCCGCCACATTCTTCGCTATTCTGGCCAGCGGGTGGAACTTCTCCGTTATCATGTCGACGGCGGTCTCCACGGCCGTATTTATCATCTCCGCAATTATGACCAGAGCCGTAGCGAAAACCACCGCCACCATTTCCATTTCCTCGAGGTTGAGATACTTGCTAAAAATCATTACCAGTAAAGCCGCCAAAAAGTGGATTCTCATGTTTCTCTGGGTTTTCAGGGAATAAATAACTCCCGAAATGGCGTATATGAAACTCTCGAAAAGGGTCCTGCTCTTTTTCATAGCCCGGACTCCTCGCGGGGAAGCCCTAAAGCTCTAAGAGTTCTTTCCTCCTTTTCCCTCATAACTTTCCTTTCCTCTTCATTTTCGTGGTCGTAACCCAGAAGGTGCAACGTGCCGTGCACAATCAGGTAAATGACCTCCCTTTCAAAAGAATGGCCGTAAATGTTTGCCTGTTCTTCGGCCTTTTCGAGGGAAACCACGATATCGCCGAGTAATCGTTCGATTTCCTCGTTTTTATCCATAAGGCTTTCCTCACCAATAGGAAAGGACAATACGTCCGTCGGCGCATCTTTCCCCCTGTAGGTTTTATTTAATTCGCGAATATAAGCATTATCCACCAAAGCCACGCTCACTTCTACTTTAGTATCCGCCCCTTCCAAATTCAGCGTAAGCTCGACTGCTTTTGTTATCAATTCTTCCAATCCCCGGTCGACTTTTATTTTATCCTGCAGGTCGTTTATAATCACTTGGGCCAACTTCAACCCTTCCTTTCTAGTTCTTTCAATTTTTCCGGATATTCTATGCGGGTGTGGAAAATGCCGGTTAGAACTTTGGAAAAGGCTGCGGCAATTTTGTCGAGGTCCTTCAACGTCAGGTTGCTTTCGTCCAACTGACCATCGGCCAGTTTCTCTTTTATTATCTGCCTTATCAGTCCCTCTATTTTCCCAGGGGTTGGTTTGGTCATGGAGCGCACGGCAGCTTCCGCCGAATCGGCCAGCATCACAATGGCGGCTTCTTTGGTTTGCGGCTTGGGACCGTCGTAGCGAAAGCTGCTCTCCCCTATTTTTTTCTCCTCATGATTGTCCAGGGCTTTTTTATAAAAATAAGTTAAGAGCGAAGTGCCGTGGTGCTGAGCTATGAAGTCCTGAATGACCGGCGGCAATTTATACTGCCGGGCTATTTCAAGTCCATCCTTCACGTGGGAAGTGATTATGAGGGCGCTGAGCGTTGGATTCAACTTGTCGTGAGGATTATCTGAGGTCAGCTGGTTTTCTATGAAAAAATAAGGTCTTTTTAGCTTGCCTATATCGTGGTAGCTCGCTCCAACCCTCGCCAGCAGAGCATCGCCCCCCACGGCTTCAGCAGCGGCTTCCGCGAGATTCCCCACTATTATGGAATGGTGATAGGTGCCTGGAGCCTCCAGCAGCAGGCGGCGAAGAAGGGGTTGATTGGGGTTGGAAAGTTCCAGAAGCCTTACGGATGTTGTTATGCCAAAAGAATTTTCCAGAAAAGGAAGTAGACCTATGGTTAAAATTGAAGACAAAAACCCGTTCGCTATTCCCCAAAAACTTTGCCTCGCAATGTCAAGGAGCGAATTGTTGTTCAGAAATCCAAAGCCGAAGATTATGAGGAAATTGGCAAGTCCCACCAAGCCGCCGGCTTTGGTCAAATCGCCCCGCTGCATGACCTTTTTTGTGAAATACGTCCCCATAAGGCCGCCTACCAGGGCGACCAGCGCGCTGGCAAAGTCGTTTCCCAGGAGCACGCCGACGGCTATTGACATCACGAAACTTGCCGTAACGGCGATATGCGGATTTATCAGTATGGATATCAGCATGCTCCCCGCCGAAACGGGCACGAGAAAATTCGATATCGTCTTGAAAACCGTCGATATGAAAAGGGTTGTTATTATGACTATAGCCAGCAATCCCAGGTACGGCACGTTTTCGAAAACGTCTCGGTGAAAGAGGTATATTTCAACGGCCAAGATAAATTCCAGAATCAATACAAGTACGGCAATCCCAAAGGCCATTTTAAAGTATGAGGAATTGTCCTGGGAAAGAAGCCCCAATTCTTTCAAAAGTTCCAGCTGCTCCTGTGTCACCGGTTTCCCCTTTTCGATAAGCACCTGCCCTTTCGTAATTTTCACCGGCGCAACAGTTTCCATAGCCGCTTTCTGTTCTCGCTCCGTGGCTTCTTCGTCAAAAATCATATTGGGCCTTATCACCGAAAAAGCTATATCTTCCCCCGCGCTCTTTACGGGTTCGGGAAGGCTTACTTTTTTGAATTCTTCTATGATCAGCGCTTTTGCCCTATCGATAGATTCTTCCTTAATCCCGTCATTCATGACAGTTTCAATAACCGCTTTGGTGACGGTCTCCAGCTCCCTAAGTTCGGAATCGCTCAAATTTAGCATTACCGAATAGGTTTCATCGGAAAAACCGTTGGATATCACTGCCTTTAACATCTTTATCTTGTCTGATTCGCCCATGTCTCTGGCCCTTACATCCCTTACGCCGGTGAATATCTCCGCAACTTTCCCCTTGACTTCTTTCGTCACGTTCTGGTCTAAGGTGTACTTTTTGGGCACGGAATTGGCCGCAGCCACCTGGAGTTTGCGGGTCGCAACGGTGTCAATGGCATCTTTGTGCGCCACGATATCTTCCTGAACTATATCGCCTACTTTCAGGTCGTATTTTTTCGGGAATGTATTTGCGAGCATGAGAGCAACCATTGCCAAAAAAAATGCGACTCCCACCATTGCTCTTTGGAAGGCGCAGTTAGAAAGTAATTTATTATTCTGTTTTATTGTCCTCATTCTAGACCAGCCGCGTCTTAAAACAACCGACACAGGACCAGCCCCTCACTGAATTTTTCGGCTTTCCTCGTACCTTTCGTAAGCCTTTATTATCTTCTGTACCACTTCGTGGCGCACCACATCTTTGTCGGTAAGGTAAATGAATTCTATCCCTTCGATGCCCTTTAGTATGAGCTGAACCTCCTCCAGGCCCGAATATACTCCTTTTGGGAGGTCCACCTGGGTTACATCGCCCGTAATCACCGCCTTAGAACCGAAACCGAGGCGGGTAAGGAACATTTTCATCTGTTCTGAAGTGGTATTTTGAGCCTCGTCCAAAATTATAAAGGAGTCGTCCAGGGTCCTCCCCCTCATGTAAGCCAAAGGTGCTACCTCTATGATTCCCTTTTCCATATACCGCTGAAAAGTTTCCACCCCTAATATATCGTAAAGGGCATCGTAAAGGGGTCTTAAATAAGGATTCACCTTTTCCTGAAGGTCTCCCGGCAAAAATCCCAGTTTCTCCCCAGCTTCCACCGCCGGCCGCGTGAGAATTATGCGGCTGACTTCCCTCTCCTTCAGGGCCGTAACCGCTAGTGCCATGGCGAGATAGGTTTTACCCGTACCCGCCGGGCCGATGCAAAATACTATATCGTTTCGCTTCACCGCCTTAACGTATAGCTTTTGACCTATAGTTTTGGGCTTTATCGGCTTTCCGCGGTGGGTTACGCAGATTACATCGTCATAAAGGTCGGTAATCTTTTCCTCCTGCCCTTCCTTCGCAAGTTTTGAAAAGTACCTGATGTCGGACGAGGTCAAGGAATTTCCTCCCTTTAAAACTTTTATCAGCTGGAAGAGAAGCTTTTCTACTGCCCCGACATTTTCTTTTTCGCCCAATATAAGGATTTCTCCATTTCTTGTTATTATTCGCACATCAAACTCTTTTTCAATGAATTTAATATTTTCATCCCTGCTCCCGAAAAGCTCCGCAACGGTCTTTATATTGTCTATGGAAACTTTGGCCTCGGCCAGATTTTTACCCAATAAAACATCCTCCTTTATTTATTCAATCTCTTTTTCAATTCCAATGTCCTCTATGACTTCCAGCGTCAAAGTTCCCACAACCACCTGTTTTTCCGGATTTAAAGTGAATTCCACCTTTTTTTGAACTATCTGAACTCCCCCGGGAAGTATTTTGAGCTTTTCCGCTAGCCTCCTGTTCGCCTCCTGTGAAGCTCCCTCCACTCCAAGAAATCGCTTTTCCTCCTTTACTTCCCTGTAAAGGACCGGGTTAAAGCTCACACTTCCGAAAGCCGGAGGAATGATGTATCTCACCTTCAAGTCTTCCTCCTCGTAACTTGAGAAGTTCACCTCTCCCAGTTGAAAATATAACTCCCTATTACCCAATCTAATTTTATATGCTTTTTTGACCCTGCCGGTATACGTCTTTACAGATTCCACCAGAGGCACTTCCACCGATTCCCTATACCACACCCTGGCTTTTACAATGCCCTTTGCCCTCACAAGCAGCTTCTTTTCCTCACCGTCTCCTCCTGCCAGGGATACGCTGCCGGATATCAGCACATCCCCTTTGCTTACAGTATCTCCAGGCTTTACCACGGCCTCTCCCCTCAAAGGGAGCACTTCCTCGATTATACCGTCCTTCGCAGCTACGATGTGGCAGGGAGTACCTTCTTCCACTTCGGGCGGCATTTCCCTTTCTACTACTTCCACTATTACCCTGCTACCCCTTATTTCTATTTCCGCCCAGGAAACGTTTTTATAGTTAAGGAGTATTTTATCAAGAAAATATTTTTTGTCAAGATTGTGTTTAAATATACCGGGCTTCAGCCCCCATCGTTCTAAATCTTTTAAAACCGAATTTTTTAGCGTTTCATTCTGAGTGTTTACCTCCACGCTCCATACTATAGACGAGAGCATGTAAATTGCAGCAACAAAAAATATAATACCCAGCAATAATACCTTGCGCTTTCTTAATCTGTTCAAGGAGAAATACAGACCCCTCTTTTGCAAAATATAAATCCTGCACCTGGTTTTTCGCGCAAGTGACCGGAGTTTAAAAAATCCGCGGACGCTGACCTTCGCCAAAAGCGTATTTTCTTCAAGCCGCCTTATGTCCCAAAGATAAAGGCCATGAAAGGCCGCTTGGTTTATCAGTCTTTCTCCGTACCGCCCTACTATTTTTATAATAACATATCCCCGCAAACAATTCCATAACTTTATGATCAGCACCTTTTTCCCTCCGAGGTCATTCTTCAAACTCGACGGCCCTAACTTTTCCCTCCACAAAAATCTCGTCAGCCAACACGTATTTTATAAAGAGTCCCTCTCCTCTTATCACGAGAAGCCCGATGGAAGTATTTATTGAAACTTTTTCCGGACCGTATTCGATAATTCCTCTGTGATTTTCTATCAATACGCCGATCTTTCCGGTAACGGTGACCCGAGGAAGGTCGAGAACCACATCCTTTGGAAGGTCGAGAGCTTCTATAAATTTTGACTTCAGTCCTTCTTTTTGACTCCTTTTCATAAGCATCCTTCTCAACAATAATTTCTTTTTAAAATTTATTCTTGAAAGATACGTTTAATTACAAATCGAAGCCCGCACAAAAAATAAATAACCCGGCTTTTGCCGGGTTATTGGCTTTGAAGCAGCTTTTTCACTATGGCGTTTACGGCCTTGCCCTCGGCCCTCCCTTTCACCTGCGGAAGAACTGCTTTCATAACCATCCCCAAATCCTTTAAATCTTTGGCGCCAATTTCCGATATGGTCTTTTTAACTATTTCTTCCAATTCTTCCTCGGTAAGCTGCAGGGGGAGGTATTCCTGTAAAATTTCAATCTCTCTTTGCAGTTCATCGGCCTTATCACTACGCCCTAATCGTTCGTATTCCTCCTTGGCATCTTTTCGCTTTTTAACTTCTCTTGAAATGACTTCGATTACCTCGTCATCGTTCAATTCGTGCATGCGATCCTTTTCCTCGTTTATTATAGCCGCTTTTGCCATCCTTATAACGGACAGGCGCTCCTTTTTGCCTTCTTTCAAGGCTTTCTTTAAATCCTCATTCAATTTTTCCTTAATAGACAATGGACTTTACCTCCTCGAAACCTTACCGGTGTTTTCTCCGGCGTGCCGCTTCAGACTTTTTCTTTCTTCTGACGCTGGGCTTTTCGTAGTGTTCCCTCTTTCTCAGTTCAGAGAGCACACCGGCTTTCTGGCACATGCGCTTGAACCTTTTTATGGCGTTGTCTATGGATTCGTTTTCCCCAACGCGTACTTCTGGCATCCTTTACTCCCTCCCCCCACACTTTACTTTTAACTTGAGAAAAAATTATTCGAATTTGTGTTTTCGGCAGTATTAGCCGGGAGGCCAGGTCATAAACCTGCCGCCCAGTAAGTGGAAATGAAGGTGATGTACCGTTTGCCCTCCATCGTCTCCCGTGTTTACTACCAACCTGAAACCTTTTTTATCTATGTTATTCTCCCTAGCGAGACTTTGCGCTACCTTTACTATTTTCTTCACTATGTCGCCGTTATTTTCATCCACTTCCATTATAGAACTCAGGTGGTTTTTGGGAATGATAAGGAGATGGATGGGCGCCTGAGGATTTATATCCTTGAAAGCGAGTACATCCTCGTCCTCATAAACCACAGCAGCTGGAATCTCCTTTTTTACTATTTTACAGAAAACGCACTCCACCTTCCCACCTCCTTTTCGTCTTAAAGATATTTAAAGTTTAATGGAATTATTCCACATTCGACCTGGATTTTCCTTCTCCCACTCAAATTTTTTTAATGTTTCCCAGGATAAATTCGTCCTCATTCTTGATTAATTCAACTTTAAGAAGCTCATTCCTTAATTCTTCTCCGGAACGCACCCCTACTTTTATATAATTGCCGGTATGGCCGAAGTATATGTCTCCATCCCTTTCTTCAAAAAGCACGTCAATAACTTTACCGACAAACTTTTCTCTGAAATTTCTTTCGAGTTTTTTGCTCAAGATGATAAGTTCGCGGCTTCGCTTCTCTTTCAATTCGGCCGGCACCTGCTCGGGCATTTTTGCTGCGGGAGTCCCCTTCCTCGGAGAAAACTTAAACACGTGGAGCCGGCTGAATTCTATTTTTTCTATAAATTCCCGGGTATCTTCAAAATCTTCATCGGTCTCCCCGGGAAAGCCTACTATCACATCGGTGGTAATGGCCACATCGGGCATGATCTTTTTTATGAATTGAATCCTCTCCTCGAATTCCGATACTGTGTAGCGCCGGTTCATCAGCTTCAATATTCTGTCGCTTCCGCTCTGCAGGGGGATATGGAAATGATGGCAGAAATTTTCAACAGCCGCTAATTTCTTTATGAAATCATCGCTCAATTCCATCGCTTCAATGGAACTCAGGCGAATCCTCTTTATGCCTTCTATTTTCGAAAGTTTTTCTATCACGTCGTAAAGGGCAGGCCCATTTTCAAAATCCGCGCCGTAAAGCCCTAGGTGGATTCCCGTGAGCACGATCTCCTTGAAGCCGTCTTTTGCCAGGTTTTCAGCTTCCTTCAGAATGCTGTCTAGGGGCCTGCTGCGGACCGGTCCCCGCACGTACGGTATTATGCAGTAGGAGCAGAACATATTGCACCCTTCCTGGATTTTTAAAAAAGCCCGGGTGCGCTGCCTGTAGCCTTTAAAAGCTATTTCCTCGAAGGTCCTCACCTTCATTATATCTTCAACATCCACAATTCTTGCATCGCCTTTTTTTGCCCGCTCCACGAGGTCCACTATCTTGTGCCGGTCTTTCGTGCCCACCACCACGTCAACGCCGGGTATTTGCAAAATTTCGTCCGCATTCATTTGAGCATAGCACCCTACAACGGCAACCGTGGCACCGGGGTTCCTTCTGGTAGCCTGTCTTATTATCTGCCTCGACTTCCTCGCTCCCTCGTTAGTGACAGTGCATGTATTGATAACGTACACATCCGCCACGTCATTGAAATCAACCAGTTCATAGCCCCTTTCTTTAAACAACTCGGCCATGGCATCGGATTCGTACTGGTTGACCTTGCATCCTAAAGTGTAAAAAGCTACTTTCGGCATGATGATTTACTCAACCACCTCCCCAAAATCTCCAAATTCGTACATCAACACGGTATTGACCGCGAATCCCGCCGTTTCGGTCCTCAAAATCCGCTTACCCAGGCTAACCGTGACCGCTCCCGACTCCCTTGCCTTTTTTATTTCGTCCTCCGAAAAACCTCCTTCCGGCCCAATCAAAACCGCAATTTCCCTTATCTTTTCCGAAAAGGATGACAAAAAAGGCTTTAAAAAGATCTTTCGCTCTTCTTCCCAGGGCACCAGGACCAGAGGGTATTTTTTCAAGGCCGCAACGCACTCGTCGAAGTCAACCGGCCCGTGCACTTTCGGCAGGTCCGGCCTCCGGCATTGCTTCGCGGCCTCCTTTACTATTTTCTGCCATCTTTCCGTTCTGCTCTTCATCTTCTTCCTATCTATTTCCACCACTGTGCGCTTGGTTATGACCGGGACGAATTCCGCAACCCCGAGTTCGGTATTTTTCTGCAGTATAAAATCGAACTTTTGCCCCTTCGGAACGCCCTGGAACAACGTTATGCGCGGACCTCTCATCTCAAAATTATTTTTTTCAATTATCTTTACTTTTATTTTTTTGCCGCCAAAAAGCACTTCAACTATTTGAGCCTTACACACCGTGTCCCTGCCGTTGGAAATTTGCAAATCATCGCCTTTCCCCATTCTCAGGACATTCGCTATGTGGTGGGCATCCTCTCCGGTAATCTCTATCACGTCATCTAAATTCATATTTTCCTGAACAAAAAAAAGGGGCATTGCCTCTCACCTACTTTTCTGCCCTTTGACGCAATCGGGATACGAGCGTTATCCAATCGCCCTTTTCCATTTCCTCAACCACATCAAAACCCGCATTTTCCAAAGCTCGGCATACAGGCAATTTTTTGTCTTTAATTATTCCGGAACAAATAAAAAAGCCTCCATCCTTTAGATTTGCAGCTGCATCAGCAGCCATCTCCACTATCACGTCGGCTATTATATTGGCAACTATTATGTCGGCCTTAAAGTTTGTCCCCCTTAATCCGTCGCCCCTTACTACTTCTACCTGCCCTACGCCGTTTCTTTCCACATTTTCCTCGGCCACTTTCACAGCAACCTGGTCCTTATCTATAGCGAGCACCTTGGCCGCTCCTAGTTTTGCAGCCGCTATTGAAAGTATCCCGGAACCGCAGCCCACATCTATCACGGTTTGGCCTTCCTTGACATATCTTTCCAAAAGCTCCAGGCACATAGCGGCTGTTTCATGGGTCCCCGTCCCGAAAGCCATTCCAGGGTCTAACTCTATCACCACTTCCCCGGCTTTCGGTTCATAATCCAGCCAGGAAGGCTTTATAACCAACCTCTCCCCGATACGCAATATCTGGTAATAGGCCTTCCACGCGTTGGCCCAGTCGCTCTCTTCTACAAAGGATACTTCCATCTCGCCGCTTCCCAGGTCGAGCCCGAACCTGGGAAGCTCGGCAATTCTCCTTCCGATTTCCTGCAAAAGTTCGTTCACTTGCTCGGATTCAGGAAGGTACCCTGTCACGATGGCCTGCTCGAAGTCAATGCCTTCGGGAATTTCCACGTAATCCCATGTATCTTCGCGGTTCAGCAAATCTTTAGGGTCTTCGATGACCACTCCGGCAGCCCCTGCCTCGTAAAAGATATTGGCTATGGCTTCTATAGCTTCGGTCGAAGTTTTTACTTTAATTTCCATCCATTTCATTTTTTTCCTCCTACATCAAACGCCAAAGGCGTCTCTCATCTTATCAAAAAAACCTTTGTGTGGCTGTTTTACGTCTTCACCGCTTATTTCGGCAAACTTTCTCAATAATTCCTTTTGTTTTTCACTTAATTTTTTTGGTATCACTACGTTTACCTTCACGTGCAAGTCACCGCGCCCGTACCCTCTAAGATGGGGCATTCCCTTGCCCTTTATCCTGAATCTAGTGCCGGGCTGGGTTCCTTCGGGTATCTTTAACTTTACCCGGCCGTCGAGGGTAGGAACTTCTATTTCCGCACCCAGAGCGGCCTGCACGAATGAAATCGGAGCTTCGTAAATAAGGTCGTCACCTTGCCGTATAAAAAGCCTGTGGGGTTTCACGTGGATAACAACATATAGGTCACCGGCAGGACCGCCCCTTGCACCCGGTTCGCCTTCACCTGCTAGTCGCAATTTAGAACCGGTGTCTACTCCCGGAGGAATCTTCACCTTTATTTTGCGCGAAGCCCTTATATTTCCCGTGCCGCGGCATTCAGGACATGGTTCTTCTATAACAATACCAGTACCCTGACATCTTGTGCAAGTGGTTATGCTTATATATCTTCCAAAAGGCGTGTTTTGCACCTGCTTCACCTGACCGCTTCCACCGCAAACGGGACAGGTCTTTGCACCGGTTCCCGGCTTCGCGCCGGTGCCGCCGCATCTCGGACACGATTCCGTCCGGTAAAGCTCAATCTCCTTTTCAGCACCCAAAAAAGCTTCTTCCAAAGTTATTTCAAGGTCATACCTAATATCGGCGCCACGAACGGGCCCTTTTTTCCTCGGCTCACCGAAACCTCCGAAAAAGCTATCGAAAATGTCTCCGAAGATGTCCCTTCCGAAATCGAAATCTCCAAAATCGCCAAAGTCCCCGCCGCCGAAATCCCCTTGAGCGGCATTCGGGTCAACACCTACATGGCCGAATTTGTCGTACATGGCCCTCTTTTGGGGGTCGCTCAATACCTGATAAGCCTCATTTATCTCCTTGAATTTTTCGGCGGCATCAGGGCTTTTGTTGACGTCAGGGTGGTACTGCCGGGCCAGTTTCCTGTAAGCTTTTTTTATTTCTTCTTCGGTGGCATCTTTCCCCACTCCGAGGATTTCGTAGTAATCCTTCTTGCTCAATTGTTATCACTCCAATAAAAGTCAGCCCGAAAGGGCTGACTTTTTATTTTTGCTCTCTTTTATCTTCGTCGTTGACGAATCTATAGTCGGCATCCACCACTTTCTCATCCTTCGCGCCGCCGGTGTTATTTCCAGCCTGATATGTGTAAGTTCCGCCAGGGTTGCCTCCGGTTCCCTGCGAACTATAGAGCCTTGTAGATATATCGTAGAAGGCTTTGGTGAGGTCGTCGGTGGCTTTTTTAATTTTTTCCACATCGTCGCTTTCTATGGCCTTCCTGACGTTTTCGATTTCCTTTCTCACCTTTTCGGCTTCTTCCGGCTTTATCTTATCCTTCAATTCGTTCAGCATCTTCTCCGACTGGTAGATAAGAGAATCTGCGTGATTTTTCGCCTCGACCTTTTCCTTCCTTTTTCTGTCTTCTTCGGCATATTTTTCCGCATCTCTTATCATTCTCTGGATTTCCTCTTCCGTCAAGTTGGTCGAGGAGGTAATAGTAATCTTTTGCTCCTTTCCGGTTCCCAAATCTTTTGCCGATACGTGGACTATGCCGTTAACATCAATGTCAAATTTTACCTCAATACGCGGCACACCCCTCGGAGCCGGCGGTATACCTGTGAGCTGGAACCTGCCTAATGTCACGTTATCGGCAGCCATCGGCCTTTCGCCCTGCAGCACGTGGATGTCTACCGTCGTCTGGTTGTCGGCGGCCGTAGTAAATATCTGGCTTCTTGAAACAGGGATGGTAGTGTTCCTCTCTATGATCTTCGTAAAGACGCCTCCTAAGGTCTCTATACCGAGCGAAAGGGGCGTTACGTCAAGGAGAACCACATCTTTAACTTCACCTGCTAGTACGCCGGCCTGAATGGCAGCTCCCATGGCCACCACTTCATCGGGATTCACACCCTTGTGCGGCTCTTTACCCAAAAATCTCCTTATCGCTTCCTGAACCGCCGGTATGCGCGTCGAACCACCTACCAGTATTACCTTGTCTATATCTTCCGGCCTCAATCCGGCGTCCTTCAAAGCCTGCTCAGTGGGCCCCAAGGTGGCTTCTACCAGATCCCTTGTAAGTTCCTCGAATTTGGCCCTCGTCAGGGTCATTTCGATGTGCTTTGGTCCGCTGGCATCAGCCGTGATGAAAGGAAGGCTTATGGTGGTCTCCAGCATGCTTGAAAGCTCTATCTTGGCCTTCTCAGCCGCTTCTTTCAACCGCTGCAGGGCCATTCGGTCTTTCCTGAGGTCAATGCCGTGCTCTTTCAAAAATTCTTCCGCTATATAATCTATTATCCTCTGGTCGAAATCGTCGCCTCCAAGCCTGTTGTTGCCGCTGGTAGCCTTCACCTCGAATACCCCATCGCCCAGCTCGAGGATGGAGACGTCAAACGTACCTCCGCCCAAGTCGAAAACCAGTATGGTTTGATCGTTTTCCTTGTCGAGTCCATAAGCCAAGGCGGCTGCGGTCGGTTCGTTTATTATTCTCAGGACCTCGAGTCCTGCTATCCTTCCGGCATCCTTCGTGGCCTGACGCTGGCTGTCGGTAAAATAGGCCGGTACGGTTATAACCGCCTGAGTAATCTTTTCTCCCAAATACGCTTCGGCGTCCTGTTTTATTTTTTGCAGAATCATGGCCGAGATTTCCTGTGGGGTGTAAAGCTTGCCGTCTATGTTTACTTTGTAGTCCGTTCCCATGTGCCTTTTTATCGATATCACGGTTCTTTCGGGATTAAGTATGGCCTGCCTTTTGGCCATCTGTCCTACCAGACGCTGACCATCCTTGGTAAAAGCTACAACGGATGGTGTTAGTCTCGAACCCTCCGCATTGGGTATTATAACCGGCTGACCGCCCTCTATGTATGCGGCCACCGAGTTGGTCGTTCCAAGGTCTATACCTATAATTCTGCCCATATTACGCCACCTCCGCTATTTTTTTGCTACTTTGACAAGGCTCGGTCTTATAACTTTTGAATGGTAAGTATAACCTTTTCGCAGTACCTCCACTACCGTATCGCTTTCGTATTCGTCAGTTTCCACCGTCATAATGGCTTCGTGCAACTGAGGGTCGAAAGGCTTGCCTTCGGCCTCTATTTCCTCCACGCCGTACTTGTTTAATACGCCTTTCATCTGATTATATATGAGCTTTATTCCCTCGTAAATTGCACTGTTTTTATCTTCGAGCGAGTCAATGGCTCTCTCGAAATTATCCAAAACGGGAATGATGTCTTTTATCAGCTGCTCTCCGGCATAAAGTTGCATGCGCTCCATTTCTTTTTGAGTTCTTTTCTTAAAGTTATCGTAGTCGGCCAGCGCTCTGAGCCAAAGTTCCTTGTACTTGGCCGCCTCATTTTCTTTTTCCTCCAAGGCTTTTCTTAGTTCCTCGGTTTCACAAGATTCTTCGGACAATGAAACCGAGCCTTCGCCGTTTTGGATGTCCTGGCAACTAGATTCATCTTTTTCTTCTTCTTTTTTATCTTCCATTTCATTTTTTTGGTCAATGTTCTTTTCGTCCTCTTTTTCCGCCAATTTATATCACCTCGCATTAGAAATCCATTTCGCCCACACCGGCTGCCGGTTCGGAACTCCCCCTTGCCGCGGGTCCTTCATCCCGCTTTTTGATGATGGTATCTATCCTCAAAATAGCCTGGGCAATTTCGCCTGCCGCTTTAATCGCATGGATTTTTACGAGAGCTGGATCGAGCACTCCTAACTCCGTCATGTCGGCGAGCTCTCCGGTGTCGCAATTGACCCCTATCGCATCGCTGCCCTTTTCAGCTTGGGTGTAAATTACTTCCTCCAATTTTTCCAAGGGGTTGAAGCCTGCATTGTAGACAATCTGCGACAGAGGACGCTTTAAGGCCGCTATAACGCAGTCGATGCCGTAGGAGGCCATTCCTTTTATTTTTTCCCTTTCTCTCTCAAGTTCCCGGGCCACCGCAACCTCCACAGCTCCACCACCCGGTACCACCCCGCCTTTTACCGCTGCCTGTAATGACGATGCTGCATCTTTTGCGATTCTCTCTCTTTCGCCGACAATCTCGGCGGTGGCGGCACCCACCAAGATGGTGGCCATGGGTTTGCCTTCTCCGCCTTCGATCCTCAAGTGCTCCAGCTTCTCGTCTTCGTAGGCTTTTTTCGCGCGACCTATGTAACTTTTGATTTCGTCAATGGATTTTTTCAGCCCCGCCTTTTTCATTATCCTGGCTCCCGTATGCTCTGCGACCCTTTCCAGGTCCTTGGCGGATACCCTCTCCAGCGCGATTACACCGGCATCGGTGAGCATTTCTTCCGCTTCCCCCGATATCCCCTTGCTCACCAGAACCAGGTTGACTTTGAGTTCTATCAACTTTTTGAGGTTTTCCCTGAATTCCTCCTGAAGGGCCATGTACCTGGCAAAACCGGATTCCGTGCTGAGCGCTCCTTCTTCTATTTGCTCCGGCTCTAAAGCGTCATCTATGACCAACACCCTTACATCCTCAAGTTCCCTGGGCATTTGCTTGTTTACCTTTTCTTTGTCGACAATCACGCCGAGAAAGACCTCATTTTCCGCTCCTTCGCGCGCCATCACGATGTCCCTTAACTTGAAATTCTTTTCCTTTAACTTTTCCTCTCCGATAAGTTTTGCGGCCTGTGTCACCAATTCCGCGATGTCTTCGTGTTCCCTGCCGGCGATATAAGCTATATCCCTTAAAGCGGGGTCATCTATCCCTTTTACGGGGATAGATTTGGCAATTAGTATTTCCTGGGCTTTCTTAACTCCGTGCTTTATCCCCTCAATGACTTTGGCCACCGGCACGCCTCTTAAAATCTGGTTTACCCCTTCCGACACCATCGCACCGGCCATTATGGTGGTGGTCGTGGTTCCGTCACCCACTTCCTCCTGCTGGGCTTTGGCAATATTTATAAGCATCTTTGCCGCGGGATGATTGATATCCATCAGTTTTAGTATCGTCACGCCGTCATTGGTAACAGTGACTTCCCCAAACCTGTCCACCAGCATGATGTCCAGCCCTTTGGGACCTATGGTTCCTTCCACCGCTGAAGCCACGGCCCTAATGGCATTGGCGTTTGTTAAAAAAGCGGCAAATTTTTCGTCGACTTCCTGACCGTTGTTATTTTTAAAGTTCAATACGATTACCTCCCGTCTTTAAATCAAAGTGGAAAGCGTTTCGTTCAGGTAGTTCGTAACTTTATTCAGAATGGACACGACTTTGGAGTAATCCATCCTGGTGGGACCTATTACTCCGAAAATCCCCAGGTTTTTCCCTCCGGCCGTTAAGTTGGTGGTAATTATGCTGAATTCCTGCAGTTCCTTCCAGGGGTTTTCGTTCCCGATGCTTATCGTTATTTGATTGGGTTTCGATGTATACTTTAGCACCCTTATCATGAAATCTTCCTCTTCTATCAGGGAAAGGAAATTCCTCGCCTTTTCCACATCTTTGAATTCGGGGAAATCCAGCATCCTGGAACTTCCGCTTGCAAATACTTTGCCGTTTTCCTTAGCTTCCTCAAGCCTTTCTATAAGCACGCGTATGAAGGCGTCCAGCGTCATCTCGTACTCTCTCATCTCGCTCTTTATCCGCTCCATATAGTCCGGTGTGATTTCATCCACGGTCCTTTCCACCAGGTAGTGGTTGAACAAGTTGGATATGCGCGTCAGGTCGGAATCCGTCAGGTTTTCCGGAAGTTCTACAATTTGATGAACGACGGCGCCGTAATTGGTGACTATAATTAAAAGCCCTTTTTCTTTGCTTAATTTCAGTATCTCCACGTGCTTTAGCCTGCTTTCGTGAAGCTGTGGTCCTACGATGATCGAGGTGTAATTCGTCAGGTTCGATATAACCCGGCTAGTCTCTTCGATTAAGTCCTCCAGCTCCTTTATTCGCTTTTTAAACAGTTGCCTTATTGCATGCAGCTCTTTTTCGGTAAGCTCTACCACAGGCATGAGAAAATCCACGTAAAACCTGTAGCCTTTATCTGAAGGAATCCGCCCCGCCGACGTATAAGGCTGGGCAAGATAACCCAGCTCTTCCAGGTCCGCCATTTCGTTCCGTATGGTGGCCGGACTTATCCCCATCCTGTATTTCCGGGCGATAGTCCTCGACCCCACGGGCTCGGCGGTGGCAATATAATCCACCACTATAGCCCTCAGGATCTTTATTTTCCTATCGTCCAACATGCGTAAAGCACCTCTTTAAATTAGCACTCTCGACAAGAGAGTGCTAAAATCCTATCTTAATAAATATCACTTCGCCTTTTCTTTGTCAAGAGAGCCGAAAACCGCACCGGAATCGCCGGCTTCTTCCATGAGAGAAAGCATATCTAAAGGCAATAGAGCTTTAAAAGCGACTCTAGTTCCCTTAAGTGGATAGAAAAAGGACATCTCGGCGCAGTGCAGTGCCTGCCGCTTAATTTTATCGTTTTTTCCGCCGTACAGGGTATCACCGGCTACCGGATGTCCTAAATGACTCAAATGAACTCTTATCTGATGTGTTCGGCCAGTTAAGGGCTTTACCTCCAGCACCGTGTAGCCCTTCAGCCGCCTCAAAACTTTAAAGTGCGTTACGGCTTTTTTGCCGCTCTCCGTAACCCTTCTTTCGATTAAACTTTCCTCTTTCCGCCCGATCTTTTCCTCTATAACCCCCCGCTCTTCTTTCACTGAACCCTCCACAACGGCAACGTATATTTTTTCTATGCGGCCGTGAGCTTGGAGAAAACCGTGCATGTACTGGTTTAAGGCAATTACCAAAACCCCCGATGTATCCCTGTCGAGGCGGTTTACCGGGTGAAAGCCTCCCCTTTTGCCCTTTTTGTTCAAGTAATGCATAACACCGTTGGCAATGGTGCCGTCGCGGCAAAAGGGGGTAGGGTGCACCACGACTCCCGGCTGTTTATTCAATACTATTATATGCTCATCCTCATAGAGGATATTTATCGGCACATAGGAAGGCTTGATCTTTGACTCTTCGGATAAATCCACTTCCACGATGTTACCGGATGTTACCTTCGCGCTCGCGAAAACCTTTTCGCCGTTGAGAAATATTTTCCCTTCCCTTTTCAATCTCCGCAATGCCCTGCCGGAAAAGCCCCTGGCTTTGAGAAATTCTCCTACCGTCAATCCTTCATGCACTTCATCCACGATAAATTTCATGGAATTCCCCTCTTAAATCTACGGTAAAAATTCCACAAAAACTTCGTTAGCAAGATCAAGGCCCTTTTTGGTTAGTTTCACGTATTCTTTGCCGTTGACGATAAGCCCTTTTTTCTCTAGCTTCTCTAGCACTTCACCGTAGACCAAATCTATGTCTTTTTTGAATCGCTCGTAAAACTTGGCTTTATCAACCCCTTTTATAAGCCTCAATCCCAATATAACAAATTCAGCCTGCTGTTCCGGTTCGGAAATCCTTTCCCGGCTTTCCACCGCTTCGCCTTTGGCCTTTACTTTCTCGATGTAATCCTTTAAGCCGTATGCATTGTAGAAACGAACCCCGTCCATAAACGAATGGGCTCCGGCCCCTAGCCCCAAATATTCACCGTAAGTCCAATAAACCAAATTATGCTTACACTCCCTTCCGGGCTTCGCAAAATTGGAGATTTCGTAATGCGAATATCCTCCATCTTCCAGTATCCTCGTTGCCGAATGGTACATGATCCTTTCTTCGTCCTCGGAAGGAAGAAAAAGCAACCCTTTTTCTTTCAATTCGTAAAACTTTGTACCTTCTTCGACACTGAGGCTATAGCAGGATACGTGCTCCGGTGACAAGTCCAGCAGCTTTCTCAGGGAATTCAGGAAATCTTCCACCCTTTGCCGCGGCAGTCCAAAAATTAAATCCACATTGATGTTGTTAAATCCGGCTTCTCTCGCCATGAAAAATTTTTTTAAGAAGCCCTCCGCGTTATGAATCCTGCCGATTGCCTTTAAAAGTTCGTCGTTAAAGGACTGCAATCCTAAACTGAGCCGATTAACCCCGCCTTCCCTCAGGACCTCAAGCTTCTCCCTTGTAACCGTCTCCGGATTGGCCTCCACGGTGAATTCCAGCTCGGTGCTTACATTAAAGGCCCCGCGAATTGCCTCAAGAAGAGACGATAATTCTTTTTCGTTTAAAACCGTGGGGGTCCCGCCGCCGATGTATATACTGCTTATTCTTCTTTCAATATTCGAATAAAAAGAAATTTCCCTTTTCAGGGAATCCAGGTATGAAGGTACGTATTCCAGTTCGGTGTAGGAGTTAAAATCGCAGTAAGCACATCTTTTAATGCAAAAAGGGATGTGGATATAAAGCGCCAGAGCATCCATGATACCTACCCCATCTTTAACACCGACATGAAAGCTTCCTGCGGAACTTCCACCTTTCCGAGCTGCCGCATCCTCTTTTTGCCTTCCTTTTGCTTTTCCAAGAGTTTCTTTTTTCTCGTGACATCCCCGCCGTAGCACTTGGCCAGCACGTTTTTCCTCAAGGCCTTTATGGTCTCCCTCGCAATTATGCGCCCTCCTATGGCCGCCTGGATGGGTATCTCAAAAAGGTGCCTCGGGATTACTTCCTTCAATTTTTCAACCAGCTGCCTTGCTCTGGTGTACGCCTTTTCTTTGTGGACTATAAAGGAAAGCGCATCGACCAATTCGCCGTTTATCAAAATATCCACCTTGCACAGGTCCGACTTTCTGTAACCGATAACCTCGTAATCCAAAGAAGCATAACCTTTTGTTCTGGATTTTAGCTGATTGAAGAAATCGTAAATTATCTCCGAAAGGGGCATATCGTAGCGCAGAAGAACCCTTTTTTCGCTGAGGTACTGCATGTCCTTAAAATTCCCGCGCTTTTCCTGACAGAGTTCCATCACCGGCCCGACGTATTCAGTGGGGAGCATTATAGAAGCTTCCACGTAAGGCTCTTCTATATGCTCTATTTTCGACGGCTCCGGAAAATTGGTCGGGTTGTCCACCATTACTTCCTCGCCGTTAGTCTTTTTTATTTTGTATACGACGCTCGGTGCCGTCGTTATGAGGTTTATACCATATTCCCTTTCAAGGCGTTCCTGAACGATTTCCATGTGGAGTAATCCCAAAAACCCGCAGCGAAAGCCGAAGCCCAGCGCCGCAGAAGTTTCGGGTTCAAAAAACAGCGAAGCATCGTTAAGCTGCAGTTTTTCCAAAGCTTCTCTCAATTTTTCGTAATCCTCGCCGTCGGCCGGATAAACGCCGCAAAAGACCATGGGAACGGCTTTTTTATAGCCGGGGAGCGGTTGTTTTGCCGGATTTTCCGCGTCGGTAATGGTGTCTCCGACCCTGGTGTCCTTCACGTTTTTTATGCCTGCCACGACGTATCCCACTTCACCCGCCCTGAGACTGTCGGTACTCACCATCTCGGGACTAAATATGCCGACTTCCGTCACTTCAAATATTTTGCCCGTTGACATCATTTTTATCTTCCGTCCCGGTTCGATTTTCCCCTCCACAATTCGAACAAATGCTATGGCTCCTTTGTATGAATCGTAAAGGGAATCGAAAATGAGCGCCCTCAAAGGTTCAGCTTCCGAACCCTTAGGCGCCGGTATCTTCTTTACAATCGCCTCGAGCACCTCTTTGATTCCAATCCCTTCTTTTGCCGAAATAAGGAGGGCATCGTCGGCGGGAAGACCGATTACCTCTTCAATTTCCCGCCTTACCCTTTCCGGCTCAGCGCTGGGTAGGTCTATTTTATTTATTACCGGAATTATCTCCAGGTCATGTTCGAGTGCAAGATACGTATTGGCCAGAGTCTGCGCTTCGATGCCTTGGGAAGCATCGATGACAAGCAGTGCTCCTTCGCAGGCGGCAAGGCTCCTTGAAACTTCGTAATTGAAGTCCACGTGTCCCGGTGTATCTATTAGGTTCAAAAGGTATTCGTGACCGTCTTCGGCCCTGTATATCATCCTTACCGCCTTGGCCTTTATGGTAATTCCGCGTTCCCTTTCCAAATCCATCATATCCAGCACTTGCTCTTTTATCTCTCTCTCGGGAATGGTCCCGGTATATTCCAGCAACCTATCTGCCAGGGTGGATTTCCCGTGGTCTATGTGAGCTATGATGCAGAAATTTCTAATCCTATCCTGCGGTATTTTCATAGAGGTTTCCCCCTCTTAAATTTCAAAAAACTTGCCGGTAGAATTAATTATACATGCTGCAACTTTATTTATCAAGAAAAAATCGAAAGTGGGGGAGTTTTGAAGGAGTATACAGCCGCACCATTGTAGGAACACTTATGTCAAAACTCGCTATGCGTATGTCCACCCTCCGGCGGTCGGCGTAGAATTCGCCCAATTCCCATACCATTTTTAACGAATATTGGCGACCGAGAATGGAAAAATGGTAATTCCGCTCGGGCAGCACCTTCATATCGAAAGTGAGAGGCTCCACATCGAGCCCCATCATATAATTGACGCCTCGCTCGGCAGCGCGCAATCCCAGGCAAAGAACCACGGTAAATATTAAAAAAAGTGCGATGAGGTCTTCAATGTAAACATCCATGCCTCGGCAGGCTCCTTTTGCGACATTCTTACCAATTATTTTTAACAAGCAAACTTTTTTTATTCGCCCTGCGGTTTGCTCAAATCTTTAAGGACCTCCGACAAGGCTTTCGCCAGCACCCGCGCCGATTCCATGGATTCTTCCATGGTGTTGCCGTGACTTCCTATCTCCACCAAAAGGGCTTTTTTAGAAACGTGCTGGTTAAACCGCTCCTGCCTGAGGTCAATTTCTCTTGTTATCCCGGGATACAGTTCTTCCAATTTTTCTTGAAGTAAAAGGGCAAATTTATAATTTTCCTTCCAGTGAGGGTGGGGAAAGGTTTTGTCGGTGCCCACCACAAACATTATTCTAGAATAGTACTTATTCTCGATTTTTACAGTAGTCATTTCCCTTGACTTTTGCGGGTCAGAAACCGGCGCGTCCCTGTGAATATCGAGCACCACCTGGATGGACGGATTCTCCTTCAAAACCTTTTCCAAAGTCTTCAGGGAATTTGAATAAGAATACATGTACGTTGGCACGTCATGCACCGTTTTGTCGTGCAAAACCTTTACGCCCAATTTATTCAACTCCGAGGACAGCACTTCGCCCACCCGGACCACGGTGAATCTGAGGTCGGTAGTATGAAACGCCTGATCCCGCGGTTGATAATTATACGCCTTGGACGGCATGTAGGATTCGGTAGTGTGAGTGTGGTAAATCAGCACGATGGGCTTCCCGGCTGCCGGCGTTATCCTTTCAATTTCTATATCCTCTTCCTCAGGAGGTGCAGGTGGAGGGCTTTCAGGGGGTTCGTGTTCATTTTCAACCGCTTCGGGCGGCAGTTCAACTCCCGGCGTTGTGGCCGGTTCAATTTCCATTAAATCCATAAGAGGTATTTGCAAGGCTAGATAGTTCTTTGGTTCAAAAAAATTGAAATTTATCATATTCCGGGGAAATTTTAAAAGAGGTTCTTTAAAACTAAAAAAGACCTCATCTTCGGGCATACAGGCTCGGGCGGCGGGAACCGTCCACAAAAACATCGCACGGAAAAACCGGACATCAAGATTGCCCACCGCCTTCAACCCTTTGCTCTCCTCTATGCTTCCCATCACAGGTACTGATTTTTTGATAAATACAAAACCGGATGTGCATGAGGCAAATAGCAGCAAAAGGGTCATTACGTATAACATCATTTTCCTGATTTTTATTATCCTGACTTTCAGCAAATTTATCCCCTCCGGTTAAGCATATTCACCTAAAACAAAAAAAATGAGGTTTTTTTAACCTCATTGCAAAAACGTGCTGACCTCTTCATAGGATATGCCAGGATGCAGGGCGAGATTCAGGCCTCCGGACAACGTCCTAGAAGTATTTTCAATGAGCGAATCTATTTCCTTTGGAGTTACCACCAGTTCGCCTACAAAAGGATACAGGACCTCTCTTATCAACTGATATTTTTCTTCCATATTCAAGGTTTTCAACATCTTGTAAAACTCGGAACCCGGCTTGGCCTGACGCTCAAATTCCGAAATCAGCATATCCAGCGTATCGCTTGCCACCGTAGCTGCGTCAACTACGGTTGGAACTCCTATGGCTACCACCGGCACTCCTATGCTTTCCCTGCTGATTCCCATGCGCCTATTGCCCACTCCCGAACCCGGCTGGATTCCTGAATCGGAAATCTGAATGGTCGTGCTGATTCTTTCAAGGCTTCTTGCGGCCAAAGCATCTATAACTATTACGAGGTCAGGTTTTATCCTTTCTACCACGCCTTTTATTATCTCTCCCGTTTCTATCCCGGTTATGCCCAGCACTCCCGGGGCCAGCGCGCAAACCGGCCTTATGCCTCTTTTTGTATTAAATTTTTCCGGCATAAACTCTAACAGGTGTTTGGTAACCAGTAACTTTTCGACCACCTTGGGCCCGAGCGAATCCGGAGTGACGTTCCAGTTGCCCAGACCTATCACAAGTACCGTGGAATCCACCGGTAAGTCTATTATGGTTTTTAATTCTTCTGCCAAATTTTTGCTCACTTCTTCAGTCAATTCCGGGTCTTTTTCCCTGAGCCTGGGCACTTCTAAAGTGACGTAATAACCCTTAGGCTTTCCCAAAGCCTTTTCCCCTTCTTCATTCACTATTCTGACTCGACTTATAGTAATTTCCGGCGATTTTTCCGTTTCCACAATGACACCTGGGATTTTCTCCTTTCCGGTCATCTCCCGGGCTTCTATAGCCAGGTCGGTTCTTATGTTTATATTCCATCCCCCCTACCTCAGTTCGGTGGGTACGAAGGCGTCTACTATCCCTATAACAAGCGATGCCAAAAGCGCACCCCACCATGTGACCCTCATCGCCGGCACCAGGAACTGGGCAAAGTAAATAACCACCGCAGCTGTGATAAAGCCCACGATGCCTCGATTTTGAGGAGAAATCTTTTCTCCCAGCAAACTTTCAACGATAAAGCCCAGTATGGCTATAACAATGGCCGCGATCAGGGCTCCCGTAAAACCAGCCACCTGAAATCCGGGTATCAAAAAACTAACCAGCATCAAAACCAAAGCCGACACGATAAACCTGATTATCATTCCCACCATGTCTTTCCCCTCCATATTTTTTAGATTGCTCTTTTATAGCATTCCTCCAGATTTTCATAATATACAGTTGCATTTTAATGGACGAAATGATAAAATAGGTTTAGTGTTTTTAAGGGGGTGAGAAGCTTGCCAAATACAGCATCTGCAAAAAAGAAGCTGCGTCAGGCTAAAAAGAGGACACTCCGCAACAGGCTCGTCAAAGCCAAAGTAAAGGCAGCCATCAAAAAATTCAACGAAGCTCTGCAATCTCAAGATGCCGAAACCATTAAGACCGCCCTCATAGGCGCCGTAAAAGCTCTTGACAAAGCCGCAGCAAAAGGTGTTATCCATAAAAACACGGCAGCCCGCAAAAAATCCAGATTATACAAAAAGCTGAAACAGCTCAGCATTGCCGTTTAATTAAACGCGTAAGCTTAGGCCTTACGCGTTTTTATTTTAACCTTAATTTTAAATAAAATAAAAAAAGGGCCGGTTTGGGCCCATAATGCCAACCCGCCATTCAATTTTTCATCACCCGGGATATTTTCAAAATCAGCATCTCAAGTCCCTTTTTTTCTTCTATTCGGCCTCTTTTCAAATCCAAATCGAATTTTTGGCAGAGCGATAAAATATCCCTTACCTGCTGAACCGTAAAATTTTTAGCCTGCAATAGCATCTTTTTCAAGGCGTAAGGATGAAGATTTAAACCTTTCTGCAGCTCGCTAAAAGTCCGCCCTTCATTCACTTTTATGGCAAAAAGGTTCATGAAGTATCTTGATATCATGAAGAGTATGACCAGCGATTTTTCCCCGGCATACATGAGGTCGTTCAAGATATTAATAGCATGGGAAACTTTCCCCTCGGCTATTGAATCTATTAAGCCGAAAATATTCGCTTCTGTCGACCTGGACATAATACGCTCCAGGTCCTTTTTTTCAATCTTGTTTTTTTCATGGACATAAGCAACTGCCTTTTTTATTTCCCCGTCCACGTGGTAAAGGTCGGAGGTAAACTGCGCCATGAAGGCAGCAGCGGAAGGTTCTATGGATTTTCCGTACTTTAAAGAACGGGACTCAATCCAGCGAACCTTATCTTTAAAGCTCAAAGGAGCAAACTCCTTCACGAATCCTTTTTGCTGAATAACCTTGAATATTTTTTTCCTCCGGTCGACTTTTTCGGCCGAAAAAATGAGGCACAGGTACGGGGGAGTATTTTCCAGAAATTCTACAAAACGGTTTTCAGAGCTTTCGCTTTTTGCTGCGGATTTCCTCCCTTCTTCGAGAAACGCAGCATTCAAAACCGCCACAACCCTCTTTTCGGCCAGCATCGGCACTACCCTCGACACATTTACAATATCGTCGTAAGTGATTTCTTCCCCATCAAGCCTCTGAAAATCCATCGCCTCATACGCCTCAGGAACATATTTATTTTTTATCTTTTCGATAGCTTCCATAATAAGCAATTTTTCCTGACCGTAAAACAAGTAAAGTTCGCCCATCCCTGATTCCTCTTTTTTTTGAGAAATAATTTCGCAATATATTTTAGCATCTTTCTATACGGTTTAAAAGCCTGTACTCTCTATTGAGTGAACGCTTGAGCGCAAAGTTTATGATCATTTCACCTCAAAAAACTTTTTTACCGCTTTAAGAGCACGACCAAGGTATTCTTCTGGAGATTCTCGGCGTATCTTTTCTATATCGCCATCCCACGGCACAAAACATTCCAGTGTAAGCGGCCCGCTGAAACCTGCCATATTCAAACGAAGCCTTAAGTCTTCCCAATTGATTCTGCCTTCACCTGGCACCAGGTGCTGGTCTTCCTTCCCATCGTTATCGTGGAGGTGTAGCGTCAAAAGCCGGCCGGCGTACTTTTCAAGCATCGAAAATCCACCGGATACTAAAAAGTCATGACCGCTATCATAACAAAAGCCAAGATTTTCAGAGCAAATGCTGCAAAAAACGTATTCAAGGTAATCGGGCCTTTCCACGTTTTCAAGCGCTAGTCTTATCCCAAGCCGGGTAGCCTCGTCCAAAAGCCTCAAGAGTCTTTGAATTCCGGTATTTCCTGCCGGAAATCGTGGAAAGTGGCCTTCTGCAGGATGAATAACGAGAATAGGTATTTCACAAAAAGCGCACGTCCTTATGCATTCTAAAAGCATCTTTTCATAGGCTTCTCCGTTTATTCCATCGTCCCAGAGATAATTGGCATATTGATAAGGTGCGTGGGCGTTAGCCACGCAAAGCCCGTATTTACGTGCCATATCCGGATGCTTTGTTTTTTCTCCATCGGTATTGTAAAATTCGTCGCCCCACCACAGCATTACGCAGTCGAAACCGGCCTCAGATATGAGGCGCAACCGAGTATCGATGGGAAGCTGGTATCCGAACCACGCAAATATGCCGTATTGTGCCATGCTATCTCCCCACCTAATAAAATTTTTAAACTCCTTTCGCTACTTCCTCAATCAGTTATTCCTGGGTATAAATCCTCACTTTATCTTTTTCTATTTTAAAGCTTATAGCTCCATGGAGGTCAGTTCTATACACTTTAATTTTGTTTTCTTCCAAAAGTTTTATAACTCTGGATGATGGATGCCCGAAACTGTTATTTTCCCCAACAGAAATTACCGCAACGTCAGGGTCTACTTTTTTTAAAAATTCTTCAGAAGTGGAAGTAGCACTCCCATGGTGAGCTATCTTCACCACATCCGCTTTTACATCGCATTCGGCCATTACATCCCTTTCACCCTCGAAGCCGAGGTCCCCGGTAAAAAGAAAACTCAGTCCCTTATACATCATTTTCAGCACTACCGAATTGTCGTTATCGTCTTCAAATAGCTGGTGCTTTTTCGGGTTTAACACGCGAAACGCCGCTTCACCTACTCGGAAAGCATCTCCCCTTGAAACCGTGAGTACCGGTATTTTTCTTCTGGTCGCGACCTCCACTATCTTCTGGTAAATCTCCGAACCATCCGCATGGCCGACTATCACAGCTTTTACATCCATTTCCTCAATTATAGATAAGAGTCCTCCGGCGTGGTCGGAATCAAAGTGGGTGAAAACCACCACATCCAGCTTTCGGACACCTCTATCGTAAAGATAAGGCAAAACCACGTCCTTTCCAATGTCAAAGCTGCCCTTATAGTAAGCGGGCGTTCCCCCTCCGTCTATAAGCACCATTCCGCCATCTTCCGTTTTTATGAAAATGCAGTCCCCCTGGCCGACGTCCAAAAAAGTCACTTCAAAGCCTGGACTTGTCGAAATCAGGCTTGCTAATACGATTAACAGGCAAAGACCTACAACAGCAAATTTATACCTTTTTTTAATCCTTAAGGCTTCCACCGGTGCAAAAACTGCGTAAAGCAAAGTAAAATAGGCTAAACCTGCAAGAGGTCCCAAAGAAGGGACTGAAAAAGTGGCATAAGGCAGCTTTGATGCAAAAGTCGTTACCCAATCCATCAAAAAGACCAGCGCTCCGGTAACTTTTACGATCGGCACAGCAAGGAACGGTATAAAATTTACAAGGCCTCCCAAAAATCCCCCAATGAGTGCTGCTCCGGCCAGTGGCACTATGATGAAGTTCAGTAAAAAGCCTACCAGGGATATTTTGTGAAAATAATACGCAAGGAATGGGAAAAGCGGCAATTGTGCTGATACTAGGACCGCCAGGGAGTCGCAGAAAAAGGCAGGAACTTTATAAAAAAATCGCTGTACGGGCTTAAAAAATAGCACTATACCAACCGTAGCAGCAAAGGAAAGCTGAAAGCTGGCCGAGAAAATATTGAAGCTGTTTGTCAAAAGCAGAAGAAAACCTGCAAAACCCAGGCTATTCAGCGGGTCGCTTTTCCTTCCAATCAACCTTCCCAACATCACCACTTCCAGCATTATGGCCGCCCTCAAAACCGGCGGCGCCATTCCAGCCATCAGCGAATAAAACAAGACGGCTACGCTGCCAGCGATAAAACTTGCAGTCCGGGAAAGCTTAAAAAAATTCAGTATCCATCCCACACCCGCGTAGATTATGCCGATATTAGACCCCGAAGCCGTGAGTATGTGGAGGACACCCCCGTCGCCGAAAGCTTCCAAAACATCTTCCGGAATATCCCCCTTAAGTCCAAGCACTATCCCTGAAAGCAGGGATGCCAGCCTGGGTGGAAGCACCCGCCGGTATAAACTTTGTATCCTTCCCCTGAAATTTAAGGCGGATTTAACCAGCGGGTTTACGTTACCCTTCCCTAAATATTTCATTTCCCGGGAAAACATGGTCGCCGTTATACCCTTTTGTGCAAGGTACGCCCTGTAGTCGAACCCGCCGGGATTATCGTAATTTCGCGGCAGCCTGAGAGCCCCGGAAAATTCCGCCACATCGCCGTAATTCAACAGCTCCATCGAATCCTTACGGGCGAGCGTTACCCGAATTTTGCCCGGGGCTTTAACGTATCTTTCGTCCTGCAAAATATATAATGTCTTGACTTCGTAGGTTACTTTTGTATCGTCTATTTCCGGAGGCGATACCACAGTGCCGATTACGGTTCTATAACTTCCCGCATAGTTTGCTATGGTGCCTTCCATCCTGGCGGAGTAGAAATTATGGTATAAAGCCCCCAGGGCAAATATTATAATTCCCAGGAGAACCGTTTTCCGAAAGTCCATTGCAAAAAAATAAAGGCTAAAGCCGAATATAAGCAATAGGACAAAGGGCCATAAAATTCTTATGTATTCTCCAGCAACGATGCCCGATGCGAAAAATATAAAGGTAAATAAAAAGGGGCGGTACATAGCCCTGCCTCCCCTGTTACCTATTCAATTCTTAAAGAACGGTCTATTTTCATAATACACAAATTTTTAAAAAAGAACAACAGATTTTAATTGCATTTCTTCTCATGAAGCTTGTTGTCAGAGTTAAAACCTTTGTGTGATTTAGTGTTGTTTTTTGAATTGAAGTTAATTTGGCGAAAGATGCTCTAAAAAGTTATTTATCTTATAGAAGCATCCCTCCACATAACCTGCTTCTTTGAATAATCCTTTCTTTTTTAGATAATCCGTATATTTTTCTACAAACTTTTCATCAAAAAGTTCCTCTAACGAGTTTATAATTGTTTCGCGGTAATCTATTTTTTTAGGGAGGTTCTCGATGAAATTCTTGATGTAGGAGATGTAAATTTTATAGAGAAAATCAAGTTGAGCCGGTGTTAAAGGTGTTAAAAGAAAAATAGAAAAACTAAGCATATTTTCTATTTCTTCTTTATCTTTCTTTTCTTTTTTAATACGCTCTATTTCTTCCGATATCCATTTTTCGATACCGGCCAAAAAATATTCAAGCATCCCTTCTTTTATCCCCGCCACAAAAAATTCCGGCGATACTATTTGCTCGATACCAACTTTTTCCATTTTATCCTGCGTATTTAAGGAATTCTTGACATAGATTTCTGCAAGACCAGAATAAATCGAATAAAGGGGAAGCTCCACTCGTTCTATTTCGGAAATCATCCTTTCCATTTCATCTTCATATAACAGTTTCAGGTGTTCGCCGGAATAATGCAAAAAATTAGAAGTTTCCATCGATATCTCTTCAAATACTTTTCTTAATTTTTTCATATCCGTAACTTTTTCGGTTACAAGTTCCCACAACTTCTCGTTGCACTCTACTATCTCGTCTTTTGAAACTTCATAAACACAACTTATAAAATCACGAACATGACCTTCTTCCGCCGCAATACTTATGGCCCATAAAATCACTTTCATCTCTTCCCTTGAATATTCGTCATACCTAATAGACCTTGCGATCCGAAGGAGTAAAGTCTCAACAAAGTCTTTTTCGAAAATTTTTTGCATTTTTTCTCTTTCATTCTCCGCAAACATTTCACCTGGAACTCTTACCATCTTTAAACCGGACTTTTGCCTTAGGAGATCCTTAAAACTCCCGCTGAAGTCAACTTCTTCGTCTTCCTCTTCCATCCACGCTTCCATCATTAGTTCCATAATGTCTGAAGTATCTAAAACCTTATTTCCTAATTTAAAACCGAGTAACGCAGAAATCACATTAACTATGGATAAACCCGTAGCCGTAAACATTCCTTCGTATTCTTTTAATATTTCCCGCTTAATTTCTTCCACCCTGTCCATACAACATTTTTTATACTTCTTTCCGCTACCGCAGGGGCACTTGTCGTTTCTGTCAACTTCAAAAAGGCGCATCATTTACATTCCCTCGCTTTAATCATGATTCTCAAATAAAATCTTCTGAAGGGACTACCTGAGTTCTACGGGTATGGTGGCTATTTTATAGGTTCGGCCTCCTAACTTTGCCCTGCCCACCATTATCAAAGCTTTGGACCATAGAGTACCAAGAGAAGACTCTGGAGGCCGCTCGGTCCAGAAAAAGCCATCTCCCTGCATGGAGCCGAACTTGCGGGTTTCGGCGTTCCAACCTGCTATATCCACCACGTTGAAGCAAGTACTTTAAAAGCTCCCTCTCTTCACTCCCCAAATATCGTAAAGTCTTTTTTAGGTTCTCTCGCCTCAGGAGGAAATAACCTGTAGCAATTGGCGCTCCAGCGTTAACGCCAGATTACTCCGCACAAAAACGCTGTCCTCGGACTCCCTTTTATTTTGGTTCCATACAGAGATTCTTGGTATATTATTTGGTATATTATATCATAAAAAAACGCCTTTATGTCTTCCACATTGGGTTTGCTGATTTATCGTTCGTCAATCAGCCATCTTTCACCTTCTCCTCAACACCACCCCCGGCCTCTCTCCGGTGAATTGCTCATTCAAGATCACCGGTACACCGTTGACAAGCACGTGGACCATCCCTTTGGAGTAATGATGGGGGTCACCGTAGGCGGAGCTGTAATCTATGTTCCAGTAATCGAACACCGCTATGTCGGCCTTAAATCCGGGCTTGAGCATCCCCCTGTCATGAAGGCCCAATTTCCAGGCAGGAAGGTAAGTCATCTTCTTTACCGCCTCTTCCAGCGAAAGGAGATTTTCTTCGCGGACGTAAGAGGAAATTACTTTTGTGAAAGCCATATAGCCCCGGGGATGGGGTTTGCCCTCGCCGAACTCTAATATCTCCGAATCGCTGCAGACCATAGAAAGGTCATGTTTTATTATGTAGCGGACGTCATCCTCGCTCATCCCTCCTGCTAAAACATAAATATCCCTGTCTTTTTCCAAAAGGTGGAATATAGTGTCGTAAGGGTCCATCTCTAAAATTTTGGATATTTCGGCGATAGACTTTCCTTCGAATTCCTTAAATTTTTCCGAGGAAGAAATAATCAACCCATCAAAACCAGCATCCAGTATGATGTTTTCAAAATCGTCGCTGGGCCTTGAAAGTTCGGACCTTAACCTCTCCCGCACATCTTTTTTTGCTATCTGTTCTTCAAAGGCCTGTCCCCTTATCCAGCTTGGCAAGCAGTCGTAAAGTCCCGTGTTAGCGAAGGTACACGGATAAACGTCGCAAGTGACCTCCACTCCCCGGCGGCGGTAATACTGCATGAGGTCTAGGGTTGTTTTTACAAGGCCCCAGTTCCTTTTGCCGGAAGCCTTGTGATGGGAGATTTGCACCCTAACGCCGGTCTTTTTGCCCACTTCTATGGCTTCCATTACCGCATCGACAAGTAAGTCCGATTCATTCCTTATGTGGGTTGCGTATATACCCCGATATTCTTTCACTACCGAACATAGCTCTGCAATCTCGTTCGTATCGGCGAAAATGCCGGGGTCATATATAAGGCCGGTGCTCATGCCGAAGGCCCCACTTTCCATGGCTTCTGAAAGAACCCTTTTCATTTCATCCATTTCCTCTTTCGAGGGTTTTAAATTTTCCAAGCCCAAAACCGCTCCTCTGATATTGCCGTGTCCTACCAGATTTGCTATATTCACGGCCTTTGGATATTTGTCCAAAATTTTCAGGTAAGCGCCGAAAGGCATGTTATCGCTTTCCATTTCGAAAGGTAAATTCTTACCGAACACCTTTTCGAACATGCGGCGGTTTTTGGGCGTAAGCGGCGCCCCGCTGTATCCACAGTTCCCGACAACCAGCGTGGTAACGCCCTGACTCAGGTAATTTGGGGCATCGGGCAGTAAGATGACCGAAAAATCGCTGTGGTTGTGTATGTCGATAAAACCCGGCGCTGCAATAAGGCCGGTGCAATCCAGCTCCTTTTCGCCGCTTCCTTCAGCCTTGCCAACCAAGACAATTGTATCCCCTTTGATGCCGATGTCGCCGTAAAATGCCGGCGCACCTGTGCCGTCAACGATCTTCAGGTTTTTTAAAAGTATGTCGTAGGTCTTCTTCAATCCGGTCATACAATTTTCTCCCTTCTTAGTGATCTTTCAATTTTTTTATCATCACCATCTTACAATCCCCGAAAAATCCAGTTCTCCCGCCCTGTGGCAAGCCACAAAATGGTCGGTTTTAACCTCCCGGAGTTCCGGAATTTCCTCCCGGCATATCTTTTCGGCATACGGACATCTCGGATAGAGGCGACACCCCGGCGGCGGGTTTATAAGGCTGGGTGGGTCTCCCGAAAGCAGAAGTTTTTTCCGGCTTCTGCCTCTAGGAGAAAGGCTGGGAGCTGAAGATAAAAGTCCAGCCGTGTATGGATGAAGGGGACTGCTGTAAATTTCGTCAACTTGAGCTATTTCCACAATCTTTCCCAGGTACATCACGCCAATTCGGTCGCTAACATATCTCACCACCGAAAGGTTATGCGTTATGAAAAGATAAGTGAGGTTATACCTTTCCTGAATTTCCAGCAATATGTTCAATATCTGAGCTTGTACCGATACATCCAGCGCTGAAGTGGGCTCATCGAGGACCATAAATTCCGGCTTTAAAACTAAAGCCCTCGCTATGCTCGCCCGCTGCTGCTGCCCTCCCGAAAGTTGATGCGGATAGCGGTTAAGAAGTTCCTTGCCCAGGGCCACTTTTTCAATAGTATCTTCCACTATCGCCTTGATTTCAGATTTTTTATATCCGTAAATTTCCAATGGCCGCTTAATGGAATCCAAAATAGTGGCCCTGGGATTTAAGGATGCGGCGGGGTCCTGAAAAACCATGCTCATCCGGCGCCTTATGTCTTTTAATTCTTTTCCTTTTGCTTTAAAAATATCCTTTCCCTTGAAAAAAATGGTGTTTTCTGTAGGGTCGGTAAGCCTCATCACAAGTCTTGCCACGGTCGTCTTACCGCTTCCGCTTTCGCCTACAAGCCCGAACGTCTCTCCCCTTTTTATTTCAAAACTCACGCCGTCCACTGCCCTAATTTGATATAAATGCTTTTTAAAAAGGCCTTTCGTTACGTTAAAAAATTTTTTTACGTTGTCAATTACAACGATTGTTTCCATATTCATCCCTCCCGGTGGCAGAGGAAAAAATGTCCTTCACCTGCTTTTTTCAGCTGTGGCGCTATCTTCGAACATATCTCCATAGATTTCGGACATCGCGGATGAAAACTGCACCCTGCGGGCAGTTCGTATAAATTAGGAACACTGCCCGGAATGGTTTTCAGTCGACCCTGTTTTTTGGTTATTTTAGGGAGAGCTTCCATCAAGAGTTGGGTGTAAGGATGGCGGGGTTTTTCAAAAATTTGTAAGACACTTCCTATCTCCACAATTTTCCCGGCATACATAACGGCCACCCTGTCGGCTAACTCCGCCACAATCCCGAAGTCATGGGTGATTACGAGGATGGAAGTGCCAAAAGTATCTTTTAAGTCTTTTATTATTTCCAGTATTTGCGCCTGAATCGTGACATCGAGGGCGGTCGTCGGTTCGTCAGCGATGAGAAGTTTGGGGTTTCTAGAAAGCATCATGGCAATCATTACTCTCTGGCGCATACCGCCGCTTAATTCATGAGGATAGCTTCGGACCCTCTCGGCGGGGTCCGGAATCTTGACGTCTTTAAAAATTTCAACAACTTTTTTCCAGGCCTCATCCCGCGGCACCCTGTCGAGAAGCACGGCCTCCGAAACCTGTATTCCCACAGGGTAGACGGGGTTCAACGAATCTAGGGGGTTTTGAAAAATCATGCCGATTTCCTTACCCCTGACGGAAGACATTTCTTTTTCCTTCAACTTTACAAGATCCTTTCCCCGAAAAATTATTTGGCCGCCGGTTATCGTGCAATTTTTAGGGACAAGCCTCATTATGCTCATAGCCGTCGTTGATTTGCCGCACCCGGATTCTCCTACAAGGGCGAAAATCTCGCCCTCTTTCACGTCAAAACTCACATCGTCGACTGCCTGTACAGTTCCGCTTGTGGTTTTGAATACAACGGACAAGTTCTTCACCGAAAGAAGCGCGTCTTCCACCTTCGTTCCTCCTTTTTTTGCTACAATTTCAGCCTCGGGTCGAGGATTTCTCTAAGGCCTTCACCTAAAAGATTGAAACCCAGGACCGTATAGACCAAGGCGATGCCGGGGAAAATGGAAATCCACGGAGCCTGCCTAATATAGTTCTTCCCTTCCGAAAGGATTAGGCCCCAGTCGGGAGAAGGCGGCTGGGCTCCGAGTCCCAGGAAACCAAGGGAAGTTGTGGAGAGAATCGCCTGGGGCAAGGAAAGCGTGGAGAGCACTATAATGGGCGAGAGCACGTTTGGAAGGATATACCGCAGTATTATGTTCAAATCTCCTTCGCCGAATGCCCGCGCCGCTTCCACAAAAGGCATATTTTTCAGCGCCTGAGTCTTCGCCCTCACGATTCGCGCAAACTGCGCCCAGCTGACCGCCGCTATGGCGATGACTACGTTTATCAAACTGGGCCCCAGCATCGTTACGATTGCCAAGGCCATTACAAGAGGAGGCAGAGCCCACGTAAGGTCGGTTACGAACATAACGATTTTGTCAAATTTTTTTCCGTAATAACCCGCAAGAAGTCCCAAAGTTACTCCGATTAAACTTTCGACCAGGACCACCACAAGGCCTACGCCCAATGCTATCCTGGTGCCGTAAATAACCCGGCTGAAAACGCACCGCCCGTACTGGTCGGTTCCGAAGGGAAACTGGGGCTGAGGAGCCCTCAAAGCCAACGAGACGTTCATCTCGTCGTAAGGGTGCGGTGCTATGGCATCAGCGAAAACTGCGACAACGGCCACGGTAAAGAGAATTATCAGCCCTGCCAGAAATACTTTGTTTCTTGTCAGCACTTTTACATCAAATTTCGCTCCCATCAGCTTTCCCCCCTTATTTCCGCACGGATTCGCGGGTCAAGGCAGGCAGTTATGATATCTCCGGCAATGTTTGAAACCACCGTCAAAATCGCGATGATAAAAATTATTCCCTGGACTACCGGAAAATCCTGGGAAGATATGGCCGTCCACAATAGCCTTCCCATCCCCGGCCAGGAAAAAATTGTTTCGATGATTACTGCACCGCCAACAGTCCACGGGAGGTAAAGAAAGAACATGAGCGTAACAGGAATAAGCGCGTTTCTGAGCACGTGAAAAATAAGTACTCTTTTTTCGCTCAATCCTTTAGCGTAGGCGGTGGACACATATTTTTCGCGCAGGACTTCCAGTACCTCGGAACGGGTAAGCCTCAGCGTGCTTGCCAAATTGGGCAGCGTCGCAGTCATCAAAGGCAAAATCAGAGAGCTCAAACCGTCGTAACCGGACACTGGCAGGAGTTTTAATTTCAAGCTAAAAATTAGGATCAAAAGTATCCCCAACCAGAAAGAGGGTATCGACCAAAAGATTATGGTGGATACCACCACCATGCTGTCAAAAATGCTGTGTTCTTTATACGCTGCCATCAGCCCGAGGGGTATGGCTATGATGTACTGGAAAATCAAAGAACCGCCGGCAAGAAGAAGGGTGTAAGGCAGTCTTGCCTTGATCAAGGTGATGACTTTCTGTCCCGTGGTGATGGAAGTGCCGAAATCCCCCTGCAAAATATGAAAAAGCCAGTAGAAATACTGGACGTAAACAGGTTTATCAAGCCCCCAGTGCTTTTTAAGTTCCGCTATCTTTTCAGGCGGTATCCTGGGATTGGAAATTAGCTGGATGGGATCTCCCGGCATGAGCTGCATGATGCAGAACAAAACTACCGTTACGACAAAAACAACGAATGCGCCGATTATTAGTTTCCTTACGGCATATTCCAACAAGTCGCTCACAGTATCTTCCTCCCCAACCCGGCAAAAACTACGTTTACTATCCTGTCGAACAACTCATCCCGCTTAGGGCCCGCAAGGTCATAGCAATTCGTAAGCATGATGACGGCCACTCCTTCATCCACGAAGCGTGAAAAACGCGAAACGTAACCTATGGTTCCACCGCTGTGCCATATTTCCTTAACGCCTGCTCTTTCTCCTATAAACCACCCAAAACCGTAGCCTGTGGAAGTTCCATCTCTCAGCACGTGAGGAGTAAAAGCTTCCTTCAAGGTCTCCTTTTTTACCAGCTTTTCCGTATAAAGGGCGTTGTGCCATTTGAACAGGTCTTCAACGGTAGATATTATGTTGCCGTCCGCCCACCCCAAAGCCGCGGGGAAAATCGGGGAAAAACCGCCCTATAGCATCGTCGTAATCCAAAAGGCCCTTTTCCTTCAGCATCATCACGGCCATCGCGGTAAACTGCTTTGTAATGGAAGCTATAATAAACGCCGTATCGGCGTCGATGGGAATTCCCTTTTCAATGTCCGCCATTCCGAAGCCTTTTTTGTAAACAACCTCGCCTCTTTGCCCTATTAACAAGGCCATGCCGGGGGTTTTTGAGGAAAAGTACTCCCCTGCTATTTCTTCGATTGCTTTTTCATCGACTTTCACGATTTCACCTCGCTTATAAGCTTTTCTAATAGCTCCAGGTCCATGTTACCCCCAGAAATCACCACACCGACATTCCTGCCTTTGAAACGCTCGCAGTGCTCCATAAGGCACGCCACCCCCACCGCCGCCGACGGTTCCGCCAAAATCTTTTCCCGGTCGATAAGCTTTATCACGGCTTCTTTTATGGTTTTTTCGGCGACCAGCAGAATATCGTCTATGCACTCTTTCGCCATAATGTAGGGTATCTCCCCTACGCCGCCCACCAGAGCTTCGCAAATTGAAGGTTTACTCTGATATCTTTCGTATAGTCTACCGTCTCGTAACGATGCCAGCATGGCAGGACAGGCCTCGGTCTGCACTCCTACAACCTCAATTGCCGGTTTTAAGGCTTTGGCTATTATGCTTATCCCCGTTATCATTCCACCGCCACCGATGGGCACCACCAACGTATCAAGGGCGGCATTATCTTCCAGCATCTCAAGGCCTATCGTCCCCTGCCCCGCTATGACCGCCTCATCCGAACAGGGATCTATCCATATCCCCCCAAGCTCTTTTACTTTTTGTTTTGCCAGGCAAAAGGCCTCGTCGAAATCCTTTCCCGCCACCACCAGTTTCGCCCCATACCTTTTTATCTTTTCTTTCTTGACGGCAGGAGTCACCTCCGGCACGTATACCGTGACATTATCGATTCCAAGAAGACCTGAAACGTAACTAACGGCCGCGCCGTGATTTCCTGAAGAAGCCGTAATTATCCCTTTTTGCCTCTCTTCCGGTGCAAGGGAAAGAATTTTATTGACCGCACCCCTTATTTTATAAGCCTTGACCTTCTGCTGGCACTCGAGTTTGAGGAAAACCTGCCCACCCGTAAGGTCGCTTAAAAAGTGGGATTTTTCAAAGGGTGTACGGTACACGTAATTTTTTATTCGCTCCCCTGCCAGAATTACGTCCTCGGGTCTTATCATTTTTACACCAGCCCTTTTTTAGCATATCAGCAATAGGCCCTGCACCTTTTTGGCGCAATGCTCAATCAATTTTATCGGCGTCGTTCAAAAATATCCTTCCGTCGATGCTAACCTTCACTCCTGTTACCGACTTACGAACGGCTATGTGTTGATATTCGGAAAAAAGAGGTACCACCGGCAATTCCGAGAGTATTTTTTCCTGTATTTCATTGTATTTGGCGGTTCTCTGATTCATGTCCATAATATACCGCGCATCTTCGAGCAATCTATCCCATTCCTTATTTATCCAGGGTGCTTTCGAACTGCTGCTGAAATTGTAGTACAGGATATCCGGGTCGTTCCACCAATATGACCGCATGGCAAGCTGAAAATCGTGGTCCTGGATGGCCTGCTTTATATACTTTGATTCATATTCCCTCAACTCCAGATTTATTCCGATTTGTTTTAGCTGGGCCTGGATTACAGGGGCAGCCTGTTTAAGCATGGGAAAATCGAGCGCCACCATCATGGTAAGCGAAAGAGGTTTTCCGTTTTTCTCGAGAATTCCATCGCCATCCGTATCTTTATATCCGGCTTGAGCCAGCAGGTCTTTGGCCTTATCCTGATCGTAGCCGTACCTCGCCTTGAGCTCCATTTCCTTCTTTTCGTCGTAACAAAGATGGGCAGGCGATAGGAGTCCGTACTTGGGCAGAACAGCACCTTTTAGCACATCCTTTATCTCATCTTTGTTTATAGCAAGTGCAATGGCAGTCCTCACCTTTATATCGTTGAGAGGCTCGGCCTTGGTATTCATTGCAATGTAGCTTATGCCTGGCTGGAGGTACTTGAAAAGCTGAACGTCGCTGTTTTGTTCAAGCTCTTTAACGTTTTCAGCAGGAACGCTTATTATAATATCCGCATTTCCCGATTCTAGTTCGCTTATCCTCGTGAAGTCATCAGGCACGAACTTAACGGTTATTTTGTCAAATTTTATAGGACCTTTGTTTTCCACAAGAGGGCTGTAAGTCCTGTAATTTTCATTTTTCTTCAGGGTGATGTAGGAACCCTGAACCCATTCCTGCACCGTTGCAGGCCCGCTGCCTTCCGCGTTCCTGTTAAAAGCCTGATCGCCAATCTCTTTTGCCTTTTTTGCATTTACCGTTCCTCCGTATGTACTCGTCAGCACCGGCCACAAATAAGCAGCGGATTTTTCCAGTTTTAAAACCAGCGTTTCAGGATCTTTTACGATAATCTCCTTTATAGGGGCCAAGTCCTCCGCATAAGGGCTTATCTTCCTGTACCTTTCCAAGGAATTCTTGATATCTTCTGCCTTTAGGGGACTTCCATCGGAAAAAGCCGCATCTTTCGGAAGTCTAAAGGTGAGCTCGGTCCCGTCCTGCGATATTTCAAAAGAAGATGCACCCTCTGGCACGAGATTTTTCAGTTCCATATCGAAGGACACTAGGGGCTGAAAAAGAAGGCTGTGAACTATGTTTTCCCACTTTACCTGCTGGATATCGGTGCCTTCGATTTCTTCAGGGATTGCTATGACCAGTTCCTTTTCCTCGTTGACATTTGCAGTGCCTTCGCTTCCCCCGCACCCTGTCAGCGTAAGCAAAAATACCAGTAGAGTCGTCAAAGCAAGCAATCTTTTCACAGAGCTCTCCTCCTTATTATTCTCATTTATTATCAGGCCATCTAAAGAGGGTTTTGTCGGGTGTACAGGCCTCTCTCGTTGCTGAGATTTACCATTATGTATAATCATTCGTCATTTTGTATATTCTAGATTGTTGCGTATAATTATAATATATATTGTATAATATTGCAATACATGAACATAAATTTTATTTTTTGAAAAATTCCAACGCAACAAAAAACCTCGCAATTGCAATCGGAGAAAAAAAAAGACCGCTTTTTTTGCGTGCTATGATATGCTCCCATTGGGAGTTCATGCACCCCAAAAGCGGTCTTTGTTTATAAACCGGGCGAGCTATTTACCGAACGCTTAATGCGGTGTCTTTTTTTAGTATTAGTATCAATTTGACACAGACATGCTACTGCCACACTTTCACCATTTCCCGGCCCGGTCTAATAAAATATAAAAAACCAATTTTCTCGGAGGTGGTAAAGTGGAACCAGGAACTGCCGTAGCCGTTTCGGCCCACGGATACGGGGACGAAAAAGCCTTCGATTACCGCGCCCATAAAACGGGGCACCTGGTGATAAAGCCCCGGAATGGAAGGGAATTTTTGGAAATGCTTTCGGATGTTTCCGAGTCTTCGGGAGCCATCAATCTGATAAAAGTATTCGCTCATTCCTATCCACGGGGAATTATAATGAGCAACTGGAGCGGCTTTTACGACGAACCCGGGCCCGAAGACACCGGCATGGCCGCGTATATAAGCGACCTTGCGGAACTTATCAAAAACGGGAAGGTAAAATTTTCCCCCAATCCCCGCTGGATGCTTTTCGGCTGCAACCTGGCCGGCCGTTTTTCCGAAAAACTTTCCCTTGCGGTCTCGGGCACCGTCATAGCCCCTCGAGGTGACAGCTACCCGGAAATTGCGGTAAATTGCGAAACCGGGGTATTTATCGCCGTATCCCGGTGGGAGGTCTTCATAAAAGGCAGATACGCCTATAGTCTCGGCAAAAGGCTGAGAGCCTGGTGATAAAACCGGTCTGGATAGCGCCGCTTTTTTCTATTATAATAAATTCTGTAGCCTTTTTCTGACTTTTAGAGCGGGGAGGAATGCGATGTTCTTTTTCGGTATTTTCGGAATTCAGGATAGGGAAAAACACTTAAGAGATTTCGACGCAACGGTATGTCCGTCCTGCGGCAGGCTTTCACGGGCCGAACTAATAGAAGTGTTCACCTACTTCCACTTTTTCTTCATTCCCATTTTCCAATGGAACAGGAGGTACTTTGTGAAGTTCCGGTGCTGTCCAGCAATTTTTTCGGTGGATAAGGAATACGCCGAAGAACTAAAAAGAGGGGCCGACCTGGATGTCTCACGACTCCACAAGGTATTCGGCCACGGAAGCTACTGTCCGGAATGTGGAAGTTACGTCGACCCCTCATTCAATTTTTGTCCTTATTGCGGAAGAAGGATAAGTTAGCAGCTCAGACTGTCTACGAGGTCCTTCATCGTATAGTACCCTGGCGCCTTTTCCACTATAAACCTGGCGGCCTTCAGCGCACCGGCTGCCAAAACTTTTCTTGAAGTTACCACATGACTTATTTCTATAGTTTCATCCTCGCCCCCAAAAATCACCCGGTGTTCCCCCACCAGGTTTCCGGCCCTGATGGAATGAATGCCTATTTCGTTTTTATCCCTCTTTTTCCTCTTTTCTACCCTGCTGTAGACGAATTCAGCCCCACTTCTAACTTCCTTTATAGCCTCGGCCAGCATAATGGCCGTTCCGCTGGGGGCGTCTATCTTCTGATTGTGATGTCTTTCAACTATCTCCACGTCGAAATCGGATAAGACCCGGGCCAGCTTTTGAGAAAGCATCACCATGAGGAATACCCCCAGCGACATATTTTGCGAATAAAACACCGGTATCGTTTTAGCGGCATCCTGCAGCATCAGCCTATGGCTTTCTTCTAGGCCAGTGGTCCCCGTCACCACCGGAACGCGGTGCGACAGGGCATATCTCAACAAATTATCCAAGGCCTGAGGATTGGAAAAATCCACTATTACGTCGGCTTTTTCCTCTATTTTAAATATGCTGTTGTAAATGGGAAAATCACCCTTTTCCCCGACAACGTCAACACCCGCAATTATTTCCATGTCCTCTTGTGATTTTACGAGTTCCGCTATGGTTCTTCCCATTTTCCCCCGCGCCCCGTTTAAAATAATCTTTATCATAAAAAGTCCCCCTTAATTTTATGATTGGAAAATACGTTAGTTAATTTATATTCTATCGCCGTTTTTAAAGTTCCTGCACAAAAATAAAAAAGCCTTCCTTGCAAAAGGAAAGCTTTTTCAGTCATTCTTTTATTTTATCATATAATAAAAAGATTCGAGTTCTTCGCTGTCAGCTCGCGGAAGCTTCACTTTTAACTCCTGAATAACCTCGTCGTCAACCTGGATAAATTTGTCACCCAATAGGCGAGCGCATATGTTGATGCTGGCCAGGGAATTTTTATGGTGGGTCACAAAGTCCAATATTTCCTCTATCTGCTTCTGCCTTTCGTCCACCCGAATGCACCTCCATTATTATTGTGAACCCGAAAACCTCTATTTATTCCCTGAGCGACACATCGCCGCTCAAAACCCTTTCCACCGTGCCCCCATCGGTTTTAACCAGCAACGCGCCATCATCGTCCACATCCAGGGCCAATCCTTCTAGTTCGTAATTCCTGCCGATTATCCTGACTCGCCTCCCCAGGTTGCAGGAAAGCTGCCTCCATTCCTCCAGTACCTTTCCAAATTCGCCGTCCTCTAGGTATCTGTAGACTACCTCAAATTGCGAAAGAAATTCGGTTAAAATTTTCAATCGCCCTACATTCTTTCCGGACACAAGTTTCAAGGACGTAGCAGTTTCTTTAATTTCCGCCGGAAAATCCGTGTTATTCACATTGACACCTATGCCTGTTACCACAAAATTGATACTGTCCATGTCGGCGCTCATTTCCGTCAAAATCCCAGCCACCTTTTTGCCCTCCACCAGAAGGTCGTTCGGCCATTTTATCCAGCAATCTATTCCGGCGACTTTCCTTATCGCTTTTGCAGCCGCTACCGCACAGGTCATGGTAATCCGGGGTGCTTCGTAGGGTTCCAGTGAAGGCCTTAGAATTATCGACAACCATATTCCTTCCCGGGGCGGTGATACCCACCTCCTTCCCAGCCTCCCTTTCCCTCCCGTCTGCTCTTCCGCAATCACCAGCGTCCCGTGAGGTGCGCCATTTTGAGCCAACTTTTTTGCTTCATCGTTGGTGGAACCTATCGAAGGGTAGTAGTAAATTTTGCGGGCCAGGAATTCGAGGCGGCTACTTTGTATAATCTCTTCCGGCAAAAGCAAATCCGGCGACTTTTTCAGGCAATATCCCACCCTCGGCACCGAATCTATTTCGTATCCTAGCTTTCTTAAATGGTTTACCTGCTTCCATACGGCGGTGCGGCTGACACCCAATTTTTCGCTTATTTCTTCGCCGGAAACGTAATTGCCCTTTTTTGAAAGAAGCAACAGCAAAAGCTCATTTAGGGAACCGTCTTTCATCATGGCAAAAATCCACCTTTTTCCAAAGCTATTTTAAGCTACTTAATAGTTTAATTTACCCGCTCATTTGTGTCAATGTCAAAAAGCCTGCCGGATTAAACTCCGGCAGGCTCCTGTTTTTGAATCTTATTTTTCGATAACCATATCTCCGTTTACTGGAACACCTTTTAAAGTATCCTTTACGGGACATCTTTCCTGTATGAGCTCGTAAAGTTTTTTTACGTTTTCCTCCGGGGAATCGGAAACTATGTGCATTTTGTACCGTATCTCGGAAAAACCTTTCCTTACGTTCGGATTTCTCCCCAGAAAACCGTCCGGGTCCAGGTCTCCTTCAAGGTCCACGGAAAATCCTTTCAACTCCACGCCGCACATCGGAGCAAAGGCGCTGGCCACAATGGCCATGCATCCTCCTAGAGAACACAGGAGCATCTCAACGGGATTCATAGCGGTATCGGTCCCGCCGAGGTCTTTAGGTTCGTCAACGGTAACCTTAAATCCCCTGGCGGTTCCTTCGGCTACCATTCCGCCCTTCCACTCCGTTCTAGCTTTGAAGGTCACTTTCGCCATAACGATACCTCCCGGTATAAATTTGATTCCTCTTAAAAGGTTTCGGTCACCGTAAAAGGCAAATGCAATTTTTGTGCCACCCATCACAATGCCTTCTGACGGCACTTTTCACATTTAAAGTGTTTAATTTTACGTACGGTGTCTTTTATCTTACACACTCATCGCTCATCCATGGCATCGTCCATGTAATACTTAGTCCTTGTCTTTCCGTTCCCCAGGTAATGGAGGTTGGCGTAAATGTTCACCGTGTGCGCGTTTTTGTTGTGCTGTATTCTGACGTCGCTGGGGATTCCATCATCCTGGTGGTAATTGAGATACTGTTTCAGTACGTCGTAAGCGTCTTTATCGTTCAAGTTATCATATATACTCAAATATACATCCTCGGGAATTTCGAGGATAATGTTGTGAAGCCCGTCTTTTACCGCCCGCGTTTCCCTTATGGAGTTCAGCACGAACACCACCACTCATTCCTTTTCCTTTTTCTCCGGGTTTTTTACGGTCAAATTGTTAGGAGGCGTCTTCATAGGGTTTTCAATTTCGAATTCCCGGGAAAGCTCGTATTTTTCCGGTCTTTCGTCATCGAAAAGCTCGCCTTTAAACCTCCTTCTATCTAACGGCGGAACCGACTTTCCTTTCGATTCTCCCCCGTTTTTCCGAACACTTCCCATTCGCACTTTCCTCCCCTTTTTTGTCTTCAATCTTAGTATCTTCATTTGCAGCGGTCGATATTTATGAATCAATTAAAAAAGCCCCTTCAAGGGGCTTTTTTCAATTCCTCTTCCAGGTATTTTATGAACTCACCGCTCACGTCCATCACCGTAATGTCTATATCCTTTACATCACCGAGAACTTCCTTATAAACTCGTGCCACATCCTTTTTGGGGACGCCTCCGACGCCTGTAGCCAGCGCCGGCAGAACCATGGATTTAACTTTCATTTCCCGGGCTTTCTCGAGGAGCGACTGAAGGCATTTCCTTACTATTTCTACGCTGGACGGCTCCGCCGGCCTCTTCATGGTCACTGCGTGAAAGATGTACTTGGCTTTCAATCCACCGGCGGTGGTAACGTAAACGTCTCCCGGCCGGGGGTCGAGCTGGCTGCAGACCCTAATGGCTTCGTCTTCAATCACTTTCCCGCCGGCTTTCTTTATTGCCAGGGCTACGCCGCCGCCCATGGGTCCGATGCCATTTGCCGCATTTACTATAACGTCGGCCTCGGCCTTCGTTATGTCTCCAATGACAAGCTTCACTTTATCACCCCTTCGACCTAACATTTTGCAAATTCGGACAGCTCTTCCAGTTTCTTTTTCCAGTAATCCCTCTTAGCTTTCAATTCCCCTATTAACTTCAGGTCGTGCTCGATGCAAAGTCCTTCTTGGACCCTGTTTTCGGCAAAATGAATGGCCTCATCAAAAGTTTCAAGAGCTCTTTTAAATAAATCTTCGGCATAACAAGCTCTCTCCCTTTCGTGAGGCCAGTTGGATTTTTTTGAATCCCTTATGACGGCTTTTAACACATCGAAGAACTTTTCCCCCTCCGTGTAAAGATTTATGGAAAAATCAAGATGTTTAATCATTATCAAAACCTCCCGGCCGCTTTTATTTTATAATTTCCACAAAACTTTCAAAATTCCTCCTCTATTTTAAAATATATTTTTTACAGGACCGCACCCAGGCCGGAGAGGGCCAGAATCAAAAGCCACATTTTTCCATCAAGCGGCACGGTGTGGAAGATAACCTGAAGCGACGGCGCGTAGACAACTCCCAAAAGCATTGCCGCCGAAATTATTACAGCCAGCGTGAGGAAAAGATTCGAGAACGGATTTTTCCCCCATAAGGTGGCGTTTTCTTCCCTGCATTCAAAGGCAAATATGAGCTGGGACATCACCAAGGTGGAAAAAGCCACCGTTCTTGAGAAGCCTATCCCGGAGCCGCCGTAATACCAGGATATCAGGTAGGAAGCCATGGTGGCAAGGCTTATAAGAAACCCCCTGTAAAATATTTTCCGTCGCATGCCGCCGGAAAAAATACCTTCCTGTCTTTTTCGGGGTTTGCGGTTCATCACATCCCTCTCGGGCGGGTCCGCTCCCAATGCAATGGCCGGCAGGCCGTCGGTTATAAGGTTCATCCACAGGACCTGTATGGGCAAAAGCGGCAGCGGCATCCCGAGGAGCGACGACCACACCATCGTCAGCACTTCTCCGGTATTGCAGGAGAGCAAGTAACGTATGAATTTTCGGATGTTGTCGTAAATGATGCGTCCTTCTTCCACGGCGGATACGATGCTTGCAAAATTGTCATCCAGCAGTATCATCGCCGAAGCTTCCTTCGTCACATCGGTGCCTGTTTTCCCCATTGAAATACCTATATCCGCTTCCTTTACCGCAGGAGCGTCGTTCACTCCATCACCGGTCATGGCAACCACATGGCCCTTCTTTTTTAGCGCTCGAACTATTCTCAACTTGTGCTTGGGAGTCACTCGGGCGTACACCGAAATATCATCTATACATTTTAAAAACTCGGATTCGGACATTTCGTCAAGTTCCTGTCCCGTTATTATCCTCCCACCTTTGCCCATCATGTTCAGTTCTTTTGCCACAGCCCAGGCGGTGGCGCGGTGATCACCCGTTATCATTACAGGCTTTATCCCCGCGGCAAAGCACCTTTCGACTGCTGAAGCCGCCTCTAGTCGCGGCGGATCTATCATTCCCATCAAGCCTAGAAAAATCAAACCTGTCTCGGTATTTTCGCTTAAGTCCCGAGTACTGTCTAATTTCCGGTAGGCAAACGCCAGGACCCTCAAGGCTTCCCTTCCCATATCCTCGTTTATCCGGGATATTTTTCTCTTTTCTGATAAAGTCATCTTTTTAATATTTCCATTTTCTTCTATACCATCGCAAAGTTCCAAAATTACGTCCGGAGCTCCTTTTGTAAACAGGAATAGCTCCCCCTTTTGGTTTTTCACCACCACCGACATTCGCTTCCGTTCCGAATCGAAAGGAATTTCCCTTATCCTTTTGTAAGTCCTTTCAACGTCATTTTTAAAAAACCCGGCCTTTGCAGCCGCAACCAAAAGGGCAACTTCCGTAGGGTCTCCGGCGGGCACCATCTCCTTTGGCCTTCCAAAGCCAAAAATTCCGGACTTTTGCTCACCAAGTTCAGCGTTATTGCATGAAACTGCAATCCTGAGCAGTTTCTCCATTGAAGGAGAAGTCTTTTTAAGCAGCCGGCCATCGTTTGTAATGAAGTCCCCTTCAATTCCGTAGCCGCTTCCCGTTACCATCACCGTTTCGCCATCCACATAGATTTTCCTCACGGTCATCTTGTTTTCCGTAAGGGTGCCGGTTTTATCGCTGCAAATAACTGTAGCACACCCCAGGGTTTCTACGGCCGTAAGTTTTCTCACCAGCACATTCTTTTTCACCATCCGCTGAACTCCCATAGCGAGCACCATCGTGACCACGGCGGGCAGTCCTTCGGGTATTGCAGCTACGGCAAGGCTTACACCAAAAAGGAACATCTGGTAAATCTCCTCGCCCCTCAGAACCCCTAACATCGCGACCATAAAGCATATCAAAAGGCAAAGGACGAGGAGCTGCTTGCCAAGGTCATCCAGCCGCCTTTGAAGTGGGGTTTGCTCTTCCCCGACGCCTTCCATCATTCCGGCGATTTTGCCCATTTCCGTATTCATTCCTGTTTGCGTTACCACCATCTTACCCCTGCCGCTTACCACCATGGTCCCCATGAATACCAAATTCGAACGGTGGATTTTCAAGGTTTCCAGCTGCCTGCTTTCTACGCTTTTTTCCACCGGTACCGATTCTCCCGTAAGCATGGATTCGTCCACTTTGAGATTTTCAACCTCAAAAAGTTCCCCGTCGGCCGGTACTTTATCGCCGGTCTCCAATATCACTACATCGCCCGGCACCACCTCTTTAGCCGGGATTACCTTTATCTGACCATCGCGCACTACTCGGGCTACGGGAGCCGCCATTTCTTTCAAAGCCTCTAGAGCTTTTTCGGTGCGGTATTCCTGTATGAACCCCATAAAACCGTTTAATACGATAATTGCAGTGATGGCCGCAGCATCGGCCATCTCGCCCAAAAAATACGATATTATTGTTGCTCCTAAAAGCACCAGGGTGATGGTGCTCTTAAACTGGTTGATGAAAAGGATTGCGGGTGATTTTTTCCGACGTTCATGGATTACGTTTTCTCCGAAGAGTTTTTTCTTTAAAGGTATCTCCCTGCTTGACAAACCTCTTTTTAGATCGGTGTTCCACGGTGCCGTCATTTTTCTTCCCTCCAAGCAATGATCCACTTTAAATTTATTCCGGCATTTTGAAGGTTATGTCTCTTCCTTTATTCGAACAATCGTTTTACTATGTATACCGATGCCAGCAGGCTTGCAAAATCCGCCATAATTCCCACGGGAACGGCGTACCTCGTCTTTTTGATGCCTACCGAACCAAAATAGATGGCTATTATATAAAAGGTGGTATCGGTAGACCCCATCAGCGTGGACGCCAGCCTTCCAATGTACGAATCTGGACCGTAGGTGTCAAAAATTTCTACCATCATGCTGAGTGCCGCTGGTCCCGACAGGGTTCTCACTATAGACAAGAAGAGGGCATCGGCCGGAATCTCCAAAAGCCGGATGACAGGATTTAAAACTTTCACCATCAAATCTACGGCTCCCGATTCCCTAAAGATGCTGACGGCAACGTAAATCCCCAAAAGATAGGGAACAAGCTTTACGGCAAGCTGCAAACCTTCCTGGGCTCCTTGTGTAAACACTTCAAATACCCTGACGTTATTTATCAAACCGTGTAAAAAGACCGCCGCCATCACAACGGGAATTATCCAGGAAGAAATTGAAATTTGCTCCGCCAAATTCCTTACCTCCTTTCGATTTTCCGGTAAAGGAGTCTGAAAGCATAGTCGGCAACAACTGCAACCATAGTAGAACAGGTGGTGGCAAAGAGAATGGCCCCCAGCACTTCCGATGGATTTTTGGAGCCTGCCGCAGCCCTTAGAGCTATTATCGTCGCGGGTATCAGCGTCACGCTGGATGTATTTATGGCAAGGAAGGTGCACATGGCCTCCGTTGCGGTATCGGGATTGGGATTTAGGGTTTGCAGTTCCTTCATAGCTTTAAGTCCGAAGGGCGTCGCCGCGTTGCCGAACCCCAGCATATTGGCGCTCAAGTTCATCAATATGCTCCCCATGGCCGGGTGACCTTTGGGTATGGAGGGGAAAAGCCACCTGAATAAAGGCGCGATAAACCTGCTGATACTATCTATAAGCCCTGATTCTTCCGCCACTTTTGCTATCCCAAGCCAAAAACCCACGACTCCCATGAGACTTATCGCCCTCTCAATGGCGGTTTTTGCAGCTTCCAGTGCAGCGGGAGTTATTGAATCCAGCTTTCCGTTCCAAGCGGCGGCTAAAATCCCTCCCAGTATCAAAAAAGCAAAAATCCAGTTCACTTGAATCCCCCTTCTTCAATCGTGGATTACGACCATAGTTCCTTCCGGGATGTTTTCGTAAAACCACTTGGCGTCTTCATCTTTGAGCCTCACGCAGCCGTGGCTTGCGGGTATGCCGAGTTTTTCATATTCCTCCTTTATGACGTTCCGGTCTTTGTCCCTGGGCATAGAATGAAAAAGGTAATTATCCTTTATCCTGACCCAGTAAAAAGCCCCCTGCCCGAACCTTTCCGAAAAAAACCACACTCCCCTGTCCTTTACAGTAAAATACCCCAGAGGCGTTTCGGTGTCGGACCCGGGCCTTCCTCCGGATGCCAGCATGGTCTTTACGATTTTCTTGCCCCTGTATACCACCACTTTCTGCAGGGGTTTTAAGCTAACTTCCACCCACAGACTGTCCCCGATGGGCTTTGCGGTAAATTTGAAACGGTAGGGTGCCGATTTTTGTCCGTACACCGATGTACCCTCCACCGAAGCCTCGTAAGTTTCTCCCGGGAGAAAAACCGAATGGGGCTTAAATTCGGCTGTTTTCCCGCGGCAAATAACATCCCCGCTCATCCGGCTCACCTTAATTAAAACTTCCCGCATTTCCTGGTCAAAGTCGACCTTTAAAACTGTGTAGGGCATAACATCTGCCCTACCGTTTTCGGGGTAGGTAGATATCACCTTTGGAACTGGGGCAACCTCAAACCACCTGGAATAACCCGAAAAGACGCTTTCGCCGCTTTCAAATTTTACGAAGTATTTATCCCCGGGCCGCAATGGCTCGCGAGGGACGAGAAGCCACCGGCTTTCATCCTTGAACAATTTGCCCGTCGCCGTGAGAATGTAGGAGGGCCTCAAATCAAAATCGAAGTCGGCCCGTAAGTATTTTGAAATTTCCTCTTCCTCTACCGGAGTGCTAAAGCTCAAAACCACGGGCCCCGAGCTTGCAACAGGCGACGAAACCTCAACCGGAAAAGGCCGTATTTTCACCCTGTAATAGACCCTCACGCCCTTTAAAAGGCCCGGCACCGCGGTTTTTAAGGGTTCTATGCGAAGTATCGTTTTGAAACCTTTAGGGAGGCCCTTTTCAAGAGCGTAGATTTCCAAAGTCCTATCGTCCAACCAGCGAAAGGTTTTTACAAAATCCATCCCCGGCCTTTCGGACTCCAGGCGGATTTTATCTGCCGCATCCCGTTCTATTACCGGGATATAAAATTTAACCCTTATCCGCACAAGACCGGTATCATTAAGCTGCTCTATTACTACATTGTTGAAACTGGACACCGCAACCCATGCTGCAATAACCAAAAGAATAATTAAAAGCAAGTACCTGCCCCTCACCGGTCCACCCCCTTTAACTATTTCTATGACTTAAATAAAACAATTTTGACCAAAAAGAAAAAAGGGACGTCTTTTCAGACATCCCTTTTATACATTCACAGTTTAACGCGAATTTTTTTACATGTCCCTTAATGTAAAGCTTCTTGCGGCCATATAGAGCATGAAGACCATGTAACCTGCCGCATAAAGGAGCATGTAAAGGCTCGGTTCGGCACCGCCTCCCAGCAGGTTATTTCGCAAAAAGTAAATGCCGTTTGAAGAAAACAACACGGAATTCATTTTCCTGTAAATGGCATCGGTGGGCATCAAAAGGCTTGCAATTATCCCCGCGTTTATGAGCCCCGTAGCGCTGCGGCCTCCCAAAGATATCAAATAGCCTATCTGTTCCACCCATCCTCCGATGAGCGCAAAGCCGTAAAGCATCACCGCCATGATGCCCGTGCCGAGCGTCGACATGCGGGCGCTGCCCCAAAGGCATACCGAAAGGAGTATTAAGGGCATCCACAAAAATAAAAGGGCTCCGTTAAAAACCTGAGAAAAACTAAAAACCACTCTTGCCCCTAGAGCCTTGTTCAAAAAAATAATGCCAAAAAATAAAAAGAGGGAGTAAAGGGAAACTATAAGCCCTATGCCGAAAAATTTCCCCAGCACCACTTCATAGCGTTTTATCGGTTTTACCAAAACCGCCTGCATCACGCCGCTTTCCACGTCCGCCGACAGAGCCCCCGCCGAGGAAATTACCACCAGAAAAGCAACTATAAGTGAGGCAAAGTATAGCCCTACAGTAATAAATTCGGAAAAAATCGGAAGTGCCAAGGTGTTAACTCTAGGCAGTGCCTCGTAAGCTTCTTTAATCCCGAAACCATAGAGGGTCAAATACGCAAGCGTCAAAAGCAGCACGAAAAACAAAGCCTTTTTATGGAACATCTCCTTGAAGGTGTACTTAATCACCGTTATCAAGGGCTTCCCCTCCCCTCACCAGATTTACAAAAAGCTCCTCCAAAGAAACGCCTTCCATTTTTAATTCATAAAGGGGGGTCTCTGACTGCACTATGACCTTTGCTATCAGGGGTATGTCATCCCTTTTGGCCACTTTTATCGTCAGTGAATCCTCCCGGAGCTTGACTTCTACGGCAATCTTTTTCAACTCTTCTATTAGGCCCTCGGCGGGACTTCCTATTTTCGCCGTCAACGCGGAATTTTCAAAGAGTAAATCTTTCAGGTCCCCGCAGGCTATTATTCTGCCCCTGTTGATTATCGCCACCCGGTCGCACACCATTTCCACTTCGCTCAGAAGATGGCTGTTTAGGAAGACGGTTTTGCCCTTCTTTTTCAGGTCCCTTATTATCTCGCGCACTTCTATCCTGCCGACGGGGTCTAAAGCCGAAGTGGGCTCATCTAAGAAAACCAGTTCCGGGTCGGCCAAAAGGGCCACTGCAAGTCCGAGCCTCTGCTGCATCCCCTTGCTGTAGCCTGCCACCTTCTTTTTCTCGTGCCCGGAAAGTCCAACAAGTTCCAAAAGCTCCGAAATCCTTTCGGCAGGCCTTGGTATTTTGTAAAGCTCCGCATGGAAGCGCATGACTTCTAATCCTGTCATCCAGTCGTGGTACCTGAAATTTTCCGGCAGGTATCCGATTTTGCCCATTGCCCTGATGTCCCCTAGGGGCCTTCCAAGCACGCGGGCACTCCCGCCGGTGGGGCGCAAGAGCCCCACCAGAGTTTTCACGAGAGTACTTTTACCGGCACCGTTGGGGCCTAAAAACCCGAAGACCTCGCCCTCTTTCACACTGAGATTGATGTCGACGCATCCGCCCTTTCCGTCGTACTGTTTTGTAAGGTTGAAAGTTTCTATTACCATGTCTTCACCTCAAAGATTCGGCTATTTTAAGCATTTCTTCCAGCGGGAGGCTTCCATCGAGGGCGAATATCGTCTGATTGTCCGTCCATAATATTGCGTAATTAAAGGCGTTATCCCCCCATCTATTTTTCACCAGGAGGGCCGGCTTTCCTTTTACGGTTATATCTTCGACTTCGGAATGCTCCGCATCGACGGGGATGGGTATGGTGGCCTGCCAGTTTTCGATTCCGGAAAGCTGCTGCCTTATGTTTTCCGGCAAAAGCGGAAGCTCTAGCATCGCTTCCCTTACGGCGTTTAAATCCACGCCCTCGGGAACCTGGATTTCGGGAGCCCCCACCTGGGTTATGACGAAGGATTTAAAATTCGCCCTTTCCTCCTCACTTACAAAAGTCTGCCTCACCGTTCCGGTTGTCCTTATCACGAAAGTCTTTCCATCCATTTCTTCTGGAAGGGTCTTTTCCCCACCAAAGGCCATAATAAGCCTGTTTATGCCCTCCACGTCGGGCGTAATTTCCAGCTTTTGGGGTTTTTCCACCCCGACGAAGGCAAGCTTATATCCGTCAAGTTCGCCAAATGGCCTAAAATCGAAGTCCACTTTTTCCGCAGCCGATTCAACCTCTTCGGGCTTTACCTCTTCAAAGCCGCCTCCGATGGACTTGAACTTTCCGAATTGCTCCAGGTCTATCTCTTTTACGCCGCTTTCGTTCAGCCTTTGCCTTATCTTTTCTATGTCTTCCGGCGTGATTTTTACCGCCTCGATCCTGGACATCCTGAATACGCCAAGAAAGTCCGCCACCGCATCCCTTACAGGAGAAACCAGCACGGCCGAAAATACGAGCAGCACCCCTGCAAAAGCGGCGACGGCCTTCCCGTACTTTTTAATCATATTTTCCGCTCCCTTCCTAATCATAAAGTATTTGTACCGCTTTTTTAGAAATTCCATCGAGGGATTGAAATCTATCGCCAGCTTTTCTTTCGCAAATTCATCCAAATCCTTCAACTCATCCAGCACCTTTTTGCACTTTGCGCAAGTATCCAGGTGGGTTTTTACCATTTCCTTTTCCCTTTCGTCGAGTTCCCCGTCCAGATACGCCTGCAATATCCCATCGTCATAGCACACGGCTCACACCTCCTCTTTGAAATATTCTTTAAATTTCCGGTGGGCCCGGGCTACCAGCGTGCCTATGGATGTTTTCTTGACTCCGAGAACTTCTGCAATCTCTTCGTAACTGTAGCCCGAATGCTTCATGATGAGTATCATCCTATCCCTTTCGTCCATCTTTGCGAGCACCTGGCGCACGTAAATCTGTTCCTCCAGAAGGTGAAATATTTCCGAATCCCTTCTCAAAAGCCAAAATTTAATCTCCCGCTTTTTCCTGTTGTCTTCTCCCCTGAGGTAGTTGTAGGCCAAATTTTTTGCCACCCGGAAGAGCCATGCCCCTGCGCTTCCCTCCTTTCCGGGGGGATTTTGATAAAATTTTAAAAAAACTTCCTGGGCCAGGTCTTCGGCAAGAAAAGGGTCGTTGAGCATATAGAAAAGCTGCCGGTATACCTTTGCGTAGTAATTCGCGTATACCTCACTGTACTCCAGAAAACCCACCCCCTTTGATTCCTTCCATACATAAAGACACAGCAAAAGGGCAAAACGTGACAAAAAAAACGCGGAAAAACCCGCGTTTTTTTTGTCATGCTAAAAATCCATTTTCCCCAAGCCTTCCGACACTTTTTCCTTCCTCCTCGACGAGATAAATCTTTTCTGCCCCTTTATAGTAAATGGGGTCGATATTTACGGTGACTTCATCGCCGACTTTTGCTTTTACTCCGGTAAGGTCCACGGCGGTAAGCTGCATCCCTATCCTTCCCAGGACCTTAAGGGGCCTGCCATTTATAAAAACCACGGGCTGCGGTCTTAAAAAGTCCTTTACGTCATGATAAATGTTTCTAATCAAACCGGAAACAGAGTAGGTGTAATTTCGCCTCTGCACTTTCAAGCCCTCGTAGTACCCCACCGGGATAATCCCCACCAGCATATCTTTGGACGCCCTATAAGTCCTTCCGTAGCCTATATACGAACCCCGCACAAGATGCCTTATCTCGAATATTCTTACCTTCACGCAAGAAGCCTTTTCAAGTTCAACAGATTTGTTTTTGAACATTGTGACTCCGAAAAGCGCTCCTCCCACCCGAACCATGTCCATCCTGGCTTTGGGGAAATCCATGGCCGCAACGGAGCTTGCGGCGTGGCGCAGAGTCACGTTTATTCCGGCTTTTTTTAAGTTTCCAATCACTTTTTCGAAACAAGAAAGCTGCCTTAAGGTATAGTCGCTTTTTCTCGCAAACGCATCCGAAAAATGGGTGTAGGCCCCTTCATATACCAGATTGGTGTAATTTTTTAATTTAACCAGTATCTCGTCCAAATTCTCCAAGCCGAAGCCAAAACGCCCCATACCTGTGTCGAATTTAAGGTGGACCCTGCACAAAGTCCCTTTTTCAAAAGCTGCTTTATTTAAAAGCTCCGCACTGTCAAGGTTATAGACTGTAGGGGTTATGTCGTATTCCATGAACTTCTCGCAGTCCTCCCGGCAGATAGGTGCCGTAAAGCAGAGTATCCTGCCTCTGACCCCAGCCCTCCTTAATTCAATCGCTTCTTTTAGAAATTCGACTCCGAACCACTCCGCCCCGGCCTGCTGCAGGGTAAGCGCTACCTCCTCCAGTCCATGCCCGTAGGCGTCCCCTTTAACGACCGCCATAACAGGTACTTTTACTTCCCGCCTTATCTTGTCGTAATTCCTCTTTATAGCGCTCAAGTTAACTTCCATGTATCTTTTTTGAGCATCGAGCAAAGAAAGACCCTCCAACCAATTTATCCGTCGCCTAAAGTTTCATCTTTGCTTTTTTCAAAACCAGGGTGAGTTTTCTGCGTAAATCCCTGAAAACCGGCACCCCTTTTTGAAATATCGTGTACCATAAAGGACTGAATACGAGGTCGTATTCTCCTACGAATTCCGTAAATTCTCCGCTGAATCCCTTTTTAAACCTGTAAAGCCCGTAAAGTGGGTTTTCGGGATTTAAATCACCCGACACCCCCCGAAAGTCGTAAAGGGTGCACCCTCTTTCCTTGGCCAGCTTTATCATTTCCCACTGCAAGAGGTAATTGGGCATGACGTTTCGGTGCTCGTTGCTGCTCGCGCCGTAAAGGTACCAGCACTTTTGTCCGAAGAAAAGGCAGATGATTCCCGCTATCACCTTCCTGTCGTATTCGGCGAGAGCAAGCTCCATAAATCCCTTCGGCTTTAGGCAGTCGTACATCCTTTCAAAGTATTCGAGGCTCCTTACCACGAAGCCGTCCCTGATTCCGGTGATTTCCATAATCCTGTGGAATTCCTTAAGGTCCTCCCGGCTTCCGAGCCTCACCCTCACTCCTTTTTTTTGAGCCAGCCTTATGTTGTACCTGGTCTTATGGTGAAATCTCGCCAAAAGCTCGTCCAACGATGGAGTGATATCGAGACGGAATACGAACCTGGGCTGAATTGCTTCAAAATTAAGAGCTTCCAGGTTTTGGATGAACCCCAGCTTTTTTAAATTATTTACCGCTTCCCGGTCTTTTATACTTATATCGGGATCAATTTTAAGCATTATCGCGCCGTGTTTTTTCGCAAGTTTCTTAACGTTTTCCACAAGAAATTTCAACGTCTCAAAATCGCACATGTCGCAAACGGGCCCTCTGGGTGAATATATCATATATTTTCCAACCAGCGGAAGCGGCCTTAAGAGCAGCAACATCGAAGCCCTTATCCTGCCTTCATCTTCCACCATTACGTGCATCGACCGCCAGTTTTCTTCCTTTACCTGAGCCCACTCCAGACTTTGCAGGATGTGGCCCTTCGGGTGACTTTTTATAAAATCAGTATATTGATTTTTATCGCCGTCAACAACAAATTTCATCTATACAACTCCTCTGAAAGCTTCATTGAAGGACCTTATATTTAGTCCACCTATATTATCCTTCATATAAAAACGGGCGTCAATGATAAATTAAGGCCGGCAAAAAATAAAACCCGGTCTTAAAAACCGGGTTTTACATCAACGTGAGGGGTAAATCTCTTCACCGTCGACTTTTACCAGCTCTTTGAAAGCCTTGAGCAGTAATTTGGTCACAGGACCCGGCCTGCCGTCGCCTATCACCCTGCCATCCACCTTAACTACCGGAATCACCTCGGCCGCCGTCCCCGTCAAAAAGCATTCATCGGCTGCATACAATTCGTACCTGGTGAACAATTTTTCCTCGACCTTAATGTTATTTTTCTGCGCCAGCTCTATTATGGCATTCCTCGTGACCCCTATAAGAATCCCTGCATAGGTCGGCGGTGTAATGAGCACGCCGTCCTTTACTATGAATATATTGTCCCCCGTACACTCGGCCACGTAATCCTGGGTGTTCAGCATCACGGCCTCCATTACCCCGGCCTGGTTAGCCTCGATCTTCGCCATTATATTGTTCAAGTAATTGAGGCTTTTCATCTGGGGATTTACCCCTTCGGGTACATTTCTTCGCGTTGCCGCGGTGATAATTTCAAGACCTTCTTCGTACATCTTTTCGGGATAAAGCACGATTTTGTCGGCTATGCACACTATGGTGGGCTCGTGGCATTTCCTGGGGTCGAGCCCGAGGTCTCCTATGCCTCTTGATACAACCAACCTAATATACGCATCTTTCAGCTCATTTTGCCTCAACGTCTCTAACACCACTTCCTTCATTTCATCTTTCGAAAGGGGTATATTAAGCATTATTGCCCTTGCCCCGCTGTAGAGCCTGTCAATATGTTGTTTTAGTCGGAATACCCTGCCGTCATAGGCTCTGATGCCTTCGAAAACACCATCCCCGTATAAAAATCCATGGTCGAATACGGAAATTTTAGCTTCCTCCTTGGGATAAAATTTGCCGTTGATATATACTTTGATGCTCATTTATATAAACCCCCTCTTTTTTTGTATAAAAAATTTAACCCCTCATCCCGAGACCTTTAATCCCAGGGACGAGGGGGTTTTCCTCGCGGTACCACCCTGATTTGCCCGAAATTTCAGTGCGGGCCTTCTTTACAATAACGCTTAAGAGCGGCTCCGGACTACTCATTTCGCCCGGGCTGTTCGGGAACGATGGGAATAAACGACTCGGTACCGGCTTTCACCTTACCCGGCTCTCTTTCACCGCCGTCGATTTACCCCTTTTCCCTCATCACATTTTTCTTTATCGATTTTGTAAAAAAACAGCGGCTTTCTGCACATGCCGCCTGTTTTGTTTTATGTATTTTAACACCAAAATTTTGATTTTGTCAAGAGGACGGATGGAAATTTTGTAATTTGTCAAGAACTTCCCATATATGAGGGTGACTTTTTTTGAGATTGAGCGGCCTTCCGTCTTTGTCTACAAAAGCATGCTCGGTATAACCTTCCGCAAGGAGCGTCCCGTCATGCTGCCGAAATACCTCGTAAGTTAATTTTAACCTCGTGGGCTTCATATCCTGCACCTTGGTTTTTACAATTACCGTATCTCCAAAACGGGCCGAACGCCTGTACCGACAAAAGCCTTCTATCACCGGCAGGAATACGCCCTGTTTTTCTATCTCCCAGTAAGGCAAACCCGCAGATTTGAAAAATTCGGTTCTCCCCACTTCAAACCACACGTAATAGTTGGCATGGTAAACTATCCCCATCTGGTCGGTCTCGGCGTACCTGACCGAAAAAGACGTTTCGACAGTTTTCATCGCACCACCTACTTCACATCGGCTACGCCCCTGTAGACCAAGCCCCTCTGGCAGTCTATTGTAACTTCGTCGCCCGTTGATAGCTTTTCTGTTGCCCCCTCAGCTCCTACAATGACCGGGATGCCCAGTTCTATTCCGGCTATAGCCGCGTGCGAGGTGAGACCGCCTTCCTCGGCTATAATGGCCGAAGCCCTCCGAATTACCGGCATGTAATCTTTATCGGTAGAAGCCACGACGAGGATGCAGCCGTCGGGCATAGCCTCGGCTTCTCTCAGGGTCCTTGCAACATGAACAGTCCCGTGAACCGATTTCGTGCCTATTCCCGTACCTTTTAAAATCACATCTCCCACCACTTGAACCCGTATAAGATTGGTGGTACCGCTTACGTACAGGGGAACGCCCGCAGTTATCACCACCAAATCGCCTTTCTTTATGAGACCCGATTCCAAGGCTCCGTTCACCGCTTCCCTGAACATCTCGTCGGTAGAGGTGGTTTCCTTTACCCTGATTGGGAAAACACCCCATACTATCTGAAGGGTCCTGGTGACCTTTTCTCTGGGCGTCACCGCGATAATGGGCGCTGAAGGCCTGAACTTGGCCACCATGCGCGCCGTATATCCCGATTTCGTGGAGGTGATTACCGCACTTGCTCCCAGGTCCTTGGCTATCGTATACGTGGCGTGGCTTATGGCATCGGTCACCGTCCTTATGCTGGTCTGCCTTTTTACGGCCGTGGCATCCAGCGAAACGCTCTCTTCCACTTTTTGGGCAATCCTTGCCATAACTCTAACGGCTTCTACGGGAAAATCTCCCGCAGCCGTTTCTCCCGAAAGCATAATGGCATCGGTGCCGTCCAATATGGCGTTGGCCACATCGGTAGCTTCGGCCCGGGTCGGCCTTGGATTTCTTATCATGGACTCCAGCATTTGAGTGGCCGTTATCACCGGTTTTCCGGCCCGATTGCACTTTTCGATAATTATTTTCTGCACCAAGGGGACTTCCTCGACGGGTATCTCCACTCCCAAATCTCCTCTTGCCACCATTATTCCATCGGCAACTTTTATTATCTCGTCTAGGTTTTGTACCCCCTCCTGGTTTTCAATCTTGGCAATTATTTGTATGTCGTTTCCACCGTTTTCCTCGAGAATCTTCCTTATTGCCAGAACATCCGAAGCTTTTCTTATAAAAGAAGCTGCTATGAAGTCCACTTCCATCTTGATTCCGAAAAGAATGTCTTCCACATCCTTGGGGGTCACGGCAGGAAGAGGAATTGACTTGCCCGGCAGGTTCACGCCTTTTTTGGAACTCAGCTCACCGCCGTTCAAAACCGTGCATAGGATTTCAGCATCCGCAACTCTTTTTACCTCTAATTCGATAAGGCCGTCGGCAAGCAGAATCCTGTCACCCGCATTTACCAACTGCGTAATTTCTTTCAGATTTACGAAAACCCTGTTTTCATCCCCTTCCACAGGATATGTCACCAAAGTGAACTCCTGGCCTTTTTTTAATAATACCTTCCCGCTAGCGAAAGTTCCAAGGCGTATTTCCGGTCCTTTGGTATCCAGCATTATGGCAACAGAAGCATTCAATTCCTTTGCCGCTTCCCGGATTGCCGCGATTCTCGCCCCGTGCTCCTCGTGGGTGCCGTGGGAAAAATTAAGCCTTGCGACGTTCATCCCGGCCTTAATCAGTTCTTTTATTATTTCCTTTTTCTCACTGGCAGGACCGATCGTGCAAACTATTTTCGTTCTCCGCATAAATTCAACACCTTCCCCTGCCTATATAGCCAAGACACTCGCCAGGTTATAAAGTTCCTCGTTTAAGGGCTTTTGTGCGGAAAATATTTTCTCCAGGTCCGTGACCACAAGCTCCCCTTTTACCCAACCTATCATTTTATCGCTGACACCATTTAACAAGAGTTCCACCGCTTTTCCGCCCATCTGGCTGGCCAGTATCCTGTCGAAAGCCGTGGGAGTACCTCCCCTTTGAAGGTGCCCCAGTACTATAACCCGCGTCTCAAGCCCCGTCATTTCCTTAATTTTTTGCCCGACCTCAAAGGCATTTCCTGCTCCTTCGGCCAGAATTATTATGCTGTGGAGCTTCCCGCGCTTGTAACCGCTCATTATCTTGTCGCAAACGCCTTTTATCGTATAGGGCTTCTCCGGGACAAGGATAGTCTCCGCTCCACACGCGACTCCGGAGTAAAGGGCAATGTGCCCCGATTCCCTTCCCATCACTTCTATTATGAAGGTCCTTTCGTGAGATGTAGCCGTATCCCTTATCTTGTTTACGGCTTCAACCACCGTATTGACGGCGGTATCAAATCCTATCGAATAGTCCGTAAAAGGAATATCGTTGTCAATGGTCCCGGGAATGCCGATGGTTGGAACCCCTCTTTTCGCAAGTTCCGCAGCACCTCTGAAAGAACCGTCTCCGCCAATGACCACAAGCCCTTCAATCCCGAGTTGCTTTATATTATTCACAGCCTTTTCCATACCTTCTTTTGTCTTAAATTCTTCCGAGCGGGCGGTCCTCAAAATAGTGCCGCCCCGGTGGATTATATCTCCCACCGACCCCAAGCTCATTTCCACAAAGTCTCTCGCCAAAAGGCCGGCATAACCTCTTCTTATGCCATAAACTTCAACGCCGTTATATATAGCGCTCCGAACAACCGCTCTGATGGCAGCATTCATGCCTGGCGCGTCTCCGCCGCTGGTCAGAACTCCTATCCTCTTCACGTCCTTCTCCCCTTCATCACAGATTTTTTTCCAAAATCGTTTTTTGAGCTTCTTCTGCTTCCGACTCCGGCACGAGGATTTCTATATAACATCCCCGCTTTTTGCTCTTCATTATTTCCTTGGTCTTCACCAAAAATCCTTCTTCTTTCAAGGCGTTGACCACTTTATCCGCATTTTCTTTGTCGGTAGCCATGTACACTACAGTCCACATCTCCGGGGCCTCCTTTAATTGTTTTTATTATCCTCAGGTCTCAAATCGCCTTTTCTATGAAAAGGCAGTTTTGAGGTCCAATAATACTGCAGATTTTTTTTGAAAATTCCTCGGAAAAATTCACATAGTAGCTTTTGTCTACCAGAATCGCTTTCAGATTATTTACACTATAAATTGTAACAGGTACGTTCCCCGGATGCAAAAGGAAAAACTCCTTTAAGTTTTCTATTTTTTCATCGACGTTTTCATTATTTTCGTTTAACAAAATGACAAGTACGCCCTCTCTTCTTTTCTCCAAAGGTTCTATCTCCTCTGCTATCACTTTCGGCGTTTCCTCTTCTTTCAAATCCACCCTTCCTCGAATCAATACTTTGCAATCCTGCTTTAATTCATCGGAAAACTTTTCGTATACGCTCGGAAATGCTATAATCTCCATCGACCCGGTCAAATCTTCCAGCGTAATAAAGGCCATGAGTTTTTCATCTTTCGTGGATTTCGTCTTGATATCGGTAATTATGCCCCCAACTATGACCTGGGAATTGTCCTCGATGTCAATCTCATCCCCTTTAAGGGCGCTGCTTTTTAATGTGGTTCTCCTGTTTAAAAGGTCCTCGAACTCCCGAAGGGGATGCCCGCTAAGGTACAGTCCTAAAACTTCTTTTTCCATGGAGAGCATCTCGTTTTGAGGGTATTCCGGAATATCGGGCAATTCATCTCTCATCGCTTCACCGTCGTTAATCATCTCAAAAAGGGAAAGCTGACCCTTCGCCGCCTGTCTTTGATTTTTCTGCACCCGGCTTAAAACGTCCTCATAGACTCTTAAAAGCTGAGAACGCCTGGCACCTAGCGAATCAAAGGCCCCGCTTTTAATAAGGCTTTCAACGGCTTTTTTGTTTATTTCCGCCTGATCCATTTTTTCGCAAAAATCGCTGAAGGAAACAAATCGCCCTTTCTCTTCCCTGCACCTTATTATAGCCCTGGCCACGTTTTCTCCCACATTTTTTACAGCCGTCAGTCCGAACCGGATTTTGCCGTCCCTCGCCGTGAAAACTTCAAAACTTTCGTTGATGTCGGGAGGGAGGACTTCAATTCCCATGTGCCTGCATTCTGCGATGTACTGGGCCACCTTGTCGGTGTTGTGCCTTACGCTCGTGAGCAAGGCCGCCATAAATTCCACCGGAAAATGGGCCTTCAAATAGGCCGTCTGGTACGCAACCATGGCGTAGGCGGCAGCATGGGATTTGTTAAAACCGTACCCGGCAAAATACGAAATTTCTTCGAATATCTTTTTTGCAGTCTCCTCGTCTATGCCGTTCGCGGTACACCCCTGGATGAAGGCGCTGCGCTGCGCTTCCATTACTTCCTGCTGCTTTTTACCCATGGCCTTCCTCAAGATGTCGGCCTGGGCAAGGCTGAAACCGGCCAGTTCCTGGGCTATTTTCATCACCTGCTCCTGGTATAAAATTATTCCGTAAGTTTCTCTCAAGATGGGCTCCAATTTGGGATGAAGGTATTTTATATTTTCCGGGTTGTTCTTGTTTTTTATAAATTCGTCGGCGGCGCCGCTGCCTAAAGGACCGGGCCTGTAAAGTCCGATGACGGCTATTATGTCCTCAAAGCGCTCGGGTTTCAGCTCTTTTAAGAGGTTCCGCATGCCGCTACTTTCCAGCTGAAATACCCCAGTGGTTTCACCACGGCCCAGCATTTCATATACTTTTTTATCGTCCAACGGAATTTTTTCTATGTCAACAACGGTTCCCCGTGCCCTTTTTATCAACCTCAGCGCATCCTGGATAACTGTCAGCGTTCTCAGGCCGAGGAAATCCATCTTCAAAAGGCCCAGTTCCTCGAGGGCGGTCATGGTAAATTGGGTGGATACCGTAGAATCCCCCACTTTGTGGAGCGGCACGAGTTCCACCAGAGGCTTGCTGGAAATCACCACACCGGCTGCGTGAGTGGAAGCGTGCCGGGGAAAACCTTCCAAAGCTTTTGCCGTGTCTAAAAGTTTTCTCATCCTCTCGTTTTCGTTGTAGAGCTTTTTCAGTTCGGGATTTAATGTCAATGCCTTTTCAATCGTCATACCCGGCTCCATGGGAACCATTTTGGCCACGGAATCCACTTCGCTGTAAGGATAACCGAGAACCCTGCCCACGTCTCTGATGGCCGCCCGCGCAGCCATGGTTCCGAAGGTCCCTATCTGCGCAACCCTGTCGGCGCCGTATTTTCCGACGACGTAATCGATGACTTCCTGCCGTCTTTCGTAACAAAAATCCACATCTATATCTGGCATCGTCACCCTTTCCGGATTGAGAAACCGCTCAAAGAGCAGGTTGTACTTAAGCGGGTCCACGTTGGTTATGTAAAGGCAGTAAGCCACCAGACTTCCGGCGGCGGAACCCCGGCCTGGTCCTACCATTATGCCGTTTTTTCTGGCGAAATTTACAAAGTCCCACACTATTAAAAAATAGCTGGAATAACCCATTTTTTTTATTACATCCAGCTCGTAGTCGAGTCTATTTTTAAGTTCGGGGGTAACCCCGCCGTATCTTTTTTTGAGCCCCTCGTAGCATAGTTTTTCAAGATAAGAGTCTTCCGTAAAACCTTCCGGGACGTCAAAGCGGGGCAGGTGGACCTGGCCGAATTCAAGTTCCACATTGCACCTTTTTGCAATCCTCACGGTGTTATCTACCGCTTCCTGCAGGTGCGGGAAAAGCTCCCTCATCTCTTCCTCCGATTTCAGGTAAAATTCGGAGGAATTAAATTTTAACCTGTCTTCATCCCTTATGGTTTTCCCGGTTTGTATGCACAGCATGGCATCGTGAAATTGCTCGTCCGACTTCAGGATGTAATGGACATCGTTTGTCACAACAAGGGGAATGCCGGTTTCTTCGCTTAACTTTATCAGCCCGGAATTTACCAGTTTTTGCTCTTTTAATCCGTGGTCCTGAATTTCCAGGTAAAAATTCCCCTCGCCGAAAATATCGTTAAATTCCAAAGCTACATTTTTCGCCTTCTCGTATTCTCCGTTTAGAATATGTTGAGGTATCTCCCCGGCAACACACCCGCTCAAGGCGATGAGGCCTTCACTGTGTTTTTTCAGAAGTTCCTTATCCACGCGGGGTTTGTAATAATATCCTTCCAGAAAACCCTTAGACACCAGCTTAACTAAATTCCGGTATCCCGTTTGGTTTTCCGCAAGAAGCACCAGATGATACTGGTCGTCATCTATGCCAGGCTTCCGGTCGTTAATGGTTCTCTTTGCCGTGTAAACTTCGCAACCAATTATGGGCTTTATGCCCGCAGATTTCATCGTCTTATAAAAATCTATTACTCCGTACATCACGCCGTGGTCTGTGATGGCCATGGCATCCATCCCGAGCTCTTTTGCCCTCCCGGCCAATCTCGCTATGTCGCACGCACCATCGAGCAGGCTGAAATTCGTATGAACATGCAGGTGGACAAAACCGGCCATTAAAGTCACCTACCTGCCTAAAACTTTAACCGACATTATCGCTTTTGCAATCAAATCCCCGCCGCCGATGAGGCTGACTTCCACCTTCCCGGACCTTCTTCCTATCTCGATAATATCCGCGTTTATTTCTATCTCTTCATCCAGCTGTACCGAACCCGAAAAGTAAACCGTAAAGCTGTCGGGGATAACCTCGGGCCGCCTTTTGCTCCTGAATGCATTGATACCGGCATTTACCAAGGCGTTAATCAAAGAGCTGTGACTTGGTACTCCGTAAGGACTCAACATCACCGGCCCCGTCTTCCCCTGAAGTCGCACTCCCCTTTCAGTTTTAAACACATTGAAGTGGTCCATAATCAGGCTGTCAACCGTTTCTGCAATCTGTGGCTGAAGGCTTAAACTGCGAAAAGCCTTGATGGCATCCTGACGGCTTATAACTCCGAGAAGCTTTTTGTCCTCCACTACGGGAATGAGTTCGATTCCTTCCCAGACCATGAGATGGGCCGCATGAGCCACCGGTGTTTCGGGACCGACCGTTATGGGGTCTTTGGTCATAACTTCCCTTATCGACACTTCGTCCTTTAAATCCGCCACGTCGTTGGTCGTAACTATGCCTATTACCTCACCGTCGCCGTTAACTACCGGAAACCTGCTGTGACGGGTAGCCCTGACCAATTTCCTCCAATCGCCCACCGTCGCCCTTTCGTCCAGATAATAAGGGTTTTTAACCATTACGTCCCTTACCCTCACCACATCCTTCCTCAGCAGCCTGGTAAAGATGGCCCTGTTTATTATGGTGGCCACCGTAAAAGTATCGTAAGGCGATGTGATGAGAGGCATCCCCTTTTCGTCCGCCAGCCTCACCACATCGTCGTCGGCTTTAAATCCACCCGTAACGAGAACCGCAGCCCCCATAGTGAGCGAAAGAAGCTGGGCTTCCTTTCTATTCCCGACGATGAGCAAATCTCCAGGCTCGATGTATTGTCGCATTTCGTTCACTTCCATAGCCCCTATGAGAAATTTTTTGAGAGGCTTGTGAAGGCCTGCGGTTCCTCCCATCACGCTGCCATCCACTATGTTGACCACTTCTGCATACGTCAGCTTCTCTATATTTTCTCCATCAGTCTGCTCTATTCGTATAGTTCCTATCCTCGGTATGGTCGACACCAGGCCTTTCAGCTGGGCATCTTTTATGGCCCGGTATGCCGTGCCCTCGCTGACGTTCAGCTCCTGGGCAAGCTGCCTTACCGATATTTTCGAGCCTACTTTCAGATTTTTAATGTATTTTATTATCTTATCGTGTTTTGTCATAAATATCCCCCGCCGGAGTTTTTGACTCGGCCCCGGCCTTTATGAATTATTCTTCCCCGAATTTGCTTTCCACAAGTTCCACCAAAGCCTCTACCGCATCCTTTTCGTCTTCACCCTGAGCCGAAATCGTTATGGTTGTCCCCTGACTTACCGCCAGCGACATCACGCCCATGATGCTCTTGGCATTTACCTTTTTGCCTTCTTTTTCAATGAAAATCTCCGACTTGAATTTATTGGCAGTCTGGACAAACATGGCTGCCGGCCTTGCATGCAAACCTGTCTTGTTTTTTACAACTACCGTTTTTTCGTACATTATAATTCTTCCTCCCTTTTAGATTTGATTTTTTCTGCAAATTCCTCCAATTTTTTTAAGCGGTGGTTTACACCCGACTTGCCTAAAGGCGGCGTCATCAACTGCCCCAGCTCCTTAAGGCTTAAATCGGGGTGTTTTACCCTCAGCTCAGCTACTTGCTTGAGCCCGGGCGGCAGGTGTTCGTAAACCCCAATTTGTTTTAAAAAATTTATCATTTCAATCTGGCGGATGGCTGCGTCAACAGTTTTGTTCAGGTTAGCGGTTTCGCAGTTGACGAGTCGGTTTACGCTATTTCGCATCTCTTTTAAAACCCTGATATCCTCGAATTTCAAAAGGCTTTCGCTGGCGCCTATCAATCCCAGCAGGTCCCGGATATCGTCGCCGTTTTTGAGGTACACAACAAAAGTACCCTTTCTCGCCGCCACCCGGGCGCTTAATCCAAAACCGTTTATAAGTTTTGCCAGAGATTCGGCCTGTTCCCTGCTGGCGGCCACGAATTCCATGTGATACGGTCCCTTAGGGTCGCTAATTGACCCGCTGCCCAAAAAAGCGCCCCGCAGGTACGCCTTTCTGCAGCACCGCTTTCTTATGAGATCCGGTTTAATGTTATCTTTTATATAAAACCTTTCCTTTTTAAAGAGTATACCGATTTTTTCTAAAAAGTTCCCCATATCGGGTGCGCTGGCGGTCACTTCGTACAAATTGTGCTTTTTCATTTTTTCTTTTGTAACGACTATCTCCACTTCGGCCTCGAGGAACTTTTTTAAAAGCTGTATAAACCTCCTTGCGGTAGAAGCACTCTCGGTGATCACCTTTATGTTGATGGTACTACCTCCGCCGGTTATCTGGATACTGCCGCTCATCCTTATAATTGCGGCCAGTTCTGCCAGTTCGCAGTCCCTTTCCGCCGATATTCGCGAAAGTTCATCCTTCACTTCCGAAGAAAAGGACAACGCGGCCACCCGCCTCATGATTTTATGCTTTGTTCTCTATTTTATTATATCCATTATCACTTTGGCAAGCTTTATCGGGTCATGTCTTACCACGTCCGCAAAACCTAAAAGTTCTCCGTAAATCACCTTGCAGCCCAATTTCTTTATATTTTCTTCATCGCATGCCACGGGGCAAGCTCCGTCTGCCAAGTATTTCAAAAGTAAATGATCCGGAATTTTTTCCGCATTAACGATCACATACTCTATCAAATTTCCCCCTGCGTGTTCCATTATCGTTTTTACGTGGTCGAAAGCGGTATAGCCGTCGGTTTCGCCGGGTTGCGTCATCACGTTGACGACGAATATTTTCTTCGCCCTCGAATTTCTAACGGCATCAGCCAGATCTTTTATCAGAAGGTTTGGCAGTATACTTGTATAAAGGCTTCCGGGGCCTAAGATGACGGCATCCGCCCTCTCTATCGCCTCTAAGGCTTCCGGCAGCGGTTTTGCATCCTCCGGAACGATTCTTATTCTTTTGATTTTTCGCCCCATCCTCGGAATCTGCGATTCCCCCTTTATTACGGTGCCGTCTTCGAATTCGGCCGCCAGTATTACGTCGCTTAGAGTGGAAGGTAAAACCTGCCCGCTTACAGCCAGCACCTTGCTTGATTCCTTTATCGCCAGCTCAAAATCCCCAAGTATTTCCGTCATCGCCGCCAAAAACAAATTGCCGAAGCTGTGCCCTTTGAGCGAACCCGCATTGAATCGGTACTGAAAAAGTTTTTCCATAAGGGGTTCCGTATTCGCCAGGGCCAAAAGGCAGTTCCTTATGTCGCCAGGCGGCAGTATCTTTAGTTCGTCCCTCAAAATCCCCGAGCTTCCTCCATCGTCGGCAACGGTTACTATCGCCGTAATGTTTTTGGTGTATCGTTTCAATCCCCGGAGCAAATTGGGAAGGCCCGTTCCACCTCCTATGGCGACGATCTTATAGCTCATCCTTCTCACCCCCGCCACTGTTTTCGTCTCTGTGTTCTACTATTACTTTATGACCTTCTTTTCTCAAAAGACTCGCCAGTTCATTGACTATGGCCACTGACCTGTGCCTTCCACCGGTACATCCTACGGCGATCACGAGCTGAGATTTCCCTTCCCGGATATAGCACGGGATGAGAAACTTTAAAAGGTCGGTAAGTTTTTCCAGAAACTTTTGGCTCTCGGGACAGTTCATTACGAATTCCCTTACCCTGGGATCATTTCCGGAGAGCATCCTGAGTTCATCCACGTAGAATGGGTTAGGCAAAAACCTCACGTCAAAAACCAGGTCCGCATCCAGGGGTAAGCCCTGTTTAAACCCGAAAGAAACCAGGTTAATTAAAAGACCCGTTTCCTTTTCTGTCTCGATAAATCTCCTCACTATCTCTTCCTTGAGCTGGGCGGGAGTTTTATAGGAGGTGTCAATGATTACGTTGGAAGCGGCTTTCAGGGGCTCAAGCTTTTTCCTTTCCAGATTTATCCCATCAATTATCCTTCTTTCAGGCGCCAGTGGGTGACGGCGGCGGCTTTCCTTGTAGCGTTTTATCAAAACTTCATCAGAAGCATCGAGGAATAAAATCTCATACGAATAACCCATGTTTTTTAAGCTTTTCAAACTCTCGAAAAGATGGTCGAAAAAATCGCCCCCTCTTATGTCTATGACAAGAGCTATTTTATTTTTTCTCGTCTGGCGGCACAGTTCCGCAAATTTGGGTATTAGCGCAGGGGGCAGGTTATCAACGCAAAAATATCCGTGGTCCTCGAATATCCGAAGGGCCAGGGTTCTGCCCGCCCCCGAGAGCCCTGTTATAATTATAAATCTCATCTCTTCCTCCATAAACTCTCCTCCCAATTTGTACCCGCGTTTATGATATCTTCCTCGGTAAGTCCCCCCTTAACGGCAATCTCTATTCCTCTTTCCAGCTCCCCTACCTTTTCAGGAGTGTGGGCGTCGCTGCCAATGGCAAACTTAACGCCCAAGCTTTTTGCAATCCTTACATATTCCTCGGTCATATACCCGTGGCCGGCGTTTATCTCCATGGCGGTGCCGCAAGATGCTGCGGCCTCAGCTAAAGCAGCCGTGTCTATCGGCACGTGAAGGCCCGGATGGGTAACTATGTGCACCCTGTAATTTTTCAGCGCATTTATCAAAGCCCGGGTGTTCTGCTCCATCACCTTCGGCCTTAATTGAATTATCCTTTTGGCGGCTAAATTTTCAAAAAAAATATGGTAGAAGTCCTTTAAAGTCACACCCCACACCATCGGATGAAGTCCCACCATAACGTAATCCAACTCTTCCAGCAATTTTTCGGGCAGGTCAAGTTTTCCGTCAACGCTTATTATGTTGGCTTCGCAACCAAAAAGTATTTTGATGCCTCTGTACTTCCCCCGCAAGTTTTCTATTTCCTCTTTCATTCTTTTAAAATCGTCAAGAGTCGGGCCGATGCCGATATTGGCAGGGCCGTGTTCGGATATTCCCACGGCCTTCAGGCCTTTTTTTATCGCCGCTTCCACGTTATCCCTTATAGTTCCGCGTCCGTGGCTGTAGCGAGTGTGGGTATGGAAATCGGCCCATATTTTCATCGACTTTTCCTCCTTTGAAATAGTATAATATAATTTGTAGTTGTCTTCAATTTAAGTTTTTGCAAAGTTCGGGGAGATGATTTTATGAAGGCGATACTTTTTGATTTAGACGGCACCCTGCTTCCGCTGGACACCGACGAATTCATAGAAAATTATATGAAAATGCTCTCTTGGGAAATGAAAGCCCTGATACCCCCAGACCTTTTCGTAAAGAAGCTTTGGGATTCGACCTATGCCATGATTAACAACACGGACCCTGGAAAGACCAACAAGGAAGTCTTCTGGGAGAATTTTTTCGAAGGCATTGAATGTGAAAGAGAACCGGTGCTCTCCAAAATAGAGGATTTTTATAAGAATAAATTTCCCGAACTTAAGAAAGTGATGAAGCAAAATCCCGTATCCTACAGCATCCTAAAGGAAGCCGAAAGTCTGGGCTTCGAACTTGTTATAGCCACTAACCCCATCTTCCCCGAAATAGCCATTCGCGAAAGGCTTCGCTGGATAAATGCCGAAAACTTCAGCTATAAACTCATCACTACATACGAGAACATGCATTTTACAAAGCCTCGCTTGGAATACTATGAAGAGATTTTAAACATAATCGGCACAAATCCCGAAGAATGCCTGATGGTGGGAAACGACGTGGAAGAAGACCTGGTGGCATCCAAATTAGGCATAAAAACCTTTCTTGTCACCGATTACATAATAAATAGAAAGGGCATAGAACCGAAGCCGGATTATGCCGGCTCTTTGAAAGATCTGCTTCATTTCATAAAAAATACGGGAGGGAGGCCGCATTGAACGTATACGATGCAGCCCACGAACTTGCAAGGGCTCTTTCCCGCTCTCAGGAATATCTGGAACTTAAAGCAGCAACTGAAGAACTGAAAAAAGACTCTAAGGCGGAAGAAATGCTAAGGGACCTTAAGGCGAAGCAACTTGAAGTGGAAGCCTTAAAGCTTTCAGGCCGGCCCACTGAAGAAGCAGAAAGGCAACTTCAAAACCTTTACGACATAGTTTCGCACCATTCGCTGATAAAGAAATATCTCGAGGCAGAGCAGAGGTTTTTCATCCTAATGTCCGACATTCAGAAAATCATCGCAAAAGCTGTAGACCTGGATTTAGACGGGAGGTAAAAAATTGGCCAAAGTAATTTTGACCCCTCACCGAAAAAAGCGAATAGAAAAGGGACATCCCTGGGTTTTCAAAACCGAGATAGAAAAAATCGAGGGAAATTACAGCCCCGGCGACCTAGTAGAAGTATACGACTTTAAAGGTAAATTTCTGGGCAGGGGCTACATAAATCCCCTGTCGCAAATAACTGTGAGAATTTTGACGAGGAACAAAGATGAGGAGATCGACAGAAATTTTTTCAAAAAAAGGATAGAGGACGCCTTCGAATACCGGCAAAAATTGGGATTTAACGGGAGTTTCAGGCTGGTTTACGGGGAAGCTGATTTCCTGCCGGCCCTCATAGTCGACAAATTCGAAGACGTATTCGTAATTCAAACACTGGCTCTGGGTATGGAGCGGTTCAAAGATGTCATCGTGGATATCCTCCGGAAAATGTTCCAACCCCGTGGAATTTACGAGAGAAACGACGTTCCCGTCCGTGAATTGGAGGGGCTGCCTCTCACGAAAGGTTGTCTGTATGGAAACGTCCCGGAAAAAATCCTCATAGAAGAAAACGGCCTAAAACTTTACGTCGACGTCATAAACGGCCAGAAAACCGGCTACTTTTTCGACCAAAAGGAGAACCGCCTCGCCATAGGGCCATTCGTAAAAGGCGCCGAAGTTTTGGAATGTTTCTGCTACACAGGTTCTTTTGCCTTATCTGCCGCCCGTTTCGGTGCTAAAAAAGTTATCGCCTTTGATTCATCCAGGGAAGCCGTAGAACTTGCCAGGGAAAACGCCGCCTTGAACGGCTTTGAAGGCATCATAGAATTTCACGAAGGGAACGCTTTTGACGTTTTGAGGCACTTTTACAAGAGCGGAAAAAAGTTCGATGTGGTCATACTGGACCCCCCTGCTTTTGCCAAAAATAAACAAGCCTTAGAAGGCGCAATAAGGGGCTATAAGGAAATAAATTTGAGAGGTCTAAAAATTTTAAAACCCGGAGGGTTTCTTATCACCTCGTCATGTTCCCACCATGTGGATGAAGACCTGTTCTGGGAAATAATAGAGTCAGCTGCCTGGGACGCACACGTCACTTTAAGGGTTATAGAAAGAAGAACCCAGGCAAAAGACCACCCGATTCTTGCCGCCTCGGACGAAACGAGGTACCTGAAATTTTTCATTCTTCAGGTCATAAAGTGACCCCTGCCTTTTTAAGGCAGGGGTTTTATTCTATAATTTCAAAATGAGGTTGGCTGTACTGAAATATACAAGAAGGCCTATAACATCGAGGAGCGTCGTTACGAAAGGCCCCGAAGTCACTGCAGGGTCGCGTCCGAGTCTATTCCACATCAAAGGTATGAAAGTGCCCAAAAAAGCCGCGATGGTGAGATTCAGAGCCATGGACAACCCGATTACCAGCCCCAAAGCGGGAGCACCCTGCCACAAATATGCTATGGCAGCCACAATCGCACCGTTAACCAGTCCCAATATTGCCCCCACGCCACTTTCCCTCAGTACATTTTTCCATATTAAAAGAGGCTCGATTTGTCCTGTGGCAAGACCTCTTACCACTATTGCTGCCGATTGGGTGCCCACGTTACCACCCATATCCATCAAGAGCGGAATGAAAAACGACAATGCTACCACTGCCTGCAGTGTTTCTGAAAAATTTTTTATAACGTTTCCTGATACAATTTCCCCGAAAAGGGCGACCAATATCCATGGCAACCTCCTGCTGGCCCTAAAAAGTGGCGAACTTTTTTCCGGAGCTATTTCTTCCGATGCCCCCGCCATTTTGAGAATGTCCTCGGTAGCCTCTTCCTGGGCTGCATCCATAACATCATCGAAAGTTACAATGCCTAAAAGAATGTTATTTTCATCCACCACCGGCAGGGCCAGAAACCCGTACTTCGCCATAAGTCTTATTACTTCTTCCTGGTCCTGAGTTGCAAAGACCTTTTTTACATCGGTATACATTATTTCCGAAAGAGGCGTATCTGGTTCGGAAAGCACTAGGTCCCTAAGTGAGAGGACTCCCAGTAATTTGCCGCCGTCATCCACGACGTAGACGTAATATATCATTTCAGCATCCGGAGCGATTTCTGCCAATTTGTCCAAGGCTTCCTTTGCCTTCATATCTTTCGGAAAAGCTATGAACTCGGTGGTCATTCTACCGCCGGCAGTGTTTTCATCGTATAAAAGCAGGGACCTTATCTCGTTTTGTTCCTGCTGGTGCATAATATGCAAGAATTTCTGGCGAGCGCTTTCGGGCAGCATCCCCAGATAATCGGCCACATCATCGGTCGACATCTCTTTCAGCAAAAGAGCAGCTTCTTCCGGTGCTATGTGAGTTAGAATGAAAGTTACTTTTTCGGGCTCTAGTTCTTCCAGTACATCCCTGGCGGTTCCGAATTCCAATTTTTTGAAAAGCTCGAGACATTCCCGGGGCTCGAGGTCGGAAAAAAGCTCGGCTATGTCGACGGGGTGGCTATCCTTTAAAAATTCCGCTGCTTTTATAAAATTACCTTCTTTTAAAAGCTGTTTGATTTCGTTCGAATTCAAGCCGGAGCCCATCTTTAAAACCTCCCGAAACCCACTGTTTTTTGAATCCCCAGGAACGTCACCGTAAGGGCAAAATAAATCAGCAGTGCTGTCACGTCGATAATGGTGGTTATGAACGGCCCGGAAGCGACGGCGGGGTCAACTTTCATCTTATAGAAAATCAGGGGAATCAAAACACCGATGAATGCTGAAATCACTATTGCAATGCTCATCGAAGCACCAACAACCAAGCTAAGGTGAAAATCCTTCTGCCATAAAGCAGCAACAGCAGCAATTATGGCGCCGCAAGAAATACCAACGAACATCCCAGCGAAAGTTTCGCCGATTAAAAATCTCATCACGTTCTTTATGGAAATTTCCCCTGTGGCAAGCCCCCTTACGGATAATGCCAGGGACTGGGTGCCCACGTTGCCGGCTGTGGCCATGAGCACGGGAATGAAGAAGGCCACTGCCATCACGCTTTCCAGAACGGCTGAATATCCATCTATAACAACCCCGGAGACCAGGTCTCCAAAAAGGCAAACCACCAGCCACGGAAGCCTCTTTTTTACAGCCCCCAATATATTGGTGGTAAGGAGTATATCGTCTTCCGGCGTTATTCCCGCCAGTTTATGGATGTCTTCCGTGGTTTCCTCTTCTAGCACTTCTAAAGCATCGTCCACCGTAACTATTCCCAGAATGCGATTTTCCGCGTCCACCACCGGTATTGCCAAAAGCGAATATTTGGAAATGAGCTTGGCCACCTTTTCCTGATCTTCATCCACTCTAACGGAAACCACTTTTTTATGCATTATTTCAGCAATCCTTTTATTTCTCGGAGCGGCGATGAGTTCCCTTAGGGACAAAACTCCAAGAAGGTGTTTTTCTTTGTCCACAACGTAAAGGTAGTATATGGTTTCAGCTTCTCTTCCAAACTTCCTTACATCTTCGATGGCCTCTTCCACGGTTATGTTGTCGTAAAGGTAAACATAGTCGGTGGTCATTATGCCGCCGGCAGAATCTTGAGCTAGTTTTATGAGGGATTTTAGCTCCTGTTGATGCTCCTGTGGCAATTTTGCCATCAATTTCTCAACTTTTTCATCGGGCAGTTTCTGGAGCAGGTCTATTATTTCGTCCACCGACATATTTTCTAAAATTTTTACGAGATGCATTTCGGGAATCGATTCAATGTAAGGAATTCTCTCTTCGGGCTCGAGCTCTTCGAGCACTTCGGTGGCTTTTTCCAGGTCGAGCAGTTCAAAAAAAACCTTTTTATTTTCGCCTTTTACTTCTTCCAAAATCTCCGCTATGTCTGCTGGATGCAATCTAGACAGTATCCTTTTTATCTCGTCGGTTTTTCTAGACAGGATTAACTGTTTTAAAAGAGCGACCTCCCTTTCATTTTTCATCCACTTCCCTCCCCGAAAAACTCGGGGCTACATCCTGCCGCCGGAGAGCGGCAAGAGGGCCCCGGCAAATTTTAAATTGTTTCGCTTATTACTAGGATCGGCGTCCACCTTGCCGCTCCCCCCTTTTAATAAAAAATTCCCTTCATAATGCGAAGGGTAAAAGTTCACACCGACTCGCATCCGCACTTACATTATATTCTACCGATTTTATATGTCAAGAGCAAACCAAAAGAGAGGTTGAAAAACAACCTCTCTTTTTACTGGAGCTGCTGGCTGATTTGATGCTGCTGTTGCTGCAGCTGTTGCAATTGCTGTTGAAGCTGTCCTAACTGCTGCTGGCCCTGCTGCCCGAAGGTTTGATTTTGCTGACCGAAAAACTGCTGATTCAACTGCTGGAGCTGCCTATTGAACTGGTCTAAAAGCTGGTTCATCTGGTAAAAGACCTGGTTTGCGTGAATGCTCTGCTGAGCCTGATTCAGGGCGTTTATCGCCTGCTGTATGGCCTGGCTAACCTGATTGTCGGTCTGTTGCTGCTGGGTCTGTGCCTGGTTCTTTAATTGATTGAGCAATTGTTGAAACTGGTTGGCCGTTTGTTGTCCGCTCAACTGCTGTTGCTGCTGCTGTTGCTGCTGATATTGCTGAAGCTGGGATTGCCTTAGCCTCTCTGCCATCTCATTAGAAAATTCTACATCTTTTTTCCTTTCTTGAATCGTCGCTTCCAGGTCCTTTTTTTCAGTCATAATTATCCCCCTTTATTGTTTTTCTCTTTTTTAATATACCCGGGGGAATTTGATTTAAACAAAAAAAATATGGTTATTGCAGCATATTATCGAGCGAATTGCTGAACTGACTGAGGACCCGGTTTCTCAGTATGTTTTCCTGCGCAGCGTTTAACGTCGATAGAACCTGCTGAATGGTCTGTTGAATCGACATCACGGGATTTACATTCGCCTCCGGATATGCACCAGAAGGTTGGTACAGGCCGTTTTTTAGTTGATTTTCTATATTTTTTAAGTCAAGGATGAGTTTTTGGGCGGAGGAATTAAAGTTTTCCACCCGGCTTTCAAAGACGCCTGTAAATTGGTCCAAAGCGTTTTCTACTTCAGCAATTTTCTCCAGTATGTTTATTCTCTGCTGCCCCACCTGTTTTTGCAGCAACTTTGTGTTGGACCCGGCCAGCCACTTTGAAAGCAGGCTCTGGTTTTGTTCAAGGCCCGCTTCCAGGTCCTTCAGGCTGGTTTCGACGTAACTTTTTACCTGTTTCAAACTATCCTGGATATTTTTTAAATTTCTAACATCATTTGTCATATTCGATTTAATCTGGTTGCAAAGGGATTCCAGTTTCTGATTGCTTTCCGAAAAAGCTTCAGCCATTCCCTGGATTGAATTCAAAAAAATTCACCTCCTGCGCTCTATCAGTAAATATTTTTACCAGGCAGGAGGTCTTTTCTTCATCCATATTTTTCCATTATTTTTTTACTTTAAATTCGTCGTTTACCCTATCCTGAAGGTATATGCCGGTGTAGTCACCAGGGTCCGCAACTTCGTAAATTTTTCGAGCTTCCTCAACACACCTTGGGCATGCTCCGGGAGGTATTACAATTGCGAGGATAAAATACCCGAGGTCGCATTTCGACTTTATCATAGTGTACCCCGAACACGACCTGCACACCTTTATGGTCTCTTCCTGATTTTCCATTATTCCTATGGTATCGTAATATATCCTTTTGTTCCTCCGGACAAAGTCCTTTCCATCGAACATCTTTCTTGCAATTTCTTCCTTGCGAAGCCACCGCCCGTATATATCGTTACACAGGCGCTTTATGTAATCGGAAATCCACCCCGGCTGTCTCATTTTATCCGGGTCATAGTCGGGTTCCTTCACATGCGAATAGTCAAGGCCGGCCAAAGCCAAAATTATGCCCAGGTTTACGTAAGGCAGCGCCCCTTCTATGGAATATCCTCCCTCTAAAACCGCTATATCGGGGTCTAAAAGTTCGGTCAGTTTAGCATAACCTTGCGCTGTAAAATTCATATTGGTTATGGGGTCTGTATAATGGTTGTCCTGACCGGCCGAATTGACTACGAGGTCGGGTTTGTATTCCTTTATTATCGGCATGACCAGGTTTTCAATAACATAAAGAAAACCTTCTTCACCGGTCTGTGGGGGAAGGGGTACATTTACCGTATATCCATAAGCGCCCGGTCCTCCCATTTCGTCCGGGAAACCGCTGCCCGGATAAAGCGTTCTGCCGTCCTGGTGAAGGGAAATAAAAAGGGTGTTCCTGTCGTTCCAGTATATATCCTGGGTACCGTCGCCATGGTGGCAATCGGTGTCGACTATGGCCACTTTCTTCGGTCCAAAGGATTGCCTTATGTGCTCCAGCATTATCGCTTCGATGTTTATTATGCAAAACCCCCGGTCTCCGTACACCACCCTGTGGGCGTGATGTCCCGGCGGCCTGACCACGGCAAAAGCCTTATCTACCTTCCCTTCGAACAGCGCCCTTGCAGCCGCTATGGCCCCGCCCGCCGAAATCACGTGGGATTTGGTCACCACCGAATCCACATCTGGCACGCAAAAATGCACCCTCTTTATATCTTCCTCCTTTGCCAACACGGGATTAAAAAACTTGATGCCTTCGATATCCTCCACACCTTCCTCGCTGACCTGATCCAGGGTATAAAGCAACCTTTCTTCTCTTTCGGGATGGGTAGGGCTTATAGCCCAATCAAAAGCCGGGAAAAAAACCAATCCCAGCCTGTTTTTTGCCTTAAGCATCCTCATCCCCCTCAATCCATTTCAAAACTGCTAACGCCGGGTTTTATCTGAGCTTTGACCCTTATGTTCCTGCCGACGGTGTAAAAGCCCCTCACCATGTTAAAGCACGATTCCTCAACTATTTCCGCCTCCGCATCCTCGGAAAGCGACCCCAGCGCTGACGCCCTTTCCTTTATCAACTCCATCGCTTGCTTTCGGGCTTTCTCCAGATTGAAATCCCTGCCTATTTTTTCCCTTATTCCAAGTTCCGGCACCGTCAGGTAACCCTGTGCCGTATCGGCAATTAAGTTTATTTCGGCCGTTATCCTGCTCAAAGCGGCCCCGATGGCATTAGCCACTTCGAAGTTTTCGGGAACAACGCACGGAATTTTTAACTTTCGTTCCAGCATCAAAGACAGCGCCTTTGCGGGCCCGCCGATTATGACGGCTCTCTTAGGAGTTATCTTTTCCCCGTATAAAAGCTCCCGAATGGTATAAACCGGCCTGCTATTCAAATCCTTAAGGAGTTCATACACCCGTTCCTTTATCAAATCTCCCATCCTGTCAAGAATTAAATGCGCTGTTTCCTCTGGCGATATCCCCATGACCTCCCCTAACTCTTTCATGGCAATATAGGCCTTTTCCTTTTTTCCGAGGTTTAAAAGCTCTAGTAATATCATCGCATCGGTGGGTGTAGGCATCGGCCCTCCTAAAGCTTTAGGCGGTCCTTCCCTTCGGGGGCCTATAACCAGTTTATCCCCTTCGAACCTCACGGCACTATCGCCGCCGATAGCAACCGAGTGAGAGTAAATAGCCCTCACAAGGGTGGGATAAGCTCCGATCTTAATCCCCCTGGGTTCGAGCAGAGGAATTCCTCCTGCAAAAAAAGAAATATCGGTCGTAGTCCCACCTATATCCAGAATTACCGCATCTTCGTGGTTATCGGAAAGCACCCAGCATCCCATAACGCTGGCGGACGGCCCTGATAAAACGGTATACACCGGGAAAGACACTGCTTTTTTAAGGTTCATCGTTCCACCGTCAGCTTTGAGCACATTTACGGGGGCTCTTATCCCTCTTTCTTCAAAAGCTTTATCTATGGCCGAAGCGAAAAAACGAAAGCGTTCGTACACGGCCGCATTCAGATAAGTAGTGTAAACTCTTCTCGGAAAATTTAGTTTCCCGGAGAGGGCATGTCCCATCGTGACCGGACAGAAATCCCCTCCCAGCAATTCTTTCGCTTTTAGCTCGTGAACGGGGTTACGGACGGAAAACTTGGTCGCAATACCGACGCTTAAAATCCCCTTCTCTTTGAAGTGCACGGAAGCATCACGAACTATGTTCTCATTAAAAGGCTTCACTTCCTGACCGCGGTGGTCTATGTAACCGTCCAGAAAAACGTTTTCTTCGCCGCACGCCAAAAATGAAGCATCAAGCCCGGGGCCGCTTTCCAATATCATGCCTACGGGCGATGTCTTTCCCTCAAGCACTGCGTTGGTGCAAATGGTGGTGCTCAAATTAACCCTGTTTATCTTCCCGGGGTCGACATCCTCCGTCAGTTCATCAATTGCACTACAAATACCTTCAACTATGGAACCGGAAGAATAGGGCACTTTTGCCGTTCTGAGGACCTTTCCATTGCTTAAAAGCACAGCGTCAATATGAGTGCCGCCGACATCGAGGCCTATTATCACTTTTCTTCCCCCCTATCCCTCTCCGACCACTTTTATTTCGGGTTCAAGCAAAATGCCAAACTTTTCTTTTACCCTGTTTTGAATAATTTCTATTAAACTAAGCACGTCTTTGGCAGTGGCATTGCCGGTATTCACTATGAACCCGGCGTGAAGCTCTGAAACCATTGCATCTCCCACTTTAAAACCCTTCAACCCCGCCTTTTCAATCAAAAAACCCGCATAATTCCCCGGCGGTCTTTTGAAGGTGCTGCCTGCGCTGGGCATATTTAGAGGTTGTTTCATTTTTCTCCTTTTCGAAAATTCCTCCATCTTTCTCTTAATATCTTCGTATGCTCCGGCCTCTAGCTCAAGCTTCGCTTCCAGGACGATTTTTCCACCGGTTTGAAGCTTGCACCACCGATAAGAAAAATCCAGTTCTTCGTTTTTCATGGAAGATATTTCTCCCTTTAAATCCATCACCACCACTTCTCTTACCACTTTGGCCATTTCGCCATCGTACGCACCTGCATTCATTATTATCGCCCCGCCGAGGGTACCCGGAATACCGCTTGCGAACTCCAAGCCGGTAAGACCGTTTTCTAAAGCCGCTTTGGCGACCAAAGACAAAAGCGCACCAGCCCTGGCTTTTATTATATTGCCCTCTACTTTAACATCGTTGAAATTCTGGGCAATTTTAATTACAACTCCTCTTATCCCCTTGTCCCGCACCAGCAGGTTCGTGCCATTTCCCATCACGAAAAAGGGGATGCTGTTTTGGTTGCAATAATTTACCACCTTCCTTATTTCGTCGACGTCTTGAGGCAGCACCATCACGTCTGCAGGTCCGCCTATCCGGAAAGAAGTGTGATATTTCATTGGCTCGTCTATTTTCACCCTGTCAGAAGGTATTACCTTACAAAGGTCGTTGTAAATAGAAATTTTGTCCACGGCTATCTCCCTTTCGCTAGAACTTTATTAGAATCATTATTACATCTCAAAAATCACACTCCTAACATAAATTATACATTAATTCTACAAACTATTTCTCAGAGTCGAAGAAAATTTTATCCCTAAGTTTTCGAAGAATAAGCTTCCAATATGTTTTCATCATATAAAATTACAAGGGTGTGCGGTACAAGGTCTGCAAAAAAAATAAAACCGCCGTTTAAAGCAAATCCGCTCATGTCCACACGGATAACCGTTATAATGGTATAACTACCGCATCGTACCGGGTAAATCCCCATATAAAAGCTTTCGGTCATTGCTTTCGACATGCAGATCCCCCCGGATTTCCGGCTAAATTTTTATTCCGCTATTTAGAATTTCCATCAACAGGAAAATCTTGCGCGAAAGCTTCCCGAACTTTCTTTATTTCCGCTTCCGCGTCTATTAAAGCCTGCTCGGGGGTTTTCTTGCCGAGGATGGCTTGGCGTATCTGGGTCGTGATTATCTCTTCAACCATGGCAAAATTCGGGATTTTTGGGAGTATCTCTGAATCATCGAGTATCTCTTTCATCCGCCTCATAAAAGTATCCTTTGTCATTTTGTCTTGAAGGTCCTTTATGGCGGGAAACACACCGTATCCAGATAATGCTTCCTGTTCCTTTTCAGAAGTTATAAACTTCAAAAATTCGGCGCACAAGGCCTTCTTTTTGGGGTCTTCTTGCTTAAAGATGGAGTATCCGGCTACGGTGGCAATCGGTTTTGCCTTTCCGCTTCCGGAAGGATAGTGGGCTATTTCAAAATTAAAGCCGTTTCCTTTTTTTAGATTCTCTTTTAGAATGTTAATGGCCCAGGGACCTGCGGGATACACAGCTATTTTCCTCTTTTCAGCAAAATCGCCCCACACCTTTTTTTCATCGCTCGTGCCAAAATCTTCGGGAACCACCTTGTACTTGGCCGAAAGGTCCACAAGTTTGCCGAGGGCGGATATGCCTTCGGGACTGTTGAGCGCAAAATTGCCATCCTCGTCGAAAATTTTGGCTCCATCCATGGTGAGGAAATTCCAGAGCTGGTAACTTCCCGCAGCAAGCAAGGCGCTGAACCCGAAACACTCGGGCTTTCCGTCCCGATTTTTATCAACAGTCAATTTTTGGAGGGATTCCACGAACTCTTGATAACTCCACCTTCCATCCGGTGGGATCTTTACATTTCTTTCCCGAAACATATCGGCGTTCAAAAACAACGCGTTCGTCGTTATGAACCACGGAAAGCCGTACAGTTTGCCTCCGTAGCTCAAAGAATCCAAAGTTCTCCGGTCGTACTTTTCGAGCTCTTCTTGTGTGAAGAATTCATCCACCGGCTCTAGATAACCTTTGAGGATGAAGTCGATATCTCCGGCCACCGGTGCTATATCTGGGTTGGTGCCGGTTGCAGCGGCTGCTTTAAGCTCAATCGGGCCGTACTCCCACTTCATTTTTCTAAGATGCACGAATACCCCCGGGTGGGATTTTTCGAATTCGGCGATCTTCTTTTCTATCCATCCGAAGCTGTTCCCTTTTTCATCTTTCCAGCGCGGAAAATCCCAGAGGGTTATCACTACCGGGACTTCTTTTTCTTCATTTCTTCTCGCATCATGTCTTCCTTCGCACCCTGTAAGGGACAAGGAAATCAGTATGGTCACAAGAAAGCAAAAAAAACGGGTAAAAGGTATCAAGCGCATGACTTTGCCCTCCCAATACCTTTTACCCTATCTATATTACCGTGCGAGGAAAATTATACGCCTACTGGTTAACGGTCTTTGTCAATTTTCGGAATTCCTCGATTATACTTCTTGTCAAATCCCCGGGAACACCGTCTCCTATTATCTTCCCGTCCACTTTTACTATCGGCATGACCTCGGTCATCGTGCCGGTCAGGAATACTTCGTCCGCATCGAAGAGCTGGTCTAAAGAGAAGGTCTCTTCCTCGAGCTCCAAACCCAATTTTTCGGCGATTTCGAGCACAACCCCCCTTGTAATCCCGTGCAAGATGAGATTGTTGGCCGGATGGGTAAGGAGCTTTTTGTTTTTTACTATGAACACATTGCTGCTCGAAGCTTCGGTGACTATATCGCCCCTGTGAAATATGGCTTCGTAGGCGCCCGCCTTCTTTGCCTTTTCCTTGGCGATGCAGTTCGGGATGAGCTGCACGGTTTTTACATTGCAGCGCATCCACCGCTCGTCTGGGACTGTGATGGCGCTCACGCCGTTTTCATAGTACTCTTCCGGCTGGGGTTTGGCCTCGCGCGCAATAACCACCCAGGTGCATGTGCTTTTCTCCGGGAAATTGTGCTGGCGCGGCGCCGCACCGCGGGTGACCTGGATGTAAACCGAAGCATCCTTAAATTCTCCATCCGCCACCGCCTTTTTGCAAACTTCTTTCAAATCTTCGATGTCAAAATCGAAATTCAAGTATATCTCCTGGGCGCCTTTCTTCAGTCTTTCTAAGTGCCTATCCAGATAAAAGAACCTGCCTTCGTAAACCCTTACGACTTCATAAAGGCCATCACCGAATTGAAATCCCCTGTCCTCCACCGATACCTTTGCATCACTGTAGTCCACTCTCTTTCCGTTCAAATAAACAACGGTCATCACAAAAACCCCCCAAATTAAATTTTTGCTCCAGGCTCCCGCCTTACCGCCGGTATTTCCCTTCCCTTCGACTTTAAATAAGAGATTACCTTTTCGACCGAGGTATTGAGTATATTTTCCTCGGGAAGGCCGGCTTCCTCTATCACGCTCAGGGCCTTTTCAAAATTGCCCACGTCGAAACATATATGGGCGTCGCTGCCAACTACAATCTTCGCGCCGAGTTTTGCCGCCTTTTTTGCTATCAGCAGGCAGTTTTCCTCGCTGCCGCGCCGGCTTACGGTAAAAGAACTGTTGTTGATTTCAAGATGCACGCCGAACTCTATAGCAGCTTCAACAACTTTATCTATATCAATCGGGAATTCCGGATTCCCTGGATGCACAAGCACATCCACATGAGGATTTTTCATGGCGTTGATGGCCGCCCGGGTGTTTTCTTCCACTGTGCCACCGGGGTAACAGTAAGTGTGAAAGCCCGCAAGTACTATGTCCAGATTCCTCAAATAATTTTCCGGCAGGTCTAAAGTCCCGTCGTAATCCAGAATATTGGCCTCTACCCCGCGAAGGATGAAGACACCCTCAATTTCTCTTGGCAAAACCTTCAGGTTGCCGAAATGATAAGGATGGGGGCCGCCCGGCATCGAAGGCCCGTGGTCGGTTATGGCTATCATTTTGAGACCTTTAGTCGCGGCGGCCTTAGCATTTTCGATGACGGTGCTATAGGCGTGGCCGCTTGCCACCGTATGACAGTGAGTATCCACTTCCAGTTTCAAAAAAATCACTCGCCTTCATACTTTTAGTCTTTCATGCGGCTTTTCAGGGTGTTTATAAAATCTATTTCGGTCGGGTCTTTTTCATTTAATACGGCAAGATAGGCGCTCACGTAATCACCGAAGATCACGTGGTACATAATTCTCTCCAATCTGGTTTCTCCAAGCGGCCATACCTCATTTACGCCCGAGACCATTTCCTTTATCAGAGCCGAAGTAATTTCGATTCTCTTTTTGACGCGTTCGTTTTCTTCAGGCGACCTTAAAATCACAATTTCCATCATTTCAAGGAGTTTAGGATCACCTTCGAAGCCCATTATCTCGTTGTGATTGAGCTCGGGGAAAACATTGAAGAATGCCGGATGCTTGCCGTTTTCATTCATTTGTCCCTTCCAGCGCACCGCCAGGGCGTCGGTTACCCCCTGGGAGCCGTATATGACGGGAATTTTGCCGTAAAGCCTCCTTGCAAGGGTCTTAGCCGGGTTTTTACCTTCCGGAACTTCGGGCGCCAAATCCTGCCTTACTTTTTTCATAAGTCCAATGGCACCCGAAATCTGCTTTGCACAATTATGAACGATTCCCACTTCTTCCAAAAGTACCAAAAGCGGCATGAAAGAATATCCTATGGCCGCGCGCGGCGGCATCCCGGCCGGTATAGTAATCACCGGCACTTCATCCGCCATAGCTTTATTTTTAAGCTCTCCTCCTGTTGTTATGGCCACAATCTGGGCTTTCTTCTCCTTTGCTTCATCATAAGCCGCAAGGGTCTCCTCGGTATTCCCTGAATAACTGGATGCTATTACCAAGGTCCTCTCGTCCACAAATGAAGGCAGGTGGTAATCCCTGTTCACGAAAATAGGCAGATAGCATGAATCCTGGGCCATCATTCTGGTGAGGTCGCCGCCTATGGCCGACCCTCCCATTCCGCATATAACGACGTTGACGATATTGTGAAACTTCAGGCCCTTTACCGCACTGTCTGCGATCTTTACTGCCTCCTCGCATTGTTCCGGCAGTCTGTAAATGAGGTCGAACATCCTTTCTTTGTCTAGCTGCTTTATTTTTTCTAGCTCATCTAACATTGATCATACCTCCTTTGTATGGTTATTTACTCCCTTCTTCCTGGATTTTGTCCATAACCCTGCGGGCAAAAATGAACGCGGCATTATAGCCCATCGCCTTCAACCTGCGGTCCATTGCCGCCACTTCTATAATGGCGGCGAGATTTCTCCCCGGTCTTATCGGAATGGTCTTTTTCGGAATCGAAGATTCCAAAATCGTTATCATTTCCTCCTCCAGGCCAAGCCGGTCTTTTTCTGTATATTTTTCCCACTCTACCATTTCTATCACCAAATCTATTCTCATGTCATCTCTTACGGCTCCTGCGCCAAATACGGTCTTCACATCTATGATGCCAAGGCCCCTCACTTCCAGGTAATGGCGAACCACTTCGGGAGCCGAACCTATCAATACATTTTTGGCGACCTGCTTTATTTCCACCACATCGTCGGCCACCAGACGGTGACCTCTTTTTATGAGTTCTACCGCAGTCTCGCTCTTTCCTATCCCGCTTTCACCGACCAGCAAGATTCCCACACCGTAAACATCCATAAGAACCCCATGAACGGTAGTCCTGGGAGCCATTTCGCTTTCAAGAAAGTCCGTCAATCTGCTCATGAGCCTGGTAGTGGCTTCCGGGCTCCTTAGCACCCACCTGCCGTGCTTTTTCGCAAGGTTCAAAAATTCCTCGGAAGGTTCCAGGTTCCTGGTTATTATAACGCATGGAATTTGGTACGAGAAAAGTTTTTCCAGGCGCTCGTATCTCACTTCAGGAGGCAAGCTTTTTAAAAAAGTGATTTCCGTCATGCCGAGTATCTGGATTCTTTCATAGGCAAAATAATCGAAAAACCCAGCGAGCTCAAGGCCCGGCCGGTTGAGGTCGATGACGGAAATTTCCGGCAAACTTTTTGATTTTACGAGAACCTCCAGGTTAAATTTATCGATGACCCGTTGCAAATTTAACCTATTCAAAATTTACACCCCGTAAAATTAATTCTACAAAAAAGAGTTAATTCCTCCCATGTGGAAATACTAGTTAGTAGAAAACTTTTACCGCGGAGGTGTGACCATGCCCAATCTAAAGTGCAACGTCACCACCTGCAAATACAACAGGAACTTAGAGTGCTGCGCCGAAAACGTTATGGTCAATGCCATAAGGCCCAACTGCACTTCTAAAGAAGGCACCTATTGTGACGCCTATAAGAGAAAAGATGCCACTGATGGCGGAACCTGCGCCGGCGGCGACAATAGGTTTTGCTGGGATTAACCGGTCCGGGCTAGGGGCATAAACCCCCTGGCTTTTTTAGACCTTGCTATAAACCATTAAAATCTGTTAAAATATCATCATCCCGGTATATCTCAACATCTCGCAATGAAAGGAAAAGGCCCATGAAAAACATCAAATTTGCTTTCATCTTATATCTTTTGCTTACAATACTCACCGCTATACTTCTTGCCGGTTGCTCGGTAGAAGTTCAACTAGAACAGGAAAACAAAGATGTCCCTCCCGGAACACTCAAGGTTAGCTTTTTAGACGTCGGCCAGGCCGACAGCATTTTTCTCGTCTTTCCCGGAGGTAGTACCATGCTGGTGGATGCCGGAAACAACGACGATTCAGAAACGATAATCAATTACATAAAGGGTCTAGGAATAAAGAGAATCGACGCCGTTGTCGTCACCCACCCTCATGAAGACCATATAGGTTCCATGGACGAAGTGATACGCTTTTTTGAGATAGGGAAAATCTACATGCCCAGGGTTACCACCACCACCAGGACTTTCGAAAATTTTCTAAATGCTGTATCCGAAAAAAACCTAAGGATTACCCCATTAAAAGGCGGTATGAATATACCCCTGGAGGAAGATGTCGATATTCGGGTGCTTGCCCCCAACAGCGCCCGCTACGATGAATTGAACAACTACAGTGCCGTGCTTAAAATAACTTATAAAAATACTTCCTTTCTTTTAACCGGCGATGCCGAAAAGCTCTCGGAGGAGGAAATGCTTAAGAAAGGCTACGACTTGAAGGCCGACGTGCTCAAAGTGGGGCACCACGGCAGCAGTTCAAGTACCTCCATAGGATTTTTGAAGGCGGTATCGCCGAAGTATGCCGTAATAAGTTACGGAAGAAATAACGACTACGGCCATCCCCACCGGGAAACCCTGCAAAATCTAAATAAGTTCGGGGTAAAAATATACGCGACGGCTGAAGATGGCCATGTAGTAATGGAAAGCGACGGCACAAAGATAAAAGTCACGACTTCAAAGTAAAGAAATATAAGTAATAGGTAGCAGCGGGAGGGGAAATAATGGGTAAAAAAGGCATAATAGACCGTTTCGAGGGGGACTTTGCCGTCATCGAAACAGTTGACGGAAGGATGATAAATATAAAAAAGCATCTCCTTCCCGAAAATGCCCGGGAAGGAGATGTGATAGACTTAGAGCATCTCTCGATAGACGAAACTTCGACCCGACTGCGGAAGGAAAAAATCGAAAGACTCGCTGAAAGGCTTTTTGAAGATTAAGCCAGATTTTCGGGATTTAGCCCCTGGAGCTCTTCAGGCACAAAGCGCCCGTCCTTCCTTACCAGCACATCGTCGAACCATATCTCTCCGCCGCCGTACTCGGGCCTCTGGATGTACACCAGGTCCCAGTGAATGGCCGAGTCGTTGCCGTTGTCGCACTCCTTGTAAGCCCTTCCGGGAGTGAGGTGTATACTTCCCGATATTTTCTCATCGAAAAGCGTATCCTTCATGGGTTTTAATATGTAGGGGTTGACCCCGATGGCAAACTCGCCGATGTACCTCGCACCTTCATCGGTGTCCAAAATTTTGTTGAGCCTTTCTGTATCATTGGCGGTGGCCTTAACTATTTTGCCGTCCTTGAACTCAAACCTTATATTTTCGAAGGTATATCCCTGGTAGAGCGCCGGTGTATTATATGTTATGTAGCCGTTAACCGAATTTCTGACGGGTGCCGTGTAAATTTCGCCGTCGGGAATATTTTTTTTGCCGTCGCACTTTACCGCGTTGATGCCTTCTATGGAAAATTCTAATTCGGTGCCCGGGCCTGTTATCCTTACCTTTTTGGTCTTATTCATGAGGTCCACCAAAGGATCCATGGCCTTCGACATCTTTTCGTAATCAAGACAGCAGACCTTAAAGTAAAAATCCTCGAAGGCCTCCGTGCTGGTGTCGGCCAGCTGGGCCATCGAAGCGTTGGGGTATCTTAAAACGCACCATTTGGTGCGGGGGACCCTTATGTCGCCGTGAACGGGTTTGGTGTAAAACTGCATGTAAATCGATTTTTTCTCGTCGGGCACATCGGAAAGCTCCGCCGCATTGTCCCCGCCTCGGATTCCTATATAGGCGTCCATGTCCTTCATCCGCTCCGCATCATAGCGGGCCATCATGCTTGCAATTTCCTCGTTTAAGTTCATCATTATCTCCCGCTGGATCTCCTGCATTCCTAGGGAAACGAAGGGCTTTGCCCCGGTTCTGTAGGCCTCCCGCACCAGTTCCTTTATAAGCGGCGCTTCTCCAGGCCCCCCTTCGATCAGTATCTTTTCACCTTCCTTAAGCTCCACCGAATAGTGAATAAGGATTTTGGCCAGTTTCTCAAGCCTAGGGTCTTTCACAATAATCCCTCCCATTTTTAAACAAAAATTATACTCCTTCTAAATCGAAATCCGGCACGTACTTTGGGGAATCGGCCCCCTCTTCCTGAGCAAAACCATTTTCAAGCCCCAATTCAAAAAAATACTCTATTACCTCCTCATATTCCTCCTTGGACAGCGGGCGATTTATTTCCGGAAATTCACCGGTCCTGAAACACGGCATGTACTGGCCCATGAGGCTTACGTATACGCCGGAAGGCAAATTAGATTTTATAAAACCGAGGACTTTTTTAGAATCTTCCTTTAATCCGGGCAATACCAGGTGCCTTATAATTAGCCCCCTTTTTATGATGCCCTTTTCGTCGAAAACCGGTTCTCCCACCTGGCGGTACATCTCCAAAATGGCCTTTGTGGCGCACCTGAAATAGTCAGGTGCGTTTGAATATTTCCTGGCCGGGGTTTCGTCGCAATACTTGAGGTCCGGAAGGTATACGTCCACCAGGCCTTCCAGCATTTGGAGCATTTCAGGGTTTTCATAGGCGTTGGAATTCCATACCACGGGAACGGTAAGCCCTTTATCTTTTGCCTTTTCCAGCGCCGATGCAAGCTGGGGCGTATAAATCGTCGGCGTTACCAGGTTTATGTTGTGCACCCCCTTTGCCTGGAGGTTTAAAAAAATTTCCACAAGATCCTTTTCTTCGACAGCCTTGCCGAACCATTCCTGACTTATCCTGTAATTCTGGCAAAAGACGCACTTCAAGTTGCAACCTGAAAAAAACACGGTCCCTGAACCTTTATGGCCGCTTATACACGGTTCTTCCCAGCGATGGGCAAAGGCTTTTGCCACCACTATTTTATCAAGAGCACCGCAAAACCCCTTCTCACCTTTTAACCGGTTGACACCGCACCGCCTCGGGCAAATCCGGCAATTTTCGAGCAATTCTTTTGACTCCAACCCCCTCACCCCCGGTGGATTTAACCCCCTATATCCTTTTTAGGTATTTTGTCTATTTTATTCGCTTCATAATATCAGTTTGTTATTTTAACACTTTTTCTTTAAACATAAAACACCACTCCAAATCCGGATACCTGCAATAAGCAACAATACTTATTGAAAAATTCGTGATAAAAAACACCTATATAAAAAACACCCGGTGATACCGGGTATCCCGGTAAAACCGGGCTTCAAGGCATTATATCCTCTGTATATTACTTTTGTACTTCCGCGATTCCCCTTTTCAGGGCCTTCTCGTTTATCTCCATCATGTTTTTCCGGTGGGCGGGGAGGAAATAGTCTATGGACTTTATCACGGTTTCCGGTTTTACTATTCCCGTTTCGCCGATGAGCACTCCCAAGGCCACCATGTTGGCGACTCTCATGTTTCCAAGCTCATCGGCTATGCCGGTGGCATCGACTTCGATCACCTTTATATTGTCCCTTGCGGGCCTTTCGTCGATTAAGGCTTTATTTAAAATCACTATCCCCCCGGATTTAACCATCGGTGTGAACTTTTCCATGGAGGGCTTGTTCATCGCCACAAGCACATCGGGCGAAGATATGATTGGCGACGGAATCCTTTTGTCCGAAATCACCACCATGCAGTTTGCCGTTCCGCCCCTCATTTCCGGACCGTACGAAGGAATCCAGGAAACTTCTCGCCCCTCCAGCATCGCGCTGTGGGCCAAAATCTCGCCCATCAACATTATCCCCTGACCGCCGAAACCTGCCATAATGATTTCCATCTTCATTTTTCTATCCCTCCTTCGGCTCTTTAAAAACGCCCGGCGGAAATACCTTTACCATTTCGTTCTTTACCCAATCTACCGCATCTTTGGGCTTCATTCCCCAGTTGGTCGGGCAGGGGGATAAAATTTCCACTAAAGAAAATCCTTTTCCTGAAAGCTGCATTTCGAAGGCCTTTTTTATATAGCTTTTCGCCTTATTTATATTCTTGACATCCGTGAGTTCGGCCCTGGCCAAAAACGAAGGCCCGTCCAGGGTCGCCAGCATTTCGCACACCCTAATCGGGTATCCTGCCATTTGCGGATCTCGCCCGTAAGGGCTGGTTTCGGTTTTCTGCCCTACCAGCGTGGTGGGCGCCATCTGCCCGCCGGTCATTCCGTATATGGCATTATTCACGAAAATCACCGTTATATTCTCACCCCTTGCAGCTGCGTGGACGATTTCCGCGGTTCCTATGGCTGCCAGGTCCCCGTCGCCCTGATAGGTAAACACCACTCGGTCGGGTAGGGCCCTTTTAATTCCTGTAGCTACGGCTGGAGCCCTTCCGTGAGCCGCCTGCTGCATATCGCAATCAAAGTAGTTATAAGCCAAAACGGCACACCCTACGGGAGCGACGCCTATGGTTTTGTCCTGGATGCCAAGTTCATCCATTACCTCGGCCACCAGCCGGTGTATAACACCGTGACCGCATCCGGGACAATAATGGGTTTTGGTCGGCTGTAAGGATTTCGGCCTTTCAAAAACCACTTTCATCAGGAAAGCCCCCTCATTTTCTTTATTTCTTCGAATATCTCTTCGGCGGTCGGCACCATACCACCCGTTCTTCCGTAGAAGTACACCGGAGCGCGCCCTTCTACCGAGAGTTTCACATCTTCCACCATCTGCCCCAAGGACAGTTCCACAGTCAGGAATGCTTTGGCCTTTGGTAAAACTTCTTCGAAGGCCTTTTTGGGATACGGCCACAGCGTTATGGGCCTTATAAGCCCCACTTTTATGCCATCTTCCCGAGCCATTTCCACAGCCGCATGGGCTATTCGGGCGCAGATACCGTAAGCCACCACGAAGTACTCGGCGTCATCGCCGTTTAATATTTCGTATCTTTGTTCTTTTGCTTCAATTTCCTGGTATTTTTTAAAAAGCTTTAAGTTGTGCTCTTCGAGCTTTACGGGGTCGAGGTAAAGGGAATTTATAACGTTGGTCTTTTGCCTTCCCATCTTGCCCGTGGTGGCCCAATCCTTTGGCGGAAGCTGTCTTGCAGGTCTTTCTTTAAACACCACCGGCTCCATCATCTGTCCTAAGATTCCATCGCCGAGGATGAGCACCGGGTTTCTATACATATCCGCCAGGTCAAAGGCATCGTACACCAAATCCACCAGTTCCTGCACGGATGAAGGTGCGAGGACTATCGTCCTGTAATCGCCGTGGCCCCCGCCGCGGGTTGCCTGGAAATAGTCCGACTGAGCGGGCTGAATGTCTCCGAGGCCCGGCCCTCCCCTCATGATATTCACTATCACACATGGCAGCTCGGCGCCGCAAAGATACGATATTCCCTCCTGCTTGAGGCTTATGCCGGGGCTGGAGGAAGATGTCATGACCCTAACCCCCGCTCCCGCGGCTCCGTACACCATGTTTATGGCCGCCACTTCGCTTTCGGCTTGCAGGAAAACCCCGCCCCTTTTCGGCATTTCCCTTGCGAGGTATGCAGGAAGTTCGCTCTGTGGCGTTATGGGATATCCGAAAAAGCACTTGCATCCCGCCCTAATGGCCGCTTCAGCCAGGGCTTCATTACCTTTCATAAGAACCTTTTCCAATTTTACTTTCCCCCTTTTTCCTCGCGGTAAATCGTAAATACTACATCAGGGCACATGGTGGCGCAAAAGCCGCAAGCTATACACCCTTCTTTCGCGGCAACGGGATGATAACCTAGAACGTTTACCGAATCATTGTCAAAAAAGAGCACCTTTTTGGGACAAACTTCGATGCAAAGGCCGCAGCCCTTGCACCTGTCTTTATCTATGATAATCTTGCTCAATTTCATGCCTCCCATCTTCTAAAAAGTTTTAAACGTACTCTTTCGGCCTTTCTTCGCCGGCAAGCACCCTTAAGGCTCCTTCCGCAAGGGCTTTGAGCTCGTCCTCACCAGGGAAAACGTATACCGGCGCTATGAAGGATACCCTTTCTTTTATCCATTCCACCAGCATTTCGTCGTGGGCAAGCCCCCCGGTAAGGATGACTGCGTCGACTTTTCCGCAGAGTACCGCAGCACAGGCGCCTATTTCCCTGGCCACCTGATACGCCATGGCTTCGTACACCAGCTTTGCCTCCTCGTTGCCTTCCTGTATCATCTTTTTTATTTCTCTCGCGTCGTTGGTCCCAAAATAGGCCACAAGTCCGCCCTTGCCCGCCAGCATTTTCTTTATCTCATTTATGGTCAAATTCTTCGTGAGAACCAATTTTGCAAAATCCATCAACGGCAAACGGCCCGCCCTCTCGGGTGAAAAAGGTCCTTCGCCGTCCAGGCCGTTGTTTACTTCTACTACTCGACCTCTTTTATGAGCCCCTACCGTAATGCCCCCGCCCAGGTGGGCCACGATTAAATTCAGCTCATCGTACCTTTTCCCCATATTCCTCGCAAGGCGCCTTGCCACGGCTTTCTGGTTTAAAGCGTGGAACACACTGCGACGTCTTATCTCGGGAATACCCGTAACTTTTGCAACAGGTTCCAATTCATCCACCACCACCGGGTCCACTATGAAGGCAGGTATTCCCAGTTCCCGGCCTATTTCGTGGGCCAAAATTCCTCCTAAATTGGAAGCATGCTCTCCGTACACACCATTTTTCAGGTCTTCTAGCATCCTTTGATTTACGGCGTACGTTCCTCCTTCTAAAGGCTTTAAAAGTCCTCCGCGCCCTACTACGGCTTTGAGGTTACTCAGATTATAACCCCTGGATTTTATTACATCAAGGATTAACTTTTTCCTGAAAGGATATTGAGCTACTATGCTATCGAACTTCGAAAGCTCTTCGGATGAATGGGCGATTTTTTCTTCGAAAACGAGATTTTCGCTTTCAAATACGGCAATTTTGGTAGAGGTCGAACCGGGATTTATAGCCAGGATTCCCAAGGCCACCAGCGCTTTCCTCCATTCTTTGAAGATTTAGCTGATTTGATTAAATTTTTTCATGAATATCCTTTCGGCTATCATGTCAGCCGCCCTGGCAGTGGTAACCTTTTCTTTTTCTGCAAACTCGAAAACTTCCTTTAACCTCTTGGGGATTATCTTAAGCTTTTCGTTGACCAGTTCGCGGCTGTAAATTTCCCCTGACACTTCGATTGAAACGTTGATTACCCCTCCGCCGTTTATCACGTAATCGGGAGCATAAAGGATTCCTCTTTTTGCTAGCCTTTCCGCAAAACTCTCGTCCTTCAGCTGGTTATTGGCAGCACCGGCCACTATTTTGCACCTTAGTCTGTCCACGGTATTTTCGTTTATGACCGCGCCGAGTGCGCACGGAGCAAATATATCGCATGCTACATCGAATATTTTGTCGGGGTCTACCGCCTCAACACCGTATTTTTCTTTTGCTTCGTCTATCCTGTCGGAGTATATGTCTGTGACCACCAGCTTTGCCCCGGCTTCCGTCAAAAGCCTCACGAGTTCCATACCCACATGACCAAGGCCCTGTATAGCCACAACCTTTCCTTTCAGGTCATCGTTGCCGTACACCCACTCGCAGCAAGCTTTGATGCCCAGGAAAACGCCAAAGGCTGTGATGGGCGATGGGTCTCCGCTCTTTCCATCAAGACCCGCGACGTAAGAGGTTTCCTGCGCCACGTATCTCATATCCTCCGGACAGGTTCCGACGTCTTCGGCGGTGATATACTTGCCACCCAGGCTGTTGACGAATTTGCCGAATGCTCTGAAAAGTTTCTCAGACTTGTCCTTCCGCGGGTCGCCTATTATTACCGATTTCCCACCGCCAAGGGGCAGGTTCATCATGGCATTTTTATAGGTCATACCCCTTGAGAGCCGCAGGACATCCCTTATGGCGTCCTCCTCCGAGTCGTAGCTCCACATGCGGCATCCGCCCAGAGCAGGTCCTAAATTCGTATTGTGAACCGCAATTATGGCCTTGAGGCCCGACTCCGGATCGTTGCAGAAAACTACCTCCTCATGGCCCATTTCGCCAATCACTTTAAATATTTCCATTATTATCCCTCCATTTAAATTTTATGAAAATTTATTTTGCTCTAACCAATAAGCGCGCTCAGCGCAATCGAGTAGGTCTTGCTCTCATCGGAATCGGCTCGGGAAGTCAGCACCACCGGAACTTCAGCTCCTACCACAACGCCCGCTACTTTGGCTTTGGCAAAATAAACCAGGGACTTATACAGGATATTTCCGCTCACAAGTTCGGGTACCAGCAAAATGTCTGCATCACCGCCTACCGGAGAATCGATGCCCTTGTGAGCGCAGGCTTCTTTCGACACCGCATTGTCCAGGGCTAGCGGACCATCCACTATGGCATCCAGCCGGTCCCTCTGGGCCATCTTGGACAAGATAGCCGCATCCATCGTCGAAGGAATGGACGGATTTACTATTTCCACCGCCGACAAAACAGCAACTTTTGGACGCTCCATACCCAGGCTTCGAGCCACTTTCAAGCTGTTTTTCATTATCTGGTATTTCTGCGGCAAATCCGGGGCGATGTTCATTGCGGCATCGGTAACAAGGATTAGCTTTTCCATATGGGGTACCTGAAAAACCGCAACGTGGCTCAACAGGCGGCCGCCCGTGAGGGATTTATCACCGGAAACGATGCCCTTTAGAAAATCCCTCGTCTGTATGAGTCCTTTCATTAATGCCTGGACCTCGCCTTTTTTGGCCATTTCAACCGCGAGCGTTACAGCCTTGACAGTATCCTTTTCGTCAATAATCTCTAAATTTCGTCTTTCCATCTCGAGCTTATCCAATATCGGCTCTATTTTCTCCTTGTCTCCTACGAGGACACCATTTATCAATCCCAAATCGCTCGCCGCCTTGACGGCTTTTAATACATCTTCATCTTCGGCTTTTACTACAGCCATCGTCTTGGTATTTGCCCGGCGGGCAATGTCTAGCATTTCCTTAAGCGACTTCACTCGACCACCTCCGCAAATATTAAATAGGCAAAATTCGTGCCAATTTCAAAAAAAAAGAAAGGCGGCATTTTCCGCCTTTTTTCGAATCACCGGGACTGCAAATTTTTGCACTTCATGCAAGGTATTACATGAAATATTTTGCATTACCCGATTTAGAGATTATATTTTTTAAGTTTGTAAAACAGGTTTCTAACCGAAATCCCGAGTATCCTGGCGGCCTCATTCCTGTTTCCACCTGTTTTTTCGAGGGCTTCCTTGATGGCTTCCCTTTCCGCATCTTCAAGGATATCCTTTAGCGGCTTTGAAATTCCGCCGCCGGCGATCGTAGAGGAATCACCGCGTTTTTGATGGAAGTAAAATCGTGGAAGGTGCTTTTTTTCGATGACGCTTTCTCCGAATTCCATGTTGATTATGGCCCTGCTTATCACATTCTCCAGCTCTCTTATGTTTCCGGGCCAATCATATTCCATCAGTACATTGAGCGCTTCCTTATCTATAGCTTCAACAGCCCTGCCATATTCCTGGTTGTACTTTCTTATAAAGTGTTCAGCCAAAATGGGGATATCAGTTTTGCGCTCCCTTAGAGGAGGAATATATATGGGCACCACGTTAAGCCTGTAATATAGGTCCTTTCTGAAGCGTCCCTCTTCCACAGCCTTCTCCAGGTTGATGTTGGTTGCGGCGATAACCCTGACGTCCACCGGGATAGGTTTGCTCTCTCCAACCCTTATGATTTCCTTTTCATTCAGCACTCTGAGCAACATGGCCTGGTGGTTTAGGCCTATTTCCCCTATTTCGTCAAGGAATATGGTCCCGCCGTTGGCTTCCTCGAAAAGCCCTTTCCTGCCACCCTTTCTGGCACCGGTAAAAGCTCCATCCGCGTAGCCGAAAAGTTCGCTCCCCAAGAGACTGTCGGTCAGAGCCGAGCAGTTCACCCGTATGAACTGGTTGTGCCGCCGTTCGCTACTGTTGTGAATGGCGTGGGCGAAAAGTTCCTTTCCCGTTCCGCTTTCACCCCGCAAAAGCACCGTAGCATTGGTTTTTGCGGCATTCCTTGCCGCCTCTATGGCTTCCTTTATCGCCCTGCTTTCCCCTAATATGTCGTCGAAAGTGTACTTGGCTTCAAGATGCCTCATCCGCCGCTTTACGTACTCCAGCTCTTCAGTAAGCTTTTTTATCTCGGAAACATCGTGGATTACTGCCACGCTGCCCTTTAAACGGCCTTCAACAATTATGGGAGCGGCATGAACTATTACTTCCCTCTTGTTGGGCCCCACCTTCATAGGAACGCCTTTTATCGGTTTTCCGGTCTTCAAGACCTGGTAGTGCACACTCTCGCCTTCGGCTATGTCGACGGTGGCGGGCTTTCCTATGACGTCTTCCTTCGTAAGGCCCACTATCCTGGTGTAAGCTTTATTTACAAGGATTCCCTTACCTTGGGCGTCCACTACGGAGATGGCATCCTGAGTCGAATTTATAATGGCCTCCAGCAGGCCGTGAAGCTCCCGCAAATTCGTTACCTCTTCGGCCAGGTGTTTGACCTCCGTTATATCGCGGAAGACGGCCACCGCCCCGATTATCCTGCCGGAGTCGTCGAAAACCGGCATGCGGTTGGTAACAATGGTGGTATCCTCCAGCTCCTGCAACTGGTTGAGTTCTGGAACCCCTGTTCGAAGCACAACTGGAAGCCTGGTGTTGGGCACCACTTCTCCTACTTTTTTCCCAAGAGCTTTTTCCCCTTCTATCTTTAGAATTTTTTGCGCAGAACGATTGAGTATAATTATCCGCTCGTCGGGGTCGATTGCTATTATGCCGTCGTGGATTGAATCAACTATGGCTCCGAAAAGGTCCTTTGAAAACATAATATTCCACCTTTTTCTCAAAATTATGTATTCTCCGCCTGCAATTTTCAGCTTTCAATCCATTTTACAGCAATTAACATACCTTCTCTTATTTCCACCACGGCTTCGTCATCAAGGAAAACGTTGCTTATTCCCCTTGAGGTTCCCATAAGGAGGGTTTCATCCCGCAGAGGGTAATACAATCCACTCGTCTTTATCCCGGTCACTTTCGGCGTAACTGGTAAAAGTGATAGAATTTGTCCTTTTTGGCCCTTTATTTTTCTTTTGCCATCGACCAAAAACATCTCCCAATTTTTCCCCGCAAGCGTGAGCTCGAGTCCCCTTTTTTTAAAACTTACCATGAGAAGCACATTAGCCAGGCTGTGATCAGGCCTGTCTCCCAATCCCCCAAGCAGTACAGCTTCATCTGCACCTTCTTGCAATGCAACTTCCAAGGCCAGTTCCGTGTCGGTGAAATCTTTTTCTTTAGGAAAAGAAAGCTTCTTTATCTTGTAATACTCTATTTTCTTTTTGTCTTCTTCTGATGTAGAATCCATGTCTCCGACAATTAAATGCGGGATAATTCCCATTCTAAAGGCATGGCGTATGCCGCTGTCAGCACAAATAATCAAACTCGCACCACTCAAATATTTTTCCATTCTGCTATAATCTCCTACATGCCCTCCCGCAAAAACGACAGCCTTCATTACTGTCCTCCGAAAAAAAGTGTTCTTTTATCATTATAGCACATTTTCTCAAATTCTTCCTTCCATTTTAACGCAATTAGGCCGCATTTTTGCGGCCTGTTCCAAAGTGCAATGCCTTGACCGGGCATGATTGAATGCATACACCGCATTTCAGACAGTCGGGGGCAAGCACCTTTCCATCCTCCTTGAAAGAGTGCACCAGAATTTCCATCGGGCAGCTCCTCGTGCATATACGGCATGATTTGCACCTTCCGGAATCCAAGGTAACGGGTTCTTTTACGCCTCTTTGCGCCACCACAGCAAGGGTACCCATTGGACAAATCTTGCACCAGCTGCGAGGCGAAAAGAAATATCCGAGTATAGTCCCGATAAATGTGGTCAAAACTACCATGGTATAGAAAACCGCACCTATTCCGGTTAATGTCTTTTCTGCCCGAAAGAGATTGTAAGCCATAAAGGCCATGAGCGAAACGAAAACGGCCCAGCGAAACCAGGCTCTTTTAAGCAAAACCGGAATTCGCCGGTTTTTTTTGCCGACCCTAGCCAATACCTGGTCGTAAAAGCTGCCCCTCGGGCAGTACCTCCCACACCATATCCTGCCTTTGAAAAAACCCATCGCCACGGGTGATACCATACACGCCCCTGCCATCACCCCAAATGCAGGATTCATCAGACCGAGAATCAGAAAAATTATAAATAAGAGCCAGATCCATCTGTTAAAATTATTAATTTTCACCGCTACCCCTCCCTCTTTTGAATGGTTGTTTAGAATCCAATGAATATAGTTTTTTGTATCCCGGCCTTTAAGACAGACAGTTTTTATTTTAATAATATTATATTTCGCTGTCAATTATTATTTGCGAAATATTGTCCCCCAAATGCCACCAATATTGTGATTGTCAGGACGCAATGGTATAATTTATAATGTAGGAGGTTCGGTAAATTGAAAAAAATTAAACTTCTGGCCGCCTCTTTGTGCAACGAGATAAATATCAATCGCTTGTCCAATCATTTCGGCATAAATAAAAAGTACCAGTGGGATGAGCCTCTGGTCCTTTCAGAAGAGCAATTAAAGGGCATTTTGCGAATGCCCGATGGAAAATCGGCATACATTTTTTCCTTCGGCTCGATAGTGTTTTTAGATTTCGAACACCACGAAGTCATGGACCTTCTGGACTATTTAAAGAAAATAGAAAAAAACCTGTCCTCCATATCGTCCCTGGACTACACCGATGACTACACCGTAACAGTAAATCCTGGACAGGAGTTTCTGGTGAACAACGAAGGGACGGTACTGCCGGAAATCGGCGAGATGTACTTAGAGATAATCGCAACGGTTCTTGCGAAATCCGTAGCACTTTCTAGAATAGAGGACCAAATAGACGATTTGATGGACGCGGTTGAAGATATAATAAATTACCTCGAAACGGGCAAATTAAACATATCGGACGAAAAGCTCGCAAAAATGTCCGGCAAAATCCTGGGCTTCAAATACAGCACGCTTTCGCACATAATGCTTCTTGATAAACCTGAAATAACCTGGATAAACGAAGAAAGCGAAAACCTTTATATCAACCTGGAAGAGCAGTTTGAACTGGGTGACCGGTACGAGAAAATACGCCATAAGACCGAAACCCTGCTTGATATAACCGAAGTGTTCACGAGCCTTGTCCATGCAAAAAGAGGGACAAGACTTGAATGGATGATAATATTTCTCATAGCTTTCGAGATAGTTCTATCAATAGTAATGAGTTTTCTCGGACTATACTAAAGCTTTCAGGAGGTGGGCTTATGAAAAACTTAAATCCCCATATTTTCCGGCAGTACGACATAAGAGGAGTCGTGGGCGAGGAGATCGATGAAGAGGTAGCTAAAACTTTAGGGCTTGCCTTCGGCACCTTTGCCCTGAAAAACGGCGAAAATAAAGTGGTGGTGGGATGCGACAACAGGTCTTCGTCTCCTTCTTTGAAAAAGGCCCTCATAGAAGGACTGCTTTCCACGGGGTGCAACGTGGTAGACCTGGGGACAGTGATAACTCCGGTATTTTACTTCTCCAGGATACATTACAACATAAACCCTGGAGTTATGATAACTGCCAGCCACAATCCTCCCGAGTACAACGGATTTAAAGTGGCGTTCGGCCATGCAACGCTTTATGGCGACGATATCCAGAATATAAGGGCAATGATGGAAAAAGGCGAATTCGAAAGGGGGGAAGGTTCCCTTTCGCACATTGACCCCACCGAAGATTACATATCGACAATCTGCGAAAAAATAAAACTTGTAAAACCCCTCCGTGTTGGAATAGATTGCGGCAACGGCACCGCTTCGCTTTTCGCAGAAAAGCTATTTAAACGGCTTGGCGTTGAGACATACCCGCTTTACTGTGAATCCGACCCATCCTTTCCCAATCACTTCCCCGACCCCGTAAAGCCCGAAAATCTAAAGGACTTAAGAGAACTGGTATTGAAGGAAAAACTGGATCTTGGAATAGGTTTTGATGGCGACGGCGACCGCATAGGAGTTGTGGATGATGCCGGAAACGTCATATACGGCGATATGCTGATGGTACTTTTCTGGCGTGAAATACTCCCGAAGTACCCCGGTACCACAGCCATCGTGGAAGTAAAGTGTTCCCAGGCTCTGGTTGAAGAAATTGAAAAACTCGGTGGAAAACCGATGTTTTATAAAACCGGGCATTCCCTCATTAAGGCCAAGATGAAAGAAATAGGCGCCGTTTTTACCGGCGAGATGTCAGGTCACATGTTTTTCGCCGACGAATACTACGGTTTCGACGATGCCCTTTACGCCGCCGCCAGGCTATTGAGGATTCTCTCAAGGAGCGACAAAAAGCTTTCGGAACTTCTGTCTGATGTGCCAAAATATTACTCCACTCCGGAAATCCGCGTCCCATGCCCCGATGATGAAAAGTTTTCGAAAGTAAAGGCGGTACAGGAATACTTCAGGGGAAGATACCCGATGATTGACGTGGACGGCGCCCGGGTACTCTTTCCGAACGGATGGGGTCTCGTCAGGGCCTCAAATACAGGGCCGGAACTTATAGTGCGGTGCGAGGCCAGGACTCCGGATGACCTGGAGAAAATAAAAGAAGAAATGCAAAGAGCGCTGCATCCTCTCAAGGCATTCTAAAAAGCCGCTTCGTTTTAAAAGCGGCTTTTTTTAATACCGAAAGTTCATATAGCTCCACGTCAGGGGGTCGGGCACCGGCAATTCCAGGTATCCCTTAAACCGCAGCAGCGGAATTATCGACTTGAAATTTACCCTCCTGTGATGGAAGTGCTCGGGAAGGAAAAAGGAATTGAGGCTGCACAATTCTCCCCGTCCCACGATTCCGAAGTAACACATGTCGCACGTGGGAACGGTTTTTTTCCTGTTTAGCAGCATGAAAAACTCCATTTTATTGCCCTCTTTGTAATGGCCTGGGCAGGCCATCGTAAGATTCAGGGAAAAAAGCGTTATTCTGTCCTTACGCTCCTTTACGAAACAGTTGTCCACCATCTTCAATATTCTTTCCGCGACAGGGCTCTTTGTAAAGTCTAGTATTTTTCCGTCATACCGGAAATAATACATAAAAAGCCCACCCCTCCAAAAAATAGGGTGGGCTCTTTTTTTAAAAAATATGCAGGCTTTCAAGTTAAAAGCCCAGTTTCTCTTTTAGATATTCTTTGACGCGGTCTATTCCTATCCTGTCCTGAATCATCGTGTCCCTGTCCCTCACGGTCACTTTGTGATCTTCGAGGCTTTCGAAATCAACGGTTATGGCGTACGGCGTCCCTATCTCGTCCTGACGGCGGTAACGCTTGCCTATGCTGCCCGTATTGTCGTATTCCACGACGTAGTCCTTTTTAAGGTCCTGGTAAATCTTCCTTGCCAGTTCCTCCAGCGGTCCTTTTTTAAAGAGAGGAAACACGGCACATTTAACAGGAGCCAGAACGGGATGCAGGCCCAGCACCACCCTTTTTTCACCTTCTACTTCCTCTTCCCTGTAAGCATCGCACAGTATTGCCAGCATGGCTCTATCTACGCCGAGTGAAGGTTCTATTACATAGGGCACTATGTGCCTGTTTTCTTCCTGGTCGAAATACGTAAGCCCTTTCCCTGAATATTCTATGTGCCTTGAAAGGTCGTAATCGGTCCTGTTGGCGATTCCCCACAGTTCTCCCCATCCGAAGGGGAAATTGTATTCTAGGTCCGTGGTCGCTTTAGAATAGTGGGAGAGTTCATCCGGCGAATGGTCTCGGAGGCGCAGGTTTTCCTTTTTAACGCCTAGTTCCAAAAAGAAATCCATCGCAAACTGCCTCCAGTATTCGAACCACTTCCCGTCTTCGCCGGGCTTTACGAAATACTCTAGTTCCATCTGTTCGAACTCACGGGTCCTGAAGATAAAGTTCCCCGGTGTTATCTCATTCCTGAAAGCCTTACCTATCTGCGCGATTCCAAAGGGAAGTTTTACCCGGCTGGTATCGAGCACATTCTTGAAATTCACGAATATACCCTGAGCGGTTTCGGGTCTTAAGTACACAACCGAACTGGAATCTTCCGTTACTCCTTGGTGGGTCTTGAACATCAAATTGAACTTCCGGGCGTCAGTCCAGTTGACCTTACCGCACACCGGGCATTTTATGTTGTTTGAATGGATTATCTCGCTAAGTTCCTGAACGCTCTTGCCTTCAACATGCATGCCCAAGGATTCTTCTATTAGGTGGTCAGCCCGGAACCTTGCCTTGCACTCCTTGCAGTCCACTAGTGCGTCGTTAAACCCCGCCACATGTCCCGAGGCTTCCCAGACGCGGGGATGCATCAAAATGGCGCTGTCAAGGCCCACCACGTCGTCCCTGTCATAGACGACCTTTTTCCACCATATCCTCTTTATGTTTTGCTTCAGCTCCACCCCTAGCGGGCCGTAATCCCACGTATTTGCAAGCCCACCGTAAATTTCGGACCCCTGGAACACAAAACCTCTCCTCTTACACAGGGATACTACCTTGTTCATCTTATTTTCGCCGCTTTCTGTCATGATACCTCTCCTTTCCACGTAATATATTGAAAAATTAAAAACCCCTAGACGAGAGTCTAGGGGTCCTTTTTGCGGACGGTCCCACCCTAGTTGCAGGCCTTCGCCTGCCACTTTAGAAAATTTTATGTAGTTTTATACTCAGTTTTATACTCAACTTTTCCCTCCGTCGCCACGTGCCTTCTATGCCGTGGAGCTCGCACCATCCTCCACTCGCTGCTGGCAGGGAGAAAGCACTTACCGGAGGTTGACCTTTAAATTTCTAAAATTACTTTGAAGTGTAGATATATTATAGCACAAGCCTTCCTACTATACAAGTTTACAAAATCCCGCCAAAATAACATATTACAACTACTTTCTGTCAAAATAGATATTTTTCCCGCTGGCGGAAAGCGGTATCCCTATTACAACTTCTCCTTCGATGAGGCCTAATGTCCTAGCCGCAACGCCTATGCGGTACATTATGCGGTTGTCCACATTCAATATGCTTGCCGTTTTTACAGCCGAGCCGACGGCAATTCCAAGGTCTATCAGTTTCCAGGCACAAAGGGGGCCTTTAAATTCCGGGCCTTCTTTCGGTTCTGGAAGTTCTGAGCACGCAGGATATCCGCAGGCTCCGCAGTTTAATCCCATGGGTTTTGCATCGCTTATGGATATCAGCATTACCGCATCGGATTCCTCTACGTTTTTTCCGTCCCTGTCAAAATTTATTTTCCCCGCTTTTTCACCGTAAGCGTACATTTCCGATGCAATTTTTTTCAATTCTTCTCCTTCCACAATTCTTATCTTAATGTTGTCCTTTCCACCGGCTTTGGGCGCCGTCCTGGCCGATATGGCCATTAGCTGGGCGGCCATCAGCACCGCGTCTTTCATAAAACCCACCTCCGAAAAATTTTTATACTCTATACACTATATAATCTTAACCTGCTCCTCCCTGTTTTTTGACATTTTAAACGAAATACGGTCAAGGCGCCTTCTTATTTCATCTATTTCGCCGGGGTCAAAACTCCTCCCCAAGAGTCTCTTTTTATCTCGAGCAACCTCCAAGGCTTCCCGGGCCGCCGATGCCGCCTTTTCGTAATCCTTCATCCTGTGTTCATAGAGCTTAGAAAGCTCTATCAACGCGAACTGACGATTTATACCCTCTTTTGCCATTTGAATCCAGAGTTTTTCAGCTTCACGCCATCGGCCCATCTTTTTATAAAGAAGCGAAAGCTGCCTGTAAGCCTTATCTTTTACCGGTTGGGTGCTTAAGGCCAGGGTGTAACATCTAATGCTTTCCTCCAGCATACCCATGTCTTCGTACAACCTGCCGAGGCAGTAAAAATCCTGCCCGGAGCAGGCACCCGAGTTAAAAGGGTCTTTCAGAACCTGCCCTATTTTTGAAAGGAGGCTTACCATCGAGAGAATATCAAGCTGGTTGTGGTAAAAGATGGGCTTTAAAGGAAATGGGTTTTTGTCCCTCAAGTACTTAAAATATATTGAAGGAATCTCAAAGCCGGGCACATCGCCGCTTCTTTCCATGCGGAAAAGATTTTGCTCTAACGAAGACAAACGCAGGCTCTCCAGTCTTTGCCCGAATATTCGCCTCGCACCGTGGAAAAGGTCAAAATGGTTCATAAACTCTAAGGGATTTTCCATTCTGTTAATTAGAAAGCGGGTGGAAAGCAGCGGTATGTCGTAAGCCTTTCCGTTAAAACTCACAAGGCTTTCAAAATTGCTTAAAAGCTTTTTCAAACTGTAAAGCACACCAGGTTCCCCGTCGAAGTCGTCCATAAAGTATTGCACCAATTTAAAAGAACTGCCTTCAAAATACCCGACCCCAACCAAAAAAGCGTAGGTGCCGGACCCTCCCGCAAGGCCTGTGGTCTCGGTATCGACAAAAACAGCCTTTCTTACGTCGAGTTCAAAATCATCCCTTTTTTTGGCGGCAAGTTTTAGAGCTTCTCCGGAAATTTCCAAAACCGAAGAAAGCCTTACTCCAGCGTGGCAAAAATCACCTTCGAAAACTTTTTCCACCGCCACATGGGGTCCGTAAGGAGTCGCCACAATTTTCCCGCCCAGCAGCCGCGACACGCGATTTAATTCGTCGGTTCTTTCCGACTCACGGGATGATTTGTTGCCCTGGCTCCCTTCCTTTATAAATCGCTGGAGCTTTTCAGAAAGGTTCAATCGTCCAACACTCCCTGTATAAGCTTTAACGCAAAAGCCTTGCTCCCCGCGCCCACCTCTTCCAGAGGGCCCACGCAGGAAGGACAGCCATCATCGCAGTCGCATTCAAGGATTACCTGCCGGGCGGCCTTTAAAAGCGAATCGTCCATTTGGTAAAGCCTTTCGGCAAACCCCACGCCCCCCGGATATGCATCGTAGATGTATATCGTCGGCTTTTGAGTAAAGGGAGACTTTACGTGGATAACGCCGCGTATATCCTTCGGGTCGCACATGAGGTAAAGAGGAGCGATATTCACGAGCACGTTACAAAGCCCCGCAAGTCCTGCTCTCAAACCTTCCGGCGTCAGGTCCGGCAAATTCTCCGGCACGGTAAACCAGAAAGCCGTGGTGTGCATCTCCTCGGGCGGCAGGTGTATGGGACCCGAACCCACATTCTCGTGGGTGAAAAATTTGATCTTCTTAAACATCGTAGCCATGGACCTTACGAGGACTTCTCCGTAGTATTTCTCGCTTTCTTTTGTCCTGAGCCTTTCTTTTATAACATCCAAAACCTTTATTTCCACCGCCAGGTTGGCATCGGTGTAATAATCCACATCCACTTTCCTTACATAAGCCTTCTTTTCCTCGTAGTCCAGTTTCTCCACCTGGTACTGCTGGCCTCCGTGGATGTAAATCGCTTCCTCGTGGATGAGCATGGGAGCGCTCGCTCTGTCCACCTCTCCTATGACCCTGGGCTCCCCGGTGATATCGACTATAACGAAGTTTTCGGTGGTGGCGCTCCTCAAGCTAACCTCTTCTGCCGGAAAAGCCTCAGCCATCCAGTGCCACCTTCCTCCCACATGGCGCAGGATTTTCTCACTTTCCAAAAAGGACAGTATCTCCTGTGTGGTTTCAACTCCGAATTTTTCGCCATCCTCAAAGGGCAGTTCAAAGGCCGCGCATTTTATGTGGCTCACCAGTATGTACAGGTTATCCGGGTTAATAAGGCCGCTTTCGGGCGGTGAATCGAAAAAATAGTCCGGGTGGTTTATTATATACTGGTCCAGGGGGCTGCTGGAGGCCACCAAGATTGACGCCGACACCGACGAACGCCTGCCGGCCCTGCCGGCCTGCTGCCAGGTGCTGGCTATGGACCCCGGATAACCGGTAATTACGCTGACATCCAGACCTCCTATGTCTATCCCGAGTTCCAGAGCGTTGGTGCTCACGACACCGAGAATTCTGCCATCTCTCAAACCCTTTTCTATCTCCCGCCTTTCCCTAGGCAGGTAACCACCCCTGTAGCCCCTTACGGCTTCAGACCCGTAAAAGGTGTTCTTCATCCCCTCTTTGAGGTACGTCAGCATAACTTCAACTGCCAGCCGGCTCCTTGAAAACACGATCGTCTTGATGCCGTTTTTCAAAAACTCCAATGCCAAGTCCTTTGCCTCGAGAAGGCTGCTTTTCCTTATGCCGAGCTGCCGGTTGACCACGGGGGGATTGTAAAAAATGATATTTTTCTCTCCGGAAGGTGCCCCGTTTTTATCGATGAGAACCATCGACTTGCCCGTCAGTTTTTCTGCTAGCTCCCTGGGGTTCGCTATTGTAGCCGAGCAGCATATGAAAACGGGATTCGAACCGTAAAACCTGCATATTCTGTGCAGGCGGCGGATTACGTTGGCGGTGTGGCTTCCGAACACTCCGCGATATGTGTGCAATTCGTCTATGACAACGTACTTTAAATTGGAAAACAATTTAATCCACTTGGTATGGTGGGGAAGTATGCCGGTGTGCAGCATGTCGGGGTTGGTCACAACTATATGACCGTCTTTTCGAATAGCCACTCTGGCAGAAGGCGGGGTATCGCCGTCGTATGTAAAGGTCTTTATATCTTCCCCCATTGCCTCTATGGTCTCCATGAGCTCTGCCACCTGATCCTGGGAAAGAGCTTTAGTGGGGAAAAGATATATGGCCCTGCTGTTTTTATCCTGCAGTATGGTGTGAAGCACCGGCAGGTTGTAGCACAAAGTTTTCCCTGATGCGGTGGGAGTCACCACCACCACGCTGTTACCCTTTGAGACCTCTTCTAAAGCCCTAGCCTGATGGGAATACAGGCTATGAATTCCCTTTTTGTTCAGGGCATAAATCAACCTCTTATCGAGGAAATCGGGAAAGGGTTCGTACTCCGGCGGCCTGGGAGGTATTACTTCCCACCTGGTTACGCACTTTTGGAAACGATCGGAATTTTTTAATTTTGCAAGAAGCTGCTCTAGATTCATTTTGCAACCCTCTCCCAAAGGGAAATTGGCTTTACAGAAAAGCCCGTACAGGGCTTTTACCTTGCGGCTCACCCAAACCTAGAACTTCCGGAGCTGCCGCAGGAGCCGGATGAGCTCATACTTCCGCTGCCTTTGGCCGTACCAAAAGCAGACATCTGCCGGCGGGTATCGCTGCTTTTGCAGCTGGGACACTCAATCGGATTGTCCCTCTCTTCAAATTTTCTCAAAACTTCAAATTTATGGCCGCAGCTATTGCAACGGTATTCGTAAATGGGCACGCTACATCCTCCTCCCTTTTGTTTTTATATCATATCATATAAATATTTTACAATAAACCGCTAAAAATAAAATTAGAAAATCAAATTCGGGAGTGAAAAAAAATGGTAAGCAAGATGCAACTTCACGCCGTGGGAGAAGCGTGCCCCGGTTATACCTATGCGGGCAGTGAAGATTTTGAATCTCTGGAGGAGGGAAAAGAACCGGTAAGCTGCGAAAACTGTATCCACTGGGTCCGTGGAAGGTGCACCATCGACATGTTTGACAAGGTGCTTTCCAGCCTGGACCAGACGTAAAGGGGGGTTTTTATGTCGCTGAAAAAGAGACTTTTTTCTCAAAGGAAAACCTTCGCCCTTTCCGAAACGGGTTCCAACATATTTAAGCCCGGCGGAAGGCCCGCTCCCCGCGAGGTAAAATCCCAAAAAGCCCAGCTTGAAAGCAACCAGCCGGGCACGCGAAAAGACGTAAAATTAAAGATGGAAAAAAAGCAAAATTGAAATTCAAAAACCGCTTCTTAGGCGGTGTAAATCTAAGAAGCGGTTTTTTTATTTTTATTCAAGTAACTTCTTATAATTCTCGCTATCCAGCAATTCTTCGAGCTCTGACGGATTGCTCAATTTCACCTTGATCATCCAGCCCCTTTCATAAGGGGACTCATTAACCAGCTCGGGGCTGTCCGCTAGTTCTTCGTTTACCTCTACCACTTCTCCGCTAACCGGCGCATAAAGGTCCGAAGCTGTCTTGCCAGACTCTACGGTTCCAAAAATGCTGTCCTTTTCAATATTATCGCCTACTTCGGGGAGGTCCACAAATAGCACTTCACCTAACTTTTCCTGAGCATAGTCAGTAATGCCTATGACCACAACCTCCCCCTCTACCTTTGCCCACGTATGTTCCCTGTGATACTTTATATCGGAAGGCAGATTCATCGCAATACCCCCTTAAATCCTTTATTAGCTATCCACCTTATGTATCGATTGGCCGTGCACATCGTGCAGGGCTTCCATGACCGCCTCGCTGAAAGTCGGGTGCGAGTGGATAATTTTGCTCAATTCTTTTACAGGAATTCCAGAGCTTATGGCTGGTATTATCTCGTGCACCAGGTCCGTGGCGTTCGGACCCATAATTGCTGCCCCCAGGATTTTATCCGTGTCCTCGTCGGCGATTATCTTGGCAAAGC
>NZ_LOED01000003.1 GCF_001562425.1 Fervidicola ferrireducens
TCATTTCCTGCACTTTCGGGGCGAGCTTCTCCCGGAGTTCCAGAACTTTACTCATATCAACTTCCAGTGTGAGGTAAAAGTGCGGAATTTCTTTCTTTGACTTCGTCATCTTCTCGGAAATCGCCTTCCTCATTCCGGTCCACGGGATCACGCTGTATTCCTGCTTTGCGCTGGAGGCGGCTTCAACAGCTTCCATGACATCCCGCTTCGTAATCCTTCCCCCTTCGGGCTTTTCTATTAGCGAAAGGTCGATACCCTTTTCCTGCGCGATCTTTTTTGCAACGGGCGTCGCCCGAACCTTTCTGGACTCTACAAATGCGAGCACATCTTTTTCAACGATGCGGCCGTCGGGCCCTGTGGGAGTCACCATCCTCAGGTCCACTCCGTGCTCCCGGGCCACCCTTTTTGCCGCCGGCGATGCCTTTATTTTCCCGGCCATTTCATCATCTCTGGCATCGGTTTCATCCAGCACCGGCTGATCTTCCGTTCCAGATACATCTGCCCGGGCTTTTAGCAGGGCATTCGGCCCGCCAGCTTCTCCTAGTTCTGGGAGGGGTTCGTCCTTTTCCGCTATTACGGCTATCTCTTTCCCTACCTCCACCACCGAGCCTTCAGGGGCCAGGATCTTCCTCAATATCCCGGATGCGGGCGCTTCCTCCTCCAGATTTACCTTGTCGGTCTCTATTTCCAGAAGGGGTTCGCCCTGCCTGACTTCCTCCCCTTCTTTCTTCAGCCACCTTAATATGGTGCCTTCAGTCATCGTAAGTCCCAGTTTCGGCATCCGAACTATTTGGCCCATTTTCTCACTCCCTTAAATTTTTTGCCCGCAACTTATCGCAATAAGTCTTTGACGGCTTTTACGATATCTTCCACCTGAGGTACCGCATGCCTTTCAAGATTGGGATTATAGGGTATGGGGATATCTAGACCCCCTAACCTCTTCACCGGAGCATCCAGATAATCGAACGCCTCGCTCCCGACTATTCCTGCGGCTATTTCCGCTCCCCATCCGAAGCTCACCGGGTCGTCCTCCACTATCAGGACCCTCCCGGTCTTCTTGACGGAATCGATGATGGTCTTCATGTCCAGAGGCTTCAACGTCCTGGGATCTACGACCTCCACGTCTATTCCTTCCTTTTCCAGTTCCTTTGCAGCCTCCAGTGCCCTCAAGACCATTATGGAGCCCGCCACGACGGTGACGTCATTCCCTTTCCTCTTTACGTCGGCCTTGCCCAGGGGAAGTACATATTCATCGTCGGGCACTTCTCCCTTTACCCTGTAGAGCAGTTTGTGCTCGGCAAAGAGCACCGGGTTGTCGTCTCTTATCGCAGCCTTTATGAGCCCCTTTACGTCGTACGGAGTGGAGGGCATCACCACTTTGAGCCCCGGGAAATGGGCGAAAACCCCCGGGAAGCTCTGGGAATGCTGGGCCGCCGCACCGGTGCCGCATCCCATCGGCGCCCGGACCACCATCGGCACCTTCGCCTTGCCGCCGAACATGTACCTTATTTTGGCCCCCTGGTTTATGAGCTGGTCCATGGCCAGGGTCAGAAAGTCGAAAAACATTATCTCAACTACCGGCCTCATGCCGGCGACGGCGGCTCCCACCGCTATCCCCGTAATCGCCTGTTCTGAAATCGGGGTATCTATTATCCTCTCCTCTCCGAACTCTTGGACTAAACCCTTCGTAACCCCAAAAGCCCCTCCATATATGCCGATATCTTCGCCGAGTAGGAAGACTTTCTCGTCTCTCAACAGCTCCTCCCTCAAGCCTTCCCGCAGAGCTTCTATATATAACTTTTCAGCCATGGTTATTTCCCCCTTTTATTGAAGAAAATCTCTATGCATATACGCCATCGGCGATATCTTCTACGGAAGGTTCCGGGCTATTTTTGGCATACTCTATAGCTTCTTGAATCTCCCCTTCGACTTCTTTTTCGATTTTGTCCAGCTCTTCTTCGGTGGCGACTCCCTCTTCTACAAGTTTTGCCCTGTACCGCTTTATCGGGCACTTCTTCTTCCATTCTTCTATCTCTTCCTTGGTCCTGTAAACGTTGGCATCGCTCTTGGAGTGCCCCAGCCAGCGGTAGGTCTTGGCTTCAATAAGCGAGGGCCCTTCTCCCCTTCTTGCTCTGTCCACTGCTTTTTTCACCGCAAAGTAAACCGCCTCCACGTCATTTCCGTCGACTATCTCGCCGGGCATGTTGTACGCCGCGGCCCTGTCCGCTACGTTTTCCGCCGCGGTGGACTTTTTGAAAGCCACGGACATGCCATACTGGTTGTTTTCGCAAACGTAGACCACCGGCAGTTTCCACAAAGACGCTATGTTTAACGATTCGTGGAAGACCCCCTGGTTGTTCGCCCCGTCACCGAAAAAGCAAAGGGTAACCTTGCCGTCCTTTTTCATCTTGGACGCCAGGGCGGCGCCCGTGGCTATGGGTATGCCGCCGCCTACTATGCCGTTAGCCCCGAGGTTGCCCGTCTCGATATCGGCGATGTGCATCGACCCTCCTCTGCCCCTGCAGTAGCCCGTCTCCTTGCCCAGAAGCTCTGCAAACATCTGGGGGAGCTTCCCGCCCTTCGCTATGCAGTGGCCGTGTCCCCTGTGGGTGCTGGTAATCATATCGTCCTTTTCCAGGGCCGCAATCGCACCAACGGCAGTGGCTTCCTCGCCTACCGAGAGGTGGCAGGTGCCCCATATCATGTTGGCCTTGAAGAGCTTATCCACTTCAAGCTCGAAGCACCTTATCTCGTACATTTTCCTGTACATCCAAAGCTTTTTCTCCGCAGTCAATTCCATAGCCATATCACCTCTGATTTTTAATCTAAAATTTACCCGATCAAAAATAGATGTGGAGCAATTTTCATGCCATTTTACATAGCTGACCTTAACCTATCAACTTTTCCTGCAGCCTCCTAAGCTGCAAAATCAGTGAACTTTCATCTAACTTTACCGCATCGTAGGTTATCACTTCGCCCTTTTTCACATCTTTTGTCATAACTACATTTTTATTAACAAGTCCTATAGGTAAAGCTCGTTCTTTTTTAGCATTCTCGTATGTGTCTATAATTCCGTAAACCGTAAAGCCGCCTATGCCGTCCAGGTGCTCTCCAGCTTTCAAATCCTTTTTGGCCACCGCTATGGTCTCGGACACCGGCGCCCCTTTGGGAGCTATGGTAGGCTCTTTGTAAATATAGGCCCTTGCTGCAGAAAGCGGAGTCTCTATGCTGGCCAGGTGATAAGGACGGTAAAAGACGTAATTGGGTCCCGGCCCCATGGAAAGGTAGGCCATCTCTTCCCTTATCGCTTCGAGCTTTGTTGTAACTATGACGAAAACGCCCGGCGCCACGCCGTTTACGTATTCCACCACTCTGTAACTATCCAGGATGCCGCCTTCTTCCTTCAACCTGAATATCTCCGGCAGCTCCTTAACCGTCGCCGAAGGCCCTATTAGTCCCCTCCTTGTGGGAAGAAAGCCCGTTGCGTTGGAGACGGCGGTGAGCTCCACCATGGTCTTGGTGCCGTCTTTGAAGGATGCCAGCATCTTCGGGTTCATCTTCTTCTTTTGGGCCTCTTCCCTTACGGATTCGGGATTGGCTTCCAAATCCACAGGGTTGTTCTTCCCCTTGCCGGCGACCAGCACCTCAAAGCCCATGGCGTCGGCAAAATCGTAAAGCTCCTTTATCGCCCCGGGTTCGTCACCGGCAGATACAGTATATACCACGCCGGCGCTGTCCGCCATCTTCTTCAAGATCGGCCCCACGGTGACATCCGTCTCCACGTTCAGCATGACAATGTGCTTCCCGTTATATATGGACTCCAGGGCAATCTTGGCCCCCACTTCTGGTATTCCGGTAGCATCGATCACCACATCTATCGGTATGCTTTTAGTTACCGCGCTGAAATCCTCGGTCACCGCATACTTCCCCCTGCGGACGATTTCCTCCACTTCCGAAGGGGTCCTTGCCGTCAAAATGTCGTCCGGCGAAACACCTGCCAAAATATACGCCTTTTTTGCCTCATCCAGCCGGATGTCGCAGACCGCCGCAACCCTCATTCCCTTCATGCAGAAAACCTGGCTCACAAGGCCTATCCCCATCTGCCCTGCGCCTATCAGGCCCAGGTTTATCTTTTTTCCACTCTTTTCAAGCTCGAGAAGTTTTGAATTCAGATTTAACATCTTAATCTTGCCCCTTTCCTTTGTTAATCTTCTTGCCCTTTTACTATATAAAACTCCTCGCCCACCTTCAAATCCGGCAGGGCCTTCTCTTCCAGGTGGATATTGCCGGGCAGTTCCGCTTCTGCTTTCCCGTCGAATTTCAGGCACACGTGCCCGATGTTCTTCAAATTTTTGTTGGCCACCTCGCCAACGGCCGTTATTCTGTATCCCGACGCCCCTATAAAGAGGAGGTCCCCCGGCATCACTTCGCCTTGAAACTTCCCGCCCCGGTGAACCACCGAAATTTCTTTCAGCTCTTCCGGGGCGCTTTCGTCAAACAGGATTATCATGTTCTGATTTTTAAACTCCTCCACCATGTCCCCTATTGAAACGATGGTAGCTTCAAACTTTTTCATAAAAGTCCTCCTTCATCGAAGTTGTCTTTCCAAAGGTTATGGCGCCGCAAGGCGCCATAAACCAAATCACATTATTTAACCGTAAAGGCCGAAACTGAAAAGATACGCGATCAACACCGCCAGGGGACCCGTTATTAGGCGCGATATCAATATCGCGCCCACGCCTATCTCGACGGTCTCCGGCTCCGCCTCCCCGAGGCTGAGGCCCACGGGGATGAAGTCGCAACCCACCTGAGGATTTATGGCAAAGAGCGCCGGCAACGCGTACTGCGGCGGCACGTTGCCCTTGCCTATTTCCACGCCGACCAGCACGCCGACGACCTGCGCTATTACGGCTCCCGGCCCCAAGAGAGGTGAGAGCACCGGAAGCGCGCATATGACGGAGATCAGTAAAAGTCCCGGGAGAGTGCCGGCAAGAGGCGAGATGACGTTGGCTATCCAGTTTCCTATGCCGGACTTCAGTATTATACCGATGAGCGTCGCCACAAATGCCATAAACGGCAGGATATTTTTTACAATCTGGTCAATGGTTTCCCGGCCGGCCTGGTACATTATGCCCACGACTCCGCCCATCCCGCGGCCGATTCTCTCGATAAATCCCATGGGTTTTTTCGCGGCGCCGCCTACGTTTTGCGGTTTCTCCGCGGCGGCCTTTTCCGGTTCACCGTCGTTTCCTCGCACTACCGCATATTGCACCTCATTGCCTTCAGCCAAAGTTATGTTCTCCGGTTTTACTCCGGAGACGTATATGTCAGCTGTGATGTACTGCGCCAAGGGCCCCGCCTGTCCCACAGGAGTGAGATTTATAGTGGGTATCCTCTTTTTCGGGTAAACGCCGCACCTTGCGGTGCCTCCGCAGTCTATAACCACGCAGCAGATCTCCCTTTCGGGGACGGATGACTTAAAGCCGTCCACAGCTACCCCACCGGTGAGCTCTGCTATCTTCTGCGCTACGGGGTCGATACCTCCGCCGGTTATCGAAACTATTTTGTCCCGGCCTTCTTCGGGCTTTATTATAAGCGGACCACCCCAGCCGCCGGGACCCTTTTCCACCTTTACAGCCCTGTAATCCATACTCGCAAACCCCCTATACAAGTTCTCTCTGCCTCATCATTCTCAGGGTAAGCCTTTCCGTCACCAGACCGCGTATGAATATAACTATGACGCCCACTATAAAGTACCTGACGGCCAGATCTCCTAAGGGCAGTCCGAGCTGCTGAATCCCCTGCGCTATGCCCATGTATACGAAAAGTTCTGCCGGGTTCGCATGCGGGAAAAGCCCGGTTATGGGGTGCACGAAGGAAACCGCGGCGTCGTAAAACGCGGGCTTGTACTTTTCGGGCAGGAACCTGCCGAAAGTGTAAGCCATGGGGTTGGTGAGGAAAAACACGGCCATCACCGGCATTACGGTATAGCGAAGCAGAGTGTATTTACCTAAATTTTGAGCAATGCGGTTTATCCTCTCCTGGCCTACGAATTTTATAAATGCGTTTACTGCGGTCATCAAGGTTATCAAGGTAGGTAAAATGCCACCCGCAAGGTTCAAAAACACCTTTCCGCCTTCCTGAAATAGGCCGATGAAACCCTGGGCAAAATTCGCCAAAACGTCCATTCAACTTCACCTCCAAAAAAATTCTTACGGCCGTTTTCGCTTAACTTTTAAAAGTTTGGATATCACCCCCAATTCAGTTTTTTTCCTTTAGCATTTCGAGTGCATTTTCCAGGGCTTTTTTCAAACTGCCGCTTTTTTCGGAACTCAAATAATAAGAAACCTCCTGCAAATACAGTCCTTTTATCTCATCAAATTCCCTGAACCTGGCAAAAACGGTCATGCCGCTCATCCTGTAGGCCTCGACTATTTTCCCATCGTCGTCTACTGCAATCAAAACTATGCTACCAGGCGAAAATCTCCCCTTTGAACTCCCTAGGCCCACCCGACCCTTCTTCTTCAGTTCCCTTATTTTATTTTGCAGATTTCGCACTTGAAAATACGTCAAGACTCCCTGCAAAACCCATAGTATGGCGATGATTCCTAAAATTTTGAGCGTCATCAAATCCTCTCCTGAACATTTGTTCATTTTAATAACATATGTTCTTTAATAAAAAAATAGCATATTTAATTTATTATGTCAATAGTTGTGAAATTAATAACAATTTAAAAAGGTCCTGAACTCAGGACCTTATATATTCCGCCACCAGAGAATAAGCAGTCTTTTCATCTGTAATCAGTACATCAAGGTATCTACCCTTCAAAGCGGCCAGTATGGCTCTTTGCTTTTCCTCACCGCCGGCTATCCCCACCACCAGTGGAATCTTTTTTATACCTTCCAAAGTTATGGCAATCACCCTGTCATTTACCTCAGGGCAACAAGGATTTCCATCTTCATCGAAAAACCGTGAGCACATATCGCCGCAGGCCCCCGCTTGCCGGAGAATCTCCAGCTCCCTTTCCGAGAAATAACCCGTTTCAAGCATGGTAGAATTCGGAGCGAAAGGCGAACCTATCCCTATCAGTGCGATATCCACCTTCTCCGCCATTTCCAGAACCTTTTTTATATTCCTGTCGGAAAGGAGCGTATTTTTGACCTCGACGCTTTCTACCAAGGCTGGCGCGTGTAAGAGCTGCCACTTTCCGCTAAAGCATTTGGCCAGATTCATCACTATCTGGTTTGAGTGAAGGTCCATCCTTGTCTGTCCGACACCACCCACCAGGGGTATAAAAGTGACATCCATCTTCGGGGCGTTTTTTATGTACTCTGGCACATAGGCGAGAGTGGTCCCCCAAGAAACGCCCACCAGGTTTTTTTCTCTTATCGTTCTCAAGAGGAAATCGGCCGCCGCTTCGGCCAGGTACCTTTTCAGTCTTTCTCCTTCGTCAAAAGGAGTTACAATAGCTTCTTTCAAGCCGAAGCGCTTTTCCAGGATGTCTTCGAGCTTTGCGAAGCTCCCCTCGTAATTTATCTTTATCTCGACTATCCCTTCCTCCCGGGCCTTCTGCAGGAGCCTGGAAACCGAAGGCCTCGAGATGCCTAGCTTATCGGCAATCTCCTGCTGGGTCTTATTTTCATCGTAATACATGTGGGCTATCTTAATTAAAAGCCGCCTGTCCCTCGATATATTCAAACGCGCCACCCTCTTTATCATCGGTTCATAAAATAAGAAAATGTTCAATTTATTATAACTATTTATCGTTGTCCCTGTCAATTGCTTCGGTTTCGTCAAATTGTTGAATTAGCAGGACATTATTATTATGCTTTGCAAAATTTATCACATCATCCGCAAAACCACTTTTTGAAAACAGCACATAGTACTTATCATCGCAATCAAACAATGCACTCTTTTCTATTAAATCGTTCAAAACAGTTATATCGACCTTCCTATTTTGCCACTTGCACTCGCCGAATATCGCGCTATTCTTTCTTAATGCCACAATATCGATTTCTTCTTCTCGTTTCTTATAAGGATTGTTCCCCCACCACTTGCCTATCTTTTCAAAAATAAAGGGCAGTTTCTTGTTTTTATTTAAAATTTTAAGGTAATCTATGCATATTTCCTCATAAACTTCTCCAATAAATTCATTCATAAAAGGTTTAATCTTATTTTCCAGAACTTCGTCAATCAATCCTTGTTCGATTAAAGCTTTGTTGCTAAAGACAAATCTATACCAAAACCTAAAGAAATTATCTTTAATTTTATAAATGCTCTTCCTGCTCCTTTCCCTCAAATCAACAGGAGTTATTTTTTCCACGATCTTTAAGTCTATTAATGTAGAAATGTATTTCGAACATTTATCAGTTTCTACTCCCACTTTTGTAGATATCTCGTTCAATTTGCTGCTCCCACCGGCTATTGCTTCAATTATCGAATTATACAAAGCAGGTTCCCGCACTTCCTGCCTCAACAGCAATTTCGGTTCTTCATAAAGGTATGATGCTTTGTCCAAAATTTTAGTTTTAATATTTTCGTATACACCTTTTGAGCCGTCAAAGTTAGCCAAATACTGAGGGACTCCTCCTAAAACTCCGTACGCAACCACTTGATTTTCAAAATCGTAATCAGGAAAAAATTTTCTAGCATCAAAAAAATTAAATGGTTCTACTACAAGCTGTGCAGTTCTTCTTCCATAAAGCGGACTTTTATAGCTCAAAACTTCTTTTTCAATAAAACTAACGGAAGAGCCGCAGACAATCAAAAAAAGCTTAGTATCCTTTAGATGATGGTCTATTAAATTTTGCAAAAGTGATGGAATACTTTTATTCGAATTAACAATATAAGGAAATTCATCAATCACAACAACCAGCCGTTTGTCCTTTGCCTGCTTTGCTAAAAATAGAAACGCCTTTTCCCACGACTCGAATCTACTCACTAATCCGCCAAGTCCAAAATAGGACAATATTTTATCCGAAAAAGACTCAAGAGCGATTTTATCATTGTATTCTTCAGCGACAAAAAATATAGACGGCTTATCTTTACAGAATTCCATCAACAGTGTCGTCTTTCCCACACGCCTTCTCCCGTATATAACAACAAAATGAAATCGGTCTTCAGCATAAAGTTTATTTAATGTACCCAGCTCGTATTCCCTGCCGACAAACATAACGTTTTCCTCCCAAATTACTAACTCACAAGTTACTAACTTATAAGTTACTTACTTTGGAGTTAGTAATATTTTCTCATATTATACCACAAAGATAAACTTTTATGCAAATAATTAAAAGGGCAGATCCCCTACTCTGCCCTTACTCGCAATCCAAAATCTCTTAAATTAGTTTTCCTTGACAATTTGACCTTCTTTAACGACCAGCCGTATTTCGCGTACAGCTTTAATATCCTCAAGGGGATTGCCGGCGACTACGACCACGTCGGCTAGCTTACCCGGCTCCAGGGTACCAACCTTGTCGGCAATACCGAGGAGCTCGGCGCTGACGCGTGTTGCGGCTTCCAGGGCCTGCATTGGGCTCATGCCGTGCTTTCGCAGTTGTTTTTTTAACATGAAAAAAAGCTGCTTTTTCGACGGGCATTTTATATTTTAACCTTCTCCACATCAAACCCAACAATATTCCTTTTTTCCTTGCTGAATTCCACACCTATAAGGTAAACTTCGTTAAACTTTGCGACATATTTTTCATAATATCTTTTGTTCTTAAGCTGTTCAATAGCCCTGCCTTCCGGAACATATTCCACCACTTTGAATTCAAATATATATACCCTGCCACCCAAAAACACGCTCATATCAATTTTGCCATAGTTGGTGGCATCTTCTGCAATTACCTTAAAGCCTAGAGAAGAAAAGTAACAGTAAAATATGCTCGCATAATAACCTTCATATCCGGCCAGGTCGTTCTTTCTATACCACTCAGCGGGTATTGAAGCAAAAAAGGAATGAAATGCTTCTTTCATCTTTTCAAAATCGTTTTCCAGAACCGCCTTATAAATCAACGTCCTGTTTATTTCTTTCTTCCTGTAATCTTCTACAAGATAGTTCAACAAATAATTGGACAAACTGTACTTTACTTCCAAATTGGGGAAGCCCAATTTGTACCTTATCAGGCCTTCCCTGCCTTCCTTGCTTTTTATAGTAAGGTATCCCGCTTGAAACAAAAGATTCTCGACGTAAATGTGATCTAAATCAAAACTCCCGATAAGCTCTTCCCCTACCTCTAAATCTTCAATGGATGGTATGTAGTATTTATTCTCAACCATAAGCTTTATCAAAAAAGTAGGCGTCCCCGTCTCGAACCAAAAGGCCCGGAAATCTTTTTCACTGAGGAACAAGAGTACATCAAAAGGGTTATACACGGGCTCTCCAACCCAGCTGTAGCCGTTGTACCACTCCATTAATTTTGTAAGGTCAATCCCCTCTAATCTATCCCAGAAAACCTTTTCCAGTTCTTCCTGAGTATACCCGCAAATCACCGCGTACTCGGGGTTTAGCGTAATGTCCTGCAAATTATTTAAACCGCTGAAAAGGGAGACCTTTGAAAACTTGCTGACGCCCGTGATAAAAACAAACTTTAAATACTGGTCCGCATCTTTTATGACCGAATAAAAATTTTTAAGTTCCTCTCTTATCTCTATCGCCAGGTCTCTATCGGTTATCCGATCCAAAAGGGGCTTGTCGTACTCGTCAACAAGGACAACCACCGGGGCATTATACTTTTCGTATATCTTTTGTATCAACTCAAAAAATCTTCCAGTAATCGTCTCAAATTCTAACTGAATGCCGTATTCTCTGCTATTTCTTTCCAGTATTTCTCTCTCAATAGTCTTTAACTCATCAAGGTTTCTAACAGCTCCGCTGCCGAAGTTAATACTGATCACAGGATATTTTTTATCCCAATCCCAGTTATTTTCCAAATACAGTCCTTTGAAATATTCCTTTTTCCCTAAAAATGCCCACTTTAAAGTGTCGACAAATAAACTCTTGCCAAACCTTCTTGGCCGGGATAAAAAATAATACTTGCCGTTGTCGAGTAGCTTTTTGACAAAATAGGTTTTATCCACATAATAATAGGGTTCTTCCCTCATGACTTTAAAACTCTGGATACCTATCGGCAATTTCTTATACACTCTTTTCACCTGCTCTTCAATACTCCAAACTCCTTTTTGGTTTATTATATCATTTAAAAATACCGCTCATCAAATTGTTGAATGTAGAAAAAAGCCACCTTGCCTCTTCCACTTTTAAAAGATAAATCAGCGCAAAATAAAATAACGCGCCAAAGGTGATCATGAGCCCTAATGCCACAAGACTCAATAATTTCCCCGCACTTTCAATATAACCGGCAAAATTCCTATATAGCAAAAGCACCAAAAGCCCCATCGCTGCCGACGAAAGGGCGCTTTTTGCGAAAACCCCGGCAAGCTTTTTGCCCCCTAGCCCCCCTAACTTCTTCCTGAGGTTAAAAATAAGAAGCACCGTGGTCAAAGCCGCCGACAGGCTCGTCGCCAGGGCAAGGCCGCCATGCCCCATCTGCCTCACCAGTATCAGGTTCATCGCTATGTTGAACGCCACGGTCATCATGCCGTTCACCATCGGCGTCCTGGTATCCTGAAGCGAATAAAAGGCCCTATTCAATACGTCCCTCGCTCCGTAAAACACCATCCCGAGCGAATAGTACACCAGCGCCGACGCCGTCATAGCCGTCGCCCTTCTTGTAAACTCTCCCCTTTCGAAAAGCAAGGAAACTATCGGGAAACTTAATACCAGAGCTCCAGCAGTTATAGGGAGGATGATGAGCATAATGACATTTAATGATCTAACGAGCTTGTCCTTGAAACCTGCCAGGTCCTCCTCTGCCTTGAGCCGGGAAAGAAGGGGATATATCACCACCGAGATGGACATGCTGAATAGGCCGTAGACAAAGCCGTTCAGCCTGTTTGCAAAATTTAAAGCCGAGATGCTGCCTTCCGGAAGGCTTGATGCCAGCATCCTGTCTATCGTAGTGTTGAGCTGCTGCACCGCCGTCCCCATCATGACGGGTACGGAAAGAGACGCTACTTTTATCAGGTCCGGGTCATTAAGGACGAAGATTTTTTCAAACCTGTATCCTTTTTTGGCAGCCCCGAATAAAAGTATCAAAAGCTGCGAGAGGGCCCCTAAAAGCGTGGCAATCACGAGTCCGTAAGGCCTTGCGCTGCCCAAAAAAATCATCGCAAATATCAAAATGAAGTTGTACGGTATCCCTATGAACGCCGGAATTGCAAATTCACCGTTAGACTGCAAAAAGCCCTGAAAAATATTGCTCAGGCCTATGAATAATACCATCGGGAAGGCTATCCTGGTAAAAGAAACCGCAAGTCTTAAAGTTTCGCCCTCGAAGCCCATGGCGATAAACGAAACTATCGGCCTTGTAAAAATCAGGCCGAGAAAAGTGAAAGCCAAGCTTACAACGAGCACCGCATTTACTACTTTATTCGTAAATTTGACCGCCTCTTCTTCGCCTTGGCCAATCTTAATCTTCGAATAAAGGGGTATGTAGGTGGTGGCTAAAGCCGCGGTCACTGTCGCAAAGAGCACCTGGGGTATAGTCTGTGAAACCAGGTAGGCGTCGGTGATGTAAGTCGCACCGTAGGTGCTCCCGAGGACTATTTCCCGCAAAAAGCCGGTGATTTTGCTAAGAAGGGTTATCACCATTACTACGACGGCTGCTTTTTTGTAGCTTATCTTATCCTGCACAGCAAAACCCCCCAATGTAAAACCACTACTTACACATATATACTCTTGTTGCTTCGCGCACTTTGACTTTACCCTTAGTTATTATATCACAAAGCGTTCTAAGGTTGTCCACATAATAAAGGGTTTACTCCCTTTTCGGCAGGAGAACAGCGCAATTCAGATTGGGGCCGATTAGTTTTTGTGATATAATATTCTTAATCTTATCCTGACTTACAGGGGTGATATCTTGCTTTTGCCATCCGGGATAGAAGACTTCAAAGATATTATAGAAGGCAATTACTACTATATAGATAAGACAGGGCTCATAGGCGACCTTTTGCGCGACGGCGCAAACGCCATCCTCATCACCCGCCCCAGAAGGTTCGGAAAAAGCCTCAACTTCTCTATGCTCAAATACTTCTTCTCCAACGAAAAGGATTATTCATACCTCTTCAAAGGGCTAAAAATCGAAAACGACGAAGTTGCGAGAAAGCACCAAAACAAATACCCGGTCATACATATAACCTTCAAGGATGCAAAATTTCAGGATTGGAACATGGAATTTGAAATGTTGAAAAAGATAATAAGCAGGACTTACACGGAGAAAAAATACCTCCTGGAAAGCGACAAAGTGGAAAGATGGGATAAAAACTTTATTGAAAAAATCATCGAAGGAAAAGGGGAATATGTGGACTACGCCGAGTCGTTGCAAAGGCTAATAAGAATGCTTGAAGACCATCATGGGGAGAAAGTAATCCTTCTCATAGACGAATACGATGTGCCGATAGAGAGCGGATACGTGAACGGATATTACGAAAAAGTCGTGGACTTCATGAGGTGCATGCTCACCGCAGCCCTCAAGGGAAATAGCTCCCTCTTCAAGGGACTCCTTACAGGAGTTTACAGAGTCGCAAAGGAGGACATCTTCTCCGGTCTCAATAACCTTGTGGTCTACACCATCCTCGACGACTTCTACTCCCATTACTTCGGCTTCACCGAGGAAGAAGTAAAGAAAATGCTCTCCGACTTTAACATGGAGGATAAATACGAAGAAATAAAGGAATGGTATGACGGCTACTTCTTCGGAAGCGCAAAGAGCATCTACAACCCCTGGAGCGTTATTGAATTCGTGCGCCGCAAGGTCGCACAAGCCTACTGGATTAACACCTCCGGAAACGACCTCATCAGGGAACTTATTCTAAAGAGCCCTTCCCACGTAAAGCAAAAGATAGAAAAACTACTATCGGGCGAGGGCCTAACGGAGATGATAGAATCCACCTGTGCTTTGAGGGATTTGAAATACGAAAACGGCTCGATAAACGAGAGCGCCATGTGGGGCTTATTCCTGTTCGGCGGGTATTTAACTCCAAAAAGCAAGAAAATAGACAGCACCTTCGGGCAGTGGGTGTGCGAGCTTTATCCACCCAACAAAGAAGTGCTGGCCTTTTACAGGACGACTATAATAAACTGGCTCAAAGGCCTCGGTTTTGAATATGGAAAGATAGAGCAAATGTTAGAGTATCTTTTTGAAAAGAAAGGTGAAGCATTTGAAAGGGAGTTCAACGAAATTCTCCTGAAGGTGTCAGAAGATGACCCCGAAAAGGATGCGCAAAAGGCGCTTGACCAGATAGAAAATAAAAAATACGAGACAGATTTAAGGGGCAGGGGAATCAGAGATATCGTGAAAGTAGGCATAGCCTTTAAAGGAAAAAGCTGCTCCTGCAGGATGGCATGAAAAAAGCTCTACCACCAAGCTTTATCCCATGCCGGGCGCACATAAAGAAAGCCACGCATAATTGCGTGGCTGTTTGTTATCCTTCCTTATATAGTTAACGATTATTATACTTTACATTATTATAATTTTGGGTATAATAATTAATAGCAACATTGCAACATTATTCCTTGAGGTGAACAAAATGTTTGTCGGCAGGAAACAGGAGCTGGAAATTTTAGAAAAAGAATACCAGAGGCGCGGGGCTTCTTTCGTAATTATCTACGGGCGAAGGAGAATTGGAAAGACTTCTCTTATCAAGGAATTCATAAAAAACAAACCCGCTTTGTATTTTCTAGCAACGGAGGAAATAGAAGATGAGAATATGAAAAACTTTCAAGACAAAATCACATCTCATTTTAACCTGGAGTTATTTAAGGACGTTTATCTGAAAAACTGGGAAAAAATTTTCCAATTAATCCCTGAGACGAAGGAAAAATTTATAATCGTGATAGATGAATTTCAATACCTCACCATGACAAACAAAGCTGTCCCCAGCATCTTTCAGAAAATATGGGACGAACTTTTGTGCAATAAAAACATTATGCTCATACTCTGCGGATCTTACGTAAACATGATGGAGAATCTTGCCCTCTCCTACAGCAGCCCCCTTTTTGGCAGGAGAACAGCGCAAATCAGATTAGGCCCTCTTAATTTTTTTGAGGCCAAATTGATGTATAACGACGAGAACACAGAAAAAAACATAATACGCTACAGCATCACCGGCGGTGTGCCCAAGTATATAGAGATGTTTGATTACAAAACTCCCGACATATATAAGGCCATAGCCGAAAATATCCTGAAAAAAGGAAGTTTCCTCTACGAAGAGGCGGAATTCCTGCTGGAAAAAGAAGTTGAAAAGAATATAACTTATTTTTCAATATTAAAGGCAATAGCAATGGGCAACCACAAATTGGGCAAAATAGCCTCGACACTTTCCATGCCCGTATCTTCAGCAATAAAATACTTAGATACTTTGCAAAAAATGGATATAGTGGAAAGGACAGTTCCTGTGACAGAAGAAAACCCGGAAAAAAGCAAAAAAGGCCTTTATTTTATAAAAGACAATTTTTTAGACTTCTGGTTTAAATTCGTCTTCCCTTATAAGTCATATCTAGAACTAGACAAAGTAGAATACGTGTTAGACATAATAAAAAACAGGCTCATTGAGAGCCACGTTTCCTATACATTCGAGCAGGTCTGCCGCCAATTTGTCTCTTATAAATTCCCTATAACATTTCCCCTTATAGGAAAATGGTGGGACAGCTCGGACGAAATCGATATAGTTGGCCTAAACCACGAAGAAGAAATCTGCCTTTTCGGCGAATGCAAATTTTCCAACAACCCCATCGGCTTGGAATTGCTTTTCGAACTAAAAGAAAAGGCAAAAAAGGTAAATATTAATACAAACTACAAACCCTACTACGTCTTTTTTTCAAAAAATGGATTCACAAAAGAATTGATAGACTATGCAAGAGAGAAAAAAGAAGTATTTTTATTTACTGTAGAAGATATAAGTTGAATCTTCCCGGTAAACTTCTGATATAATATTCTTAATCTTATCCTGACTTACAGGGGTGATATTTTGCTTTTGCCATCGGGAATAGAGGACTTCAAAGACATCATTGAGGGCAACTACTACTACATCGATAAAACAGGGCTCATAGGGGACCTTTTGCGTGACGGCGCAAATGTCATTCTCATAACCCGGCCAAGAAGGTTCGGAAAAAGCCTCAATTTCTCCATGATTAAATATTTCTTCTCAAAGGAAAGAGATTACTCATACCTTTTCAAAGGACTTAAAATTGAAAAGGACCCCCTTGCATTGGAATACATGAACAAATACCCGGTAATACATATTACCTTCAAGGATGCAAAGACAAGTTCGTGGGAAGAAACCTACGATGTATTAAAAAGCATTATATCAAAAGAATACGACAAGCACTCATATCTTTTGGAATCGGAAAAACTTAGGGAACACCATAAAAAATACATAGTAAAAATTTTGGAAAGGCGGGGCGAACCGGTAGATTACAGGGAAAGCCTCTATAACCTCACATACTTTCTCGAAACCCACTTTGGAAAAAAAGTAATTCTTCTCATAGACGAATACGATGTGCCCATAGAAAGCGGATACGTAAACGGATACTACGAAAAGGTAGTGGACTTCATGAGAGGAATGCTCACAGCTGCCCTCAAGGGAAACACCTCCTTATTCAAAGGGCTCTTGACTGGAGTATACAGAGTAGCAAAGGAGGACATCTTCTCCGGCCTAAACAATCTCGTGATCTACACCATCCTGGACGACTTTTACTCCCATTACTTCGGCTTTACTACGGAAGAAGTAAAGAAGATGCTCTTTGACTTTAACATGGAGGATAGATACGAAGAGATAAAGGAATGGTATGACGGCTACTCCTTCGGAAGCGCAAAGAGCATATACAACCCATGGAGCGTTATTGAATTCGTGCGCCGCAAGGTCGCACAAGCCTACTGGATCAACACCTCCGGAAACGACCTCATCAGGGAACTTATTCTAAAGAGCCCTTCCCACGTAAAGCAAAAGATAGAAAAATTGCTGTCAGGCGAAGGCTTAACGGAGATGATAGAATCCACATGTGCATTGAGGGACCTAAGATACGAAAACGGCTCGATAAACGAAAGCGCCATGTGGGGCTTATTCCTGTTCGGCGGGTATCTGACCCCGAAGAGCAAGAAAATAGACAGCACCTTCGGGCAGTGGGTGTGCGAGCTTTTCCCGCCCAACAAAGAAGTGCTGGCCTTTTACAGGACGACTATAATAAACTGGCTCAAAGGATTTGGTTTTGAATATGGAAAGATAGGGCAATTGTTGGAATACCTTTTTCAAAGGGATGGCAAAACTTTCGAGAGGGAATTTAGCGATATTCTCACAAAAGTTGCGAGTTATCACATGTTTGGCGATGAAGCCGAAAGGGTATATCAGGCCTTTGTCCTCGGGATGCTCAGCGTGCTTACCGAGCGTTTCGAGGTAAAATCCGAAAGGGAAAGTGGTTTTGGCAGGTATGATGTGGTCATAATCGATAGAAAAGCTCCAAGGGCCATCATAATGGAGTTTAAGGTATCGGAAGGCGACCCTGCAAATGACGCGCAAAAGGCCTTGGAGCAGATAGAAAGCAGAAAATACGAGGCGGATTTGAGGGACAGGGGAATAGAAAACATCGTGAAAGCAGGAATAGCGTTCAAAGGAAAAAGTTGCTCCTACAGGATAGCATGAAAAAAGCCCGCCATTAAAGGCGGGGCTCGGCTATTTTTAATTAATTATTTTGGAGTCAACATAATCAAAATCTACCTCAAAAGGTAATATTTTCTTTAAAAATTCTTTATCGCGTTTGCTGTAATCCAAAATTGACGCGCCTATAATTGTATCAGCAAGTTCATCGATAAAAATATACACACCATAATATATTTCTTCAGAGGTTGCAGGATCAGGTTTATCGATAAATATATTTAGTATATCGTATTTTCTGTCGTAATCATATGCTAAAGCCTCTTTAGGAATTCTTACTTTTGTACATATCATAAATTACACCACCAATTAATTTAATTTCACTTGCTTTTCTCAAAATGTAATTAGTAACGACCTCGCCTTTATTTTCCGAGGTAAATTCAACTATAGTTTTCATAATATACAAACGCTGGATTTGAGAATTCTTAAATAATCCTATGTAATCCTGTCTTGTTTCATCTACTATAAGTTCTGAACTCCCATCTTTCACAGGTTTGACATTTTTCAATATGAAAACCGGTTTCTCTATATTCAATCGAATATCATCAGGTGTAGCTTCGCTATGCTTGCTAATATGATTACTCCATGTATCGCTCTTTAATATTATTTGTCTATCCAAAGGATCGTATGTAGAAAAAATAATATTTCCATCATTCATAGTATTTTGTCCCTCTCACAAAATCTCATATTTCCTTTCTGTTTTGATCTTCACTTGGCGGAAGTTTTATTTCCCCAAAAATTTCCTCATAATGCTTTATATTCCGCATCAACAGATTAGCAAATTCTTTTGCATGTTGCGGACTCATGATAATTTTTACATCTATATCTTCATCGGTAATTTCCGGAATTCTTTTCTTCTTTTCTCCAAAGGAAATCCTTATATCATAAAAGCCAAGTTCAATTTGAGCTAAATTTGCATAATAACTTCTTTTAATTTCGTAATCCATAATCAAACTCCTTCGTAGTACTATATTATATCAAAAACTTCATTAAAAATCTTCAAGGCAATATCGTAATCTTTTTCCCATCCTGCATGAAAAGCTTCGCGTCAAACTTCGAGAACATCATTTTCACTTCAGGGTCGGAGGGCATGAAGGTGTTTATTAGGTGTTCCAATTCCTCTTTATATTCTGAAAAACTTTTATCAGCTCTTGCAAGATATATCTTTTCAAACTCCGTTCTGACTACATCTTCTTTTTCATAAAACAACTCTTCATGGAGCTTTTCCCCTGGCCTTAAGCCTATGAACTCTATCTTTATGTCCTTTTCCGGCTCAAGGCCGCTAAGCCTTATCATCTCTCTTGCAAGTTCGAGTATTTTAACCGGCTCTCCCATGTCTAAAACAAATATCTCGCCGCCTTTTGCCATAGCTCCCGCCTGAATTACAAGCTGTACAGCTTCAGGTATTGTCATGAAGTAGCGGGTCACTTCCGAATTGTTATGACCCAATCATCTTTCGTATTTCCTTTAAGTGCTCTTCATCCAATATCCAGTAGCTAATCCCATTGATATATTGACCCTTCCCCTTAAGGAGGACACTTTCCAGCTTTAACTTTTCGAGTTGCTCTGAGTTCTTTAAAAAAGCTATAATTTCGCTTAGAGAAAAATTGGTAGTTAAAACTTTCGGATTTTCAACTATATAATCCAACAGCTCAGTATAAGCATGTTCTTGCTTTATTTCAGAAAATACACTCTGTAAAAACTTTTGCTGCCTTTTTATCCGCTCTATATCGCTGTCCCTAGCATGGACATACCGGAAAGCCTCCTCGCCGGTAAGCTTTACATGACCAGTAGGTATTGGCTTTCCAATATTGAATCTGTTGTTTATATCTTCTTCCACATCAAGGGTAACGCCCCCCAGCCGGTCCACCAACTGCACAAAAGCCGAGTAGTTCAACACCACAACCCTGTCGATTTTTATATCGAGAAGTTTTTCTATCGTTTTTTGCATCAATTCTGCGCCACCGTATGCATAGGCATGGTTAATCTTCGTTACCCCATGCCCCGGGACTTCCACCCGTGAATCCCGGGGTATAGACACTTGAATTATTTTCCTCTCAGCCGGACGGACTGCAAAAAGCATAATTGTATCTGCCCGTCCCCGTCCCTGACGGTAAGTTCCCATAAACTCCCCTGAGTCAACTCCCAAAAGTAGAATATTCACCGGCTTTAGCGGTCCAATCTCGGTTTCCTTAGGCGGTAGAGCAATCTCTTTTTCCATGTTTTTTAAGCTTTTGTATATCTGGTAATACTTAAATCCGGCATAACTTAAAATAACAGCTGCTATGAAAAAAGCTACTATTATAAAGAACCTCTTTTTTCTTCCCAGAGGCTTCACCCTTTCACCATGTGGGGGTTAACAATTGTAGTTACGGACAAACCATTCATACGTGGAGCGAATCCCATCTTCCAGGCGTATCCTTGGCCTCCAGCCTAAATTGAATATCTTGCTAACGTCTAGGAGCTTGCGCGGAGTCCCATCAGGTTTGGTCGTGTCGAATACGATTTCGCCTTGGTACCCTACTATTTCCTTAATTAAATTAGCAAGCTCCGCAATGGTCAGGTCTTCGCCAACCCCAATGTTTATAATCTCAGAGGAATCGTAATTATTCATCAGAAAAAGGCAAGCATTGGCCAGATCATCCACGTGGAGGAACTCTCGGCGTGGCGTACCCGAACCCCAGATAACGACGTGCGGCGCCCCGGCGACTTTTGCCTCATGGAACTTGCGGATCAAAGCCGGCAGAACATGGGAGGTTTCAAGGTCGAAGTTGTCCCCCGGCCCATAAAGGTTGGTCGGCATCACGCTGATAAAGTTTGTGCCGTACTGCTTGTTATAGGCCTGGCACATCTTTATACCCGCTATTTTGGCTACAGCGTAAGGCTCGTTGGTTGGCTCCAGTGCACCGGTCAAGAGGTACTCTTCCTTTATCGGCTGCGGAGCAAACTTGGGATAAATGCAGGAAGAACCCAGGAAGAGAAGCTTTTTCACCCCGTAACGATAGGCTGCATCAATAACGTTGGTCTGGATGAGCAGGTTTTCACGGATGAAATCGGCCGGATAAGTGCTGTTGGCGAGAATCCCGCCTACCTTGGCTGCCGCTAGGAAAACGTATTCCGGGCGTTCAGCCTCGAAAAATTGGTATACTGCCCGCTGGTCGGTAAGGTCTAACTCTTGGCGAGTCCGTGTAACTATATTCGAATAGCCTTCGGCCCGAAGCCTCCTTAAAATGGCTGAGCCTACCAACCCTCGGTGCCCCGCCACATAAATTTTAGCTTCCTTATGCATAGGCATTGGCCATCCCCCTCAGCGCCACCGCGTATCCTGCGTCCTTCAACAATTTTTCTTGGCGCGCGAGCTCAAGATCATGTTCCACCATCATTTTGACCAGCTCCTTAAACGTAACCTTGGGCTTCCACCCGAGTTTCTGCCGAGCTTTAGTAGCATCTCCCAGCAAGTGCTCGACCTCCGTCGGGCGGAAGTAGCGGGGGTCAATCTCTACGTACTGCCGCCAATCCAGCCCCAGTAACCCGAAGGCTTCTTCCAAAAATTCGCGCACCGAATGGGATTCCCCCGTGGCAATCACGTAATCATCCGGTTCATCCTGCTGGAGCATGAGCCACATGGCTTCTACATAATCCCCCGCATAGCCCCAGTCCCGTTTTGCATCAAGATTTCCAAGATAAAGCTTGTCCTGCAGACCGAGCTTTATCCTAGTAGCAGCTCGGGTGATCTTGCGGGTTACGAAGGTTTCCCCCCTCCGTGGCGACTCATGGTTGAACAGAATACCGTTACAGATGAACATGCCGTAGGCCTCGCGGTAGTTCACAGCGTACCAATAGGCTGCCACTTTAGATACCGCGTAAGGGCTGCGGGGATAAAAAGGTGTTTTTTCGTTCTGGGGCGGAGGAGATGCCCCGAACATCTCCGAAGAACCGGCTTGATAGAATCGCACCTTATGTCCAGAGACCTTGATGTAATCCCTTAGGGCCTCCAACAGTCGCAATGTTCCAGTAGCAACCACATCCGCAGTATATTCAGGCTGCTCGAATGAAACTTTGACGTGTGATTGGGCCGCAAGATTATATACTTCGTCGGGCTGCACCTTCTCCAGAATACGCCGCAGGCCCGTGCCGTCCGTCAAATCGCCGTAATGAAGGAACAGGCGGGCCTGTGGGTCATGGGGGTCGCGGTAAATGTGATCGATGCGGTCGGTATTAAAAGTCGAAGCACGGCGGATAATACCGTGAACTTCGTAGCCTTTATTCAACAAAAATTCAGTCAGGTATGAACCGTCCTGTCCCGTGATTCCAGTGATAAGTGCACGTTTCATGCTATCTCCTCCTGAAATTAATATCGCTTGCCAACTAATTGCAAAGCAAACAGAATTAAAAACCGGGGATTGTGTTTAAAATAGCGACGCCACAAGCGTCGTGGTTCCATACACAGGCGGAAAAACCATTCCATACCTATGTTCTGCACCCACCGCGGAGCTTGACGAATCCTGCCGGCGTGAAAATCAAAGGCCGCACCCACTCCGAGCATAACCGCTGGAATTTTACCTCTATGCTCAGCCATCCAACACTCCTGCTTAGGGCAACCAAGACCTACAAATAGTATTCTCGCTCCCGAAGCAGCGATCTGCTTTGTCACGGCAGCATCCTCCTCAGCTGTTAAGGGACGGAAAGGTGGAGAATATTGATAAGCCACCCTTAAATTAGGAAAACGTTTACTTAAATTCTTTACCAAAGCCTGCAGCGTGTCGGGACTTCCCCCGTAAAATCCCACGGGGACGCCCTGGGAAGCTGCGGCCTCGCATACATGCAACATAAGTTCAGGCCCGCAGACCCTCTCCTGGCCGCGCATACCCAGCAAACGCAACCCATAGGCTAGAGGCATTCCATCAGGTACAACCAGATCCGCATTGTTTACAACTTTTCGGAAGGCGGGAGAATCGTATGCTTCCATAACCATGTGCACATTGGCCGCACAGACGTATCGAGATTCCCCTGTTCCTGCCCACTTCAAAATGAGCCTAGTGGCCTCTTGGAAGCTTGTGGCATCCACCCGCATCCCCAGAATATAACGGTGTTCCATCAGCACCTCCCCTTTGCCCGTGAAATGGCCAAGTGATATATATCCATCAACATCTCATAATTCCGCTCAGCCGTGTACTTCGCCTCGTACTCTGCCCGAGCCTCGCGGCGCATCTCCGCCAATTGACGTGGGTGTGTCCAAGCCCACTCTACTTTTGATGCTAGGTCTTCTGGATCGCCAGGGCGGAAGTGGAAGCCGGTGCGGCCCGGGTCGACAAGCTCAGCCAAAGCCCCAATAGCCGAAACCAAAACTGGCGTTCCCTTAGCGAAAGCCTCAATCACCACCCGTCCAAATGTTTCATAACATTCTGATGGCACAAGAACTAAAGAAGCCTCCCCCATTAGGGGATATATATCTTCGATGCTCTTTCGTCCCACCCATTCCACTCCAGGCACTCGCCGCGCCGCTTCAGCTACTTGTTCTGCCATAGGGCCATCACCCGCAATTTTAAGCGGCACCATCCCATTAATTAATTCCCAGGCCTTAAGGAGCGTACTCACTCCTTTCTCGGGAGAAAGGCGCCCCACGAAAAGTACATATCCACCCTTACCTCCACCAATACCGGGATCGGAATAGACAAAATTAGGTTTCACAATTATTTTTTCAGCTGGAAATCCAGCTTCGATAAATTTTCTCCTAGCAAACTCGGTTAGAGCGATGTATACGTCAACCATGCGGCTCCAAGTTCCTAAAGCACGATGAACCGTAAGCATGGTTGCAACTGCGCAGGAAGCCGCTATACTTCCCCTGTAGCAACGGTGCACCACTCCTGACCAAGGAACAAATCGACCCATGCAATCCTCGCAGACATGCCCCTCACGAAAAAAAAAGAGCATCAGGGCATATCAGGCGGTAGTTGTGCAAGGTCTGCACAACCGGTACACCCTCAGCCTTAGCCGCATAATAAGCCGCTGGAGAAATGAGGGGAAAAGTATTATGGAAGTGGGCCACGTCCGGCTTATCTCTCCGAATCAGCGACCGCAGCTCACGGTACACCGCATTGTTCCAAATAGTGGCGAAGGCAAGCGCTAAAGGGTTTATACACTGGATCAAATCATTGTGTATCGTGTAGCCTACCAGATAATGGCCTTTGGATTTAAGTAGTGCAGACTCTGTAGTAAAAACTCGATCCTCTCCACCAGTTTGTTTGTAATAATTGTGAACTATTAAAATAAAATTTCTTTGTAATGTCATCATTTTACTGCTCCAATGTGATTATCTAGTTTCTGCAACAATACCCTATATTTTTGAGCTGTTTCGCAATCTAAAAGCCTAACTCCAAATTTTAATAATTTTCGCTTGCATATATACCAAACGTATTTAATCGGAACGATAAAGTTAAGGTAGAATTTCGTAGGAAATGTTTTACAGAAAAGATCAAAATCCATTTTGCCCCCATCAAGTACATAATCAGCATAATGTTTATATAGCGCATTTTCAATAAAATATTTCCATGTAACAGTTAGACCATTTACACGATATAAGGTTAACGGCTCGTCAATTATCTTAAAACGCGTATTGCGATGGATCCTCCTATAAAATTCATAATCCTGAGCACGGTTAAGACTTTCTTGAAATACACCGTATTGCTTGAATAACCTAGCTCGAATCATGGCTGAAGCATTAATAATTGGCATGTCTTTGCGTGCAAAAGATTTACGTATTTCTTCTTCTGTAATTGGGAAAATTGATTCAAAAAACATTGTATAATCGTCGTTGAAGGCAACGACTCTGGAACATGACACAACCCCTATTTCAGGGCTTTCCTCTAAAATTCGTACCTGCTTTTCAAGTCGATTGGGCAATGAAATATCATCAGCATCAAAAATTGCTATATATTTGCCTCTAGCTATTTCTATACATTTATTGCGGGCCTTGCCTCTTCCACCATGTTGTGCCAATACGATTTTTATTCGTGGATCAACACCAATATACTTCTCTAATATTTGAACTGTACCATCAGTACTACCGTCATCTACTATTATTAATTCCCATTGTGGATAAGTTTGCCAAATTACACTTTCAATTGCGTTACGAACATACTTTCTAACGTTGAAAGTTGGCATTATCACTGACACAACTGGATTTTTCAAGCTTCCCACCTTCTTAAAAAATGTACAAAACATTTCTGTTAGGAAATAACTCGCATATAAATTCCTCACTAGGGAACATCCAGACTACTTACTTATATTCGGCATACCGTATTCCCACTACGCCACTTAACTGACCCATACCTTGCAAGATATATACTAATGATTTAACAAGGCTATGAAAGCCCACTAAAAACGAAGGCGGCAATAATACTACTCCAAAAGCAATGCGTACCAAAGCTTTTGCTATACGAAACGTTAGGGTTGTCGGTGCTTTCAATAATTCTCTTTCACATAATGCTAAGGTATTTCCAACTCTATAAGCCCGTCTAAGAATCCAATGTAAATTAGAACGGCTCTTCGGTACTTCTTCATAAACCACAGCATCATCTGCCCATATTATTTTACCTCCTGTTTGCAGCAATCGCATAAAAAAATGGGTATCCTCCCCGCCGCTCAATGCGAATTTTTCATCAAATAAACCAATTTGTTCAAACACTGACGCTTTAATTAGTGCATTGCCTGTTCGCCCGTACTTTATAGACGTACCTGTAGGATATCGAGGTCTTTCAAAGAACCTTCCTTTAATCACCCAGGAGGGCGTGGTGGGATCATAATAAGGTAGTACCGGCCCTAATACTACTTCACTATTGTATGTACGCTGAACTTCCAACAATTCATCTAGCCAATATTGGTGGGGCCATTCATCGTCATCTATAAACGCCACATAATCAGCACCTTGCGATAGTTGCACTGCAGCGTTGCGAGCATATGAGATACCTCGCCGGGGCTCTACGTAGTACCTTAACGGCCACTTGCCAGAAAACCGAGCCGTTTCACATATTGTACAGGCCGAACTTGCAGGATCATTATCTACGACTATGATCTCTAAGTCTACGATTGCAGGATCGATCTTACGAAAGGCAATTTCGTTGAGCGCAGAAAGTAGCCGCGCTAGTCCATTTGGCCGTTTATAAGTTGTTATACAAACGGCAACACGAACACGCATTCTCTATCCTCCTTTGTAAACTCCGTGGCCCTTACATATAGCTATAAATTCATTTATAGACTCACCTTATGAGAGGACAAAAGCTTCTGCTGGCGGGAGCAAGTGATCACTGTATATCAGTTGTAACTGCATATCGTTTTATTCCTTCCCGCTTCGCCCTTACATCAGTTCTATAACTCCCCCGATCTACTCCTAGAACCACTGCTACGTAAAGTACCCATAAAACACTATATTGTCGCAGAATACTACTCTCGCTTATGCTATATAACAACATAAATAATAGATAGATTGTAGGCCACAGTGCCAAATATTCCTCCGTCTTTTTCAGCGACTTAAGAGCTTGTCCAAGTGCCGTTAAATAGGAAATAGCAAAAAGCCCAATCCCGATAAATCCTAGTGTTAACCAGAGATCAAGAAAGCTATTATGAGCATGTGGTGCTTGGAAGGAAATACTTTGCCAAACCAAAGCTGATGGGCCATCCCACCCCAACCAGAATGCTTCATAGCCATAACCCAGCCAGGGGCGCTGACTGGCCATGAAAATCACCGCTTCCCATAAATATGTGCGGCCTGTAAGCGTCGCGTCTCTCCCCAATATTTCCAGAAGCTTTTCTATATTCGTACTTATGAACCATGTTAAAGCACCCGCTACCATTACAAGCATAATAAGCAAAGGTATTACCAAATCATAACGCATTCTTAAGATCTTGATTACCGGCAAGAAGAGCAATAAAGAGATTAACACAACAAGAGCCGTAGCCGAGCGCGACCCTAACAGCAGACCAATCGCTAAAATTAAACTACTCCACCATACATAACGCCGACGCGGTTCACTTCTGGTAAGCAGTAGAAAAACTATTGCAGCAAGCGCAGCCATCCTGCCCAACCCGTTTTTGTGAACGTATATGCCGCACCAAGCCTCCCCACGAGTATCTTCCATTATTCCCCAATCCGGAATCAAAAAGATAAAAAGATAGCTCAATACTACCGATATTAGTAGGGTCCACCCCAAAAGCCGCAAAAACTCCCCATGCTCAAAGCGGCTGGCTAGGTATATGCCAAACACGGTGGTTCCTAGGAGGGCAATTTCTCTACGTATGGTTACTTCTGGAACCTCTGACCAAAGTACAGAGAGGAGAGCCCAGCCCAGTAAGGGCCAAAGGAAAATACCGGCACGCAGGGTATCTAAAGTCCGGCGCGAACGTAAGATCAAAAGAAGAAAACTTACGGTAAAAATACCTGCAAATACGGCCCGCTGGAGAGGGTCCCCTTCAACGACACTAAAATCAAATCCGCTTATTCTGCGCCATAAAGGCAGCAGATCACTTGATAGAAGAAGGAGTGATATTAGAACAAATAATCTTTCTAAAGTGCGTAACCTTAACATGGCCAACACCCAGTTGTTATTCTTATTGCCTACAGTTAAGTTAATGTCTCCACTTTAGCGTAATCGGTGATAGAAAAACCTACAAGTGAACTCCAATGTTAATTATTGGCTTCAAAACTTCGCTCTTAACTAGAAACACTCATAAGGAAGCTTTTAGTTTTTCGGAACTTGAATAAAATTACTTAAGCTCAGTAAATAGCTGCCTTGTGGCAATATCCAAGTGGACTGAGCGTTTTATAAATACTTGCATGAGCATTCGTTACGCCTTCCGGCTGAAGAAGCCGATACACCAGATGGTTTCCAATAAAACCAGCCCCTCCAGTAACCAACGCGTGTTTCATCTTCCTACCCCCATGTAGATGAACCCTGCCCGTCGGACCTGCTCCGGATCAAAAAAGTTGCGTCCATCTACAAGCACAGGCTGGTTCATCCGCCTTGCAAGAAGAGCCAGGTCTAAATTCCGGTATGTTTCCCACTCCGTGGCTAAAATCAAAGCATCGCATCCTTCAGCCAGGGTATAAGGATCATCCGCATAATCAACTGGAAGCTCTTTCAAGGTCAATCTAACTTTAGGCATAGCGACCGGGTCGTGCACCTTTACGTGTGCCCCTCGCTCGATAAGGATGCGAACAAGATCCAGGGCTGGAGATTCGCGAATATCATCTGTTCCCGGTTTGAATGCTAAGCCCAATATACCTATAACCCGACCGCGGAGGATTTTTAGCACACTCTGCAACTTTTCCACTACCAGGGTGCGCTGCCTGGCATTTACAGCCCGAGCCGCTTCAATAATGGGCATGGTATAACCGTACTCAGCGGCAATCGCCAGTAAGGCAGCGGTGTCTTTGGGGAAACACGAACCTCCCCATCCCAGTCCTGCCTGCAAGAATCGGGGGCCAATACGGGGATCAAGGCCTATTCCCCGGGCTACATCTTTTACATCCGCCCCCACCTTTTCGCAAAGCCCGGCAATTTCATTAATAAAACTAATTTTAAGAGCCAAAAAGGCATTGGCTGCGTACTTTATCATCTCCGCGCTGGTGGGATCAGTTGTAACCAGGGGAGGCAGAGAATACCCTTCAGGGCGCGGTAAAGATAGCGGCGGAATAAATGATTGTTCTAAAATTGGCCTATATAGCCTTTGTAAAGCCTCTATTGCTTCTGTTGTTTCTGCCCCCACGACAATGCGGTCTGGATATAGCGTATCTTTCAATGCCATTGCTTGCCGCAAAAATTCAGGATTAGAAGCAACATAAACATTTGCTTTAACTCCTCGCTCAGCTAATGTTTTATTGATTATATGCATAACTCTTCTATTAGTCCCAATAGGTACAGTTGATTTTATAACTATTACGTAGGTCGCTCCGGAGACCATCCCCATAGCTGCTTGACGTGCTGCTTCTTCAACATAGCAGAGGTCTGCTTCTCCATTCTCTTTGGGAGGAGTGCCAACAGCAATCATAATTATATCTGAATCTGACACAGCTTGAGCGGTATTATCAGTAAAGCTTAGCCTTTCCTTGCATTGATTCAACAGTTCTTCTATCCCTGGTTCTAGAATAGGGCTCTCACCCTCTTGCAGCAGCTTCAGTTTTTGGGGATCTTTTTCTACACCTATCACATGATGCCCAATGTAGGAAAAAGCTACTGCCGCAGCAAGACCTACGTAACCCATTCCGACTACTGTAATGTGCATTTTTTAATTAACACTCCCTATAGAAAAGTTTTATATTGCGTTTCATGGTGCAAAATATACAATAAATGAAATGAATTAATATTAATATGCGCCTTTCTTCGACAGCACCACACCAACAGTGCGTATGAGGATGATAATATCAAGCCACAAGGACCAGTTGCGCACGTACCAGGATTCGAGACGCAGACGGCCTTCAAAGTCTATCTCGTTTCTTCCGCTAACCTGCCAAAGGCCGGTAATCCCAGAGCGGGCCAGCAATATAGTTTCCGCAAAATTATCCATACGAAACCTTTCTCGCGGAAGATAAGGCCGCGGCCCAACCAGACTCATTTCGCCTTTAAGGACGTTGAAGATCTGCGGCAGCTCATCCAGGCTGAACTTCCTCAGGAACCGTCCTACTCTGGTAACCCGAGGGTCATAACCTTTAAGCTTAGCGTATTTCTCCCATTCTTCTTTTGCCGCGGGGTTTGATGCTAAATATTTTCGCAGGATTTCCTCATTATTCAGGTACATCGTCCTAAACTTATAGCATTTAAACTCCTTCCCACCCCGGCCAATCCTATTGTGGGCAAAGATAACCGGCCCAGGTGAATCAAGTTTTATAGCAATGGCTATCAAAGCCATTATTGGCGCGCTGATAAGTAAAGCAATGCTGCCTACTATCAGGTCAAAAGCGCGCTTGAGGAACATATTGACAGGGCTTGCCAGATTGTTTCGCACTCGGAAGCCGAGTATTTGCTCGTCGAAGAAATAGTCTATTTCTGCACTGCTTACCGGGATACCGAAGAGATCAGGTATAACCAGCACTGATGCTGCAGCCCGCTGCAAGCGATTCACTAATTTCACAAGCTTTTGTGATGGCATTCCTGGTGCAGCAACCACCAGGTGGCGCACCCCAAGGCGTTGCATTACTTCGGGAGCATCGCTGAAATTCCCGAGTACTTTTAGTTTGGTACCATTTTTTACTGTGAAAATTTTATGCTTCTTACTAGGATCATCTTCCAAGAAACCTACCACTTCATAACCAAGGTAGGAATCTTTGCTTAAAGTTTTTGCAAGAAGCTCGCCAGTCTTACCTGCACCAAGAATCAATACTTTTCGGCGCCATAAGCCGAGTTTAGCAAAAAATGTTTTCCCCACATACCTGCATAAAGGTAATATCATAAGGCATAATATATATGAAAGCGCTAATACCGTTCTTGATACTTCATTGCTCAATTTTATCATGTAGATAATGGCAAAAACTATAAGGAAAGCCAGAGTGATACCCTTAACCAGGCGCCTTAATTCTCGCCAGAAAGGGTGCCGAGTAGTATATAAACCCTCATAAGCAAAAATGCCAAGAACGATCGCTATAAACCACCAGAAGTTGTTCACTAGTTTTTCGGGAACCGCTAAAGAGTAAAGCGGGCTAAGCACCGGTAAAATCCGAATCCTGACAAACAGTGCAAGGATAAAGCTAGCCGCAATCCCTATAAAATCCAAAGCTACTATTAAAGCGATTTCGAGTGCCCCCCAGAGGGCGTGAGCCAGGTCAACGGTCGGGGCTGGCCTCAAAGTAATTGTGGCTTCATTACTTTGAGGGATGATATTCCGGCCGGTTTTTCTTATCTCTACCTGGCCATTGCTCATTTTTTTCACCTTCTATCTTTTCTTTTTTCTTTTCTTAGTGCCCTCTTCACCGTAATAATAGTAATAATAGTAATATCCTCCATTTTTATCCTGCTTAATTTTATTAAGCACCACTCCTAAGATCTTTGCATTAACTTTCTCTAGCTGCTGTTTTGCAGCTATAGCAGCTTCTCTAGCCGTTACACCTGTTTCAACCACAAGAATTACCCCATCTACCAAAGTTGACAGTATTGCAGCATCAGCCACACTGTTAACCGGCGGAGCGTCGAGAAGGATCATGTCGTATTTGGTAGCCATTTCATCGAGAAATTTTTTCATTTTTGACGAACCCAATATTTCTGCAGGATTTGGTGGAATCGGTCCGCTCGTTATGATATGTAAATTTGCCATTTTGGTTATAACCGATTCTAGCGGAAGGTCTTCGGCGAGAAAATTCGAAAGTCCCTTATAATTTTCCAGGCGGAAGAGTTTGTAAAGCTTAGGTCTTCTAAGGTCAGCGTCCACCAGAAGGACCTTGCTCCTGGTGCTGGCAATAGAAACTGCTAAGTTTGCGGCAACAGTGCTTTTCCCTTCCTGCGGCATGCTGCTGGTCACAACCACTTTTTTTACAGGCTTGTCTATACTTGAAAATTGCAAGTTAGTCCTCAGCACCCTGAATGCTTCCGAAATCACCGATTTCGGATCATTCATTATGAATAGCTCGAGCTCCCTTTCTTCCATTAATCTACCTCTCCTTTTTCAACGTAAGGTATGGCGCCTATGACGGGCAGACCAAGATAATTTGCTACATCTTCAGGCGACTTTATAGTTGTATCAAGCGACTCTTTAAGAAAAGCCAGAGCAACCCCCATTATCAAGCCTACTACCAGCGAAAGCATCAAATTTAAAAGCGGCTTTGGCTGCACTTTTTCATAAATAGGGATGGCCTCATCTATCACCTGAACGTTTTCTACATTCATTATCCTGATGACTTGCCGTGAAAAACTCTCGGCAACTGCGTTGGCTATGGTAGCCGCCATTCCAGGATCATGGTCCGCTGCCCTTATTTCGATAATCTCGGTATTCTTGACGAGTTTTACCTTTACTTGTTCCTTCAACTTTTCATAAGTAGTATTCAGGTTAAGTTTTCTGATTACTTCTTCCAACGTGGAGCGGCTTTTGGCTATTTCACCGTATGTTGACACAAGTAAACGGTTAGTTTGAAGTTCCTGATAAGTAACCGGAGTGCTTGAATCTTGGACTCTTGGAACGGGTTTCCCGACCATTATGGTGGTATAGGATTCGTAGACAGGCTTTTTGATGAGGAAAGTATAGATTACCGCTACAGCTACGCATACGACAACTACGGCAGCTATAAGTCTTGACCTCTTTCTTAAAACGGCGATTACATCCTTCAGATTGATTATATCTTCTTCGTAGATAATTTCCTCCAAAGTTTTCGCCTCCGTCTTTACTTGCGATTTTTTAGATTTTTTATTCTTTAATGGTTTTTAAACTGTTAAATAAAAGGGTTATTCTTTCTACAAGACCGAATCGTTTCTCTCTACCTACTTCAACAGATGTTTCTACCTCTTTCCCTTCCATAATCAAAAAGGGATTTTCTTTAGCTAAAAGTTTCGTCGTCTTTTCGCCGATTAAATTCGCAGCCTTTTTAACTCTCGGAGCTCTAGAACGAGCGGTATGACAGTCCGTAGCTATGATGTGTGCAAGGCCAGACCTTACTATTTTTAAAGCAACCTTTTGACAAGTTCTTCCAAAAACACCGGTAAGGCTCAAGGAATTTACCTGCACTAAAGCACCAATCCTTACAAAATCGCGCAGTCTATTCACATCATTCGCTATCTCCATGTTTCTCTCCGGATGGGCTAGTATTACCTTTATTCCCCGGAGGTGAATTGAATGGATTATATTTAGGGCGTACTGGGGTATGCTCATCATGGGAAGCTCCACCAGCAGGTATTTTCCGCCGTCGAAAAGGGTAATAAGCCTGCCCTTATCGAGAAGCTCAGGTATTTCCGGCGAAAGGAATACTTCCTGCCCAGGGTATATTTCCAAATCGATACCTTTTTTTCTGAGCAGGTTGTTCAGTTCATCTACCTTCTCTAGGATGAGCTCTCTTTCAACTTCCCTCTCTTTAGGAATAAAATGGGGGGTTGCCACCATCTTTTTTATGCCTTCAGATGCGGCTATTTCGGCCATTTTTAAGGATGTCTCCAGATCCGGAGAGCCATCGTCTATTCCTGGCAATATATGGGCGTGTATATCTATCACCTATTCTGCCTCCTTTAGTTAAGTCTAGCCCTATCATGCCCCCTCAAATATTTATGCGCACATATTTATGTATGTATTTTGCTATTAGTAAATATTACTATATGTTTGTTTATTCGACATTAAATTAGTTTTTCCTGCCAAAAGTTGTGTTCTTAACCATATAACAGATTTCACGTTAATACTAGATAAAAAAAGTCTTCACAACATAGCAGGTATTTTTTAAGATTCTATGAGTTATTACCCTTTCTCTTATTTATTTTCCCTACTTGAAGACAGCTCTTCGCTGCAGAAGACTATCATATTCTGCCACTGTTCATCGACATCGATATTCTTTTTCTTTACAATGCCTTCCGCCAACAAAACAGTTTTTATGGTGAGGAAGAATATTTTTAAATCAAGCAAAAGGGAGTAATTGCTGATATAATACAGGTCATACCTGAGTTTATCCTCGAAGGAAGTATCATAACTCCCCATAACCTGAGCCAGGCCCGTAATCCCTGGCTTCACCAGGTGGCGATAATTGTAATAAGGATTGATTTGACAGTATTTCTCGACAAAAATCGGCCTTTCCGGCCTCGGCCCTATGAGGCTCATGTCGCCTTTGAGGACGTTTACAAGCTGAGGGATTTCATCAATCCTTAGTGCCCGCAGTATCTTACCCAGGGGGGTCAGTCGCGGGTCGTCTCTGGCGGCGATGACAGGACCGGTATGCTTTTCAGCATTGTTTTTCATGGTCCTGAACTTATAAAGTTTGAATCTTTTCCCGTACTGGCCGACTCTCTCCTGGACGAAAAAGACCGGCCCTTCGGAGGTCAGTTTGATAAGGATCGATATAACAGCAATTAGCGGAAGGGATAAAATCAAGCCAACCAGGGCGCAGACAAAATCCAGGGCCCTTTTAATTGCCTGCTGGCCCTTACTTATATTCCAGTTGGGGAGTTCAAAGACCAGTAAATCATCGAAGGTGACAAGCCTGGCCTTCGGCATTAATATTTCGTATAAATCCGGAATGATGGCGATTTTCTTTCCCTTTAATGAGGCGTCCACAATCTCTTTTTTTAAATTTTTAGCCGCCTCAGCCGTCAAAAATATGGTATCGGCCAGGTCTATAGCCCCTTCCAGCGTTTCCACCTCGTTCCCCAGTACCGCATACCTGCAGTCAACCCATCCGCGGTCTATCCTGGAAATGCTGTTTATAATCTGCTTTGCATCTTCCTCCCTGCCTACTATGAGCAATCGTTCCGGGCCGTGTATCTTTTTGTATAAATTTATTGCTATGTACCTTAAAATAACGATAAAAACCGTCTGCAGTATAAAACCACCGATAAAAACACTCCTCGGAAAGGCAAAACTCCGAAGGAAAAAGCTTGAAGCCATGCCGATAATATTTGAAAAGGAGAGCGCAATTACGCTTGAGATAGCCAGTTCACTTATGTTTCTTCTTTCGATGTCATATAAACCGTATATGTTGAATAATATCAAAGCCGTTATCGAAATTACAGGGATGACGGTAATGTATGCCTGTATATTCTCGGTTGAAAATTTACCTTTCCATAAATGGAAAATTAATAAATAACCCAAATTGATAAAAAATATGTCTAGTATTGCCAATAATAAGGAAGTTAAATTCTTTTTTGTTTTTCCATCCATAGAGTAGCTCCCCTATTACTTCGCTTGTCAATTATGACAATCAACCATAAGTTTCCAGCTGGAATTGTCAGCGGTTGACAACTTATACTGCTACAAATAACGCATGTAAATAGCTTCCATCTCATTAAGGACCCTGTCTAAGGAATAATCTTTAATCTTTTCACGACCCGCTTTGCCCATAGTTTTCCGTAACTCTTCGTTTTCGATAAGACTCTTAAGGGCAAGAAACAAACCTTCAGTATCCCCTAATTCTACCAAAAACCCTGTTTTCCCGTGTTCCACCAGATCTCGACTGCCGCGCACATTGGTAGCCACCACCGGTTTCCCGGCAGCCATAGCTTCCATAATAGACTTAGGAAGGCCTTCACGCTTTGAGGTTAGAGTGAAAATATCACTTTCCCGAAGGATCTGAGGCACGTCCCGGCAGTAGCCGAGGAAATACACACGGGGTATTTTTTCTTTCCTTACTTTTTTCTGCAGAACCGGCATCAGTTCTCCTTTACCCACCAACAGAAGGTGACAATGAGAGTATTCTGCCGATAGCTTCTTCCATGCACTCAAGAGCAACATGTGATTTTTATTGGGACTCATTTCTGCTACACAGGTTACAATTATATCGGAGGAGGAAATGCCGAGCTCCGCCCGTACGTATTCTCCTATGGAAGACAGAGATGTATAATAGCCAAGATCTACTCCTACACCATGCACGTAAAAAAGGTTTCTGCCCGGCTCAAAACCGAGCCGGCAGGCGCTTTCAAAATCTTCCCTATTGATCACGATGAGCCCTTCGGTCCAGCGGAAAGCCAGTCGCTCCAAGGGGTAATATAAGAGCCAGTTTTTTAAAGGTGCACCCCGGTAAAAGTGAAATCCATGAGCCGTATACAATACAGGACCTTGATTTTTAACTCTAGCTATAAACCTTCCTAAAAAAGCAGCTACAGGGGTATGGACATGGATAAGGTTAAAGCGGTAAGCCTCGAACAGGCGGCATAATTCTTTTAAAGCTCGCCAATTTTTAGGGCTATAGGGCGAACGTGAAAAGGGTATATCCCAACACTTTGCCCCTGTAGCCTCTACATCTTCTTTTCCTCCCCCATCCGGAGAAGCTGCTGCGTGTACTTCGTAGCCTTTATTTTGCAGTAGCTGCATAAAAGGTATATGAAAATAAGCAAGGTGAGTATAGACTGTGGCAAGGAATAGTACTTTGCCTTTTGAGTTAGTAAACATGAATCATTATCACCTGTGTATTGTCTTTTTTGAAAAGGAAGCAATTAAATAAAGAACCTAAGCTTAAATCCTGCCCATAGCCTATAGTAATTTACACTCAAAAACACAAATGAGTAGAACTTCCTCTAAATGCTACCTTTATAGTGGCTTATATTTTCTATAATTCCTCTCGCTTTCAGATCTTGCACTCGGCTAATTCCACATGCCGCTTTTTCTCATATGTGGTTTTAGTCAATGAAAGAAAAAATTCCACTAATCAGTATCATTTTTCATTTATTGTCCCTGAAAAGCTCAAACAATTTTTCACCGACTGCTTCCCAGCTATATTTCTCTTCTACCAGCTTGCGGCCATTAGCAGAAAAGGCGGCTCTACGGGAAGGATTGCACAGCAAGTCAATCACTTTAGCAGCAAATTCAGCCGGCTCATCTGCTACTTCCAAGTGAACTCCTGGGGTTACCTCCAAGCCTTCGCAGCCTAAAGAAGTGGAGACCAATGCGCGGCCAGAGGCCAGAGCTTCCAGGATCTTATTACGGATGCCAGAACCAAAACGTAAGGGTACGACCACTACTGAAGCTTGGGCCAGATAAGTACGCAGATCTGGCACGTAGCCCAAAAGCTCAACCCCGTGGATGTGTGCAAGCGATGCAACTTCGGGGGGTGGCTCTTTCCCTACCACCAGTAGCGTTGCTTCCGGAACTGCTTCTCTTATCAATGGAAAAACCTTTCTGCAGAACCATATAATCCCGTCAGCATTGGGCGGATATCGCAGATGACCCCAGAAGATCAAAGTGGGTTTTCCTGGATCTGGAAGTGGCTGGAAGTAATCTAAATCTACCCCATTTGGTAAGATAGCAACACGCGTTCTCGAAGTCATTCTCGCCAATTCTGCTGCATCTACTGGAGATACTAAAAGCACCAAATCAGCTAATCGGGCCACCCATTTCTCCCAGTAGGCCAGACGGTACGCCTCAACCGCATCAAAAGCCTTTCCCAACCATGAAGGTGCAAAACGGAGCATACGGCGGCGAAAGAGGCTCACCATATCTGTAAGGTCAGCTACACGTCGGCGGGTAGTGCAGTACCTTAGGTACCCGGCCATCTTTAACTGGCAGGCAAAGGAAATATCATAATCCTCACAGGACGTCAGGTGGCGTAGCAGCTGTACCATACGGGCTGATGTCCGCGCGGCCATCGTAACCGGCAGGTGTGGTAAGCGCAGAACGTTTATTAGCATTTGTCCTCTGCTAAGCGGCACCGTATAAACTGCGTGGCAGAGAGATGATAATAATTCCCGCCACTTACCATACTTTTCTTCCGGTGGACAGAAGCACACAAAGGTTACCTCATGCTTCGTCGCAATGGCTTTTAGTAAATGAAAGTTTCGTACTTTATCTCCCTGGTCGAGTGGCCAAGGAGGCTCAGCAGTTAAAAAAATAATCTTCATTTTGTATCATCCATCACTTTACGGTAAATCGAAAGTGTATCTTGTGCACACCGTTCCCAAGAGAACTCTTTTGCCCTGAGGATTCCCTTCCTAGCCAATTCAATACGCAGTTCGGGGTTATCGAGAAGTTGTTTCATCTTAGCACTCAAATCACTAATACTATTTGGATCTAACTTTAACGCAGCTTCGCCAGCTACCTCAGCAACAGAAGTAGTTCCGGAACATATTACAGGCGTTCCACAGGCCATCGCCTCTAGTACCGGCAATCCAAAACCTTCGTAGAGCGAAGGGTAAACAAAGAAAATGGCATGTCGGTATAGAACAGCAATTATCTCATCCGGCAGGAAACCAAAAAGGTGAACTCCTTCTCTGGCTAACGGGGCAAAAACTTCTGGTTTTTCTATACCTGCCACCACCAGAGCTACATCTGTATTTGTTTGAGAACGCAGCTGGTGATATGCTTCGAGAAGTTTTGCCGTGTTCTTGCGTTTGTCTAACGCTCCAAGAGCAAAGATATATTTTTGTGGTATACCTAACAAGGAGCAGGTTTTCTCAATATTACCAAGTGAAGCGTGCGAAATTGTCGGCGCTTCATAAGTCACCGTAATTTTTTGAAGTGGGACTTTTAAAATCTGGGATATATCGCGACGCGAATATTCTGATACCGTGATAATCGCATCACTTAGTCGTGCTACATATGGTAACACACCCATTCGATATGCCCGACTTAAGCGGTGTCGAAGGGAAAGTTTAGTATCACCAAACTCACTACGTCGGAATTCTATCACGTCGTGGATGGTAGTAATTAGGGGACATGGCTTAAACAGTACTGGTGCAATATTACTAGTACAGTGGAGGAGATTGATTTTGTCTCGCCAAGCAGCCAGTGGCAGTGCCACCTGTTCCCACCAGGCTAGGTTAATAGCAGAGAGCACTCGGATAGTAAAGGAGCTTTGCCGAAATTCTTCCACCACTTCTGGATCCGCCGTCTTGTCCACGTAGAGAACAAACTCAAACCCTGGAGGCTTCATCCGGCGGAATTCAGATAGAAGGTAGTAGATGTAGTTTCCTATACCTCTACGTTTTTTTCTCAGACCATAACGAGCATCGATGCCTACTAACATTACCTTTGGCTCCTTGCTCATTCAAATTTCTACCCAAACTTAATTTAAACTTGTTTGTTAATTTAAACTTAGTTGATATAAAAATCTAAAAAGCTACGAAGTTCTTTCTACGAAGTTCTTTCTAAGCACTTACCATAAAGCTTGGAGTCCATTCTAACAATATATACTTCGCCTATCTTTCTGATAGATGCTGATATACAACTTATAGAACTGAGGAATAAGCTTTATATAGTTTCTCGATATAATTTTCCATACTAAATAGCTTTGCCCTCTCTCTACCCTTTGAGACCATTTTTTCTCGCAAGTCTCTATCGCTCAAAATTTTCTCTAATTTTTCTCGGATATCACTTACGTTATAGGGATCGACATATAAGGCAGCATCACCGCATACCTCAGGCAACGATGAGACGTTGGACGTGATTACAGGACATCCAACTGACATTGCTTCAAGCGGCGGTAAACCAAATCCTTCATAAAGGGAAGGAAAGACAAAACAATAAGCTCCCGCGTATAAGTAACTGAGATCTTTAGAGGGCACATTTGATAACCATTTAACTCCTTTCTTTTTTAACAAAGGCTCAACATCTTCGTACATCCATCCTTTCCTTCCAACAATGGCAAGAGGCATATTTGTCCCGACTAAATTATAAGCACGTATTAGTCTAGCTACATTCTTTTTAGGTTCTATTGTTCCAACGAAGAGAATATAATCCCCATATTTAAGTCCATAGGATTTGACAACTTCATGGACCTTCTCGTGTGAAATTTGGGGAAGAAACACAGGTTGATAAGTGACGAAAATTTTATTAGGGTCAATTTCATAAGCCTCCAAAATGTCATTTTTGGTTGATTCAGACACAGTTAAAATAACTGCAGAGGATTTAAGCGCGCTTTTAACGTTGCGATAAAACACTTTTTTATCATCAAGTGTTGCGTACGGAAGCCGCAAAGGAATAAGATCGTGAATTGTAGTAATTCTTTTTGCCCCTTTTATTTGTAGAGGCACAGGGTAGGTTGTGTGCCATATATCAATGCGTTCTGGAATTATTGCAGTAGCTGATGGATAAATTTTCTGCACCAAATACGCAATGGTATAGCACCTAGGTAAGGCAAAAACATCTACAGAATCTAAGAATGCCTCATCCTCTCGATCTTTTGGAATTACAAAACCAGCGCGTTTTATTTTCGATGCTTTCCAAAGTATACCACTTACTGCTTTTATTCCGCTAATAAAAAGAGAGAACCTATTTAGAGGTGAATTGTTAGATGTATCGTACCAAAGAACTTCACTGAGAATTGGCTCTTTTGTAGCTAGATTTTTACTGGTTAATATTTTTACATTTGCTCCAAGAAGCTGTAATGCTTTAATAAGCGTTTTTCCATAAGTCTTTATCCCAGTAGAATATGGTAACTCCAAGTTGTATGCATCGATTAAAACATTAACTCCTTGCAATTTCACTCTTATTCATCTCCCCCGAATTAACAATCCTTACCTTTCTTTCCCACTTACATACCTTGCATACGCCTCTGCTACCTCTATAGCCGAACCCTGCATTTTCATTTCCCCTTTGTCAAGCCATACGGCCAGGTCGCATAGATCTTGTATTTGTTTAGGGGAGTGAGTAACTAAGATGATAGTAGTCCCCTTTTTCTGTAGTTCCTTTATCTTGGCCAGGCACTTTTCCTGGAAGGCAAGATCTCCTACAGCTAGGACCTCATCGATAAGAAGAATTTCTGGGTCTACATGGACAGCCACAGCGAAGCCCAGCCTCATGTACATGCCTGAGGAGTAGTTGCGCACAGGATTATCGATGAAATCTCCGAGCTCCGAAAAAGCGATGATGTCGTCGAGTCGCTCCTTTATCTCCTTCCTACTCAGGCCTAGGATGGAGGCATTGAGAAAGATGTTCTCACGCCCGGTGAAGTCGGGGTGAAAACCTGCCCCTAGCTCCAGAAGAGTGGAAACCCGGCCGTTTATTTTCACCTCTCCCCGCGTTGGATAAAGAATGCGGCTTATTATCTTAAGTAAAGTGCTCTTTCCTGAGCCATTGCGGCCTATAAGCCCTACAGTACTGCCTTTAGGAATGGTTAGGTTTATCCCTTTTAAAGCCCAGAAATCCTCGGCCTTACTTCGTCCCCAGAATATAATCCTTTCTTTCAAGCTATAAGTTTTTTCGTGATATAGTCGGAATTTTTTCCATACATCTTTCACTTCTATAGCTATTTCGTTAGATATTTCCTGTACCAACCCAAACCCTTCCTCCGTTTTCATTTATATTTCTTCTGCTATATCCTTCTGCCATCGCTGGAATGCCAAGAGGCTTAGCCAAAATAAAATCAGGCAGCCCAAACCGACGTATAAAAGGGCCTTCCAATCTGGCCACATTCCTTCATAGAATATATCGCGGTAGGCTTCGATGATATGTGCTGCTGGATTTAATGAGAAAAATTTCTTTGCATTAGGAGGCACCGTGTCGGCCGAGTAGACCACCGGAGTAAGGAAAAACCATGCAGTCATGAAGACTCCGGTTATATGCTCTAAGTCCCTGAAATAAACATTACCCACTGAAACCAAAAGGGTAAGTGAAGCTACAAGTACAGTTTCTACTAAAAGGACTAAAGGAAAGGCTAAAAGAGCCCATGTCAGCCGAATTTTAAAGAGCATAAGGGCCGGCATAAGTATCAACAGGCTTAAAAGGTAATTTATTAAATTTGCTAGCACAACCGAAAGAGGCAGCACTTCCCTTGGAAAATACACTTTTTTTATCAAAGAAGCATTCTGAACAAGGCTAGCCGCCCCCTGTAGGATGGAGCTAGAAAGATAATTCCAGGGCAGCAAAGCCACAAATAGGAACATGGCGTAATTTTTAATTCCCGATCTCATTACAAAAGAGAAAACAAAGCTATAGACAATAAGCATCAAGAGGGGATTAAAAAAGGTCCAAAAAAACCCTAAAATTGACCCTTTGTACCTTGCCCTTAGTTCTTTTGATACCAAATTTTTTAGCATTTCTCTGTAAGCGTATATTTCTTTTATGCGCTGCCACATTTTTTTCTTGTCCTTTCTTTTTGCTTTTTTCTTTCTTCTTGTTTTTTATGTTGGTGAAAATTTATTTTTTATACACTAAAAACCCTCTCAAATATACATCGCTTTTGGGGTTTACAAATACTCTAATCCTCGTGTCTTTTCCTTCTATATCATTCGGTGTAACAAATTCTCCTTTATCAGCCGACAAATTAAATACTTCGCTATTGTCAGCGATTACATCTATTTTATATCCTCCCTTGAGAACGTCTGCTTCCAGCTCAACCTCGTAAGGCTCATTAGGTTCAAGATTTATACCTTCCGCAAGATATAAGGTAACGTCCGATTCTCCTGCAGGCTTTATGCTTGCGAATCTGTCTGGATCAATCTTTATTTCTCCTTCGCCCCATACATCCCACAGGTCAGGCCGCCCGTCTTCGTTGAGGTCGATGCTGAAGTCTGCCGCAAAGACTAGATCCTTTAACTTCTTTACGGTTTCGCGGTTCGGGCTTTCCGAAAGTTTTTCCGCTTTTGTGAGGTATAGCATTAGATTTTTTGTAGCTGAAAGTTTTACTACGCCTGGATCGCTCTGGGGCGATTTCCGGTTAAGTTCAATTATCTTCGATGGAATATCAACACATTTTCCAAGGAGCTCTTTTGCCATGTCAGCTTGGTTTTTCGCTATATATACTTCCGCTACTTTTTCGTATCCTTCCGCCAGAGTTTCCCAGACATTCATGTTATATGGATTAAGCCTTGCCGCTTCCTCCAGGAGGGATAGACCTTCTTCCAGCCTGCCTTCTCTAAGGTAGATTTCAGCAAGCAAACTCTTCAGGTTTGCGTTATAAGGCTCCATAGCGGCGGCTTCTTCTCTTAGTTTTACGGCTTTATCTTTGAGCTCTTTGTTTTTCCCCTGCTCGGCTATTATATCGTAAATCTGGGAAAGGTCGGCTTTGAAAGAGGCAGTAAGGGGATCGTACTTCGAAGCCTTTTCAAAGGCTTCCATAGCCCCCGCTATATCGCCGCTCTGGAGAGCCTGAACGGCCTCCTGGCCGTAAGAGTAACCGCTGTAAAGCATCCCCGATCCCACGATGAAAAGGAGTGTTATTCCACCTGCGACCCATACTGCGTAAGATCCTGTGGCAGGCTTTCTTCTTTTCGCCGTTTGGGTGGCCGTCATACCGTCCGCTGCTGCAAGGCCAAAAAGAGCCCACAGGTATATCGCAACGGCTGCAAGAGAAAGGTTGAAATCTACGGCGCTGTGCCCCAGGAGCGCTGTAGCGGAGGAAAAGACAGCCCAATTTACAGCACCGCGTGCCGGGTCGTCCGTTTTATTTATAACTAAATTCCTGATAATCAGCACCGGTATGGCCAGGAAGGCTATAAGGCCGATTATGCCTGTTTCCACCATGAGCTGAAGGAAGAAGCTGTGTACTTCTGTGGTAAAGTAGCGGTACGACTGGTATGCAAAATACGCGGACTTCCACCCACCCCCGCCCATTCCGAGTATTGGATGTTCCTTTATTATTTTCAATGCATCCCGGTAAAAGCTGAGCCTGCCCTGAAAGCTGAATTCGCCGAAGCTTATGCTTGATAGTCTCTGCGCAACAGCCTCAGGGATGTACTTGTATGCCAGGATTATTCTCCGGCCTGCGGCTTTGTCATTTGCTTCAAAAATTTCTGCGTTGCTAAAAGTGGCGGAAGTACCGGGGAAGTTGTTAGCGAAGCCTATACGAAGCTTTGCAGTGTCTTTTAGCGATTTAAATGGAATTTCTATCAATTGATGGTCTAGGGCTTTATTGAAAAATTCACTTTTGATATCGGTTTCTTTATTGTTCTTATCGACACTCTTTATCAGGACAGCCCCGCCCCATCTATCCTGTTCCAGTCCGGGCCTTGTCGATACTGTGACTTTTAGGACGTATTCGGTATCGGGCTTTACGTTACCCACGGTATACCACGAAGTTTTCCAACTTTCAGGCTCGTCAGGGCCATGGGCCAGGGTAAGGGGTTTTTCTGTTGTAAGAGCTATATACGCAGCGGTACCCGCTATTATCGTCAGAATTACGAAAGCAGAAATCAATGTGACGGGTTTTATTCTAACGGTAATGCGCTCGCTAAGCTTTTCGAAAATATAAAATACTACTACGGCGAAGATGAGCCCCGCCACGTACCATAGCCATACTTTGCTAGTTTCCCCTCCGGTTATTCCCGAATCAAAACCCGGCGATGCGAAAATTCCTGCAGCGAAGGTTTGCAGTGAATACCCAATGACTTTCATTTTATACGATCCGGGTATGCCAACAATCAGAATAAGATAAAACACCGGGAACATCAACCATGCAGCTCTGGAAAGCGCAAAGATAAATGCCAGAAAAAGGGTGTAGTTTACCGCCGCAAGGACAGTTTTTTGCCACAGCTTTTCAGAAGTAACCTGGAGCCCAAACCCAAGCATTAGGGCAGCGGTGAGGTATGCGGCGAGGGTATTAGGATACTGCAGAGTTGAATTTATCCTGCCACCAACGAAAGCTCCGGGGTAGTTTACAGTGCCCGCCGCCGCACCAATGCCCGCGAAGGCTACACCTGCAGCTGAAAGCACCATAGCCCACAGGATGATCCTTTTATCCCTTTCTCTCCTGGCTATGTCCGAAACCAGGTAGTATACGATGAAATAGTTTATATACTTCAATAGCTCTCCGACAGCGTAGCGAAGGTTTACCGAGACAAATAAGGAGATGAAATACGCTCCAACTACGGCTAAAGCGGCGTAATCTATAGGTGACCTGAAGAATTCGGTTTCCTTCAGGGTCGTACCCTTATACATCATCCACAGCAGAAAGAGAATTCCGCTATATATATGGGTGGGCAAGAGCTCCCTGTCGAAAAACAGTCCCCTGAAGTAAGGGGGGTAAAAGAGAAGAAGCAAAAGCCCGGCATATATTATGTAAGATAGGATGTTCCGTTCATTTGACGTTTTATCCTGGAAAACGGCTTTTTCTGTCGATACTATTTTCCGCTCTTCTTTCAGTCTTTTTTTGCGTCCCAATCGCATTCACCGCCTACTTTCCATAATTTACGCTAGGGGGTATCCCGATCTTTTCCAGCGTACACACCGCCCATTATGCTCAGTGCCTTGTTGGGCATTTTTTGCATAAATGTACGAAGGGCTTTTAGCCCTTACCTGCAATAAAATTTTTTCGACATTATTTTTGTTCTACACTAAAAATCAATTTTCCTCCTTTCTGGAAAATTTTTTTGCTCTTCTTGTACAGGGCAGTTTTTCCCCTTTCATGCATAAAGAAAAAAGGCCGGGAAATCCCGGCCTTATATTTCACCCAGCGCTTCCAGGAGCCTCAGGATGATTACCGCAGCCTGTGCTCTTGTGGAGTTTGCCGCAGGTGCAAACGTGTCCGAGGTGACGCCTTTTATTATTCCTCCGGCAAGTGCTTCATTTATATCCTGTTTCGCCCAGTCGGCTATTTGGTCTTTGTCGCGGAATTTCTCAACCGTGGGCATTATGCCATCCTTCGGCAGGGCTCCTTTTGCCCTCAGAACCCTGGCAACCATTACCGCCATTTCCTGGCGGCTTACCGGATCATTGGGCCTGAACTTGTCGCCAAAGCCCTTGACAATACCGTATTTGGCCGCCGTCTCCACGTAGGGCTTAAACCAGTCGCCGGGCTTTACATCGGAGAAAGCCTGCCCAACGTTCTCCGGCTCAAGCCCCAGAGCCCTTACCAGCAGTGCCGCAAACTCCGCCCTAGTTATATTTTTCTCGGGCAGGAAGTTCCGGTCGTCGACGCCTTTTACGATACCCCTGGACGCCAGTACTTCGATCTCCGTCTTTGCCCAGTGGGCCTTTATATCTTCGAAGGTCCTGTCATGGGCGATGAGCGCATACAATGAGAAGTTTTTGGCTTTAGCCGAGATCGACTTGGCCTTTGCGTCCACCTTTCCGCCCAGGTATTCCCACGTTCCTGTCTTTTCGTCGTAATGGTATACCGCTATTTTCCTGGGGTCTATTGACCCGATTTTTGCGGGATCGTAGTAAATATGCAGCGTCACAGGATTTGCAAGTTTTTCGATTAGAGTCTCGTTTTTACCGGAAACGGCTTTAATTGCTACGTCCATTACATCAGAACAAATTTTTCCTGTAGTGGCAGGGACGTTATCTACTTTCTTGAATTCTACAGTTACCTTTTCTTTTCCCGATGCTGCGTTCTTTATATCCCTTGCGGCGTCTTTATCTATTTCCATAGATATAGAGGCGGTCTTCATCAGCAGTGTGGATTCGGAGCGGGCAAGTTTATCCACAATGTCGCTTCCGAATTCAACAATAACCACTTTTTTGTCATAGCGCGAAAGGTCTACAACAGCCTGGCCCTTCTCCTCCGCCGGAATGATCAGTTTTTTGGCGTCCACCATCAGCCTTATTTCGTTCTCTCCAACAACGGCCTTACCCGCAGAAGTTTCGATCGTGGTTTCAGGCGATGCTGCAGACCCGCCACCTCCGGAACCCGTCTCCGACCTTTCGCTCTTCTTGGGAGTTACTTTTATTTCATTTCCCTGAGATTCATTATCCACATCGTCGACCGTGGTCACTTTTACAGTATACTGCTTACCTTCAGTCAATCCCTCCAGGCTCGCCTTCATTACGCCTTTTTGGACTTCACCGTAAAGCACGCCATCCACATAAACCTTCACTTTGACAAAATCCAAATCATTCGGATCTTTCCAGAATATTTCCGCCGCACCTTCTTTTTCGACTTTGGAAAGGTTGGTTACCTCGGACGGAGGTGTAAGGTCGAGTTCAAATACAAAGGAGAGCATTTCGTCCTGAAGCAGGATTTCTACAGTATAGCGACCTTCGGGCCAGTCGGCACCTACCGGTATTTTTGCATTAAATAAACCTTCAGTGTCGGTGGTTACTTTGCCTTCATAAACTACAGTTCCATCATGTTTTATAAAAATCGCCAGTTCTTCTCCAGCCAGGGGCGATTCGTCGTCACCAGAGAGAACAGTACCGGTTATGAGGATCTTATCCTTAGCGGAGTACTTGCCTTTAATACCTTCGGCCTTTAGTATCTTGTTCAGCGTCCTGACATCGATATAAACCCCGGCAGACTCATTGCCCACATCATCGACGGCCGTGAGTTTCAGTTCGTAATCTGTACCTTTCTGGAGGTTGTCGATTAATGCGTTATTTGTCCCTTTTGGAACCTCTTTATTCAACACGCCATCAACATATATCCGCACTTTTGCAAAGTCAGAGTTATAAGGTTCTTGCCAGGAAAGGATAATGGATTTTATACGAGCTTCAATACTTACATTTGTTACTTCACCAGGGGGAAGCGTGTCTATGACGAAGGTCTTTGATGCAACTTTGCCGTAAGACTCAGCTGAGGCCGTGTAGCTTCCCATACCAATTTCCTTGGGAACCGGCCAGTCAAGTTTGAAGGCGCCTTGCTCGTCGGAGATAACTTCCTCAATAAAGATTATCCTTCCCCTGCTGTCTTTTATTGAGATTACTGCAGCTTTCTGAGCCATGCCATTGCCGGATGCATCCGTAATTCTTCCTGAAATTTTTACTATGTCATTAGGACCGTATTTTCCTCTGTCCAGATTCAAAGAAATATTGACGTTCGCATCTGCATCTTGCGGCAAAGATTTTACCCTTACTGAAACGGTGTTAAGTAGTTCTCCATCCGCACTAGCCTTCAAAATCGCAACATAATCCGACTCGCCAGTTGGTACTGGAATTTTCATTACAACATCTGACACTGATTTGTAATTGATCGCCATTTCGGCAGGATCCGCAGCAATGCCAATACCCGGCACGGCATCGCTTTCGTTCAATATCCGCTTGGTATACTCTATAGTAGCCTTCCCGGAGGGTGTGGCGAAGTTCACTATCTGTATAGCGTAATTACCAGCCGGCAGGTTTTCGACCTTTATTTCCTCGTCGGCATCGCCGTCAGCCGAGTATGCATATTGGTAATAATATCCGTCCGGACCCTCTTTGTACAGGTACAGGTCGTAGTCGTCCTCTTCAGGATTGGTCAGCGATTTTATCGAAGCTTCGAAGAGGAAGTTGGCATTGTCTTCTTTAATTGTGAAAAATTCTACATAATCCTCGCTGTATATTTCGTCATCCGGGTCAGTATTTTCCACATCAAATTCAAGGTACTTTGTCTCTCCAGGTGTGTTAAGATCTACGAAGCCGCTGCCTTCCAGCTTAACGCTGAGTTCTTCACCCATCAGGTTCACTATCTTCAGGTTTTTCTCCTGCAGGGTACTGGCCGGGGCGGTGATGTCCACTTTATCAGGCTCGAACACCAAACCTTTTAAGGTCGCAATTGCTTCATACGGAGCGGGACCTGGTTCCATGTTGTTCGATGCCTGCAAGTTTCTCTGGGAGGGAGAGGCGTAGATGTTTATTTCCCACACACCAGGCTTCGGGTCCGGTATGCTGTAGTAAAGCTCGTTCGTTTCGGAACCTAGCCCGCAGTAACCTATGTAATAATCGTACTCCAGGCCGTCCGGGTCGTGGAATATGGCCCTGAACCTGCCGTTATTTTCCGGAGCGAGCAATCTCAAATTTAGTTCCTTCGCGCCTGCCGGCACCTTTATGAAGTACCTGTCGTACTCTGCCGCTTCCAGTTCGCCAGATAATTTTATTTCGTAATTGTTGTCAGCGCTGAACTTTTGCGGGACGACGATGGTGACCGGTATCTTCAGAAGCTCGCCGCGGCTTTCTTCCGAAATGGTTATGAAGTCGCTCAAGAGCCTTTCGGCGGAATTTATCAAGCCGGTGTCCAGCGATACCTCAAAATATGCCTCCTGCTCGCCCTGGGGGAAGGTCAGCTCGTTGGTGGAAGGCCGTATCCAATCAGGAGCATCGATTTTCAGGTTAAGTGTCTCCGAAGTATTCTCCCTGTAAAGGCTGATACCTATTTTTTCTGGAATCTCCTTATTTCTGATGTAGATCCCCGTGGCATACGGGAGCTTTTCGCTGTAGTCGACAAAAGCGTGTAGCCTGATAATTTCTTTATCGTGATTTTCAACTACATATTCATAAGCCTTTACAACATCTACGAGCCCTCCGCCCACGTCAACGGGCAGGTATTTCTCGCCGATGGGCCTTGCCGTTTTCTGTAAAGCCTCAGCCAGGAAGAGCGGATGTATCCTGTCGTTTTCGTAATTGGTTACTCCGTCTTCCCTCGCTTTTTGTGTTAGAAGTGCTATGATGCCGGCCGTATGGGGAGAAGACATGCTGGTGCCTTGGTAAAGATCGTAAGCGTAGGTTTCGCCGTACATCCAGATGGGTACGCTGGATATGGCCGAACCTGGTGACACAATGGTGGGTTTCAGGAAACCGTCCTCTCTTGGCCCCCTCGATGAGAAGTACCACAACCCCTTGCCGGGCACGTCGTAGCCGTACTCCGCCCAGGTATCACTTTCTATGTAAGCACCTGAAGTTATGGCCCAGGTGGAGTCCCCGGGGGTTCCTATGGTGTTTATGCCGGGGCCGTTGTTGCCGGCCGATATGGCAAAAGCGGTGCCGTAAATTTCGCTAAGTATATCGGCAACGATCGCTTCCAGGCCCGTACCGTCGTTTATATCTGGAGCGGAGCCCAGCGACATGTTGACCACATCGGCGCCGTTTTCGGCGGCGTAAATCATGGCCTCGATTATATGGGACATGGCGCCTCCTACGTTGCTGCCAAGTACCTTGAGAGCCATGATTTTAGCTCCCGGGGCCACGCCCACGAGGCTGCCGTTGCCTGCTGCGATCCCCGCTACATGGGTGCCGTGGCTGTTCCCGTCAAAGCCTATGTTAATCTTCTCTACCGAGCCTTCTTCGTTATAATAGATCTGCGTTAGTACAAAATTTACTTTTCTTGTCTCATCATCTGCCGCCGCCGGGAAGGAAGCAAAGATTCTCTCGCCTTCATCCACGCCTTCCTTATAAGGTCTCAGCAGGAACTCATCGGAGAAGTCGTGGTCGGTATCGGTGTCGATCATGGCGGCGTCATATTTCCCGTCGCCGTCCTCATCAACCACCACCGCGTAGTATTCATCTTCTTTATCGCCGTCCAGGTTAAAGTCGAACCCCGTTTCTTCAGGGTCGGGTGTATATCCGAACAGCACTTCATTGGGGAGGATTTCTTCTACAAACGAACCCACATAGACCGTTTTCTCGAAGTAGTTTTCAGGTAGAGTGAAAGTAATATCATCCCACTCAAAGGCAGCTTTATAGACAGAGCTGTATACAGCATCGTACACCATTTGGGACACGGTGACCGGTGTATCTGTTATTATATCTCCCTCTGTGGTGAAGTCCTTCCAGTCTATTATCTTTATGTCTCCACTGCTGGTGTACCTGAGCATTTCGTGGTCGGGCTCCACGCCGGTATCCAATATGGCTATGACCACGCCGCTTCCGTCGGCACCGTATTTTTCCCTGAATTCAAGGACATTTGTGTCATCAAGGGTCGTCTCAAGGTTGGGTCTAATCTCATCTATTTTTGCCTTGATTTCATCAAAGCCCTTCATTTCCCTGGGGTCCAGTTGGTATATTTTATCCAGGGAGATTTTCTTTATGCCCTTGATGGAAAGGAGGTTTTCCGCCTTTGCCTTTGGTATGGTTATGCTGTAAAGGTCAGAAGCGATTCTCTTTACAACTTTCGCACCGGCTTTAAAAAGTTCACTGGTAATGTCGCGCCCATCGTTCATTATGACGAGCCTGATTTTATCCGGGCTTAAAATCTCGTATTCTCTTTGAAGCTGCTCGTGGGCCCGAATGGCGGACTTAAGCTGCAGGTCAAGCCCACCCGCAGGCCTCTTTGGCAGGACCAGATCCCTGAAATCCTTACCGCCTTTGAAATCGGCCGCTTCGGCTTTAGAGGAAAAGGAAAAGATGATAGAAAATACCATAAAAAAGATTACTAGCGGTATTATCTTTTTTAGTTTCTCCAATATAATGTATCCCCCTTTCTTGTGACTTACCTAAATTACTAAAACAGATACCCAGAGACCCGGCTTATCCCCCCTTTTTTTTCAAACAAAAAAACCGGCCGCCACGGGCCGGTTGCTCCTCCAACTCACCATGCCCCATGGAGCCCATCTCAGGGCATGGGTCATCATCTTCCCGTTAGTTACAAATATTAGTTTTTTTGTTTAATATTAGTATACGACGTTATTTCGAAAAATCCTTCTATATAATTTTAATTTTTAGTTTCTTTTTCCTTCTTCCTTCCATGATAGGAGAAATTCCTTCAAATCCTCCGGCATGGGTCCGGCAGGAATGTACTTGGATAGTTCCAGTGTTAAGTCGGCCATTTGTTTTTTGAGTTCCGGCGGGATGCTGTCGGAGATTTTTTTAAGCATCTCGGAAATTTTTTCCGGAGTTAAATCTTCAAGGCCCGCTTCTTCTAGAAGCTTTCTTGCAAGTTCCGGATTATCCGGGGTAAGGCCAAAGGACGAAAAAATCCGCGCGATTTCTTCCGGAGTCTTCCCGGATTTTTCTATTTCCTTCCTGATTTCCTCAAATTCCTTCATCTTTCTCCCTCCTGACTTTATTTATGCTCATTATCGCCTTTTCGACATCTACAAGGCCCGCCCCCTGCTTTTCTTCAGGGAAGCCAAGGTCCTTTGCAGTGTCCTTTAGAATTTCTTTTACTTGTTCGCAAGTAATTTTGTGAATCGAAAGAAGTAAGGCTGCCGCTCCCGAGACGTGAGGCGCGGCCATGGAAGTGCCGCTCATCAGCTTGTACTGGCCATCTTTGTAGGTGGAGAGGATGTCGACCCCGGGTGCAGTTATATCCACTTCGGGCCCGATACTGGAAAAGCTTGCTGGTCGGTCGTCCCTATTGCAGGCCGCTACTGCGATAACCTCGGGATATTTGGCGGGATAAAGCACCGAATTTTCTTCTCCTGCGTTGCCCGCAGCTGCTACCAGCACGACGCCGCTTTTGTGCAGGGCTTTAACCGCCCGCCGGAGAGTGATGCTGTTGTTTTTGATGCCGAAGCTCATGTTGACCACTTGGACTTCCTTTTCAAGGCACCAGTTCAAAGCTTCCACGATGCCGGAAACGGTGCTTTTCCCGTTCTTATCAAAGGCCTTGACCGAATAGATTTCCACCTTCGGCGCTACCCCTACCACCCCTATGTCGTTGTCCAGGGCTGCAATGGTCCCGGCCACGTGGGTGCCGTGGCCGTTGTCGTCGATGACGTTTTTGCAGTCCAAGACACCGTAGGCCTCCTTGATATTGTCCTTTAGATCCGGGTGGGATAGGTCCACGCCGGTATCCACAATGCCCACGCGCACTCCCTCGCCTTTTGTTGTCTTCCACACCTGCTGGGCCGAGATTTTTTTGACCCCCCACGGTATCTCCTGGCCTTTGAGCTTTACGCTTACAGCGTAAGGCATAACCTGAATGGCAGCCTCGTAGTCGTCTTCGATGTATTCGATGAAGGGATCTTGGGAAAGCTGCTGGATTCTGACATTATGCGGCTCCACCTCGCAGAGGCAGGCATCTACAAGCGGCAGTTCTTTTTTAATCTTTATTCCGTAAGTTTCGAGAATATTCCGGGACTGCAGTATTCCCATCCCTTCTTTAAAGCCGACTATCTTGTATCGCTTTTTTTTGCCCTTTTTGCTTAAGGCTCCTAACGCCACGGCAAGAAACGAGTAGTATAAAAAAAGCGCCGGAATCACTCAAAGTCCCCCTTTCGCAAAGTCTAATATTACATTATTCAAGGGGGCACTTGCTGGTGAATTAGCATATCATAAAGATGAAGAAAGCAATAAAGGGGGGATAAAGGTCGATGGAAGAAATGGAAAAAAATGAAGAAGTTAGGGAATTCGACGGGGAAAGAAAAAGTTCAAAGGAGAAAGATGCCGAAATTACCATGGAGAAATTTCCGCCGATGTTTAAGAAGGCCCTGCGGGAGGCAGTGGCAAGCGGCAAATTATCTCTCGCCCTGGGAAACGTCTCAGGTTCCCTGGAAGCTACAAAGTCGGCGGTGGAGAGCATGGCTCAGGTGGTGGAAAAAGCGAGGGAAATCTTGAGCAGTGCAGGCAAAAAGGACGGCATAGGAAGCGCAGCCGTTTTGAGCTCCGCCTGGCTTCCTATGGTCCTGGGACTTATGAAGACGCCGGAGTTTCAAAACCTCACAGCCTCGATGATTGCAAATATGCTGAAGGAATGAGGAAAGGCCGCATAAAAGCGGCCTTTCACAGCGTGGCGCAATTGTTTTAGTACCTTTTCTTCGTTCATGGTAACATCCTACCTTCTTTTATCCTCTTTTTGAGGTAATAATTATATTCATCGTAGATATGTTTTACATAAAAATATTGCTGAAGTGTTCTTACCTGAAAATTGCACCTGGCCTCGCGGTCTTTCTCAGATAAGCCGCTACAATTTCGGGCTTTTTTTCGAAAACGGCAGGAAGTCTTTCTATAGCTTTTGTCAATATATCTTTTGGTAGCTTTCTGCCGTATTTGATCATAGCAATTTCTCCCTTTCGAGAATTTAGCTTTTGGATTTTATCAATTCCCCGAGACTTCTTAGAAAGTTCTCTACATCTACTAAATCTTCCCGCATAATTTTAAGCATTCGCTTATCATCTATTTTCCCGTATCCATGAACCAATAAATTTCTGAATTTTGCCATTTGAGCTAAATTGATAGCTAATTCTCTTTCAATTAATCCACTTTCACCTAAAAGCAAAAAAGCTTCGGAATAAGTTGAAGGAACTTTATTTAACAATCTTGCACAAATATGGTTTGCTATATTCGTAGCTGCTTCGATCATTACAATAAAAGAATATCGAGCAGCCCCTATCGCTTCCTTATTATTTAAAAAGACTTCATCCTGTCTTTTTGCATATTCTTTAAGTGTTTCAAGAGATTCTTTTATGTCTGAAACTTTTTCGGCTATTTTTGAAAGGTTTAATCCTTTTTCCATATTAATTCCCTTCTTCTAAATTTCCAATAAATCCTTTAAACCATCTTCTATGAATACTTTAAAATCCATATATCTCATAGTGACATCTTCTCTGAATTCCCAGAATTCTTCAATGTCCCTAGCAAAAAGCAACCTTCCCTTAACGACCTCGTAGCAAAAGGTAATAGAACTTCTATTCAACCCATGAAGGTCGACGGGTATGGATAATTTGTTTGTGAGTTCTACGCTCAATTTAATATCCAATTCGTCCTGTTTTTCTTCGGATAAATTCTCATTGTAAAATACCGCCACATCTATGTCGTGAAAAGGAAGATCTGACAAAAACGAGCCGTGAAGAATCGCAAATCTTATTCCTTCTATCTTTTTCAATTCTTCGGTTATGAATTTTATAATCCCTTCTTTTTCCGTTTCATCAATTTTATAAACCCTTACATCAAAATCTTTTCCAAACTCCTGCATGGCAACTACCCTCTTTTCATAAAAATTTAACTCCTGCCATCTCCGGCGGCGGCTTCGCGGTAGCCGGGAAGGTCCTCTTTGACGAGGTCTATTAGGTATTTTTTGAAGTCTTCCTTCAGGTCGTCCCTCATCATGGCAAACTCCACCGTTGCGATAAGGTAGCCCAACTTGTCTCCAACGTCGTACCTCTTTCCTTCGAATTCGTAGGCGTATATGACCTCGTAGCTCAAAAGTTCCTTTAACGCATCAGTGAGCTGGATCTCGCCTCCGGTTCCCGGCTTTGTGTGCTCTAAAATTTCGAAAATCCGCGGCGTTATTATGTACCTTCCCAGAATTGCCATGCGCGACGGGGCCTTTTCTTTTTTCGGTTTTTCCACCAGGTCGTTCACTTTGTATATTCTATCTTCGATAAAGGCGCCGTTCACGATGCCGTACTTGCTCACGTCTTCCTCTCTCACCTGCTGGACGCCTAGGATGGTGCAGTTATATCTTTCGTATATTTCCATCATCTGCTTCAGCACCGGCTTTTCGGAGCACATCACGTCATCCCCCAGCATGACCGCAAAGGGCTCGTTGCCGACGAAGGTCCTGGCGCAGTAGATGGCATGTCCGAGGCCTCTTGGCTCCTTTTGCCGGACGTAGTGGATGTCCACCATGTTGGATATGTCCTCCACTATTTTCAAGAGTTCCCCGTTTCCCTTTTTCTTGAGCTCCAGCTCCAGTTCTACGGATTTGTCGAAATGGTCTTCTATGGCCCTCTTATTCCTTCCGGTTATTATAAGGATCTCTTCTATCCCGGAGGCTACCGCCTCTTCCACTATGTACTGGATGGTGGGTTTGTCCACTATGGGCAGCATCTCCTTGGGCTGGGCCTTGGTAGCCGGCAAAAAGCGGGTGCCAAGGCCTGCAGCGGGTATTACGGCTTTTTTTATCTTCAATATAAGTCCCCCCAATTCATTTTAATTCCACGGCGTATTTGAAAACTTCCGCAATAAAAGGTCTCTCGTTTTTTTTCATCTTATCTAATTCCTCTTCGGTATAAACGATGATGTTTACGTCAAGGGGAATCGCCCGGAAAAAATCCACATAGCGGTCCGCCCGGGCGAGGAAGGGACCATCCGCCCTATCCGTTATTATCATTAGGTCCACATCGCTTTCGGGCGTATAATCTCTTCTTGCAAAAGATCCGAAGAGGAAAACTTTTTTTACTTCAGGACAAGACTCATAAATCTTTTTTATACTTTTCTTCAGGGCTTCAATCAGGGCATTATAGTCCACCGACAATATTTTCACAGAACCGAATGATTTCTCCCGCAGCATAAAGAGCCTCCTTTGCTGTGGCCTTGTCAAAGTACTCCGATGGAGTTCCTTCGGGAAAACCATTGGGATACCTTGTCCCAATATAATACCTGTCTAAAATTCTCCCAAAGTGCAAAATCTCTTCAGATACATTATATAAATCCTTCAAGCCTTCAAGCATTTTAAAAATTGAATGACCTCGGATGGCCCTATTCAATATATAATATAGGGCTTTAACTGCTTTTTCTGCCGCCTGTTGAGAGGTAAAACAGCACCATTCATAGTAGGAATGTTCAAAATCTAATCGTGCCTTTTCGTAGTCTCTTTTAGCCTGTTTCAACCAATCGTGCCCTCTGTTCATTCTTTTCACTTCCCTGACATGATTTGAATTTCAACCCGCCATATGCTAATAGCCACTCTGACGCTACAGAAATTCATCTACCGGTATAATATCACATAATATCACAATTTTCCATAAAATAAATAGCTACACCCCCAAGGACTTCACCATCATAGTCGCAAAGGAGCCTGGAGGAAGCGTGAACTTCAGCGTGACCTTTTTGTAGCCCGGGTAAAGGTCGTCCTCCTCGAAGGGGCCTACATAAAGTCCTTCCGGGAAAACTATGGCAGGTCTCATGAAGGACTTAAAGAAAGACTTCCTTATCTTCTTCAGATTGAAGTCCGAAGGCTTTACTCCTCTTTCGGCGAGGACTTCATCGATGGCCTTTTTAACCTCCGGCAGGCATTCCGGAATCCGGGACGAGACCGTTGGGATTTCCATTTTCCTAAGGCATTTTAAGCTTCCATCGGGAATGGTCCTGTAAAAGTAATAGTCCATTATTTTGCCTTTTACTTCGAAGAACTCGGAAACATAGTTTGGCAAAAGTTTCTTTAAAGTCAGATTCCAAAGGAAGCTCTGGTAGGCGGAAAAGAACATGGAAAGTTCTTCCTTCGGGATGGCGTTTAATGCTGCTAAAAGACCTTTTTTCCCCGAATTTTCTATGAGTATCTTAACAATTTCCTTCTCGACAGAAGTCCTGCAAAGGGGAAGGATCGCTTCCCAGTTCCCCCACAGCCTATCTATTTCCATCTTCCTTTCCTTTTCCTTCTTGGAGTCCTCCGGATGAATTACCGTAAAGTACAGTTTCAAGGCACCGCTATAGTGTTTTTTTATTATCCTCTCGGCCAGAAATTCCTGCGGGTTTTCCACGCTGCCGAACCTCTGATCGTCGAAGAAGTTGGGGTAACCGAACCTCTCCACCTCAGGAAGCCTTTCTTTTATTTTTTCCTCCTCTTCAGGTTTTAGTTTCCTCAGCGTTATCTCGAAGTAATTGCCCTCGAGTATCGCCGGGGATACGAAGTCGTCTGCAAATCCCAGGAAGGTGAGCTTCACGTTGGGCCTTTCGAACTTGAGCTCATACTTTTTCGGCACCGATATGTACTGGCTCGTCAGGGCGTGGCGGTCCTTCCTGCCGCCCGAGCCTATTTTGGAAAGAGGCACTTTGTTTTCCCGGGAAATAAATTTGAGGGCGTCCATGGTGTTCCAGTGCCTTTTTTCAAGGAGGTATATGCGGTACGGCCCATCCGATGAGTACTTTATGTCGGCAAGTTCTTTTACTATGAAGTCTTCGGGTTTAACTTTTATTTTCAAGATTTCACCTCTTCAGCTTTTTTCTCTTATTTTCGCTAAAATATCCCTCAATGGCTTTTCTATTTTTGGCAAATCCTCTTGGATGGTATTCCAGACCAACTTTATATCGACGCCAAAATATTCATGAATAAGAATATCTCTCATCCCCGCCATTAGCTTCCAGGGTATTTCTGGATATTTTTCTCGAAACTCTGCCGATAACTTTTTAGTAGCTTCACCTATTATTTCAAGCCGCCTTATGACAGAATCTTGAAGCTGGACAGAGCTCGCAAATTCCTTAAAATCAACATTTTCAGTGTATTTATAAATACGTTCTCGACTCTATTATATGAAGCAAGAATATAGCATCATCTTTCAAATTATCACCCGCATTTCTTTTTCAATCACTTTTTTTATTAAAGGCGAGAGCGAATCATAAGTATTTATATCAACCTTAATTCTTAGAATGTTTTCCAATTCCTGTTGCAGTTTTATCAAATCAAATAAGGTTTTTATCTTTCCTTCTCTAAATTTAATAACTATATCTAAATCGCTACTTGGTTTTTCTTCTCCCCGCGCGTATGAACCAAATACGGCTGCATTCACAACATCGTTCTTTTTAAGCAAAGGCACGATTTTTTCTTTTAGATCCGCAAAATTCATAATCGCCACCTCTAGCGCTGGAAATTGCTGACTTTAGAGTATATTATACCATATTGCCGCGTCTGTATACGGTGATGTTATCAATTTTCTTGACTTTCTCATTTTCTGAAATAGAATTTTGTTAAGGGCTTTATATCAAAAAGGGGGAACTGAAAAATGCCCAGAGAACTTATCGAAATCGACCGCGAAAAGCTGAAGGCCTATGTTACGGAAAAACTTTACTGTTTCAATGAAATCGCCGGGGTATATCTTTTCGGCTCCGCCGTCGATAAAATGAGACCCGAAAGCGACATAGATTTAGGGATAATAACGGTACCCGGTGCAGTAAAATCAGAAATTGAACTTGAACTTTTTTTGGAAAAACTGCATCTCTCATTGAGAAATTTCGAAGGGCACTCCTTTGACCTTGTTTCCGTGACGGATGCAAATGTGATTCTTGCTTTTGAAATATTGCGGTATGGAATACCTATATTTATAAAAGACGAGGACGTCGTTTCAGATGTTATAGAACACGTTAGCCGAAAATATGCCGATGTATACCCGAGGTATAAAAAGGCTCTAGAATTGATAAGGAGTGAGTATTGATGAAAAATGAAATTATTGAAAGGAAAATAGCTTTTATCAAGGAACAAATTAACGATATAGAGTTGCTTATAAGAAATAAAAGCAGGGAAGAAATTCTAAAAGACCAATGGCTCATTAAAGGCCTCAAATATTCACTCCAAACTGCCATTGAGGCGATGATCGATATCACTTTCCACATTTGCGCCAAACATTTCAAAAAAGCCCCTATTGATGCGAGAGATGGCCTGAGTATACTACTAGATAAAAATATAATAACCGAACGAGATTTTTTAACTTTTAGCCAGATGATAGGTTTTAGAAATAGAATAGTTCATGGCTATGAACAGGTATCTGCTGAAAGGGTATACGAAATAGCCTCAAGTGGATTATCCGATTTGGAACATTTTATCGATTTGATATTAAGGTACACAAAATTATAATTAAATGACTTAAACCAGGCAAATTCATAATCTAACCGATTCAACTCCCAAAAACCTGACCGCACAGCTTGAAAATCCATAAACAAAATCCGCCCGCACCCGGTCGGCGAGCTCCCCCGCTCCCGGCCGGTTTTTTTGTTTTTTCGCGCCGCCGGATATAATGGAGGTGAAATCGCAAAGGAAAGGAGGTGAAGCCGATGGCGGTTATCGCGACTCCCGTAGACGCCACCTTGCAGGTTGTGGTCCAGACCGGGACCGATGACGGCGGAAGGCCCGTCACCAGGGTAAGGTCCTTCAGGAACCTGAAGCCCTCCGCCGTGGACGACGACGTGATGGCGGTGGCAAAGGCTTTTGCCAACCTTCAGGCCCACCCGGTGGACTCCATTGTGAAGGTGGTGGAAATCGCACTGACCGAGGAACAATAAGAAAACCTGAAACTTAGAAAGGAGGTGTAGCCCATGGCCCAGACCTTAGAGCTCAGCTTTCAAAACGAAGCGGGAAGGACCGCCCGAATCCTCATCGCCGACCCGAAGGAAAATCTGACCCCCGAGGAAGTGCAGCCGGTGATGGACCTGGTGGTTTCGAAGAACATCTTCTCCACGAGCGGCGGCGACATCGTAAAAGCCCTCGGGGCCAGGATAATCATAAGGGACGCCGTGGAAATCATCACTGCCGGGTAATTCTCTCCCCCGGGCTTTCGCCCGGGGCTTTAATTTAACCTGAAGGAGGTAGCCATAATGGAAGAACTGATAGCTCAGGTTGCCAACGTGGGCTTCCCCATCGTGGTTTCTATATATCTCCTCGTGCGCATAGAATCCAAGATGGAGAGCCTCACGGTCAGCATCCACGAGCTTTCAAAGGTAATAGAAGGTCTGAAAGTCCCAAAATAAGCTTTGGAGTGCCTAATACCGCCAGCTGGGAAGGGCGCTCTTCAAAAAGGCGGTAAAAATAGCCCAGCTGTCTAAACTGCAAGTTGCAGTTTAGACAAGAGGATAGAGAACATGGAAAGACTCTACCCCAGATTTATAGTGGTTCATCACACCGCGGGGCACGACGTTTCGGCCTTAGAAATAAACAGGATGCACGCATCGAGGGGTTTTGGCGTCAAAATAAACGAGCCCCTCTCTCTGGTAGAGGAATACAGGAAGCGGGGTTTCCCCTGCGAAGGCGATGCCGCTGTCGTGAGCATCGGCTACCACTATCTCATAAGGGCCGACGGAACGATAGAAAGGGGAAGGCCAGATTTTGCCCCGGGAGCTCACTGCGCCGCTGCGGGGATGAATTCCCGGTCTATAGGCATAGCCCTCACGGGAAACTTTTCTTCCAAAGACAACCCTGACGGCAAAAAAGGCCATACAGCGCCTACGCCAGCCCAGCTCAAAACCTTGAAGGAGCTGATATTCTTTTTGATGGACGTTTACTTCATACCCCCGCAGTCGGTGTTGAAGCATTCGGAAGTCATAGGTGCGAACACCGAATGTCCCGGGGACAGATTTTCCTTTTCTTTTTGGCATTGACAGCAAACATTTGTTTGGTTATAATTGTCTTAAAGTTCCGCCTTCGCCAGAATCTGGAGGTGTTTTGTAATGGACGTGGAAATGTTTATAAGCACGGGCATCGCGGCTTTAGTGCCCGTATACGAAAGCGGCCAGGGAAACGCGACCAGGCTAATCACTTCGGACGGAAAGGAACACCTCGTCTCCCATACGGTTAAGACCGTCATAAAAAGGATAGCCCGGGCTTACGGGGCCGACCTTTCCGCCCTTCGGAAGAATTACGGAAAGGCTGTAAACCGGAAAAATTACGTGCCTATTCCCCTTTCTTCCTCTTTAATCCTCATCCCTGTAAAGTTCCGGGAAAGGCCTTTGAGCGAGAACGACGGCACCGTGGGGTACCTATCGTATTACGAGATCCAGAAGGTTTCGGAGGAAGCCCCTGGCTGCCGGGTCCTGCTTTCCTGCGGACGGGAACTCAAAATACTACTTGCCAAAGCAACGCTCATGGATTACATGAAGGACGCAAGGCTCATCGCGGGCCTTTACGAAGAAAGGCATAAAAAAGATGGAAACTGCCTTCGGGAAAATAATTTCCCTTATGAAAGCGAAGCAAGGCTCAGAGAGGAGCTCGTAAAACTTCTTTTTCAAATTTTAGTAAAAAGCGGCGGTTGAAACCCGCCGCTTATATTCTAACCACTTTCCTTTCTCACTCCAACAAGTTCGATTATTTTGGACGCGATCTCGTAGTTCGGCAGCACGAATTCCGCACCACTTTTTTCGATGGCAACCCGTGGCATCCCAAAAATCACAGCGGTTTCTGGAGATTCGGCGATGGTCCTGCCGCCGGACTTCCTTATCTTGACCATGGCCTCGGCGCCGTCGTCGCCCATGCCGGTCATGAGGACTCCCACCGTATCTTTGCCGAAGAGCGAAAGGACTGACTCCATGGTGACATCCGCCGACGGCATGAAACGGTGCTTTGGGCTGTCGGTGAGCACTATCTTCTTTTTCTTCCCCTCTTCTGTTACCAGGAGGTTGTAACCGCCTTTCCCGACATAGCATACGCCGGGTTTTATCTCCATGCCGTCTTCTGCCTCGACTACCTTCATCGCACATTGCTCGTCGAGCCTTTTTGCAAAAGGGCCCGTGAAGGCCGGGGGCATATGCTGCACGAGGAACACAGCTGCGTTAAGGCGTGCGGGCAAATAAGGGAGCACCTTCATGATGGACCTCGGCCCTCCCGTGGAGATCCCTATGACTACGGCCTTCATATCGCCATCAGACAAAATGTATTCTTCGGGCATCTTCACCGGATTTTCCTTAGAAGACCCTATCGTCCTCGCCCCCGCTTTTACCTTGGCGATTAGCTCCTCTTCGAAATCCTTTAATCCCAGTCTCACCCCTTGAGGCTTTGCCACAAAATCGAAGGCGCCAAGTTCCAGAGCCCTCAGAGTCACATCGGCCCCTTTTTTCGTCTCGGAAGAGAGCATCAACACATTCCCCAGCCTTTTCTCCTTAATCTTTTCCAGGGCCGAGAGCCCGTCCATCCCCGGCATGTTGACGTCCATCGTTATGACATCAGGACGAAGCTTCTGTGCTTTTTCCAATGCTTCGCTCCCGTTTTTTGCCGTATCGACCACCTTTATATCAGGATCTTTTTCGAGCACGTCCTTTATAATAAGCCTCATTAAGGCAGAATCGTCTACTACGAGCACTTTTATCATACTTTTCACCTCAAAAAGTCCGTCAATTTCGGTGCAATGGTACCGGTAGGACTTAAATAAGGGCTCCCTTTCACCGGTTATCTTTTCAAGTAATCCCCCAAAGCCCTGTCGGTCTTTTTTATGTGGTTTATGAGCCAATCGACCAAAAATCCGTTCATCTTTACGACCAGGTCCACTGTCGGGCCGGTTTGCTCGAGTTTTTCTTTAAATTCCGTGAATTTTTTTATAAAGCTCTCGTGCTGAGTCTTGTGCCCATCATAGCCCGGGTAGTTTTCCGCCTTCATTATTTTCTCTTCCTCGCCGAAATGCATCACTACGTAGTTGCTTAGGAAATCAATCACCTTCACTACTTCCTCTTTGCCTTTGCCCTTGGTACACGCATCCATCAGGTCGTTTACCCGCCTAAAAAGCTCTTTGTGCTGATCATCAATTTTTTCTATTCCCGTCGAAAGGTCTTCCGTCCACTTTATAGCCATTAATATCCCCTCCTTGACGATAATATTCGCCGAAAAGTTATTTTTTCCTCCAGTGGTAAATTATACTTGACTGCTTTTTTGAGAAATTGTAAAATATTACTAGCATTTTTACGCAATATTCGACAAAATACCGCCGATAAGGGCAAACCTGTCGAAAGGCAGGGGCGCAAAGCCATGGGCCTACGGCTCTCAAAAAGAGCTACGGTCGCCAGGCTGCCGGCTGACTGAAGCTAGCAGCCTGTTTGTCAAGGGCTGCATTTTTTATTTCGTTGGTGGGAAGGGGGTAGCCGGTGAAGAGAATAGTCATATTTGGCCTAGGAAGCGAGCTTTACGGCATGGACATATACGAGCTGCAGGAGATAATACGGATGGTCGAAATAACGCGCATACCGAAAGCGCCTTCCTTTATAGAAGGGGTTATAAACCTGCGGGGGAAGGTCATCCCGATAATCGACCTTAAGAAAAAGTTCGGAATCGTGGGAGACGAAAATTCCTCCGAAAGAAGGATTATAGTTGCAAACATCGGAGAGCAGAAGGCGGGCCTCATAGTCGACCATGTGAGTGAAGTGACGACAGTAAGGGACGAAGACATAGAACAGCCTCCTGCCGTGCTGGGACTAGAAAGCCGTTTTATAAGCGGCCTTGCGAAGCTGGGCGAAAGGATAGTAATCCTTTTGAAAGCTGATGAAATTCTGAACGCCATGGAGAAAAAAGAGCTTAAAAATTTATCGGAGGAGGAGACGAATGATGAAGCTTCCCAAAATATTTAGAGCAAAAGGAAGTATAAGGACAAGGCTCGTAACTTTGTTTTTGATTACCGCTCTCTTGCCCCTTGCAGTCTTAGGCTTTTTTAATTACACCATTTCCAAAAACAACCTCACCCATGCGGCCGACCGGGAACTTCTCAGCAAAGCGGTTTTCGCCGCGGACTCCATAGACAGGTGGATAGGCGAAAAGATAAAAATAATAGAGGCCATCGCCGGAAATCCGGTGGTAAAAAGCGGCGATATAAAGAGCCTAGTGCCATTGCTCAACACCCTGCAGCCCACCATACCTGACGTGCAGCTCCTTTGGTATGCCACGCCTAATGGAAAATTTTATATGTATAGCAGCGGTGACTATACCGTCCCCGCAGGCGAAATCACTGACCGTCAGTACTTTAAAGACTTGATGGCTACCGGCAAGACAGTAGTGTCGGAAGTCGTGATCGACAAGGTTACCGGCAGCAAGATAGTAGTCATAGCATCCCCCGTAAAAGGCCCGAGCGGCATCACGGGAATAGTCGGTGCCGACGTCAACGCCGGAGTGCTTTCCGACATCGCAAACTCCACCAAATACGGAAAGACGGGATATGCCTTCGTCGTGGATAAAAAAGGCATGGTCATAGCTCACCCTGACGAGAGCAAGATAATGAATTTAAACATAACAAACACCGGCTCCGATTCCTTAAACAGCGTGGGGCAGCGCATGATAAAGGGCGAGGAAACTACAGTACACTATGAATTCGAAGGCGTTGAAAAGCTTGCCGCCATTTCGCCGGTGACCACCACCGGCTGGTCCGTGTGCGTCACTGCTCCAACATCCGAGGTGTACGCGGGACTAAATGGCTTTTTGTTCACGACCCTTTCAGTCATGGCAATTGCGGCGATTATAGTGATATTAATATCGCTCATCTTCAGCAGGCAGATATCGACGCCCCTTGTTAAGCTAACCGCCGTAGCCGATACCATTGCCACCGGCGATATGAGGGTGGACGTCCCCACCGACTTTTTCGGCGAATTTTCCGTCCTCGGCATGTCTCTCAAGAAGATGATGGAGAACACTAAAGATGTGCTCAACGTCATAAAAGGCTCCATAGACAATCTGGAAAAGGCCGTAAGGGACATATCTCAGGGTGCACAGGATACAGCCCAGGCGGCAGAACAGGTGGCTGAGACGATAAACCAGATCTCGGCGGGAGCTCAGGACATGGCCCAGAACGCGGAAAATATCTCTGAAGCCGTTGAGGGCTCGACCAAGCAGATCGAGGCCTTGGTGGAAAACATCGGGATCATAGCTCGGAATACCGCCGAGACCGCAGAAAGCACGGAAAAGGGCGACAAAACAATGCGGGAGCTCATAAGCAAGATGGACCTGGTCTCCAGCAAGGCTGAAGAAATAAAGTCGGCCATGGCAGGCCTCATGGAACACGCCAAGGAGATATCCGGCATTACCGATATAATAACGGGCATAGCCGAGCAGACCAACCTCCTTGCCCTCAATGCGGCTATTGAAGCAGCAAGGGCCGGCGAAGCTGGCCGGGGCTTTGCTGTCGTCGCCGAGGAAATAAGAAAGTTGGCGGAACAGTCCAGCCACCAGGCCAGCGAGATAAACAGGATAGTGAAAAAGGTTGCAGAAAACATCGAGCTTTCGAACAAAGTCTGGGAAGAAGTGGTTGGCCTCATAGTGGAGCAAGCTTCCATAGGCGGAGAAGCCATGTCCCAGTTCAGAAAAATTGCGGAGGGCGCGAGAAAGGTTTCTGAGCTCTTGAAAGACATAGAAGAAAAAGCCAGGGCCATAGGAGAAAACAGCAGGAAGATAAGCGAGGAAGTGGCCAACGCCGCCGCCATCTCGGAGGAAAACGCAGCATCTTCCGAGGAGATCGCCGCATCGGCCGAGGAAATGAGCTCGGCGGCCCAGACGATAAGCGCAAGCGCGACCAATCTCGTGGCCCTTGCGGAAAACCTGAAGAAAGAGAGCGAGAAATTCAAATTATAACAATTCCAATTACCGAAAGAGGCAGGATGCACCCAACGAGGGTGCATCCTGCAGTTAAAGGAGGATTTTTTTGAAGCTTCCTATCACGCATCTCAAACCAGGCATGAAACTTGAAAAGCCCGTCTACGGAAGCTGTGGTGAACTTCTGCTAAATCGTGGAATTGTGCTCACTAAGCGCTATATAGAAGCGCTTAGAAAAAACAACGTGTTAGTAGTAGAGATAGAAGGGCCCGTGCCTTTCGATGAAATTGAGATAAAGGAAGAACTTTCTCTCACTGTCAGGATAAACGCCATGCAGCAGCTTTGTTCCTTTGTGAAAAAGGATAATGTTTCGGTGGCCGACATTAAAGACACAGTAGAGGCCTTACTCGAAGAAATCCTTTCGGGGAAAGAAATCATCGACCACCTTGTAGACCTATGCTCCGCCGACCTTTATACCTTCGCCCATTCGGTGGACGTATGCATGCTTTCGCTACTTTGCGGGATGAAACTCGGTTTTAATAGAGAAAAGCTCCTTGCTTTGGGCATCGGGGCCATTTTGCACGACCTGGGGAAAACCCTCATCGACCCGCAGATCTTAAACAAGCCCGGTAAACTCACGCAGCAGGAATTCGAAATTATAATGACCCACCCCCTCAAAGGCTGGAAGCTGGTGGAAGAAAGGGGCGGCGATGCGATTCACCCCCGTTCGAAAAAAGTAATCCTGAACCACCACGAAAGGTACGACGGAAGCGGCTACCCGAGAAAGCTGAAAGCAGGCGAGATAGACCCCTTTTCGGCCATCTGCGCCGTAGCCGACGTGTATAACGCCATGACCACTGACAGGGTCTACAGGAAGGCCTTTCCTGCCCACGAAGTCTACGAAATGCTCCTAGCCTCCGGAAATGCAAAATTCGACAAAGACGTCATTCACGCGTTTTTGTCCTGCGTAAAACCCTATCCGGTGGGCACTCTGGTAAAGCTCAGCAACAGCAAGGTCGCTTGCGTGGTATCGCAAAACGATTCCCTCCCCTTCCGGCCCAAGGTCAAGGTATTGCCTTCGGGGGAAATCCTGGACCTGGAAAGGGAGCTTTCCGTAGTAATAGAGGCCGTCCTTTCTCCCGAAGAAATAAAAGACCTCATTCCCTGAAAGTCTAATTTATGTCGACGTCGGCCGCGAGAACGCCTATTATTTCGCCTCCCTCCGCCCTTACCGGCACCGATACGGTGACGGCCATGCGGTTTGCGGCGATGTCTATGTAGGGCTTTGATACGTATACGCTTCCCGCCGCGGCCTCGCGAAACCAGGGCCTGAAGGCCAGGTTTTTGACGGGCAGGTTGCTCGTAACGTAGACCACATCTCCCTTTTCGTCGAGGGTGATGAGCTCTAAAATCGCGGGGTTTTCCCGCTTTGCTTTGTCAAATTCTTCTTTCTGGGCTTTTTCGTCTTTTCTCACGACAAAATCTTTCCGGGCCAGGTCCAGGAGCTTTTGCTTTATCACCTCTATCCTGTCCTTCACAGCCTCCGACAGCTTATAATTTTTACTATAAGACTCAGACAATGCCATAAGTTCGCCCGCCATTTGAGAAAGCCTTGACGCCTCATCGGATATGGCCTTCACCATGTTCTTCTGTTCCTGGCTGGACGCGGCTATTTCTTCGACCCCTGCCGCCGTCTCCTGGGATACTGCCGCCATTTTTTCCGCAGCTTGCGAAACCTTTTGAACCCTTTCCACCTGTTCCTTGACCATGTTGCTAATCTTCTCCATGGAAATCTTAAAGCCCGAAATTTCTTCCACTATCTCGTCGAAGGCGGCCATGGATTCGTTCCCCTTTTTTATGTTTTCGTTAATCACTTCCTGGCTTTTTTCCACCTGCAAGGCCGTCTCTCTGGCTTCTTTTTGAATCTTTTCGGAAAGTTCCTTTATTTCCTCGGCCGCCCTGCCGGACTGCTCGGCCAGCTTCCTCACTTCGTCTGCCACTACCGCAAATCCCCGCCCTTGCTCTCCGGCCCTGGCGGCTTCGATGGCTGCGTTGAGCGCCAGGAGATTGGTCTGGTCGGCGATGTCGGTGATGGTCTTTACAAAATTGTTAATACCGGTGGTGAGATTTTCCAGTTCCTTCATTTTTGCCGCCGAAAGGGAGCTGGTTTTTGAAGAAAGGCTAAGCTGCTCGAGGAGGTCTTTAAGCACCTTCCTCGTTGTCCTCACCTTATCTATTATCGTTTTTACACCCATTTCTCTTTCCCGAGTCTGCTGCGCAATTTTTTCCGCAAGAGAAGAAAGCGAACTCATGTTGTCAGAAGTCTCCTGGGCGGCCTCGGCCTGCTCTCCCGTCCCTTGGGCGATTTCTTCGATGGAAGTTGCTATCTGCCCCGCCGCCTCGCTTATATGGTTCATGCTATCGTTAAACCGGCCGAAAAAATAATTTATTTCTTCCGAAGCCCTCTGGAGCTTTCCCATGAGTCCGAAGACCATTTCAAAGGCCTCAAGCACCGGTTCCACCAAAAAATCGAAGTTTCCCCGCATATTTTTGAGGCGGTTTACCGCAGGAAGCTCTCCCCTGGAAAACTGCCCGATGACCTCGGCCATCGCCGAAAGCTGCTTGAATAAGGTTTTTAAGATTAGATAATCGACAATGAATGCTACAATGAAGGCTAAAAGAAAGGCAAATAAAGCCTTTGAACCCCCACCAAGCCTATTTGCAGCAAATAACACAATGGCAGGTGGCAGTGAAAGATAAAATGCAAGTTTTGCCAAATTTTTTTGGGCATTCATATTCGAACCGAATCATCTAAACTGGGCAAATCCCCTAGTTTAGACGGCTGGGGTATTTGTAGTCCGCCTTTCAAGTGCCTCACCCCCAGCAGGCGGTTTTTGAGGCAGCGCCGTTAAGTATATTATAACAAATTGTAACAAATTTTGTCCAAATTTGGTAAATACGGAAAATCCTTTTTGATAATTGACATTATTTTCTATTTTTGATATAATGATTTATACAAGTAAATTTTTAAGCGCTGAATTCTTTCCGCTGAAGGCTGCGGAAGGAAGCGGGGGACCCACTTTCTTGGGGTGAATCTCCTTCCACTCGGGGAAACCCTGTGGAAGGGGTAGGGTTACCTCTTCGACCCGAACCCGTCAGCTAACCTCGCAAGCGTTTGAAGAGGAGGTTGATAGACGGAAATTTTTTTGCCAAAAAGCTATGGTCCTCCATAGCTTTTTTCGTTGCATTCAATCAACAAAACATTTACGAAGGGGGCGAGAAGATGAAGGTAGGAGTCTTCTGGCGGAAATTCCGCAACGTGGAACTTCAGATGAAAGTTTCCGGTGAAAACATTTATGACGACGCCTACGAAGAGGCCTACCAGCACTACTCGGCGATAAAAGAGGCGGGCTACGATGCTGCCTTAATAGAGTGGAAAAGCGAAAACCCGATGGAAACGCTGCAAAAAGTGCTGGAAGAAAAAGTGGACCTGGTTTTCAACGCCTCGTCGCTGCAGGAAGTGGCCTTTCTCGAAGCCTTCGGCATCCCCTTCGCCGGTTCCGGCATAGACCTCGTGGCAATTGATAAAGCCGCGAGAAAAAAGATAGTGGCATTTCACAACCTCCCCACCCCCAAATTCATGGTGGTGGAGGACCCAGAAAATATTCCAAATCACGACCTCAAATTTCCCCTTTTCGTAAAACCCGTCCGCGGGCGCGGCAGCGCAGGAATAAGCGAGGAAAACATTGTGGAAAGAGCCGAAGACCTGCCGCGGGTGGTGGCCAAGATAACAGGTAAAATTGGGCAGGCCGCTCTGGTGGAGGAATTCATCAAAGGAAGGGAGATCACCGTCGGAATCATAGGTTATAAGGATCCAAAGGTGTTGCCCCTGGTGGAAATCGAGTACAATTCCGTAAAGACCAACACCTTCGAGCATAAGATGTACGACAACGAGATAATCCACTGTCCCGCAAGGCTTTCCCCGGAAGAAGAAGAAAGGGTAAAGAGCACCGCCCTTGAGATTTACAAGGTGCTGAATGCCAGGGATTACGCAAGGATAGACATGATCCTGGGGGACGACGGCGTCCCGTACTTCCTCGAGATAAACACCTTCGCTGGGCTTACCATGTCAAAAGACGGCACCCATCACGGCTACATGGGCTACATGGCCAAAACTTTGGGCATGAGCAGAGCCGAGTTCATAGGCGCCATTGTAAAGAGCGCTGCAGAAAGGTATGGTCTAAGTTAAAAGGGTATCCGAATGGATACCCTTTTTTCATCCCTTCTACACCCCCGCCCAAATCCGCCCACCTTTTTTTGAACACAAAACGCTTTCCACGAGGAAGGCTACCCCGTCCTCGTCGTTTTTCGCCGTCACAAAGTCCGCCCTTTGCTTTACCGCCTCCGGTGCATTTCCCATCGCCACCCCGAGGCCCGCGAATTTCAACATCTCGATGTCGTTCAGGTTATCCCCCACCGCGATTATTTCTTCCCTTTTTATCCCAAGAAGCCCTGCGAGCACTTCAAGGCCCTTTGCCTTGGATACGCTGCCTTCTAAAATATCTATGCTGTTTTTTATAGCTGAGGTTATATAAATCCTGTCGCCCAGGTCTTTTGCAAGCTCCTCGGAAAATTCTCTTACCTCCTCGGAATCTCCTGAAACCACTATCTTGGTAGGCGCTTCTTTTAAAAGCACCGCCGCCCTTTCCAGACTCCCGGCGTTTTCCACCGGGAGGAGCACGAAGTCCTTCATGTAATTGTAAAAACCCCGAAATGAAAATTTCCTTGCGGAGCGAAAATACCGCCTGAGCTGCATCTTCCAGTAGGCCGTACCCGAAAAGATCTTTTTTTCTTTTAGAAAAATTTGCACTTCAAAGCTCGGGTATCGCTCGGCTCTCTTCAATACATGCTTTGCCACCTCAAGGGGAAGCGGCCGGAAAAAGAGTTCCTTTCCGGAATGCACGTCCTTTATCAAGGCCCCGTCGTTGGAAACCACCGGTGCGTTTACGGGGATGCTCCTCGCAATGCGCACCGCGCTTCCCCAAAAACGGCCTGTTGCAAGGGTCACTATCATTCCCATGCCCATCGCTTTTTTCAAAGCCTGCCGGGTGCGGCGGGATACAGTGTAGCCGCTGGAAATCAGGGTGCCGTCCACGTCTAAGGCTATCATTTTATAAGGTGTGTTCATAATTCCGCCTCCTTTAAGAGCCCGAGGAGCTGCCTTGCGTTTATCACCGCCGAAGCGTTGAAGTGATTGTTCATGGCTATAAAGACTATTTCAGTCTTCCGGGCAAGTTCTCTTATCCTGGGCACCCACTCGGCCAGTTCCTTTTCGGTGTATAGATAGTCGTACCGCTCGTAGGACTTCTGGTGATTATACCACTTTTCTGCATTCCTGCCGTGGAACCGCACGTAGCCTATGGAGCTGGTTGCTATAACTACAGGCGGAAGAAGGCCTTTTACTGGCGGTTCGTCAACGCACACGAAGGCCATGTCGTTTTCCCGGAGGAGCTTTATAACCTCGAGTCTTAACCAGTCGTCGCACCGGAACTCGACGGCAAGGGGAAAACCTTGTAGCCTTTCCCGTAATCTTTTTAGATAGTCCCTGTTTTTCTCTGTGTTGTGGAAGCTATAAGGGAATTGTGCAAGCACGCACCCGAGCCTTCCTGCTTCTGCAAGCGGCTTTAAGGCTTCTTTGAACTTGCTCACGGTCGTCTCCCCCAGGTCTCCCTGGTGGGTCATGCCACCGTAAGCTTTTACCACGAAGATGAAGTTTTCTGGAGTCTTTTTCATCATCTGGTAAAACATGTATGGAGACGGCAGGCTGTAGTAACTGGAGTTGACCTCGGTAAAGGGAAACTCCCTGCTGTAAAAGGAAAGCATGTCGCTTTCCTTCATGTCTTCGGGGTAATATTTCCCCTTCCAGTCCCGGTAAGAATAGCCCGAAGTGGCAACGAGTATCAAAAAAACTCCTCCCATTAAACTTTTTTTATACTTCTATCTTTACGATATCGTTTTTTATCGCCAAAAGCAAGGTCCTTTATGAGGGAATCATTTGTGGCAGAGGTCTCAATTTCGTTTAGTGAAAGGTCCTAAAGCGGGGCTTCCCTTTTGTCCCAAAAGGTCCTGGGACTTCAGCTTGGCCCGGAAAATGGCATCATCCCCGAATCTTTCCCTTATTTCGTCTATAACCCTATCGAGCCTCTTTTTCTTTTCATCAGCTTCGAATATGGAAATCTGGTCGAATTCCTTTATGAGCCCGGAAAGGCTCACCCCTAAGAGCCTGAGGGGTGTTTTCCCGTCCCAGTTGGAGTGTAAGAGTTTTTTTGCGGCCCTATATATGTCTTCGGTAAGGTTCGTGTAGGGAACCGTGGCGGAGCGGGTCACGGTGACGAAGGAAGAGTCCCGGAGGGTAACGGTCACCACCTTCCCTACGTATCCGCCGCACCTTATCCTCCTTCCCACCTGTTCGGAAAGGGAAAGCAGCACGGCCTCGGCTTCCTCCCACGTAGTGATATCCTGCGGCAAGGTCACCGAATGGCCCATGGACTTGGCCTTATCCGCGGAATGGGGGTCCACCGGGGAATCGTCGATGCCGTTGGCCCACCGGTGAAGGCGAAGCCCCACCACTCCAAAGGCCGCCTGCAGAAATTCTGGAGGAATCCTCGCCAGGTCCCCGATGGTGTTTATGTTCATCTTTTTGAGGTGTTCGGCCATCCTGGGACCCACGCCGTATAGTTCCTCGACCGGCAGGGGCCAGAGCATGTTTTGAACGTCGTCGGGAGTGATGACGGTAATGCCCATAGGTTTTTTCATGTCCGATGCCATCTTTGAAAGAAGCTTGTTGCAGGAGACTCCCACGGAGCAGGGCAGTGAAAGTTCTTCCATCATCGATTTTTGGATTTTCTCTGCTATGGTCAGGGCATCCCCGAAAAGCCCCTCGCATCCTTCTACATCCAGCCAGGCCTCGTCTATGCTGAAGACTTCCACAAGGGGCGTAAACTTTTTTAGGATTTCCATCGCCCGGTGGCTGAATTCTACGTAGAGCCGGTAGTCGGGCTTTAGAAAAACCGCTTTAGGGCACAGCCTTTTTGCCTCCCAGAGGGGCATGGCGGTCCTTACCCCGAACTTCCTCGCCTCATAGGAGGCGGTGAGCACTATGCCGTTTCTCTTTTTGGGGTCTCCAGCGACTATCACGGGCCTTCCCCTGAGCGACGGGTCTACCGCCTGGTGGCAGGAGGCGTAAAAGGCGTTCATGTCCACGTGGAGGATGGTGAGCATAAAACCACCTTCTCGAACATTTGTTTGCATTAATATTATAACGCCTGCCGCGGGCAAAATCAACAAATTCCCTTGTTTTTTGCCGCCGGTTAGTATACCATAGTAGCGGAAAGATTTTACTTTAAAAGACGAGTTAAAACAGAAAGGAAGGAGCGCGCATGAAGCGCGGCGGTAAAATTATTAAAGATGATATTACCTTCGCATTGCGCCGTTATTTTGCCAAAAAAGAAAACGTGCCGTTTGCGTACCTTTTCGGCTCATACGCTCGAGAAAAGCAAAAAGAATCGAGCGACATCGATATAGCCGTTTATTTATCCGGCACCCCGCAAGATGAATTTTTTAAGTGCAAACTGGAATTCAAAACGGAACTGGAAGAGATTTTTAAAAAACCTGTTGATGTGGTTATTATGAACAGCGCTCCACCCCTTTTAAACCACGAGATCTTTAAAGACGGTGTTCTCATTAAAAATGCCGACCCTTCTCTCCTCTCCGACTTTCGAAGGAAAAACTTTTACTTTTACCTGGACCAAATGTATATAATCAATACCTATCTGAAATCAACCAAAGAGAAGATAAGGGAAAAATTGCGTTAAAGAAGGGAGAAATTCTATGGTCAGGAGGGAAATAATTTCGCTATTGCATGACTTTTGGGGAGTTATCGTATCGATTCTCTTTGTCTTTTCCATCATAATTGTTTCTGAGATTTTGAGGAAAGCGGGAAGGTTCGACTCCGAATTTACCAGGAAATTCGTGCACATAGGGGTTTCCCACTGGTGGCTTTTGGCCATGCTTTTAATCGACGACATGCGGTACGCCCTCATACCTCCCGCTCTTTTCGTGGCGTTAAATTACTACTCTTACAAGAACAATTTGTTCAAGGGCATGGAAAGGCAGGAAAGCTCCGACCTGGGGACGGTGTACTTCCCAGTGTCGCTTTTGATTCTCATTCTCCTTACATGGAAGGGCGGGCTCTTGGGAGGTGATTTCGAACACATCGGCCTTGCAGGGGTCCTGGCCATGGGATATGGCGACGGGTTTGCGGCAATCTTTGGCAAAAAATGGGGGAAATTGAAGTACAGGGTTTTTAAAAGCGAAAAGAGCCTGGAAGGCTCTGGGGCGATGTTCGTCTTTTCATTTCCATCCATAGCTGCATCGCTGGGTGCTTTTCTGGGGGTTGACCCACATATCTTCAGGGTAAGCTTTGTGGCAGCCCTAACCGCCTCGACAGCAGAGGCCCTTTCGCCTTCCGGCACGGACAACCTGAGCGTTCCTTTGGCCACCGCACTTTCTTCGTACTATCTTCTTTATGTTTTAAAGGACATCGGCGTTTTTCTTTTTATCTATATGGCATCAATCGGATTTTTGCTGAGCTTTCTCATAGCGTACGCCGCTTACAGGAAAAATTCCCTCACCCTCGACGGCTCCGCGGGCGCAACGCTCCTTGGCACATTGATGTACGCCACGTCAGGAATTTTCGGCTCCTTATTGATGGTGCTCTTTTTCATTTCCTCGAGTCTCCTTTCCCACTTTAAAAAGAGCACAAAAAGCGATGTTGCACGAAAGTTCGACAAAACCGGCCGCAGGGACGCAATGCAGGTTTTTGCAAATGGCGGCGTCGGGCTTTTTTACTCTGTGCTTTATTACATTACGAAAAATCCGTCGTACCTCGTGCTGCTTGCCATATCCTTTGCTGCGGCAAACGCCGACACCTGGGCCACGGAGCTGGGGGTTTTGAGCACGGCAAGGCCGATTTCGCTTCGTAATTTCAGGAGGGTGGAACGGGGCACCTCAGGCGCGGTGAGCCTCCCCGGGACTTTGGCGGCCCTTTCAGGCGCCTTATTCATCGGCATCTTAACCCCAGTAGCATTCAAATTGATGGGACTTTTCGACCCGGTCTTAACAGGGCTCGGAAAAACATTCATAATAACCCTGGGCGGATTTCTAGGTTCCCTTATAGATTCGCTCCTCGGCGCCACGTGCCAGGGCGTGTACTATTCGGAAGAGCTGAAAACCGAAACGGAAAAGAGGTTTTCTTTCGGCAGGGAAAACCGGCTTGTCCGGGGATTCGGCTTTGTGAACAATGACCTTGTGAATTTCCTGAGCATCGCCATTTCCACTGCGCTGTTTGCGGGAATGGTGTAAACATTTGAATCTCCCAATGTAACCACCAAAAAACGGCCTGCATATATTGTAGTAGACACCACAATAAGGAGGGTTTGAAAAATGACAGAAGTCAGCGGCGGAGGCTATGGAAGGGATTACTTCTTTGACCGCAAAGCTTTCCTGGTGTTCCTTATCCTGATCCTTCTACTGATGGGCGACATCTTCTAACCTAGAAGCCGTGCCACAGGCACGGCTTCTATTTTTAGGTATTGCTTATTGCCGGCCGTGCTGATAAAATACAAAATAGCATTACAATTTATGGAGAATGACTTCCATGGACCCGGTAAAATTTTACGCAAGTCTTATAAAAAAGAATATGGAAAGGCCGGAACAAGTGAAAAAACTAATAAATTTTGGCCTTTATTTCGCCCACCATTACGTTAGTCTTTTTAAAGACAAAAGGGTGCCTCAATCTTTTCATTTCCTCAACAAGTACTGCATAAGATGCGTGATTGAACCGCTGAAACACCCTCAAAGTTCCGCCTGGGTAAACCTCTTTTCCCCTTCGGAGTTTTTGATGGCGATGGACATAAAGCCTCTATTCATCGAAGCTTACTCTTCCTTCATGTCAGGCTTTTTCATCGAGGATTGCCTCATCGACGCCGCCGAATCAAAAGGCATATCGAATACTCTATGCAGCTACCACAAAACTTTCCTCGGCGCCGGAGAACTCGGCATCCTCGAAAAGCCAAGACTTATGATTGCTACCTCCATCGCCTGCGATGCCAATATCCCAACCTTCCGGTACCTTTCGAAAAAGCTGGGCGTCCCCCTTTGCATTATAGACGTCCCGTACAGGTATTCAAAAGAGGCGGTTTCCTATGTGAAAAAGCAGCTTTTTGAAGTGGTTTCAAGTCTTGAAGAAGCCTTCAAGAGAAAACTGGATATCGATAAGTTAAGGGAAGTCGTGAAGACGGAGAACAAAACGCGGGCCCTAATGAAGGAGTACCTGAATTACGCCGGGAGGAAAAGCCTTCAAACCACTATGACCTTCGAAATGTACATGCTCTTTGCCTCCCACGTTTTCATAGGGAGCAAAGAGATTCTAAAGTTTTACGAGATGCTCCTTGCCGATATCAAAAAAGCTCCCGAAAAAAGCGGGAAAAGCGTGTTTTTCGTGCACCTTTTGCCCATGTTCGAGAAAAATTTCAAAGACTATTTTAATTTTGGCGAAAAATATTGTATCGCCGGAAGCGACATAAATTACGATTTTCTCGACGAAATAGACGAAAAGGACCCATTTTCGGGCATTGCGGAAAAGCTCATCCTGACTTCGTTTAACGGCGGTATAGACCGGAGGGTTTCCAGGATAAGGGAGCTTGTGGAAAAAATAAAGCCCGACGGCATCATCCAGTTTTGCCACCTTGGGTGCAAGCAGTCCATGGGCGGGGTCTTTTTTATAAAAAAGCTTGCATCGGAAATGGGCATCCCATTCCTTTGCCTTGACGGCGATTGCGTGGATAAAAGGAACAATCAGGAAGGGCAAAACAGGACGAGGCTCGAAGCTTTCCTGGAGATGCTCTAGAATTCAGGGGGGATAATCTTGGCAGGATACGTGTGCAAGTACACTCCCGTGGAAATAATCGAAGCCTTCGGGGAAACGCCTGTAAAGCTCGAACCGAGCTCAAAGTCTTACGAGCGCGCAGAAAGCCTCCTTCATTCCAACATCTGCAGTTTTGCAAAAGGAGTCCTTGAAAACATAATCGATAAAAACATCGAGGAAGTAGTGCTAACAAGCTGTTGCGACAGCATAAAAAGGCTTTACGATGTTTTAAAGCAAAGGGTAAAGTTCATTTACATGCTGGACCTGCCAAGGAAAAAGGCGCCTGAAGCAACAGACCTTTTTTTTCGGTGAAATAAAGGGTTTTATAAAGGCATACACAGCCTACAAGAAAAAGGATTTTTCCGAAGAAAATTTGCTCAATATTTTGGAGAAAAAGGCCGCAAAAGGTGAAAAGGTGTTTTCCGAGAGCATAGCTGTAATGGGTGCAAGACTCAAAGAAGACGTGGTGGAAAAAATTAAATCCTTTGGGGCAGAAATAATAAACCTCACGTGCACGGGAGAAGAAAGGACATTCGATGTCGAACCGGAGGGTGATTTACTTAGAAACTACGCCGAATCTCTGTTAAACCTTACCCCGTGCATGAGGATGGCAAAAGACCGGAATATCCTCGAGGGAAAAAGATTTAAAGGCATCATATACAACACTATAAAGTTCTGCGATTTTTACGCCTACGAGTACGCTGAACTCAAGGACAAGCTGGACATCCCCTTACTCAAAATCGAAACCGATTACACCGACTCGGGAAGCGGACAGATTTTAACGAGAGTGGATGCCTTTTTGGAGTCCATCGGCATGAAAAAAGTTGAAAAAGAAAAAGCAAGAGGCGGATACTTTGCAGGAATCGACAGCGGCTCCACTTCCGCCAATGTGGTAATAATCGATGAAAACAAAAACATAATATCGTACTCCATCGTGCCGACAGGTCCCAAGGCTTTAGAAAGCGCAAGGAAGGCTTTCGAATTGGCATTAAAAGACGCGGGCCTCAAAGAAAATGACATCAAAAAAGTGGTAGCGACGGGATACGGAAGGGTGAGCATCCCCTTTGCGGAAAAGACCGTAACCGAAATTACATGCCACGGTAAAGGCGCCTTCTTCATGGACAGCGCCGTCAGGACTGTGATAGACATAGGCGGGCAGGACAGCAAAGTGATAAGGCTGGACGATGAGGGCAATGTGGTGGACTTTGTGATGAACGACAAGTGTTCGGCTGGAACGGGCAGGTTTCTGGAAGTTATGGCAAGGACCCTAGGCGTTTCCATAGAAGAAATGGGAAAGGTAACCGACAAGGCAAGAGAGGATATCACCATCACCAGCATGTGCACAGTATTTGCCGAATCGGAAGTAATATCCCTAATCGCGGAAAATAAGGACCAGAGGGATATAATCCACGCCCTGAACAAAGCCGTGGCTTCAAAGGCTGTCTCTTTGATAGAAAGGATCGGAAGGAAGGGAAGTTACATGATGACGGGAGGGGTGGCGAAAAACAGAGGCGTTGTAAATGCCATAGAAAAGAAGCTCGGAGAAAAAATTTTAATTCCTCCCGAACCTCAAATAATAGGGGCGCTGGGGGCAGCCCTGATAGCCCTAGAAGGGAAATAAATGAAAAGGGCCGGCTTTCCAAAAAAGGAAGCCGGCTTTTTTACTGCTTTTCCGCCCTTATCAGGGCGCTGGCGAAGGCCCCGGCGACTTTTTCCAAATCTTCCTCACCTTCCACGAAATCCCTTATCTCATCTCTTCCGTACACGCCCGCTATTTTAATTTTTATATTCTTAAAACCCGCTTCCCTCAACAACTTTTCGTATTCCCCGACGGCCAGCGCCCCGGCAAAACATCCCGCCCACAGTTTATCATTTTTCTTTAGGTTTTCCGGAATACCTTTAAGAATCACTATGTCGGCCACCGCTAACCTGCCGGGCGATTTCAAAACCCTGTAGGCTTCTTTGAGAACCGCAAGCTTATCATGGGAAAGGTTAATCACGCAGTTTGAGATGACTACATCCACAGAATTATCTTCTAAAGGTATGTCCTCGATGTATCCTTTAATGAACTTTACGTTACTTATGCCCATCTTCTCTTTGTTCTTGTTGGCAATGGCTATCATCTCATCGGTCATGTCTAAGCCGAAGACCATACCTTCCTCTCCTACGCGCTTTGCCGCTATAAAGGCGTCTATCCCGCCACCGCACCCCAGGTCTAGCACCTTTTCTCCCTTTTTTAAATCCGCTATCGCCAGGGGATTGGCGCACCCCAGCGACATTTCAAGGGCCTCCTGCGGAAGGCCTTTCACATCTTCGAAGTCGTAAAGAACTTCATTTGCCTGCCCGCAGCAGGAAGAAGAGCAGGAGCAACACCCTCCCCCTTCTTTTTTTGCTATGCTTGCGTAATATTCCCTTACCTTCTCCCTGATATCCTCTACCATAAAAAACCCTCCTCGCAACATCTATTTTCCCTTACGGCATCGAGCAGGAGTTTGAGGCTCTCCAAAACCTGATGCCGCTTTTCTTCGGGTATCGAAGAAAAAACCCTCTCAAAATAGTCAGCCAGGTTCCTTTCGATTTCTCCGTAAACCTCCTTGCCCATTTCGGTCAGGCTTATCCTCACATAACGCCTATCCCTCTCATCCACCTTGCGAGAAACCAGTCCTTTATTAAATAAATTGTCTACACTTCTGCTTATGGTGCTGCTGTCGAGGTTTAAAAGTCCGGCAAGTTCGTTAAGTGAAACTTCTCCCGCCTTTCCTATTGCCAGTATGACGTGACACTGGGAAAGAGTCATGCCGCAGCAGGATGCCTCGGTCTTTTCCAAGACAAAAAGGTCCTTTTTCAGCATTTCCAAAAGCTCTCTTAAATAATGCCCGCCTCTATTTTCCATACCTTGACCTCCACTATTATGAATCACACTTTTATTGTATCATAAAATAGTTGTATATTGCAATTATTTTTCCTGGAATACAAAAGGAAAACATGCCGTATAAATTGTACAAAGCAAAGGGGGTATAACCATGTCGTGTGAGCTTTCCCCCATCGATTTTCATGAATATCCCCCGGTGAGCCGGGAGGTTTTTAAAGTCCTAAGAGAAGCCATCTTGAACGGCGCGTTTTCGCCCGGCACGAGGCTGGTGGAGCGGGAAATCGCAAGGAAATTAGGGGTCAGCCGGACCCCGGTGCGGGAAGCTATCCATAAATTAGAACAGGAAGGCCTCGTCCGCCATATTCCCCGGAAGGGCGTCGTGGTATCGTGCATTTCCGACCAGGATGTCCACGAAATCTACACCATCCGCGCCGTTTTGGAAGGTCTTGCCGCAAGGCTCGCCGCTGCGCGGATAAGCCGGAAAAAATTGATGCGACTAAATGAGCTCGTAAAAGCCATGGAAAGAGCTTTGGAGAAAGGAGACGAAGAAAACCTTCAGTCCCTTCACATGGAATTCAACCGGACAATCTACGAAAGCGCCCAAAGTCCCAGGCTTTTCCAGATGATCAGCATACTTTCGGACTACATCGCCTCTTTCGCCAAGGTTGGCTACAGCGTTCCGGGGAGGTCCCAAGAAGCCACCGAAGAACATAAGAGCCTGGTAAAAGCTCTTTTCGACGGAAATGCCGACCTCGCCGAAAAGATAGCAAGGCTGCATATTGAAAAATCGAGAGAGGCTTACTTTAGAAAGAAAAAATCTAAAGCATAAGGGAGGGAGCCTCTTGCCTGACAAAAACAAAATGAAATTTAAGGTCGTGGAAGCAGATATTCAGGATGCCAAAAAAGGTTACGTGCGAATCCCAAGCGCCGAAATTGCCCTTTTAGGCCTGAAACCCAACGATGTCGTAAAGATAACCGGGAAGCGCTCGACGGTAGCGAAAATATTGCCCGGCTTTCCTGAAAGCTGCCCCGCGGGATGCATCCAGATGGACGGGGTAATAAGGCAAAACGCGGGCACGGGCCTCGGCGATACGGTGGAACTCGCCCCTGCCGAAGCTCAGGACGCAAGGTCCGTTGTGCTTTCTCCCGTCCTTTCCGGCTTTCAGCGGGAAAAGCAGGCCGTGCCCATAATCAAAAAGAACCTGCTGGGCCGGGTGCTCATCACAGGGGATCGTATAATGATACCCCAATTTAGCGGCGGCGATGAAGCCTTTTCGGTGGAGGGAACGGCACCGCGAGGTCCCGTTGTAATCACCCGGGATACCATAATCCGGATAAAGGGTTCCGAAAACCTGGAAACTTATCGGGAACAGGTGACATACGAGGACATAGGAGGTCTTTCAAAGCAGGTCAAAAAAATCCGCGAGATAGTGGAACTTCCCCTCAAATACCCCGAGCTTTTCGAAAGGCTTGGAATAGAGCCACCCAAAGGCGTGCTTCTCTATGGGCCGCCAGGGACGGGAAAGACTTTGATAGCCCGAGCCATAGCTTCCGAAACCGATGCCCACTTCTTGCTGGTAAACGGCCCTGAGATAATGCACAAGTACTACGGCGAAAGCGAGGCAAGGCTAAGGCAGGTGTTCGAAGAGGCCAAAAGGAAGGCTCCCAGCATAATATTCATCGATGAAATCGACGCCATAGCACCGCGGCGCACCGAGGTCCACGGAGACGTGGAAAAGCGGGTGGTGGCCCAGCTCCTCGCCCTCATGGACGGCTTGGAGGCAAGGGGCAACGTCATCGTCCTTGCGGCCACCAACGTCCCCGACCTCATAGACCCCGCCCTCCGGCGCCCGGGCCGCTTCGACCGCGAAATCCTTATAGATGTCCCAGACCAGCAGGGGCGAAGGGAGATCCTAGCTATTCACACCCGTGGCATGGCTCTCTCCAAAGACGTTTCTCTCGAGCGCCTGGCCGCCGTGACCCACGGCTTCGTCGGTGCAGACCTTGCCGCCCTCTGCCGGGAAGCAGGAATGCGAGCGCTTCATCGGGCAATCCAAAGTTTAAAGGAAAATGAGGACTTCAACGAACTTCCCGAAGTCACCGTCACAATGGACGATTTTCTTAAAGCCCTCGACGATGTGGAACCTTCTGCCACCAGGGAATTTACCGTCGAACTTCCTCCTTCCAAATGGGAAGAAGTAGGGGGACTGGACAAAATAAAGGCAGAGCTTCAGGCCATGGTGGAGTGGCCTTTAACCCATCCGGAGCTTCTTGAACGATTTAGATTAAGACCACCTAGAGGAATTTTGCTTTCAGGTCCGCCGGGCACCGGAAAAACGCTGGTGGTGCGAGCCCTCGCGGGACAGTGCCGCGTTAATTTCATACCGGTTAATGGCTCGCTACTTTTTTCACGGCTCAGGGGTCAGGCCGAAAAAGTGCTGCACGAGGTGTTTAGAAAGGCCCGCCAGGCATCTCCTTGCATCTTGTTTTTCGACGAACTGGACGCCCTGGTGCCTGCCCGCAGAAGGGGCGAGGAGACTTCAAGCCGGCTGGTATCCCAGTTTCTCCTGGAGTTTGATGCCCTGGAAGAAATGCACCAGGTAGTGGTCATCGGCGCCACCAACAGGATAGACCTTATAGACCCGGCCTTTTTAAGACCGGGGCGCTTCGACGAGGTGCTGGAGTTTACCCTGCCGGACAAAAGCGAAAGGCGAGCCATTTTCGAAATACACCTGAAGCACCGCCCCCTTTCTTCCGATGTGGACCTAGACCTCCTTTGCCTGCAGTCGGAAGGCCTTTCCGGTGCGGATATAGAGGCCGTGTGCAGGCGAGCGACCTTCCTGGCAGCTTCGGAATTTGTTCAGTCCACGCCGGAGAAAATATCGGGCAAAATTGAAAGAAAGCACCTGGAAAAGGCCCTTGCAGAATTTTTGCAGAGAAAAATTAAGCAAAAAACCGAGTCATAAATTTGAAAATTCGCTCATAACTTTATCTTAGGGAGAAGGGAAAAGCTGTAAATCAATCCCAAGCTTCTGCATGTCGAGTTTTGGTATACCACATACCATATCTTTGAAGTACTCCATTTGGGGAGGTGATGCGAACAAGACAAGTTCAAAATTTTGTTAAAAATTCCAAAGAGAGGAGGATACTATGTCTTCCCATGAGCTCTTTGTTGAACCCAACCTTAAGCAAATTACGGTATGGTCGCGGGGCGTCATCATGAACAAAGACGCCCGGGACGTAGTCGTGGCCCTCACCGAAGCGGCAGCCATAGAAGGAAAGTACGTTCAGGCTTTCGAAAACTATGTGGACCTTCCGGACCGCATAAACGTTCCCGTACGGGCGTACGCCCGCATCAGCAGCGACCCAATAGAGAGCAGGTACGTTTACGAAAATGAATCCCCGGACATCGTGGTGGTCCTTGAGGAAACTTTAGTAAAAGGCGTACCGGTGCTCAAAGGCATAAAGCCCGGTGCCACCCTGGTAGTCAACACCCGGCGCAGCATCGACGATATATTGAAATTCCTCGGCGATACCGGAAATCTCGGGCAAATAGCCACTGTGGATGCAAGCAACATGGCCCAGGCGGTAATCACGCTTTCCGGCTCCGAAGGAGCCACCGACGCTACTGGCATAGGCGCCGGAATTGCCGCCCCCATCGCCGGAGCCGTGGCCCGGGTCACGGGTATCGTTGACGTGGAAAACCTGGCCAAAGTCGTAAAAAACCAAGCGGCGATGCGCCGCGGATACGAAGAAGTCAAATGCAGAACCCTTGAGGTAAAATACACAGCCCAGAAAAGCCAGACCTCGGCAAGAGAGCTCCTCAAGCAGATGCCCTTTGCCGGGACGGTTCCATCGCCTCAGGAAGAAAACGAAGGCATGGTAACCGGCAACTGGCGCATGAAGCGGCCAGTACTTAATGCCGAAGCGTGCACCCAGTGCTGGACCTGCTGGATTTACTGCCCCGACTCCTGCATCAAAAAAGGCGAAGACGGTCCCTTGTTCAACCTTAAATACTGCAAGGGATGCGGACTTTGCGCCGCCGTCTGCCCCACCGGAGCCATAAGCCAGGTGCCGGAGTTAGATTTTGACGATTAGGTTTGGGAGGTGAAAAAAATGGGTAAGATAAAAAATATTTCCGGTTGCGTAGCAGTGGCCCACGGCGTTCGCCTGGCCGACGTGGATGTGATATGTTCTTACCCCATCAGGCCCTACACGGGCATAATGTCGGAACTTGCCCGCATGGTAGCCGATGGAGAATTAGATGCCGAGTTCGTGCACGGTGAAGGCGAGCACGCCCAGCTGAGCGTCGTCTACGGCGCATCCGCCGCCGGCGCCCGCGTGTTTACCGGCAGTTCCGGCGTGGGAGTCACCTACGCCTTCGAAGTATATTCACCCATTTCCGGCGAAATGCTACCGGTGCAGATGGCCATCGCCGACCGCACCCTGGACCCGCCGGGAGATTTCGGCTCGGAGCACACCGACGCCGAATGCTGCCGCGACCAGGGCTGGATTCAGGGCTGGGCTTCCACTCCCCAAGAGGCTCTGGACAACACCCTCATATTCTACCGCGTAGGCGAAGACCCGAGGGTGCTTTTGCCGCAGTATTCTTGCATGGATGGCTATTTCGTAAGCCACATTTTGGGTCCGGTGGATATACCAGAACCCGAGCAGGTAAAGGAGTTTCTGCCCCCTTACAAAAACCACCACGTGCTAGATCCCAGAAAGCCGCAGATAATAGGGCCTCAAATTGAACCTGCAATGGGACCTCCCCTGCAGTACCAGCGCTATCAGGTCCTGCAGAACGTATTTGAAGTGCTCGAAGAAGCCTGCGAGGACTTTGCCCGCATCTTCGGGCGCCGCTATGACCCTTACATGGAAGAATACTACACCCATGATGCCGAAGTCGTAATCTTCGGTCAGGGAGCGCACATGGAAACGGCCAAAGCCGTGGTAAGGCGGCTCCGCAACCACGGTGAAAAGGTCGGCGCCGTACGGCTTCGCACCTTCCGCCCATTCCCCACCGCACAGGTAAGAGAGCGGCTTTCCCGCTTCAAGGCGGTGGGCGTCCTCGATAACTCCACCAACTTTGGCATCTCAGGGGGAGGCGGAGTGCTGCTTTCCGAAGTTCGCACAGCCCTTTACGACCTGGGTGAAAAAGTAAAGACCGTGGGCTTTGTGGCCGGTCTCGGCGGCGAAGTGGTCACCCATGACGAATTTTTCCGGATGTTTGAGAAATTAAAGGAAATCATGAAGACCGGCAAAGTGGAAAAAACGGCCTTCTGGCTCCCCTTTGAACTATAAAGGCGATGGAAGGAGGGGAAAACATGCTGGAAATGATTACTTCGATACGCAAAGCACCGGAAGAAGAATATTACCTTCCCGGACACCGGACCTGCGCGGGCTGCGGACCGGCTCTCTGCTACCGCCTGGTGGCGAAAGCCGCTGGCCCCAACACCATATTCGTCGGTCCCACCGGCTGCATGTACGTGGCCAATACCAGTTACGGGTGCGGCCCGTGGCGGGTGCCGTGGATTCACGCTCAGATTACCAACGGAGGCGCGGTGGCTTCCGGCATAGAGGCGGCCTATAAGGCATTAATAAGAAAAAAGAAGACCGACGCCGAGTTTCCCAACATCATCGTCATGGCCGGCGACGGAGGCGCGGTGGACATAGGTTTGCAGGCCCTTTCCGGAATGCTTTACCGCGGGCATGACGTGCTCTTCATTTGCTACGACAACGAATCTTACGCCAATACCGGCATCCAGACATCCCCGAGCACGCCTTACGGCGCGGCGACCACCTTCACCCCACCGGGTCCTGTGGTCCCCGAAGGAAAGAAGCTCTTCCCCAAAGATAATCCCAAGGTCGTCGCCCACGGCCATCCCGAACTGAAATACGTGGCAACGGCTTCCATAGGATGGCCCGTAGACCTGATGAACAAGGTAAGAAAGGGTCTCAATCAGAAAGGCCCGGCATATCTTCACATCCACGCCCCGTGCCCCAAGGGCTGGCAGTTCCCGGCCGACAAAACCATCGAGATGGCAAAATTGGCCGTGGAAACCGGGATGTTCCAGCTATACGAATACGAAAACGGCGAATACAAGCTCTCGGTAAAGATCGAAAAGAGGAAACCCGTCAGCGAATACATGCGCCTCCAGGGTCGCTTCAAGCACTTAAAGCCGGAACACATAGAAAAGATGCAAGCATTCGTGGATGCCCGCTGCGCCGAAGTTGGACTCACCGTGCCGGTAGTAGCTCCGTCGGAATAAATTTCATTCACTGCCCCAGGCACTTGCCTGGGGCAGTATGCTTGTCCCCCACAGCAAGTCCGAACTTTATAAAAAGTTTGGCTATATTTTTCATAATTTTTAAAATTTTTAGGGGGTGTTTTAATGAATACTGTGGTTCCCGAAACTCCCGAAAGGGGTATCAACAGCTGGATTGTAAACAAGTGGACCCAGCTCGTGCTCGCCATGATCGGAATGATAATGATTGCCAACCTCCAGTACGCGTGGACGCTCTTCGTGCCCGAGCTGGAAAAAGGTTTTAACGCTTCCCGTGCGGCGGTACAGCTGGCGTTTTCCCTTTTTATAGCGCTTGAAAGCTGGGGGCAGCCCATTGCCGGATTTTTCATCGACCGCTACAGCCCCCGCCTGCTCCTAATCATCGCCTCCTTAATGGTTGGAATCGGCTGGACGGCGATGGGGCTCGTGGATACCCTCACCGGACTGTACGTGGCCTACAGCCTTGCGGGTATCGGCGCGGCCTTTATATACAGCGGGGCCGTAGCGGCCGGCGTGCGCTGGTTTGAACCCGCCAGAAGGGGCCTGGCATCGGGCCTCGTGTCGGCGGCCTTCGGTTCCGGCGCCGCACTTTTCATACCCTTCATAGCTGCCGCGCTTAAAAATCAGGGTTACGCCTCGGCCTTCGTCTCCACCGGTATAGTGCAAGGGGTGCTGATATTTCTCGCAGCGCAGCTGATGCGGGTTCCTCCAAAAAAACCGGCTGCACCTTCCAAATCCGGCGCGGACTCCTCCCAGCACCAGTTTACGACCCTTGAGATGTTCCGCACCGTCCATTTCTGGCTAATATACCTCATGTTTTTGTTCATCGTCACCGGCGGCATGGTGGTCACTGCCCAGACCAAACCCTTCGGCCAGGATGCGGGAATCCCCTCCGGAATCATAGTGCTCGCCGCTTCTATAAACACCATAGCCAACGGTGCAGGCCGAATCTTCTGGGGAACGGTATCCGATAAGCTTGGGCGTTACCAAACCATGTTCCTCGCATTCACCATAAACGGCATCGCCATGGCCCTCGTCCCCTTCTTCGGCAAAAGTCCCGCAATGTTTGTCTTCCTCTTTGCCCTGATAATGTTCACCTGGGGCGAACTTTACGCCCTCTTCCCGGCGGTAAACGCCGACATCTTTGGGACGAAATACGCCGCCACCAATTACGGCTTCATGTACAGCGCAAAGGGCGTGGGCGGCATCATCGGAAGCTACGTGGCTGCCCTAATAGCCCAATTCAGCGGCTGGTCACCGGTATTTTTCACCGGCGCCGCTATGTCCGCCTTAGCCGGCATCGGCGCACTTGTATTGCTCCGCCTTCCCCGGCCGGTGCCTCCTTTCAGCGCCAAGGATTGACGGCGAAAATATTTTATATCCCAGAACCACTATAGTATAATATATAGTTTGAGAAAGTAGCTTTCAAGCTACTTTTTCTTTGTCCAAAAAAGCTTTGTCCGAACCATCGTTTCTCGTCTTAATCTCTTTGCCATCCTGGAGGGGTGAGAGAGATGAAGTTTGTCCGGAACATTTTTTCCCTTGTGATCGCGATAGTTGTTTTGATTTCAGCTTTCAACTCAGAAGCAGCCACAGCCCAGCAGGCAGTTTTCTTCATCGGCGCCAAACGTTATGTAGTCAACGGCCAATCCATCGAAATGGACAGCGCTCCATTCATCCAGGAAGGCCGAACCTTTGTACCGCTCAGGTTCCTGGCGTATGCATTAGGCGTGCCACCCGAAAACATACATTGGTCAGATGAATCTCGCACGGCCACCCTTTCAAAGGACGGCGTAATCGTAACTACGGCTATCGGGAAAAAGGCGCTTTACATAAATGGCCGCCAGGTGAAAACGGACGTAGCCCCGGTCATTATACCTCCCGGGCGCATTTGTCTGCCAGCTCGGTACATTGCAGAAGCCTTCGGGCACAAGGTACACTGGAATGCTTCAGCGCGGACCGTAACCATAACGATATCCACCCGCCGTGCCAAGGTCGTGATTGACCCCGGCCACGGAGGCCACGACCCTGGCGCAGTGGCCAACTCGCTTCGCGAATCTGACATTACTTTGGATCTTGCCCTCAAGGTAGCCCAGGAACTTGAGCAGCTAGGGTTCGACGTTCGACTGACGCGGGAGGACGACCGTTATATTTCCCTTGAAGGACGTGCCGCACTTGCCAACCAATGGGATGCAGACCTTTTTGTGAGCTTGCACTGCAATGCGGCTTCGAATCCAGCGGCGCGGGGATTCGAAAGCTACATCTACTCTAGGGCCCAGTCTTCTACCCGCGAGCTGGCCCGCAAGATCCACGAAAGGCTTGCTGCCTTCCTTTATCAGTTCGGCGTGCCGGACAGAGGAATAAAGGAAGCCAACTTTTACGTGCTTCGCGAAACCAAAAGTCCGGCTACCCTGCTCGAGTGCCTTTTTATCACCAACTCCGAGGATGCAAAACTCCTGCAGGACGTGAACTGGCGAAGCCGCCTTGCCAGTGAAATAGCCCAGGCTGTAGCTGCCGCGCTGTCAAGTTAAGATTTGGATTTTATGCCGACTATTTTGTAAATCGCATCCATATCAAGGGACTGCCTTAGAATGCTGGCCCATTTGTCAAATTGTTCTTCCTTGAAGCTGACAAAATCTACCTTTTTAGGAGAGGACCTTAAGCCTTTCCTTTCTGACAAGAAGTCTATAAATCTTTTCGCAAACTCGCCCCTGTCGAAAATGCCGTGCAGGTACGTGCCCCAAATGTTGCCCGTTCTATCAACGGCACCATCCAGCACTTCTTCCCCGTCTTCTTTTCGCCGGATTGCGGCAAAAGTTTCAGAGCCTTCCTTTACGGTCGTGTATCCCATATGTATTTCATAGCCTTCCACTTCCAGGTTTGATAGATGGGCTGCCAGCCCCTTTTCATGTTCCAGCACGCGGCCTTTCGCCTTTCGCGTTACCTTATTTTTCGTAATTTCGGTTTCCACGTCCAAAAGGCCTATCCCTTCGACTTCTTTCATCTCGCTTTCGACCCCGTAGGGGTCCCTGATGATTTTCCCGAGCATCTGGAAGCCTCCGCAGATGCCCACAATTACCGCCCCTTTTTGGGCAAGGCTTTTTATCTCCTCATCCCAGCCCCATTCCTTAACTCTTATAAAGTCGCCGATGGTATTTTTCGTGCCGGGTATTATAACCGCATCGGCATCGCCTATGCTCTCCCCGGGCTTTACGTATTCGAGGTATGTATTTTCAAAATTGGAAAGGGGCACGAAATCGGTGAAATTGGAAATGTGAGGCAAAAGCAGAATCTTTATTACCACGCTTTTCGCCTTATTATTCCTCAACCTCAGCCTTTTCATCTCATAAGTCGGGTCATCCTCTTCGTCTATATAGGAATAATCGTATGGGACAACTCCTAGGACAGGCTTTTTTATCAAATCTTCCAGCATTTTTATCCCTGGCTCGAGGAGCTTTATATCCCCCCGGAATTTGTTTATAATGACACCCTTTACCCTTTCCCTTTCCTTTTCGTCAAGGAGCATCACTGTGCCGTATAGAGAGGCAAAGACTCCGCCCCTATCGATGTCGCCCACAATTACAACGGGAGCGTCGGCCATCTCGGCCATGCCCATGTTGACGATGTCGTTTTCCCGCAAGTTTATCTCCGCTGGGCTGCCGGCGCCCTCAATGACTATTATTTCGTACTGGCTTTTTAATTCCTCGTAAGCTTCCCTGACCACCTCTTTCAACTTTGCTTTGAACTCGTGATAATCCATTGCCGACAAATTGCCGTATACCCTGCCTTTCAGGACCACCTGGCAGTTTTTGTCGGAAGTAGGTTTTAAAAGTACCGGGTTCATGAGCACCGACGGTTCGATTCCGCACGCCTCCGCCTGGGTGGCCTGGGCCCTTCCTATCTCCAAACCTTCTCTTGTGATATAAGAATTCAGGGCCATGTTTTGGGCCTTAAACGGCGCTACCCTAAAACCGTCCTGTTTCAATATCCGGCAAAGTCCGGTAACTATCCTGCTTTTTCCGACGGAAGACCCCGTACCCTGAATCATTATGCACTTTGCTCCCAACGGCATCCTCTCCCATTCATAAAAAATCCGCTTGGGTATTATTATACCAAATTCAGACTTTACCGGCTAGTTTGTACATTTTTATCTTTTGTTTTGCCCTCTTCCACTCTAAATAAACCCTGATGGAGTACGGCATCAAATTTTCGTGGGTCTTAAAAAAGTTTTCCATATCTTCTTTTTTCAAAGCGACCACATGGCTTAAAGGAGCTTCAAGACTGCGGTAACCCACGGGGCTGAAAAGGAATACTTTATGGGGGAAGTCTGAGAACATATTTGGATCGAGCATTCCATTGGAGCTTATTCGGACGAAAGCTTTCTCGCCCGTCGATTGATGCACCATCTGGAAGTTATAATTTTCTTCCGTATTGAAGGTGCTCGGGATTACATAATAACCATCTCTCTGGAGGAACAGCGCAACTACATCTTCCAGTTCCGAATTAGTAAGAAGACCAAATACATCAGTTTTTTCCAGAAAATCTTCCTCAACGGTGTAAAATTCTTCCCCGGAGAGCCTGTTGTATGAAATGCGGGAAAATAAGTGGGCTGAAAAGTCATTTATCTTTTGCACTATGCTTCCCGTTCTAAATCCGTGCTCGATGCTTCCCGGCGCATCGCTTCCCACTTTAAACAATTTGCATTTTCTCGCATTCGGCAAACCTACCTGCAAAAATTCAGGTTCGTCGCGGTAGTGCCATTCGCCTTCTATCCTTCCCAAGTAATAAAACCCCTCGAAATCCTTCAGCCACACTAGGTCATTTTCTTTCATCTGAAACAGGAACGGAGTAGCCGCGCGCACCCACTGGTTATCTTTAGCGTAAATCCCTTTTCCCATTTCCCAGTATTCTTCTTTTGAAAGGGGTTTTCCAGGCACGCTCCAGCCTATTGCCACAATGCCCTTTTCAAAGCAAAACTTCGCGGGGTCCTTTTCCGTCGCCAAAAAAGGCCTTACGTCCACCTGCCATACATTGACGTTTTTTAAAGCTTCATAATTCATGTAATGCACCTCCAAAAGTAGTTTCCCGAAAAATTTTCATGCTTATTCCCTGTAAAGACACATAAAAAAATTATTTTTTGATTTTTTCAGTGTTTGACCTTTATTGATATTTCGCGGTTATTGGTGTATAATATATTACGAAAAAAGCGAATATGGGGGCGTTTGGTCTCGACGGGGGCGGCAGAGATAAAAGCTGCAGGCCGAGCTTTCCGACTCGTAAATCCGGAAGCACAAATAAGTGCCAACGAAGAACTCGCTCTTGCTGCTTAATTAAAAAGCAGCACGCCCTTCCCGGCGCGCCCGGTCGCCGGAAAAGGGTGTCATAGCTCCGGGCTCTTCTTCCGCTGTTAGCTTTGGCAGCGGGAGAGAAAATAAACAAAGCTGGCCGGTTTTCAATCCTGCCCTCGGGAGTGAAGCCGGCGAGATCAAAACGAGGGATAAGCCTGTAGAGGCTTTTATCGATGCGCCTTCGGACAGGGGTTCGATTCCCCTCGCCTCCACCAGCTCTAAGGACAAATCTATCCTATCGGGATAGATTATTATTTTATTTTTATTTTTTTACCGCGTCTAGGGCTTATCGAACGTCATCTTTCCCAAGATTATTATTTCATTACAATTTCCCTCAGTATGATACTATAAGTTGTACAACACTTCTGCCCAATGTTCATGCAATTTTTTTGTCTAGCTTCAGAGGTATTTCTAATGTTGAAATTGTTCTAAAATATACTGCTGGAACATCGGTTCTACGAAAACGTAACTCCCCCGGGCTGTTCTTTCTATAACGGCCCTGCCAAGCAGGAGGTCAATGGCCCGTTTGACTTTATTGGGATGAATCCCTTCCTCGTAGGCATTTTCACCCAGCGCAAGCCGGTATAGGACCCTTCGCACCTGGGGACGTGCACTTAAATCATCCAGTATTTCGTCGAAGATGGGAGCAAGAGCCAACATAGCCCGTTCGTACCCCAGGCGCACGTGATCATGGGTAATGACATCATCTCCCGTTTCCAAGAGGGTGTAGTAAATTTCAGAGCAGAGGAACATAGTATCCTGCGGATGCCCACCGGAAAGGCGAATTATCTCTTTCACCATATCCGCATCCACCTGAATGTTCCTGGAATTAAATTTTTTGACGATGTATGGCACCCAATCATCTTCTGAAATACCAGGAATGGGAAGCATTGTGGCAAAGCGGTAGAACGCTTCCTTCCTCTCGCTGAAAAGGGCCTGCATCATGCCCTCTTTGGACCCCAGGAAAAGGTATGCCACGTCTTTTTGTGCCTGAAAATGAGCTCGCATTCGCTTAAAAATTTCGGTGTCCGTCATCCTGGGAGCATCCTGAAACTCGTCAAACATGACCACCATTAGCTTCTTGTCCCTGTCTGCCAAAATGCCCGGAAGCATCAGGGCGTAGTCAAGAAGTTCATCGTCCGACTTTTTCTCGGCAAAGCCGAAGGAAATTTCAAGATCCTTAAGCTTAATGGCAAATTTCGCTCCCCCTGATAGGGCCTTAGCCTTGTCTTGCAGAATACTCAGGGTTTTCTTGATTCCAGTTCTGTTTTCAAGACACGCGTTTATTAAACTATAAGCAAAATCCCGCTTGCCGGAAAAACGGAAGAAATCCACCGCGGCGGTATAAGCCCCTTTTTCTCTAAGCCTACGCAGGACTTCATGGGCTACAGATGTCTTGCCGATCCGCCTAGGTCCTGCCAGCATCACGCTCTGCCCCTCTTGCAAACGATTGACTAGAGAAACTATGAATTCTTCTCGGCCCACCAGGTCTTCTCTGTCAACAGGGCCGCCGACAGGGAATAATCCTTTAGTCATAATCATCCTGGTCATCTAAACTGTGACAAAATTCCCAGTTTAGACGGCTGGGGTATTTTTTACCGCCTTTTTTAGGCTTCCCAGCCCCAGCGGGCGGTATTTGGGAAGCCTTCAGCCCCTGCCTCAAGAAGCAGGGGCTCGCGCACCTAACCGGGTCTCCCAACTTGCCCTGAATGTAATAACCTTATTATACCGTTTTGCATTATCATTATTTCCAACTGTTGTAACCTTCGTTTTTTATCACATCTTCGGTGATATTATATCACATCTCAAATGATATCGCAATCTGTAAAAGTCTTTTTACCGGAGGCTTACTCCGGGTAGAAGCCGAACACGCAGCGAGATTTGCCGAATTAAACGGCATGATCCACGAGGACCTTTTTGAAAACATACGGCAAATGCTAGAGGGGGAGACCAGCGCCAACGAAGGAAAAAAACAGGCAGCCGACAAAGCAGCTGCCCTGGGGCTTGATTCTGCCAGAGATTACTTCAACGAATCGGCCAAGGATGAAGCAAGGCACGCGAGGATGTTTTTTTAAAAAAACAAGCTTAAAAAAACAAGCTCACCAATTCATCCACGGTAATGCCCGCAAAATAGTCGCCTATATTTATTTTTGAAAGGGCCTTTTTTATTTCATCTTCCTCGTGCCTTACGCCCTTTAAAAGCTCTTCTATTTCCGTGACATCCCGCCTTCCGAAAAAGTCCCCGTAAAATTTCACATCCTCTATAATGCCCCTTTCCACGTTCATGTTAACCTCGACGGTGCCTCCGGGGAATTTTTTTTCGTTTTTGAATTTGTATTTCGGCGATTCGCCGAAATTCCACTCCCAGGTGCCGTATTTTTCTTTGACCAGCTTTTCTATGTTTTTTATGTCTTCCGGGGTAAACTCGTACACCTTTCCTTCTTTGCGGCCTTTTACGTGGTCCATGATGAGGTCTATAAATTCTTCTATGGTGATGGGGTTTTTCAGGTGTTCGCTGATGTTGGTCACCCTTTTTTCCACCGATTTTACGGCCTTGTCCTCGAATTTTAAACTTTTCGGCCTCAAAGCGGCCGAAAGATCCCGGATGCTTGCGGAAAATAGCAGTGTCCCGTGGTGCAAAATCCTATTTTTGTAGCAGTACTGGGCATTTCCCGAAATTTTCTTGCCGTCTATCGTTATATCGTTCCTTCCTGAAAACTCCGCGTTCACGGAAAGCTTTCTCAACACCTCGATTATGGGTTCGGTAAACTTCTTGAAGTCGGCGAAGTTCGATATATCCTCGTTGACGATAAAGGTGAAATTCAAATTCCCCAGGTCGTGAAAAACGGCACCGCCCCCCGAAAGCCTCCGCACTACCGGTATGTTGTTCCTTTTTACGTAATCCACGTCTATTTCCGCAAGGGCGTTTTGATTTTTCCCGATGATGACCGAAGGCCCGTTTCGCCAAAGCATGAAAATTTCTTCCTCAAACTCTTTCAAAAGATATTCTTCCGCTGCCAGGTTAAAATAAGGGTTGGTGCTTTTGTTGTAAATGTAAAGCATGCTCTCACCCCGCATATATAAATAAAAGGGCGCTTTGAGCGCCCGGCGGCAATATTTTTACTCGGCCTTGAAATCGCCAAGGAGTCCTATTTCACCTGCAACCTTTTGCATGCCCTTTATGGTCTCTTCTATCACCCGGTCCAGGTCCATGCCGAGCATTTTCGCACCTTCCTCTATGACCTCCCGGTTTACTCCTGCGGCAAAGCTCTTTTGCTTCCACTTTTTCTTTACCGACTGAAGGGTAGTGCTCATGATGCTCTTATCGGGGCGCATGAGGGCCGTAGCCGTAACAAGGCCCGTGAGTTCGTCGACGGCATAGAGCACCTTTTCCATCCTTTCTGTGGGCTCTACATCCGAGCAGAGTTTCCAGCCGTGGCTCTGGACCGCCTTTATGTAGTCTTCGGGCCAGCCTTCTTGCTCCAATATTTCCCTTACCTTTTTGCAGTGCTGTTCGGGGTACATCTCGTAGTCCAGGTCGTGCACGAGGCCTACTATGCCCCATTTTTCCTCATCTTCGCCGAAAAGCCTGGCAAAGTGGCGCATTACGGATTCCACCGCAAGGGCGTGCTTTATGAGGTTTTCGCTTTTCGTATATCTTTTCAATAATTCAAAGGCCTCTTCTCTAGTGGGGACCTTCGCCATATTCAATTCTCCCCTCCAGCTTTTGTCAGATTTCCGCTTTCTTTTATCCACCTTGCCGCCTTTCTCATGCGCCTTGCGGTCTCTTCCCGGCCCAGGAGCTCAATTATATCGAATAGTCCGGGCCCCACGGTCCTTCCGGTTATGGCAAGGCGTGTCGGGTGGATGAGCTCCGCTGCCTTCACCCCCATAGCATCGGCGAGGCTCCTGAAAGCAATCTCTGCCTGCTGTTTGTCAAATCGCTCCAGCTCTTCAAGGGCTTCGGCGCCTTTCAAAAGAAGCTCGGCGGCGTTTTCTTTTGCGAAATGTTTTCTTACACCCTTTTCCTCGTACTCCTCAACATCCCTTAAGAAAAAGGCTATGGAGTCAGCGAGTTCGTCCAAAGTTTTCGCTCTGTCCCTGGAAATTTCCACCGCTTTTTTGATGTATTCGTACCGCTTTTTCGATTCCTCCTCCGAGATGATGCCCTTTTTGACCAGGAAGGGAATTGTCTCGGAGGTTATGTAATCCAGGTCGAGCTCCCGCAAATAGTGGCTGTTGAGCCAAGTTAGCTTTTTTACATCGTATATGGCCGCGGTTTTGTTTACCCTCTCTAAGCTAAACTCCTTTATGGCCTTTTCCATGCTCAGGATTTCTTCGCCATCCGGTGGGGACCACCCCAGCAGCGTGAGGTAGTTTATGATGGCCTGGGGTAGGTAACCCTGGTCACGGAACTCCTCGACGGAGGTAGCACCGTGGCGCTTGCTCAGCTTGCTCCGGTCCGGTGCAAGTATCATGGGCACGTGGGCAAACTCTGGAATTTCGTATCCTAATGCTTTATATACCTGTATTTGCTTGGGCGTGTTGGAAAGGTGCTCCTCCGCCCTTATTACGTGGGTAATTCCCATGGCATGGTCGTCCACCACGCAGGCGAAATTATACGTGGGCATGCCGTTGGATTTCATTATGATGAAATCGTCCAGCACCGAATTTTCAAAGACGACCGTACCGCGGATGATATCCTCCACGATGGTCTCGCCTTCCTGAGGCACCTTCAGCCTTATGGCGGGCTTTCTGCCCTCGGCCTCGTATTTTTTCCTTTCCTCCTCGCTCAGGTTCCTGCAAATCCCCTCGTACCTCGGGGCTTTCCCGGCCTTCAGCATGGCCTCCCTGCGGGATGCGAGCTCCTCAGGCGTGCAGTAGCAGTAGTAAGCCTTGCCCTCCTCAATAAGCCTTTCGGCCTCTTTCCTGTAAAGCTCAAGGCGCTGGGACTGAAAATAAGGCCCATAATTCCCGCCCTTGTCGGGGCCCTCATCCCAGTCGAGTCCCAACCACTTCATGGACCTTATAATCTGGGCCACCGACTCTTCCCTGGAGCGTTCGGTGTCGGTATCCTCTATCCTGAGGATGAAAGTTCCACCGTTATGGCGGGCAAAGAGCAGGTTGAAAAGAGCAGTCCTTGCGCCTCCTATGTGAAGGCTTCCTGTAGGGCTTGGCGCAAATCTTACCCTGACATTTTTCGTCATTTAAAACACTCCCAATTCCTTTTTTTGTAGTCATTATAACATATTTTTTGGCCGTTATTCATCTTTTTCGTTCAATAATGCAAGCATATCGTTATACACCTTGAGGACCGGGATATTGAAGCTGCGCGATATTTGACGCACATCCTCGAACTCCGGTGTAATTCGCACTAGCTTGCCGCTTTTTTTAAGCACCTTCACCCTCACAGCTCCCCACGGCGTTTCTTTTTTCTCAATATTTCTCTCCAGTTTGCACCTGTCGACTTCGTAGTACCTCACGCCTATGGTGGTGGTCTCCATCAAGAGGGCGTCGGCAATTTGTTCCTTTTTGTCAAAGGGCACTATGCAGGAAAGCTTCACCGCCGGCCGGCTTTTTTTCATTATAATCGGGGTGATAAAAACATCGAGTGCCCCTTTATTGAAAAGGCTTTCCATGACCTCATCGTAAAGCTCGGGATTCATATCGTCTATGTTGGCTTCCATCACCAGCACCCGGTCTTTTTCCAAATCCTCGCCTTCGACCTCCATGAGCACCGCCCGGAGCACGTTGGGGTTTTTGCGGTCCTTTTTACCGAGGCCATAACCTACTTTCTTCGTGATTCCCTCCGGCATGGGCCCGAACCTGCTTACAAAAACGGACAAAAGCAGCGCACCAGTAGGGGTGGTGAGCTCTCCTTCTTCCCCACGGGCGTAAACCGGAACGCCTTTTAAAAGTTCCAGGGTCGCCGGAGCAGGCACCGGCAGCACCCCGTGGGCGCACTCGATAGTGCCGCTTCCTACGTTCACCGGAGATGAAACCACCAGGTCCGGCTTTAAAATATCCATCAAGATGCAACTTCCAACGATGTCCACGATGGAGTCCACGGCGCCGACTTCGTGAAAGTGGATTTCCTCCGGGGCTTTGCCGTGAATTTTGCCCTCCGCCCGGGCAAGTTTCAAGAAGGCCTCCTTGCTGATTTTTTTGACTTCGGGCTTCAGCGCGCTTTTATCTATAATGTCGTATATTTCCTTCAAACCCCTGTGCGGGTGGTGTTCTGAGGACTTTATGCAAACATCGGTGCCCGCGATGCCCTTTTTCAATGCCTTTTTAATTTCTATCTCGTATCCGGAAAGCGGAAGTTTTTTCAATTCCGCAATAAAATCCCTTTCATCTATCCCCAGGTCCAAAAGGGCCCCTAAAAACATGTCGCCGCTTATCCCGGAAAAGCAATCAAGATATAAGAGTTTCATCTTCCCTTCCTCCTAACCGGTTTATCTGATGGGCGGCAAGACCCGCGCCGAATCCGTTGTCGATGTTCACCACTGTGATGCCGCCGGCGCAGCTGTTCAGCATGGTGAGTAAGGCCGAAAGGCCTGAAAAATTGGCGCCGTATCCGACGCTGGTGGGCACCGCTATAACGGGTTTGTCCACAAGCCCCCCCACCACGCTGGCGAGGGCCCCTTCCATCCCAGCCACCACCACGATCACCCGGGCTTTTTCCAAAACTTCCATGTTCATGAAAAGCCGGTGTATCCCGGCTACGCCCACGTCGTAGAGCCTTTCCACCCTGTTGCCCAGAAGCTCTGCGGTCACCGCCGCTTCTTCAGCCACGGGCAGGTCCGACGTCCCGGCGGAGACCACGGCGATGATGCCCCTGTTTTTCGCCGCCGGCTCCTTTATCACCGCAAATATCCGGGCGTCGGGGTAATACACCGCTTCGGGAATCGCTTTTTTCACTTCTTCAAAAACTTCTAAGCTTGCCCTAGTGCCCATTATATTCGTGCCCTTTTGCATCATCCGCTCCGCAATTTTCACCACCTGCTCAGGGGTTTTGCCCTGACAGAAGATGACTTCGGGCACTCCCTTTCTCAAAGCCCTGTGGTGGTCGACCTTGGCAAATCCCAGGTCTTCGTAAGGGAGGTCTTTTAAAAACTTCAGGGCCTCCTCAACGGAAAGCTCGCCTTTTTGGACTTTTTCGAGAAGCTCTTTTAGCTTTTCCAAAGTACTTTCTCCTCCTCTTTAAGCCCTTCGTTCATGCTACCGGTCCTGTATCCGATAAGGTCCAGCGAAACGTAGACGAAGCCCAGCTTTTTGAATTCGGCCACCACCTTTTCCCTCAAGCTTCTTTCAAAGAACCTTTCTATCTCTTCCGGAGAAACCTCAATTCTTGCTAGGTCCCCATGGCTCCTCACCCTGTATTGAATGAACCCTAGCTCGCTCAGCAGGTCTTCAGCTTTTTCAACCCGGTTCAACTTTTCCTCGGTTATCCTTTCTCCGTACGGAAAGCGGGAAGCCAGGCACGCAAACGAGGGCTTGTTCCACGTGGGAAGTCCCATTTTTTGGGATAATGCCCTGATCTCAGCTTTCGTAAGCCCCACTTCCTTCAGCGGGCTTATCACTCCGAGTTCGTCCTTTGCCTTCATTCCCGGTCTGAAGTCTCCGTTGTCGTCGGCGTTAGAACCGTCCACGACGAAATTAAATCCCCTTTCGCGGGCCATTTTAACGAGCTTTCCGAACAGCTCCTTTTTGCAATAATAGCACCGCTCCGGCGGATTTTCCGAAAAGCCGGGCACTTCGAGTTCTTCCGAGACTATAATCTCATGGTTTGCCCCGAAGCTTTGGGCAAGCTCTTCGGCTTCTTTCAGTTCCCTTGCGGGGTAGGTGCTCGAGCGGGCGGTCACCGCCAGCACGTTCTCTTTCCCGAGCACGTCCAAACAAACTTTCAAAAGGAAGGTGCTGTCGACCCCTCCCGAAAAAGCAACTATTACACTGCCGAGATTTTTTATCATGCCTTTTAATTTTTCAAGTTTTTCCATTTCTTTCAACGCCTAACCCCCCATATCAAAGATTTGACTTTTTTCAAACTCCTCGCATATCCTCTCCGAAAGACAGCTATATCTCATCAAAGCCCTGCTGTTTCTCACCGCTGCGGCCAGGGCCTGCTTCGAGCCCACCAGCACCATCAGCTTTTTGGCCCTGGTAATGGCCGTGTAAAGCAAATTTCGCTGGAGCATTACAAAATGCTGTATAACTAAGGGCATGACCACGACGGGGAATTCACTGCCCTGGCTTTTGTGGACGGAGAGGGCATAGGAAAGCGCAAGCTCTTCCAGTTCATCCCCTGCATAAACCACTATCCGTTCCCCTTGAGCATCGGGGAAGGAAACCAGCACCTTCTCATCGTCATCTATATCTACAATCCGCCCAAGGTCGCCGTTGAAGACTTCCTTTTCGTAATTGTTCTTAATCTGCATTACCCGGTCCCCTACACGGAAGGTAAAGGAGCGAAAAGAAATCTCCCTTTTTTCGGGCGAAGGGGGATTTAATCTTTCCTGGAGCCTGAGGTTTAGCGAAAGGACACCGACGGCGGTCTTCTTCATGGGCGTTATCACCTGGATATCTTCCATGGGGTCGAAGCCGCCGTAACCGGGGAGCCTCGAGCATACCAGTTCCACCACTTTATCCAAGGTTTCCTCCGGTTCCGCCGCCTGCTCAAAATAAAAGTCCCTGCCCTTTACGTTCAGGTACGGAAAAAGTCCTTTGTTTACCCTGTGGGCGTTTACCACTATCATGCTCTCCCGGGCCTGCCGGAAAATTTCATCCAGCATCACCACGGGGATGCGGTTACTCTCTATTATCTCCTTCAATACACTCCCCGGTCCCACCGACGGCAGCTGGTCCTTGTCTCCGACCAGAATCAGTCTTGCAAAAGGCTTCAAGGCTGAAAGCAAGTGGTGCATCAAAATTATATCCACCATGGAAGTCTCGTCGATTATCACCACGTCTTCGTCGAGGGGATTTTCGCGGTTCTTTCCGAAGACCATGCCGCCTTCCCCGGAAACCTTATATTCCAGGAGGCGGTGGATGGTCTTAGCTTCCATCCCCGTAGCTTCGGCCATGCGCTTCGCGGCCCTGCCGGTGGGTGCGGCCAGGGCCACTTTCATGCGGCGCCCTTTGAAAAATTCGATGAGGCATTTTATGATGGTGGTCTTGCCCGTGCCGGGACCCCCGGTGATGACCAAAACTCCGGAGGAAGCCGCCTTTTCCAGGGCTTCCCGCTGCTTTCGGGCAAGCTTTATCGCACACCGCTTTTCTATTTCGTTTATTTCCTCCGGGGTTAATTCAAAAGGCCTGATTTGTCCAAAACCTGCCAAAAGGTAAAGCTTTCTTGCCACGGACTTTTCCGAGACGTAAAAGGCCGAAAGATACACTTTTTTATCTTCCTGCGCCCCATCCACCACTATGTCTCCCTTTTCCTGAAGAGCTGGCAGCGACGCCCTTATCAGCTCTTCTTCGACTTCCAAAAGCGAAGAAGCCCTTTTTATTAGCTCTCTCTCCGGCAGAAAAACGTGGCCTTCGTCCGCCGCCTGCTGGAGCACGTATTTTACTCCGGCTGCCACTCGCTCCGGTGCGTCAATCTCCATTCCCATGTGCCGGGCTATTTTATCTGCTGTCTTAAAACCAATCCCGTACACCTCGTCGGCGAGCCTGTAAGGATTTTGCCTTATCACCTCTATGGCCTTTTCCCTGTAGACTTTGTACACCTTTACCGCCAAACCCGCTCCTATGCCGTACTGCTGCAAAAACAGCATTATTTCCCTCGTTTCCCTCTGCTCGTTAAAAGAGCGGGTTATCATTTCCAGGCGCTTTCTGCCGATGCCCGGTATTTCGAGCAACATCTCCGGAGACGAGGCGAGGACCTCAAGGGCATCTTCTTTAAACTTTTCCACTATCTTCCTGGCCATGGCGGGTCCTATGCCCTTTATGATACCCGAGGCCAGGTAATTCTCTATTTCCCTCACTGTAGCAGGAGCCAGGGTCTCGTAGGATTCTATTTTGAGCTGGTAACCGTGCTTTTCGTGGATTACCCAGCGGCCTTTCAACCTCACAAGTTCGCCCTCGTTTACCGAAGGAAAAAAACCCACCGCCGTCACCGTTTCGTCGGAATCCTTCATCTTTATCCTGGCTACGGTGAAAAAGTTTTCCTCATTGCGAAAGGTGATCCTTTCCACCACTCCTTCAAGTTCGACCATAAGAGCACCTCTATGTAGCTTTCTTAAATTGTTTATATCATTTTTGCTCATCATCTGCAACAATAAAAAATCCCCGGAAAGGGGATTATTCATCGCAATCGTTTGAATTCCACCACCCGGTTCCTGCCCTTCTTTTTGGCACCGAAAAGCAGGGCCTGGTCCGCCTTATTCACCAGTTCTTTTACGGTCAGGGCATCATCGGGACATGAGGCAACTCCCGCGCTCACGGTTATGAATATCTTTTTACCCTCTTCCGTCACCGCAAATTCGGTGCTTTCCACGGCCTTCCTTATCCTTTCGGCGATGGCGTAGGCTTCCGAACCCGAAGTATCGGGAAGGATTATCGCAAATTCTTCCCCACCGTAGCGGCCGACGATGTCGCCGGTTCTGACATTTTGCCTTAAGATTTCAGCAAGCTTTTTTAAAACTTTGTCGCCCATGAGGTGGCCGTAATTGTCGTTATAGGATTTGAAATGATCGATATCTAAAAGTATGAGGCTGAAAGTTCCGCCGCAGTTTTTCACGTGGTTGACCATATGCTCTAGCTGATTATATATATACCTGTGGTTATAAAGCCCCGTCAGACCATCGGTGACAGCAAGGTGGCTGGTTTTGTCGAACAACTGGGCGTTGGAAATGGCGACAGCCGCCTGGTTAGCTAGGATGCTCATGATTTTCAAGTTCTTCGCATTATAGGCGTCTTTCCGGCTGGATGTCAAGGTGATGGCCCCCACTATGCCGCTGCTATTTATCAGCGGGACCGACATCACCGTTTTCGTATCTTGGGGCAGGCCCGGCATTTTTAGCCAGGCGGATTCCTTTTTGTAACTCGCCACCTCTCCCTTTTTGCTTATCAATGTCTTTCCCGTAATCCCCTCCCCCGGCTTTATCCTGAAGTCTTTTATTGAATCGTCGGAAAAACCCTCGTACATAACCGGCACCAGAAACCCCTGCTGATAAAGGTAAAGGCAGATGGTGTCCCAGGGAGCGACGTTCTTTGCCGAATCGAATACTATTTTTATTACCTCATCGGTATTAAGAGTGGAACTCAAAGTCGCAGCCACGTCGTAAAGGGCCGTGAGCTCCCTGTTGGTAGTTACAAGGCTCATGTATATTTTGAAAACGTATACAAGGATGAAATACGGAACAAACCCCAAAAGGGAGACGAAAAAACCAAAATGATTGTTAAGCTCTACCGTCAGCAGTCCCGCCGGCACAGAGATGATATACGTGCCAAAGTCAAACTTCACCGCTTCGAGCGATTTTCTGACTGTATAATGTTCTCTTTCAAGAGCAAGATAAATCTCTATAAGGATGTTGTTGAGCAGAAAATAAATAAAAATAGCAAGGGCCTGAGAAAATATTTCCTGGTATCCTGCTTTTTTCAATACTACATAAAAACCCGCTGCGCCGAAAAAGCTAAGCATGTCCTGGCCCACATTAAAAAACACCCGGTCTAGTTCCCGCACAAAACTTCCTTCCGCCGACTTCATGTAAAGCTGGCTCAAAAAGGTACTCAAAGCTTTCATGACCGCGGCAGGAATGAATCCGAATATGAATCCGGCCGAATAAACGGTCCCGAACTCCATGCTCAGGCGCGTATTGTTCACCTGAACGGCGGATAATTCGGACATTACCATTAAAAAGAGAAATATGAGATATTTAAAGCCAAAGTACCCCCAAGGAAATCCGTATAACGTCGTCATCATCAAAAGAAGCCCTATGCCCGTTAACGCCACTGCCCTTGCGTAAGTTTTCGTATTCATGGCCGTGCCCCCACCATAACTTTGGTATATATTATTCTACACAAATAGTGTATTTCCTTTTTTTTGCACATAAAAAAAGGCCCTTTTTTTGGGCCTACCAAGAAAGAAAGGGGGCACTACGAACTAAGGGGTAACTATGAGAAGAATAGGGCTTTACGATTCTAATTATAAACATATCGACAATTTTTTTCAAATCAAACACCTGTCCTAATTTTTATGGGATCTTAGACCCATTTCGACTTTTTTTACACCGCACAATCTTTCAAAATACGCGGCAATTTCCTCAGCACCGATGTTTTGCAAATTGACCGCCAATACGAGATCAGCTTCAGGGAGATCCTCCTTCAGTCCTTCTTCGACATCGAATCCGAATTTTTGCGAAAGCCTTTTTAAGATATCAAAGGTACAATCTTGGGAACCAAGGTCTACAAAGTGAACCATGTCTGCCATTTCAAAGACCCCGCGGCCCGCCAGAATCCTTACAATCCCTTCCACCCTGTCTTCCAAATCTTTAACCAGGATGAGCAAACAGGTTTTTCCCAAAGATTGTTCTTTTTTTGCCTTCCACAGCATCCTTGCCAGGATAAGTTCCAGAATCCTGTATATGCCCACCGTCGCGAATACCGCTAAAATGAAAAGCCCTACATCAAATTTTTCTAACAAAGCCTCCATTTAAGTCCCCCCTCATTGCATCCTCATGTCTATATTTATTCGGGGGGACTTTAAATCGTGCGTGACGTCCTCCCCTCAATAAATTGAGGGGCATCCTCATGCGGATGCACACAGGGTTTTATCCCTGCGCTTCGGTTCAGCGACGCCGTGCCATCCCAAGTGGTATGACACGACCGCGGGCCGCGCCACACGGCCACTACTCCCCTTCACGGGAGATACCTGGTACGCCCTCTCGTAGATGTTCAGTGCACCGTTTATGTCCGCCTGTGCCTTCCAACCACAGGAACACGCATACAAACCCCGGTGTCTCCGGTTGGAAGCCATGACCTTCCCGCAGGCGTGGCAGGTAATGGACGTGCTTCCTTCATTTATGTCATCTCGCACCAGAATTCCCGCCAGCACCCCTTTGTATTTAAGCATATCAATCAACTTCCGGTACGGCCAGACATGCAGCCGCTGGTTCAACTGGTCTCCATAGTCAATGCTTTCCCGGATTCCATTAAGGTCCCCAATGGCTATTTCCTTCACACCACGTCGCACACATTCCGCAATAAAGTGAGATGTAGCCATGTGCAACAAGTGTTCTACCTGTTTCTTTTCCCGGTGCGCTATTTGTTTCCACCGGCGGGAATTCTGTTTGAGGTTAGCTCGTACCTTCTGCCAATATCGCCTTATAGCTTTTATCAGTTTACCTGAATAAAGCATTACCATACCATCGTCAAATACAGCAGCCATTAAGATGTTTTCTCCAAGGTCTACCGCTGCTCTCCCAGTCCCTTTGTTTTCACGGGCCTTAACTTCCACCACCAGACGGGCTTCTATTCGCCCGGAAACCTTGTCGTAGATGATGGAAAGTTCACGCACCCGTTCGTATTCAATATCGGGACGGTGAGATATACGGAAAGAGACCTGTCTTACACCATCTTCCCGGCTGGTGCCCAGACTTAGAGTAACTCTCTCTCCATCTACCCTGAACCCACTTTGGACGTACTTGAGCGGTGAAAGACAATTCTTCCGGCGGAAGCCGGGAGCCTCGTGCCGCGTGAGTCCCTTTCTCTTGAGGGCAAAGAAAGACTTATATGCTTCCCGTACTTCGTCCCGGGTGAGTTGCACTGACATCGAGTAGTACCCTTTGGCTCTGGGCAGCTCCTTTAAGATGCGGTTGAGGTTCTTTCGGGAAATATCTACTCTCCCGGTTTCCTTGTGCTCTTTCCACAGATGCCACAAAAGCCCGTTGTAGACCTTGGTGGCACAGAACATGGCGTCCTTCAGAACAGCTTCAGTCTGCGGGTCCGCATGGATTTGGGCTTTGAGTGTAATTAGAGGCACTCATTCACCTCCCTCTGTTTTTTGAGCTTCGATGTACCGCCTGATAGTCTCGCTGGAGACCTCTCCGGCTGTACCTACATAGTAGCTTGGGTTCCATAAATGTCCGCCCCAGAGCTTTTTCTTAAGTTCCGGATGCTTCACAAAGAGCCGGCGAGCCGTGGAACCCTTTAATATTTTGGCTATCACCGCCGGAGCTATCTTAGGGGGTCCGTGGATCCCATCAATAAATTGAGCGGGATAACTACCCCCTCGCTCTCCCCCATTTTTCTAAACCAGGTTATTTTTAAGGGCGTAGACCGCCACCTGGGTCCTGTCCATCAGGTTCAGCTTCCTTAAGATGCTGCTCACGTGGTTTTTCACGGTCTTTTCACTTATTCCCAGTTTTTCCGATATCTCTATGTTGCTCATACCTTCTGCAATGCACGCCATCACTTCCTTTTCCCTGGCGGTCAGCGGACGACTGGCCCGTGGGAGCGGCTGGCTAAGGCGCTTGTACTCCGCCACTAAGGCGCGGGTGAGGGTGGGCTGTATGTAGGTCTCTCCCCTGTTCACCGCCCTCACGGCCTCCAACAGAGCATGGGGCTCTATGTCCTTTAAAAGGTAACCCGATACGCCAACTCTTAAAAGCTCCAGCAGGTACTCGCGGTCGTCGTATATTGTAAGGATGATAACTTTCGCCCTGCACTTTTCCTTTTTTAAAAGCCTTGTAGCTTCAATCCCGTTCAATTTCGGCATGTTGATGTCCATCAGCACCACATCGGGGTCTTTTGTCCTGACTTCCTCCACTGCCTCAAGTCCATTTGAAGCTTCGCCCACCACCTCGATGTCGCTTTCCATCTCCAGGAGCTTTTTTAACCCCTTCCTCACAAGGGCATGGTCATCCGCAAGAACCACGGATATTTTCGCCATATTAAAAAATCCCCCCTCTCACCTAAGAGGTATGGTGATATAAATGTTCGTACCGCGGCCCGGTTCAGACCTGATCCTCACCGTGCCGTTCAAAAGGTCCACCCTCTCCCTGATATTTACAAGGCCGAAGTGTTCGCCTTCTCTTTCATCTAATTTCTCAATGTTGAATCCCACTCCGTCGTCCTCTATGACAAGGTTCACCATGTGGGGCAAAAATTCTAGCTTTACTCTCACGTTTTTCGCCCTAGCGTGTTTTTTCACATTGCTCAAAGCTTCCTGTATCACCCGGAATAGAGTTATTTCCACGGTGGAATCGAGTTTAACCCTTTCTCCCAATACCACAAAGTCCACGGATATCCCCGTGTCCTCCTGAAATTCAGCACAGTATCTTCCCGCTACTGCCTCGATCCCAAGGGCATCCAACGCCGAAGGGCGGAGGTTAAATATAATCTTCCTTATCTCCCCCAATGTATTCTTGACCAGCTTTTTCAAATCCTTAAGTTCTTTTTTAACCGTATCTGGGTCTTCCTCGCAAATTTTTTCTAAAACCTCAAGCTGCAAAAGTAAGTTGGCTATGGACTGGGCAGGACCGTCATGGATTTCCCGGGCAATTGCCTTTCTCTCTTCCTCCTGTACTTTAATTATCTTCCCCGCAAAGAGCTGCTTTTGGTTTATGTCGGTGAGCTTTTCCGAAAGGTCTTGCAGGTTGCCTTTTAAAAAGTTAAGGGCTACCCCCATCTGCAGGGAAACCCGTTCCGCCTTTTTTAATATCTCCTGCATGTTTTTGAGATTTCGCTCCATCTCGTCTCTTTTTTCCCGGAGCTGTTTTTCTCTTTCCCTTTCCAATGTAAGCATTATCTGGATTTCCCGGGAGCGCTCGTACGCCGCCTTAATGTCTTCTTCACTGTATTTTTCAAAGTCTTTGCTCACGATCATAAGCTGGTATCTCGAATTTTTCTCCATTTTTTCCAGCCTGTCCACGCTCTTTATGGTTTCCGCAATCTTAATTTTAATCTCCTTTATGTCTTTTTCCAGCCGCTCACACTCTTTCTTGGCGTGTTCGGCTATTCTGAAGGTTTCTTCGTGTCCCTTTTCTACAGCTTCAATGGTGCTTTTTATAACGTTTTCCAGGTGTTTTGGATCCAGGCGGACTCTTTTCAAAAATTATCCCTCCCGGTCTTTTTATATATTTTGACAAAATTCCCCAAAATTCCTGCTAACACCCAAAAAAAAGCAGCCTTGTTTAAAGGCTGCTTGCCTGCTTTTTCAAAATCTCCGCTTTGTCCGTCTTTTCCCAGGGCACGTCCAGATCCGTTCTGCCGAAGTGCCCGTAGGCGGCTACCTGCCGGTAAATCGGCCTTCTCAAATCCAGATCCCTTATTATGGCTGCCGGGCGAAGATCGAAGTTTTCAACAATCAGCTTTTCAATCTTCTCATCCGGCAGCACCCCGGTCCCGAAGGTATCCACCATTATTGAAACCGGATGGGCCACTCCTATGGCGTAAGCCACCTGAACTTCGCACTTTTTCGCAAGGCCCGCGGCCACGATGTTTTTAGCTACGTATCTTGCGGCGTAAGACGCCGAGCGGTCCACCTTCGTTGGGTCCTTGCCCGAAAAGGCCCCACCGCCGTGGCGAGCGTAACCGCCGTAGGTGTCAACTATTATCTTTCTTCCGGTAAGCCCCGAATCGCCGTGGGGGCCTCCGATTACGAACCTTCCCGTCGGGTTAATGTAAAATTTGGTGTTTTTATCCATAAGCTCTTCAGGTATCACTTTTTTGATTACAGTCTCGACTATGTCGCTCCTCAAAGTAGCAAGGTCCACCGTGGATTTGTGCTGGGCCGAGACCACCACCTTGTCTACCCTCACCGGCCTTCCGTCTTCGTACTCCACCGTGACCTGGGTTTTCCCATCGGGTCTGAGATACGGCAAAATCTTCGTTTTTCTGACTTCGGCAAGCCTGCGGGCCAGCTTGTGGGCCAGCATTATGGGCATCGGCATGAGCTCGGGAGTTTCGTCTACCGCAAAGCCGAACATCATTCCCTGGTCGCCGGCGCCTATTCTATCAAGTTCGTCGCCCTGTCCCTCTTCCCTCACCTCGTAGGCGGAATCGACCCCGATCGCTATATCCGGAGACTGTTCGTCGATGGAAGTTATAACGGCGCAGGTGTCGCAGTCGAAGCCGTACTTAGCCCTGGTATATCCGATTTCCCTTATGGTTTCCCTGGCGATGGAGGGTATGTCCACATAACAGTCACAGGTTATCTCTCCCATGACGAGGACCAGTCCGGTGGTGACCGCCGTCTCGCATGCCACCCTGGCCATGGGGTCTTTTTCGAGAATCGCATCCAGTATAGCATCGGAAATCTGGTCGCAAATTTTATCCGGATGCCCTTCCGTCACCGATTCGGAAGTGAAAAGATACTTCCTTGCCATTTTGCATTCCTCCTTTTTCTCTAGTCAAAGGCCTCCGGATTTACCCTCATGTCAAAACCGTTTTTCATGTTTATAAGGGCAACCCGCAGGCTTTCTATTATCATCCTCTGGATAAACGGGTGATAGTGGAGAGGGTCTGAATCAAGGTGCAGCATTGCCGAAAGCACTACCTTGACCAGTTCCCTTTCGCCCATCCTGTTTAGGAAATCTGCCGCCAGCTCCAGCATCCTTCTTAAGGTTTCCACGCGGGGTTCGATGAGCTCGGCGGTAAATTTGGAAAAAAGACTTTCCGCTTTGGAAAGCGTCATCTTCTTAATGTAATACCCGTTTTTCGACTTATGTTCCTCGGCATAATCGTATACCCTCGGTTCTGCCACAAACCAGTCTTCAAAGAGGCGGTAGTTGAAAAGGTCAAAAGTGCTTTTGTAGTAATCTTCATCGGCCTTTATGGACAAAAGGTCGTACATACTGAAATCGGGCCTGTATGGCTTTGGCGCAAGGCGGCAGGACATGCTTTCTTCTATTACGCCCTTCCAGAAAAAAAACTGATAGGGTATAGGATTGCCTGTCTTTAAATTCCAGTAAAAGGCATCTTTTATCAGAGCGACGGCGTACTGGGCATCGGTCTCGACTATTATCGTGCTTCTTGAAAGGTCCCTCACGGAATTTTCAAATTCCCGGCTCGTCATCTGGGAAATGCTCCAGCAGTCCTTTATTCCTTCCGAAACGTTCACGAGGAGGTTCATGGAGCAAAGTCTTCTTTTTTTAATCGGATTTCTCCAGGCAATCCACAAGGCCCTGCTCCCCAGTCCGTCTATGGAGGACAATATCACCTTAACCGGCTTTTTCAAAGTCACCGGCATTTCGTAAGGTTCTTCCGCCACGCCGCTAAACTTAAGCCTCCGGATTTCCCTTTCTACGGTCTTTTTCAGCCGCTCGTTTGTAACTTCCCGGAAAACTTTGTTCAGGGCGTAAAGGGCTTTCCCGCTTTTTATTTTACCCAGAGCTCTTGCAGCCTCTTCCGCCACCGGAACGTCGTCTACCTTTGATAGAATCTCCAGCAAAACCACGGCCTTTTCCAGGCGGTGCTCGCCTATGTCCCTGATGTACGCGAGTTTTACTTCGGGCGGAAAGTCCTGCAGGTCATCCAGGATGTAGGGGATTAAAAAATAATCTTTGTTGATGTCGTCTATCATCTCTACCAGTGACTGGGTTACCACTTTTTCGAAATCTTTCATTATGCTGTTAAGGGGCAGGTCTCCCGTATCCACACCGTAGTGGGACAGCACCGAAAGAATCCTGGCCTTTACCTTGTCCGACACCTGCGGCATCACGAGGATATCCATGAGAGGCTCAACCAAACGGTAGTCGTTGGCGTATTCAAGGGCGTAGCACACTATAGGGGCCAGTTCTTCGTCGCTTTCCTTGAGCTTGGAAAGGCACACCGGCACCACCAGGTCGCCCATGCTGAAAAGCTTTTTCATCGACCTGTCCAGCTGCCCCACCGTGCAGTCTTTATTTTTCAAAGCCTCCAGATAAGAGAGAATTTGCCTTTTTATGAGGAGGCTGTAATCCACCTTAGAAGCCTTCTTCTGAGTTTTTCTTTGCATTTTGCACTCCTTCCCAAAGGCAAAGTGAAACCCTATTAATTATATTATAGCGGACCTGTTTTAGCAATGCCTTTACCTTTGGCCGTACGAGTTGAGGTAAAAGTCCCTTATAAACTTCACTTCGCCTTCGGTGAGGGGTACGGGATTGCCCGCAATTTTAGATTTGAGAAAAATTTCGGCGCTTTTTTCCACCACGAGGCAGACTTTAAAAGCCTCAGCCAGGTCCCTGCCCACGGCCACCACGCCGTGGTTGGCAAGCAGCACCGCATTCCGGTCGCCTAAAGCTTCCACCGCATTTTTTGCCAATTCCTGCGACCCGGAAGGCGCGTACTTCGCCACCTTGACCGGCCCCCCGACCATTGCCGCCATGTCTTCCATGATGCAGGGTATTTCCACCCTGGCAGCAGCACAGGCGCTGGCGTTGGTGCTGTGGGTATGTATTATCGCCCGAACGTCTGGCCTTGCCCGGTAAATGGCTGCGTGCAGCGGCGTCTCTACTGAGGGCTTGCGGTTCAAGGTCAGAGGCCTGCCTTCAAGGTCGACTTCTACGATGTCATCCGGCTCCAGCATCGTGTAATTCATGCCGCTCGGTGTAATAACAAACACATCGTCTTTACAGTTGCGCGCGCTTAAGTTGCCCCACGTCGCCACAACCAATCCTTCTTTTACTATTTTTTCCCCGTATTCTACCACCATTTGCTTTACTTTAAGCAAGAGCATTTCCATCCCATCCTCCAAATATTAGTTCCAGAGATTTAGTCCCGTAACTTCGTCGTATTTCCTCTCTAAGGAATCGCCAACAAGCTCTTTTATGTAAAACTCCGCCGCGAAAACTTCGGTTCCTTCCAAAAGATGGCCGCCGAAGGCCTTTCCATCGCGGTCCCCTAATACTATATGAAGGTGCAGGGCCGGTTTCCCCTGGAATCTCGATATATTGCCAACACAGCTCAAAATTTCCATCGGTTTTTCCAAAGTCACATTGTGGTATGTCTTTTTTTCCTGGTCGTAAATGGCCACCACCGACTTTTTACACGCACCTATTACCTTTACTATTCCCGTTTTTATATCCTTTTCTTTCACCAGGGCAAGCAAGGACAAAAAAAGGTCACTTCCGTGGTCCAGCCTTCCCGCAAATTCTCGTCCGGATTTGTACTCGTTTACCAGCATGATAGACCCCTCCTTACCCCATGCGGGCGGTTTTTAGTTCTTCACCGCACCGGCAGTGGCGCTCTTTCGGAATTCTCTCGATTATGGTATATATCAGGTCCTTTAATTTTTCCAGATTTTCGTTGAAGACCTTCAACACCATCTCGTGGCTCACGGGTTCGATATCGGGATGTCCTTCCAGGCCCACGTCGTAGTCAGTCACCAGGGTAATATTGGCGTAGCAAATTTCCAGTTCCCGGGCAAGTACCACTTCCGGGTACTGGGTCATGTTTATTACTTCCCATCCGTGGCTCGAAAATTCCCGGCTCTCGGCTTTCGTGGAGAACCTTGGGCCCTGGACCACCACAACGGTCCCCCTTTCATGAAGCGGCAGGCCCTTCTCCTTCGCCACCTCTATGGCTATCTTCCTAAGCTCGGGACAATACGGCTCCGCACCGCCTATGTGGGTGGTAATAGGACCGTCGTAAAAGGTGTCCTTCCTTCCCCAGGTGCGGTTTACGAACTGGTCGCATATCACAAAATCCCCCGGTTTTACGTGGGGCTGAAGGCTGCCCGACGCACAGGGGCCCAAAATCCTCGTCACGCCCAGCTGTTTTAAGGCGTAGATGTTTGCCCTGTAGTTTATCATGTGAGGAGGAAACCTATGGTCCTTGCCGTGCCTGGGCAGGAAGGCTACGGTTTTATCCCCTATTTTCGCGAGGGCGATTTTGTCACTGGGAGCTCCGTAGGGAGTTTCAACCGTTATTTCCTTCACGTCATCGAGAAAAGCGTAAAAGCCCGTTCCTCCTATCACTCCTATATCCGCCTTTAGATCCATCAAACTTACCCCCTTACCTCAGATTTGTACAAGGATATTTTACTATTTTTTTTATCCTTTTGCCATACTTCCAAAAGTTTTTCCAAAATCTTTATGTTGGCCTTTTCGTTGAGGCTCGCCTTTTTTATGTCTTCTCCGCTTAAAAATACAAGATCGCAAGAAATTCTCCATTCGCCGCACACATCCGCTCCCACAATGGGGACGGCCTCGCCGATGACTTCTATGAGGTCCAAAAGTTCCTCCAGGCTCATTACACCCTGGTCCCAGTTGGTCGCCGCGTCTTTCTCCGAGAGCACGTCTTTGTCAATGCTTATGTAAACCGGTCCTTTAATCCTTTCAAGTTCCATCAATATGCCCGATACTTTCTTCTCATGAGGTAAATCTTCCGGGAAAATAGCGACTTTTCCTCCGGAAAAATCCTTAAAAAGGTCTTCTTCCATGGAACTCACTCCGACCACCAGACATTTTCCCACCTTCCCTTCAATCAATATCTGCCTTGCCCACGAACCGCAAGTTACAAAGCCCGCGGGGGAGCTCTGCATGTCCGAATGGTGGTCGAACAGGATCAACACCGGCACCGGTCCTGTTCTTTCCAGAAAATAAATGGAAAGGTGATGGAAATCGCCTGGCCCCAAAAACGTTATTCCGCGCGATGACACCTTAAATTTTTTCTTAAGCTCTGCAAGTTGCCTTTTTTCGCTGCAGAACCTGAACCCGGTGACTCCTGCCAAATCTATGACGGCATTTGCCCTGCCCAACAGTTTTTTTTGAAAAGCTACGCTTTCATCACTCTTCAATATATTAACCGCGGGTGAGGTCACAGGGCATCCCTCCCACGATTTTTGAATATTCTACTAAATAATATTATATAGCAAGGGGCAAGATTTCCGTAAAAAAAACTGCGAAGTTTCCACTTCGCAGTTTAAAAAAGTCACATTTCATATTAAGTTCTGTTTTGACCCTGTGACTTATAAGCCAAATTTATGAAGTAGATCGTTCCACCCCATATAATACCCAGAACAATTATCATCGTGATGAGACTTCCGGTACCCATCTTCTACACTCCTTCCCCAGCTGATATGTCGTGGGAGGCTTCGGCTTCGGAGGGCTTTATGGCCTTGGCCAATCTGTTATTATAAGCAAGGAGCACGATTATAGCAATGGCCCACTGCATGAACATGGTGGCCGGGCTGTAAACCTCAAAGGGATTCCACCAGGTGTCAGGATACCACGTAAACTGCTGGTACACCCACCAGCCGCAGATGATGGCAAACATTGCCGGGAAGAGCGTAATGCAGGTATTCCACCACCTGTTTACTTTTATATCGGATACAGCGTTGATATCTTCTATCCTCGCCTTCTCTAACCCGTATTTCATCATGGCAAAGGATACCATAAGTCCGCTTACGAGGAGCGCCACGCCCCACACCAGGTCCTGATTTTCGAAAATGTTGATGTTAACTGCCGACGGGATGCCGCATATAAAACTCAGAGCGACTATAAACGCCGCAGCCTTTTGCCTCGACCAGCCTGCGTCCATTAAGTTTCTTATGTTCACTTCGTACATGGCGTAGAGGGAAGTCAAAGCAGCAAAGGCCATCGCGAGGAAGAACAATGTGGCGATAATCTGACCTCCGGGCATTTCGGGGAAGAGCTTGGCTAGCCATACAAAAGTAAGGCCCGTATTGCCCGCCCCTATGGCTTCGTCCACGTTCTGGGGCGCCAAAGCGAAAATGGTGGGGATTACCGTCATGGCAGCGATAAGAGCCGCGGAGGTGTCCGCAAAACCCGTGATGAAACCGTTACAGGCCACGTCTTCTTTTTCCTTGGTGTACACGGCGTAAGTTATCATGAACCCCCAGCCGGCTCCGGTGGACCAGGCTGACTGGGTAAAAGCTTCCAGCCACACTTTGCCGCTCAGCAATTTGCTAAAATCGGGATTAAACAGGTAATTTAGACCTCCCACCGCATTGGGCAAGGTAAGGGCTCTTATCATCCCTATTATGAGGAGCAGGAACAGGCTCGGAATCATGAACTTGGAGGCCTTTTCTATACCTCCCTGGACCCCGCGGAATACTATGAAGGCAGCAAGGCCTACGGATATGGCGTGGAACAATATGCCTTCCCAGGGCGACGCGATAAAGCTTTTCCACAGGGCTTCAGTATCGATACCAGGTTTGAGTACGCCAAAAAGTCCGTAAAAGAAGTACCTCAACGTCCAGCCCATCGTGACCGAATAATAAGCGCCCAGAGCAAAGCATACGAATCCTACCCAGCCGCCCATCCAGGTGTATTTTTCCCCTATTAAATCCCTGAAAGCGCCTACCGTACCTTTTCTAGTCCTTCTGCCTATCACCACTTCAGCCAGCAGAAGCGGAACACTCCATACCAATAAGGCCACGATGCATGCCACCATGAAAGGCCCTCCACCGTTAGCAGTGGCAACACGGGGAAACCGCCATACGTTGCCGGTACCTATGGCCTGTCCCATGGCGGCGGCAATAAATCCAAAACGAGTGGCAAAGGATTCGCGTTTTTCCATAATATACCTCCTTCTGTTGTATAAATATTCCAACCCAATCCTCCAGTTTAACCCCTTTATCACCTCCCTATTTTGGGTTATATTTTTCTTCATAATTCTACTTGCCTTTGTATAATCCTCCTTGCAGAGGTATATTTCTTGCAGAGGTATATTTATTTATAGAAATTTTGCAGGCTTACTTTTCAATATTTGTTTGGTTTTATATATTTTATATTTTTTATATTTATTGCTAAATTCCTTCTTATTATGCTAATTCGCACATATTTTTTTTCGCATCAATATATGACAAAACCCCTCCCTAGAGGAGGGGTTTTCTTACTCAAACCTTTCCTTTAATTTTTCCATAACCTGGGGCATGGTCGTGTATTCCATCTCATCAAGCGGCAGGCGGTGCGGTTCGAAAGGCCCGAGCTGCCTTAAGTAATCGGCTATCTTCAAAGCTTTCTGCCTTGCCTTATCGAATGCCACATCCGCGAACATATCCTGCGGTCCCACCAGCTTTCCTTCTGCCAGCTGGAATCCCAAAGCTACAACTCTCGGCGGACCGTCGAACCTGCTAGGGGTAGCATCCTTGCAGGACACCGGCATCAGCGGACCGAAGTGGGAACCTCTCATCCATCCGGCCACCAGGTGGGGGTTGGCAAAGGGCTCCAGCGCCTCACCCACCGCGGGGAAACCGTTCTGGCAACGGACTATGAGCACCGGGTCGTCCTTACCCACATACCTTCCGGCCATCAGGTTCATCCTCTGGGTGGAAGATACGGCGGCAGGCTCACCCTTCTTGTTGTAGACCGCCTTTACGGCAAACCGGTTGGAAGCTCCCAAAAACACCAGCATGTCGTAAATCTCCTCGGGGCAGGAGAAGACTACTTTTTTATTCTCGATAGTATCTAAAACCTCAAATTTAAATCCATCGTGCATCTTCGGGTCTATAACAAGCCCTATGGTGTTGAAAGGGTCGGCGAACATCCTGTAAAGCGGCAGGTTCCACGCACCGGGCTCGGTTTTGTCCGCCATGAAAACTATCACCGGCTCGCTGGGGCGCTCTTCGAACTCCATTTCCGCAACGCCCGGTCCCATTCCCTTTATGTTGCCCGAAAAGGAATCCGACAGAAGGTCCTGCCCCGCTCCGTAAAGCTTTAACCTTTTTGCGACTTGAGTGCAGGAAAGAAAAGTATCCCATGCCAGCTTGTGGATATCGGGGCTGTCGACACCTTTCCTGTGCGTCATTATCAGGTTAATGTCATCGCCTACATTAGTGACGACGTAGTCTTCCAAAAGGCCCTTACCTTTTTCCTCCATAACTTTTTTGGCTTCTTCGATCAATTCGGGGTGCACGCTGCAGTGCCCCACGTAACCGCCGATATCGGCCTTAATTACCGTTAGCGTTATTTTCGGCATCTCGCTATATGACCCCCTAATATTAGAATAATAGTGTATCACATTACCCGCTATACACTTAATTATTATAGCACATTCAGTCTTGTCTTAACAATAATTTTTGCACAAAAAAATACCGGCCGTTTATCCGAACCGGCCGGTGATAAAATCCTCCGTCCTCTTATCCTTAGGCACCGTGAACATGCGGCTCGTTTCCCCGAATTCAACAAGCTCGCCCTGGAGCAAAAAGGCGGTATAATCGGCAACCCTTGCCGCCTGCTGGATGTTATGGGTTACTATAACAATGGTGAGCCTTTCTTTTAAATGGGTTATCGTTTCCTCCACCCGCATGGTAGAAACTGGATCTAGGGCCGAACAGGGCTCATCCAAAAGCAGCACCTCGGGCTCGAGTGCCAGTGCCCTCGCTATGCAAAGCCGCTGCTGTTGCCCTCCGGAAAGCGCATAGGCATTTTCACCCAGGCGGTCCTTTACCTCATCCCAGAGTCCCGCCCACCTTAGCGATCTTTCCACCAGGGCTGAAAGGTCTCCTTTGTAACCGTTTATCCGCGGTCCGAAAGCCACGTTTTCGAATATGCTTTTCGGGAAAGGGTTCGGCTTTTGGAAAACCATGCCTATCTTGAAGCGCACCCGTACCGGATCCACCTTCGGAGAATATATATCCTCCCCTTTAAAGAGCACCTTGCCGCTTATCCTAGCCCCTTCCACCAGATCTATCATCCTATTTAGGCACCTCAAAAGGGTGCTCTTTCCGCAACCCGAAGGACCTATGATCGCGGTAATCTTGTTCTTATATATATCGAGATTTATCCCCTTTAAAACCTCATGATCCTTATAGCTTACCCGAAGGTCCCTTATGGATATAACGCTTTCCATGCTCATAGTTCCTTTGTCCTTCCCTGATATTTATTCCTAAGAAATATTGCCGCCGAATTCATACAAATGAGCACCGCCAAAAGCACCACTATTCCCGCCGCCGCTATGGCCCTAAAATCATCCTGGGGCCTTGAGGTCCAGTTGTAAATCTGAATCGGGAGCACCGTAAATGAGTCGAGGGGGCTTTTGGGTATTGTCCTTATGAAGGTCAGCGCACCGATCGGAATAAGCGGTGCCGTCTCACCTATCGCCCTGGAAAGGGCAAGGATTATTCCGGTCAGCATCCCGGGCAGCGCCGATGGAAGTACAACATAGCGCACCGTCTGCCACTTAGTGGCACCCAACGCGTAGGCAGCATGGCGAAGCGACTCCGGAACGGCCCTGATGGCCTCCTGTGCGGTGACAATAACCACCGGGAGCACCAAAAGTCCCATGGTAAGTCCCCCAGCCAAAAGGCTTCGCCCTAAATTCAGCCATCTTACGAAAACCGTAAGTCCCAGGATGCCGTACACTATTGAAGGTATCCCAGCTAGGTTGTAAATGTTAATCTGGATTAGGGATAAAAATTTGCTTTTTTTTGCGTACTCTTCCAAGAAAATTGCCGCTGCAATGCCGGTAGGTATCGCAAAAAGGGCGGTTATTATCATAAGGTAAACGGTGCCGTAAATTGCCGGCAGTATACCCGCTTTTTCCGGAAACCTGGAGGGAAATGAGGTTATAAACTGCACGTCGAGCCAACCCCAACTATCCAGAACGATTTTCACGGCAAGCACCAAAAGCACCAAAAGTCCCACAAGGTTGGCGCTAAAAAAAATCCACTTAAAGATAAGGTCCAGCCGCTTCCTGCCTTCTAGGTTGGGGAAAAAAGATTCTTCCTGGGGGGACATCAGTATACCTCCTTGTAGCGGCGAACGATCCTATTTCCCACCAGGTTTAGCGACAGCGTAATGAAAAACAGCACGCTGGCCACCGCATAGACGCTCTTATATTCTATGGAGCCAAAAGGCGCATCACCCAGCATTACCTGCACGATATAGCCCGTCATGGTTTGAATGCTTTCCAAAGGATTTAAGGTAAGCTTGGGAGTACTACCCGCCGCGAGGGCCACTATCATGGTCTCTCCCACCGCTCTCGAAAAGGCGAGGATGAAGGATGCCACTATGCCGGAAATCGCCGCAGGAATTACCACCTTATACGCAACCTCGAGCCTTGTGGCCCCAAGGGCGTAAGCGGCTTCCCTAAGGGATTGGGGGACTGCCATCATGGCATCCTCGCTTAAGGATGAAATCATGGGAATAAGCATTATGCCCATGACGATGCCCGCACTCAGAGCGTTAAATACGTTGGTGTGGGGAATTACCGCCCGTATTGCCGGCGTCACGAAAGTGAGGGCAAAGTAGCCGTATACGATGGTGGGTATACCGGCCAGGATTTCTAGCACCGGCTTTACCAGGCGCCTTAATCCGTCCGGAGCGTATTCGCTAAGGTATATGGCACTTGCAAGGCCGAGTGGCACCGAAACGGCCATAGCAATTATGGTAACTAGCATCGTTCCTGCAACAAGAGGAGCTATTCCGTAATGCGGTGGGCTAAAAAGCGGTGACCACCGGGTCCCCGTAAAAAACTCCTTAAAGGATACTTCTTTGAAAAATCCCGCCGTCTCCTCGAAAAGCGAAACTATTATACCGGCCGTCACGAGCACCGATAAAGATGCGGCCAGAGCCAAAAGGATTTGGATGCACCTTTCCCGGCGAAAATCTTTGCCCGATTTGGCCATTTTATAATTCCTCCAATTTTTACACTGAATTAATAGAATCTTAACTGAATCTTAAAATAACAATGGCACAAAATCTGACGGCCAATAGGGCTTTCCCATATTCCCGGCCGTCAGATTTTTCCAGAGAGGTAGTTACTTTATTTTGTTCAGATTCTCCTGATACACGCTTTCGGCCATGGGAACGTAACCGATATCCTTTACGAGTTCAGGTGCGTTTTCCATGTAAAATTTGACGAATTCCTTTATTTCGGGCCTTTCTAGGGATTTTTTGTTCACATAGATGAAGAGCGGCCTTGAAAGGGGTTTATAGGTGCCGTCTTTTATGGTTTCTATTGTAGGCTCCACTGGCCCGCTGCCATTATCAATCGCCACTGCCTTCAGCTTGTCCGAATTTTCCAGGTAGTAAGCAAATCCAAAATAACCTAAGGCGAATTTGTCATTAATTATACCCTGAACCAATACGTTATCATCCTCGCTGGCGGTATAATCGGATCTGCTTTTTTTAGCCTCACCCACGATAGCTTCGGTGAAATATTCGAAGGTTCCCGAATCGGTGCCGGGGCCGTAAAGGTTAATCTTTTCGTCCGGCCAGCCGGGCCTTATATCGCTCCACTTAGTGACCTTGCTATCCGGCGACCAAATTTTCCTTAGTTCTTCCACGGTAAGGCTGTCAACCCAGTCGTTATCCTTGTTGACAACCACGGTTATGCCATCGTAAGCTACCGGAAATTCGACGTATTCAATGCCATTTTCCTTTGCCTTCATTTCTTCCGAATCCTTAATGGGGCGGGAAGCGTTAGCTATGTCAATCTCGCCCGCGGTAAATCTTTTGAATCCGCCACCCGTACCGGAAACTCCTACGGTGATATCCACATCAGGATAAAGCTTCATAAACTCTTCGGCAGCAGCTTCGGTGATGGGATAGACTGTGCTGGAACCATCGATCTTAATAGAACCGGTAAACTTTGCCTGACCGCCCTGGTTCTGGTTTGAAGCACCGCCTCCGCAGGCCGTCAGCACCAAAACCGCCGCCAAACTAATAAGGAAGATTCCCTTAAGCTTTGATACCATATTCCCTCTCCTTATTACTTTATTATGTTCTACATTATGAATTATACACCCCCTGTGTTAAATTGCAATTAATCGATTGTTAAGGTTGGGTTAATTGTTACTCCCATTCGATGGTGGCAGGCGGCTTTGATGTAATATCGTAGACGACCCGGTTTACCCCCGCGACCTCGTTCACGATCCTGGTAGAAATAATGTCCAGCAGGTCGTAAGGGAGCCTTGCCCAGTCGGCGGTCATGCCGTCATCGCTTTTTACCGCCCGTACAGCCACCGTGTAGGCGTACGTCCTCGCATCCCCCATAACGCCGACGCTTTTTACGTTGGTTAGCACCGCAAAAGCCTGCCAAAGCTCGCCGTAAATTCCCGCCTTTTTTATCTCTTCCGTCACTATGGCATCGGCTTCCCGCAGGATGTTGAGCTTTTCGCGGGTAACTTCACCCAATATTCTTACTGCAAGGCCGGGACCGGGGAAGGGATGGCGAAAGACTATTTCCTCGGGAAGGCCGAGCTTCAAGCCCACTTCCCTTACCTCGTCTTTGAAAAGGTCTCTCAGGGGTTCGATGAGCTCGAACTTAAGGTCCTCGGGGAGTCCCCCTACGTTGTGGTGGCTTTTTATTACCGCGGCGGTCTTCGTGCCGCTTTCGATTACGTCAGGGTACAGCGTCCCCTGCACGAGGAAGTCAATCCTGCCTAGCTTTTTTGCTTCATCTTCAAAAACTCTTATGAACTCCTCTCCTATAATTTTCCTCTTCGTTTCGGGGTCCGTAACGCCTTCCAGCCTTTTTAAAAACCTCTCCGAGGCATCCACGACTTTGAGGTTCATGTGAAACTTTTCCCTGAAGGTCCTTTCCACCTGCTCCTTTTCGCCCTTTCTTAGAAGGCCGTGGTCTACGAAAATGCAGGTAAGATTATCGCCGATAGCCCTGTGGGCAATTACCGCCGCGACCGAAGAATCGACCCCGCCGCTGAGCGCGCAGAGGGCCCTTTTGTTTCCCACCCTTTCCCTTATGAGCCTTACCTGTTCCTCCACGAAAGCCTCTGCAGTCCAGGAACCGCTGCAGCCAGCTATTTTATAAAGGAAATTCGAAAGGATTTTCTTGCCGTCGGGGGTATGAGCCACCTCGGGGTGAAACTGCACGCCGAATAAGTTTTTACCGTTGCTCACGGCAGCGTGGGGTGTGTTTTTTGTGCGGGCTAAAGTCCGGAACCCCTCGGGTAGTTCAAGTATCGAATCCCCGTGGCTCATCCATACGGTAAGCTTTTTGCCGAGGCCATCGAATAATCCGCCTTCCTCGTCCACCAAAAGTTCGGTCCTGCCGTATTCCCCGGCTTTCGCCGCTTCCACCTTGCCTCCCAGCAGGTGGCACATAAGCTGCATCCCGTAACAGATTCCGAGAACCGGAATGCCCGTTTCAAAAAGCCTTTTGTCGCAGCGCGGTGCGTCTTTTGAGTATACGCTGGCCGGGCCGCCGGAAAGGATTATGGCTTTTGGTTTTTTATCCAGTATCCTTTCTAACGGAGTATCGTAGGGCAGTATCTCGGAATATATGTGGGCTTCCCTCACCCTGCGGGCTATGAGCTGGCTGTACTGGCCACCGAAATCCAAGATTATTACGCTTTCTCTGTCCTTTAGCACCCGGATTCCTCCCTTTTTAAAATCCGTTCTTTTTGTGTGGATTTTTTCTATCCTCTATTAAAAAATAGTTCGCTATTAAGAAAAAACGTACAATCCTTTTTCTGTCAAAACGGCATCCATCCTGACATCGTGGGCTTCTGCCGGTATGCAGTCGGCAAGCTGCATTTCGAAGGCAAGACCTATTTTTTTGACCCCTTTCCGGAGCCTGGGTAAAAACATGTCGTAGTAACCCGCTCCGTATCCCAGCCGGTAGCCCCTTCTGTCAAAGGCAATCCCCGGCACGAGCACCAGATCTATCTCAAAGGGATTTACTATACTATTGTTGACCGGCTCTAAGATTCCGAAAGTACCGCAGGCAAGTTCGTCAGTACTTTTTATCTCTATGGCCAAAAGCCCCTCCCCTTTTACGGTCTTGGGCACGGCTACCCTCTTTCCCATCGCCAGAGCCTTTTCAATGGCCTTCTTTGTCATGACTTCATTCCTGCAATCCACGTAAAACATCACAAGACCTGCTTTTTTGAAGTCTTCAAGTTCAAAAAGGTGGGACATTATTTTCTCACTCTTTTCCATCACTTCCTTTTCCGAGAGGCTTAATCTTTTTTCCAGATAATCGTATCTCAATTTCTTTTTCAGTCCATTTCCATCAGCCATCAAGACCACCTCATAAAATAAATTTTAAGCGGCAAACCATCTTGCCGCTTCTTCTTTTTGACTATTATATCATTTTGGGGCGGATTTATAAAGCAAAAAAGCTACTTCTTCATCGAATACGCCATTCTCCTGAAAGTATGCCTCTTACCCCTTATAGCTATGGAAAGGGCCATAATATTTTCCGGAAATGCTATCCCAGAATATCCAGCATCACCTATATGCTGGATATCGGCCCCTGCCATTTTTGAAAGCAGGGCAATCTTTTCTATAACTCCAGCCGTTGCCCCTTCCTGGGAGGTGCCTATGGTAGTCATAGCAAGAGCTCCGGCTTTGTGTATTTTTTCTATCATTTGCTTTGTCAGCTCAAGGTCGACACCCACCACCGTCCCCGGTGCGGGAACAAGAACCGCGTCGGCTCCGGCCCGGGCAAAATCTCCCAAAGTCTCCGGTTCGTAAATGTTTTCATTGCCGGCAGCGTGCATCTTGCCCGCCATTATTAAGACGTCTTCGCCCAATATCTTCCGGGCTTTCTCAATACCCTTCAGAATACCTTCTTTCGACACGCCGGTTTTCGGATTTCCGGTTATCACCACGTAGTCGAATCCCATTTCGACTACCCTTTCGAGGTTTTCTTCGCTCAATACTCTGCCGCCGGGATAATCCTTGCCTTCCGGCACCGGTTCTAAATTCACGCCAATAAACCTTCCCACAATCTCCTTAATCTTTCGGGCATATCCCGAGATATCTCTTTTCCCATCCAGCCTTTTCATCAATTGATTTAAACTTTCCACTCCAAGCGTAAGGTCGATTCCCTCATCGTCTATCCCGTACACGAAAGGCGCCTTAAGGTCCAGCATGTTCAAGGTAATGAGGTCCGCCCCAAAGGAGGCCGCAAGTTCCGGATTGCTGACGCCGTAGACAAGCGGCGGTACAGCAATAACGGTCTCGGCCATCACCGTTCTTCCTTCGGACGCTTTTATGCAATCTATAATTTCAGCTTTTTTCATAGTCATGAAATCGTTAAAGCCCAATTCAAAAATCCTCTTCATTTATGCTCATCCTTTCTTTTTAGAAAAACCTCAATTAGCACGTCCTGGCCTTTTTTGACTTCCTTTAGGCCGCTTGATTTTATCTTATCCACCAAGTCCATTTCCGGGATAACAAAAGGACTTACCAGTGGAAAGCCCTTATCTTTTATCAGTTCCATCTCAAACTCTACAAGAGGAGTCCCCACCTTTACAGCTTGACCTTCTGAGACGAGAACCTTAAAGCCTTCACCTTTGAGGTTGACCGTCTCTATTCCTATGTGGATGAGCAGAGAAAGCCCTTCTTTTGATTCCATCACAAGAGCATGACCCGTCGGGAAAACCTGCTTTACTAAGCCATCGAATGGGGAAACCACCAATCCTTCGGAAGGCTCTATAGCTACCCCGTCACCCACCATTTTTGCCGAAAATACTTTATCAGGAACTTCCGCAAGGTCCACCACCCTTCCACTCATCGGTGCCACGATTTTTACCACAGGGTCGCCCAGTTTATTTCTGCCAAAAATGCTAAAAAGCACCCTTTTGTCCCCCTTATTTTTAAATTTCGCGCGGCGAGTTTAGCTCGCCGCGCTCTTTTTACTAGCTAGATTATAGCATTTTCTTTATCTCTTCCGCTATCAATTCCGCTTCGGTTCCTACAACAACCTGCAGGTTTCCACCGCCAAGCCTCATCACTCCAGTCGCTCCTGCTTTTTTCAAAAGCTCTTCATCTACCGCCTTCTCATCTTCAACTGTTAGCCTCAAGCGGGTTATGCAGGCATCGAGGGATTTTATGTTGGCCCTGCCGCCAAGGCCTTCCAGGATTCTCTCAGCCCTTTCGCTTACCTTTGCCGTAGTTTTCGTCTCGGTGGCCTCGCCTTCTATCCTGCCCGGCGTCGGCAAATCGTATTTCCTTATGATATACCTGAAAATGGCATAATAGACCGCGCCATAAACTATGCCTATAGGTATCAACAAAAGCGGCTTTGTAGCCAGGCCATAGTTCAAAACGTAGTCTATAAATCCCGCGGAAAAACCAAACCCATGCCTTATTCCCAGGGCATAAGTCAGCGCAAGTGAAATTCCAGTAAGAAGCGCGTGCACCACGTACAATACGGGGGCCAGAAACATGAAGGAAAATTCTATTGGCTCGGTAATTCCGGTGAGGAACGAAGTCAGTGCCGCACTCAAAAGCACACCGCTCACGGCCTTTTTCTGCGAGTCCTTAGCTTCATGCAGCATTGCAAGGCATGCCGCCGGAAGCCCGAAGAGGAAAATCGGGAAAAATCCCGTCATGAAAATACCCGCGGTCGGGTCCCCGGCGAAAAATCTGTGCAGGTCACCCGTCACCACCTTGCCCGTCGCATCGGTGTACTCGCCGAAGACGAACCAAACAAGGCTGTTTATAACGTGGTGAAGGCCGAAGGGTATCAAAAGCCTATTTAAGACTCCAAATACGAATACCCCAAGCACGCCGGCGCCGATTATCCACTCGCCTGCTGCGTAAATGACTTTCTGTATCGGAGGCCATACGAATCCAAAAATTACGCCTAGAACAAGCATGGTTGCTGAAGTCACGATGGGGACGAAGCGCCGTCCTCCGAAAAATCCGAGGAAATCGGGCAGTTTTATGTCCTTGTATCTATTGTAAAGCTGTGCCGCTACTATACCAGTTATTATTCCTCCCAATACACCCATATTTATCTCTTCATTGATAGCTTTAAGGACGTTTATGAGGACATAGTATCCCACACCGCCGGCAAGAGCCGCCGCTCCCGCACCGCCGGCAAGACCCATGGAAACGCCGAGGGCGAATATCAGCGGGAGATTGTCGAAAATTGCGGCACCTCCCGCCATAATCACCGGAATGTTGAGCACATCCTCGGCTCCAAGCCTCAACAAGAGCGCCGCGGCGGGCATAACCGCTATCGGCATCATCAAAGCCTTGCCCAATTTTTGCAGGCTGCCCAAAACGCCTTTCATTCACAGAACCTCCTTGCTTTAAAATTTGTCGAAGCACCAAAAATTTTATTTTGCCCTCCCACCTCCTCCGTAACCCACATTGAAAATAAAAGAGCCGGGAAGGAAAAACAATCCCTTCCCGGCTCATGCCCGCTTTCCGGTAACACGCCGGTTTTAAACCTTTATTGCATTATAACTACAGATACCATAGGTACTTTAATATTATCACACTTTACGCATAAAAGCAATCATAAAAATATCATTCTGATGATGTGCTTTGTCTTCATCATACCCGGCACCGAAGAGCTGCCTATATGATGTATGGTTAAAATTCTTTTCTCCCTGCCTCAATTTCTCTCTTCCCTTCATAGGCTACTAAGTGCTTTATCTCACCTCCTGAGACTTCTCACCTTTTGAGATAGCTCACTTATCACTTTTTTAAGTTCATAAAAGTCCTTGCTTTCCGCTAAAATTTTTGTTAACTTCTTTTCCTACCCAATTTAAATTTTATACTACCCCGTTTTTATTTAAAAAATTGCGGCAAGTAATCTCTATTTTCGGCAAGAATATTATCCAATATCTTTTTTGCAATCCCTGTGGACGGTACCAGAGGATGAATAGTTAAGGCTTGAAGGGCTGCATTATAATCTCCGTTGACCCCCGCCTCGATGGTTAGCTCTTCATAGGCCTTTACCACCTGCATCAGCCCCCTTATTCTAGCCGGCACCCGCCCTATACTCAACGGATGGGCGCCATCTTTGTCTATCACGCAATTCGTTTCGATTACAACATTTTCGGGTAGATCCAGTATTGTGCCGTTGTTTTTTACGTTTACTACCTGGATATCCTTCTTGTTGTTTACTATGGAGCTTATCAGGTTACACGCAGCGTAGGAATAGAGAGCCCCTCCCCTTCTTTCAAGCTGCGGTGGTTTTTCGGCAAGTTCCGGATTCTTGTAAAGTTCAAAAAGTTCCTGTTCGACTTTTTTGACGACCTCACCTCGAGTGCCCTCGCTCGCAGATTGCCTTTTCTCTTCCTCTAACATTTTGTCCATCATGTAATAATACCGGTGATAGGGACACGGAAGCATGCCGAGGGATTTAATCAAATCCTTATCCCATTCCAAAGCCGGGATGTTCTTCATAGTCATGTTCTCTTCGGAAGTAAGCTGCTCCATCAATTTTTCCGTTATATCTTCACCGTCTAGATACACCCGCAATCCCCACACCAGGTGGTTTAGACCCGCAAATTGAATATAGATTCTTTCCATTTCCACGCCGCAGGCTTTAGCCACGTGGCTTATCATATTGACGGGCACGTTGCAAAGTCCAAGTGCCTTAACTTTTGAGTGTTTTAACGCTGTCTCCGTAATGATGCCCGAAGGGTTGGTAAAGTTTATAAGCCATGCATTTGGAGAAAGTTCTTCTATGTCTTTGCAGATTTCAAGTATGACCGGAATGGTCCTTAAGGCTTTTGCAAAACCACCGGGGCCGGTGGTCTCCTGGCCGATGACATTGTATTTTAGAGGGATTTTTTCATCCCTGATGCGGGCGTCTATCCCGCCAACTCTAAACTGGGTTATCACGAAATCAGCGCCGTCTATGGCTTCTTTTCTTTCAAGGGTGAGGTTTATTTTAATATCCAAACCTGCTTTCTCGACCATGCGCCGGGCGAGGTTTCCCACTATTTCAAGTTTTTCCTTCCCCTGTTCTACGTCGACAAGATAAATTTCGCTTACGGGAACCTCCGTGGCTTTTTTGATAAATCCTTCAATTAGCTCGGGCGTGTAACTGGACCCGCCGCCGATGACGGCAATCTTTAATTTTTTTTCCACTTAATTCATCTCCTTTCAGGGTATATGGCCATTAGGGCTTTCCTTATATTTCCTCCGGAAAATTTGAGGGCCCGCTCGGCCTCGTTTTTGTCCTTTCCAGAAAGTATCATTAAAATTGCAACTTTAACGTTAAAATCTGTTTCTTTAAGGACCCCTTCTATCATATCGTCGCTAGCACCCGTTGCAATTTTAATAATCTGCCTTGCCCTATTTTTTAGTTTTTCGTTGGTTGGCTGTAAATCTACCATTAGATTGCTGTAAACCTTGCCTAGTTTAATCATTACCCCAGTGGAAATCATATTCAGTACCATTTTTTGGGCTGTACCGGCTTTTAGCCTGGTAGAACCCAAGATCACTTCCGGCCCTACCACTGGTGCAATAAGTATATCGACATAATCCTTTATAAGGCTTTCGGGGTTACAGCATATTCCTATCGTCAAGGCTCCTATCTCTCGTGCGTATTTTAGCCCTCCCACGACGTAGGGAGTCCTGCCGCTCGCAGTAAGGCCAACAACTGAATCTTTGCTCGAAAGGTTCCTGTTCTGAAGGTCTTTTTTCCCCATAAAATCATCGTCTTCAGCTCCCTCAACGGAGCTTTTTATCGCCATGTCGCCACCCGCGATAACTCCCTGAACTAGTTCAGAATTTACACCGAAAGTTGGTGGGCATTCGGAAGCATCCAAAATTCCTATCCTCCCGCTGGTACCGGCGCCTATATAAAAAAGTCTCCCACCGTTTCTTATTCTTTCAGCTATTTCATCAACAGCTTTAGCTATTCTGGGGATTTCTTTTTCCACAGCAAAGGCCACTTTTTTATCCTCATCGTTCATTTTTTTCAACATGCTCACGGTATCTAAAAGGTCGATATCTTCCGTGTAAGGATTTCTCTGTTCTGTTATCAACTCTGTTAACTCCATCGAATCATCTCCTTTTTAAACTTCACTTATTGATTCAAGTTAAACAATAATTTTACCTAGGATGACTCTTTTTTTGGCTCCAGTGGCACCGGGGACGTTGTTGCAAACCCCTCCTATAGTCTCGTTGGCCAGCACAGCAAAAGCTATTGCTTCTTTGGCATCTGAATTTTGCCCTATTTCCTCTAAAGTTCTGACTTCAATTCCTTTCATTTCGTCCTTAATCATGCGGACCAGGGTGTTATTGTAAGCCCCTCCTCCGCTTACCAAAATTTCATCGATTTTGCATTTAGGCAATACAAAATCTTTCACTGCCCGGCCTATTGAATAAGCGGTAAAATAAGTGACAGTTGTAACCAAATCCTCAAAACCAATCTTCAACTCTATTGCTTTTTCTATTATATTTTCCGTAAAACTTTTACCGAAAAACTCCCTACCCGCAGTTTTTGGGGGCTGCAGTTTTAGATACGGATGAGTTTTCAGAATTTCAATTAGCCTCTCATCTACTTTACCTTTTGATGCGATTGCCCCACCTTCATCAAACCTCATCCTACCTCTGGTCCCCCACCGCACTATTTCGTCGATCATCATATTACCTGGACCTGTATCAAAAGCCGTAACATCATCTATCATGCATTCCTTCGGGATCAACGTAATATTGGCAATCCCACCAATATTCAACAAGGCCCTATTTACCTTGGTAGACTTATAAAGCAGGTATTCTACATACGGCACCAGCGGCGCTCCATGGCCTCCCGCTGCAATATCCCGAACTCTAAAATCTGCTACCACGGTCCTTCCCGTAAGTTCTGCAATGACGCTGGGTTCTCCTATCTGCAGGGTAGCTTCCCCCGGAATATGGTAGATGGTCTGTCCGTGAGAGCCTATCAGGTCAACATCTCTTATATCTATACCGCTAAGTTCGCACAACCGGAGCGCAGCTTTGCCGAAATACTCTCCCAGCTTGAAATTCATTCTGCATATAAGGTCTGCCGTTGAGTGCCTTAAGTCAAAGAGCTTGAATATTTCGCGCCTTACAGACTCGTCATAGGGGAAATTGTAAAAAGCAAGGAGCTCGACTTGACTACCCGGCCCGTAACCTTCAATCTCCACAAGAGCTGCATCAATACCGTCAGCTGAAGTCCCCGACATAAGCCCAATTACTTTTTTCCTTTTCTTTTTATATAAAGCATATAATTTCTCCATATATCATCACTCCAACCTCGGTCTTACCGCTTGTATATGACTTAAATCCAGTTTCATATCCAATTCCCTGCCAAGGAGAATGAGAGCTCCCGCCACCGCTTTATATTTTGGGCGGTTTATTTTAACACCCGGATTGGCTCGCCCCAATTCAAGAGCGAAAGAGTCGTATACCAGTTTTTCTTTTAAAAGAACACTCCCGGATACAAAGACACACGTATCCCCGAGCCTTTTTATGGCGCAGTTCGCAATCTCCGCCAAAGACTTACCTGCTTCTTTAAGGATTTTCAACGCGGTCTTTTCTCCCTCATCGCCAAGCCGGCCCACCCTTATAGCCAGACCTGCAATTAAGTCTTTCGAAAAATTCTCCGAGTAGAGTATCGGCTTTATTTTTGTTAAATCTTCTAAGCCAAAATAAGATAAAACTTCTTCATAAATGCCTTTCGAACCTCCGCACCCTTCGTAATATTTAATCGCCTCCTTTATGGCTCTTTGGCCAATATAGTATCCGCTCCCTTCATCACCCACTAGATGGCCCCAACCACCAACTACAACCTCTTTCCCTTTTTCATTCACACCGTAGGCTATACTTCCGGTCCCTGATATTACCACCAGGCCGCGCGGTTCTCCCGCTGCCCCTGCGAGAGCTATCTTAAAATCGGCCTCAACAAAAATTTTTTTCGCCAATCCGAGGCTTTTTAAAGCTTGACTAATTTTTTGCCTTACCTTTTCGCTTCCAGCCCCTGCCACACCCACGTATATCCCGAGGCATTCCGAACTCGTCTTTTCTTGCTGCTCAGATACCCTTTTCACCGTTTCTATTATGCTTTCCAGCGCCTTGGTCTTGCCTGCAACTAAAACATTGCCTGGCCTTTCAAGAATGAAAGAAGTCGCAGTATTTTTTTCAAGATCAAGGGCCAATACCTCTATTTTGCTTCCACCCGCATCAACACCTACAATGTAGCTCATAAAATTCCCTTCTCGACTTTCAACTCTCTAAAACTAAAAAGCTCAATATTCTTTTTTTTCAGGGCATCACGAACGATGGGACTTGTCAATATCTGCAGTTCATTTTCCCGAAAATATGTATATGTGCTCACTTCCGACAATTTTGAGTCGCAATAACCAGGATGGGTCATGATTTCCATGGTACCATCCTCATAAGCTTCCAGGATGGACATCAAATTTTCAAAGGTAGCTTTCTCCCCATAAAAATCCATGGAAAAGTGGTCAGGAGTTTTAACACCGCAGCTTTTAAAATAAGTTTTTGTTTGAATATCCAACGCCCGGACCGGTACATCAAGCTCAACGGCCAATTTAGCAACGATTTTCGCTACCACAGGATGAAGGTGCAGGTGATGGTGACAATCCAGGTGACTGGGTTCTAGACCTGAGTTCAAAAATTTTTCCACCTGCGCTCGCAATTCTTTTTCAATTTCTTCCGGGGAAGCCTTTTCCATCAGGATCCCCCTTCGCCGGTAAAATCGCCCCGATTCGTCTACCAGACTCGGAATATCTGCCGGGTCCAAGACCGGCAAACCGCAGGTAAGATTCAGATGAATTCCTATACGGTCGGGGAAAAACTTCCGTGCTATATCTAGCGCCTCCGAAGCTGCCGGCATATTTACCATAACTGTCGTATCAGTAATTATCCCTTCGGTGATACCTTTCAAAATGGCTTTATTTATTCCTGGAGTTAAACCCAAATCGTCGGCATTAACGATCAGTTTTTTCATCTCCGCAACACCTCTTAATGGCTTTAAGTTCAGCTTCGAGTTCTTGCACCCGGCGATAAAGATCTATTAAATTTTCAATTAGGGTTCTCTCTGCCATAGCGGTCATCAAATGGTCCTGGGCGTGCACTAGAAGCACCGATAATTCTTGCTTTATACCCTGGGCTTCCTCCTGTATAATTCTTGTCTGAACGTCATGAGCCTTGTGCATTTCATCATCGGCTTCCTTCAGGTGTTTTTCGGCCATATCAAAATCGCCATTTTTAGCCCGCTCTATGGCTTCATAAGCTTTAGCCCGGGCGTTTCCGCCATAAGCTATTATTTCAAATATAGAATTTTCGTCCACCATACAAATTCCTCCATCTTTTTTGCCTCTATCTTGTAGAGCCGGGCAAAGCCCGGCTCTTTATTATTTGTTCGACTCTTCTTCTAATAACTTTCTTTCGTATGATTTAAAGAAGGGGAAATATACAATAGTTGTTACGGCAATATTTATTAAAACAAGCACTACCGCACGCCAATCGCCTCCGGTCGCAAGATAAGCGCCTATAGGAGCAGGCAATGTCCACGGTGCGAGGATATATGGCCTGCCAACCAGGTTAGCCGCCATAGCTAGGTAGGATAATACAGCAGTAATCACAGGGCCTAGAATAAACGGGATCGCAAGCACTGGGTTTAGCACTATCGGTGTTCCGAAAACTACCGGTTCGTTAATGTTGCATATACTTGGTAAAAGCGAAGCCTTCCCGAGATTTTTGAGGTATCTAGACTTAGAAGTGAGCATCAGCAGAACCAGACTCAGCGTTGCACCCGATCCCCCTATCCAGATAAACCACTGGAAGAAAGGTTCCGGCGCAATGTGGGGTAGGATTTTGCTACCCGCTGCTGCCGCTCGCGTGTTTTCATCCAAGAGTGCCATCCAGATGGGTCTTGCAATGCTTCCGACCACAGAAACCCCATGGATACCAGCAGACCAAAGTAGTGTTATCAATATAACAGGAACAAGTACTCCTATAAGCGAATCACCAGCGGTAACCAGCGGCTTGAACAGATTCATTATAAGTTCTTGAATATTGATGTTCAAAATGACCCTTATTATATATATAATGACCATAATTACGGCTGCGGGTATTAGTGCTTCAAAAGACCTCGCTACAGATTCGGGAACCCCTTCGGGCATTTTTATAGTTATTTTCCTGACAGTTAAAAACCTCAAGACCTCAACTGCAAAGAATGCCATGATTATGGCTGCAAAAAGGCCGGCCCCACCTAAGCCACCCATGGGCAATACGAAGCCAATTTTGTCTATATTTTGCGGCAAGGTAATCATTATAAAGGAAGCTAAGGCTAGAAGCCCACCTGCGACGGGATCTAAATTATATGACTTAGCCAAGCTGTATCCTATTCCGTGTGCGGCATAAAGGGCCATCAGTCCCACGCTCAACCTAAAAGGTATTAATATCTGAGCCGCATAGGGTTGAACTTTAGCAGCCAGCGCCGGTATGGGAGGCGAGGCAATTATAAGGAAGAAGCTACCCACTATTATGAGGGGTAAAGTGGCCACTATGCCATCTCTGACGGCTCTCAAATGCCTCTGTTCGGCTAGGTTCGCCATAGGAGGCATGAGCCTTTCTTCTACCCATTTTAAAATTGCCTCCACTTTTTCATACCCCCTTCAGTAATTTTTTAGCCTGCTGGATAATTTTTTCTCCACCGAAGGGACCGTAAGCTTGAGGTTCGATAAGTCCTGTAGGAACTTCGTACTTTGAAGCAATTTCATCGAAATATTGCTTCCTGTGCTTTACTTGTGGCGCAATTAGCACCACATCGAAATCCTTTACCCTGTCTTCAAATTGAGTGGTAGACACTGCTTCTACGTAAATATCTTCCTTTAGCTCTGCGGCTTTTTTCTCTACAGCTTTTACCACGATGCTGGTGCTCATCCCCCCCGAACATACCAGAAGTATTTTCAAAAAATCTCCCCCCTATCTCAATATTTTTTGATTAGCCAAATAAAACTCTTAAAATCTTAGTTTTTCTCTGAATTTAGGCTGCTTTTGCTGCTTAACCATAGATTTTTTAGACAAAACAAGACCACCTGCGGCAACTTACTAAAAGTTGCCTATCAAATCCTTCACTCATGCCCTCGACTACCCTATCATGTCTCCCGGGGTCCTACGCCCTTATTACATTCCTTCGTCCTGCCTTTGAGGGCTAGGCGGGGAGCTTTTTACTTTCATGCAGGGTCTTGCCCTTATGGGGGGAATATTGCTTCCCCGCCTTGTTGGCTATCTCACTTTTATGCCGCTAGCTGGTTTATTTGCTTCATGCGATGTTCTCCAAGAACTTTCTCTGAATCGTAATTTTCCCTCTTTTTGGCAAGGGTGAACATTACCCTTATTAGCTTCATTGAAATTGCTATTAATGCCTGCTTGGATTTTAATGGATTTTGAGGCCTTTTTAAGAAGTAGTTGTAGAGTGCCTTGAATTCCTTGTTTTTGGCTACTAACACAAGGCTTGCTTTGTAAAGGAGATTCCTCAGCTCCGGACGGCCCCTCTTTGATATTTTAGCCTTCCCCTTGTGTTTCCCAGATTGGTTTTCTGCTATGTTGAGCCCTGCTAGCTTTTGTATCTGCTTATAGTGGGTGTAGTTGGCTAGGTCACCTACTTCCGCTAGAAATCCAGCTACGGTTACTATCCCTATGCCGGGAATGCTGAGTAGGTATTGTGCTATGTCTATCTTC
>NZ_LOED01000004.1 GCF_001562425.1 Fervidicola ferrireducens
TTCGAACCATCTTTTCCAGTTTGCCTTTGTTTGGGGATAGGAGTTTTACCTTGAGGGTTACTGTCTGCATATAGTATCTCCTCCGGTTCGCTTAAATCATAACACAACCGGAGAAGAATAGCAAGCCGCCATTCATCCCCCGATTAAAATCGGGGGCATTCTGGCGGGATTTTTGTAAATATGAAATCCACCGGAAAAGCTATAAAAAAACAGAGGTAGTTGTTTAGGTGATGTTACCTCTTTAATAATGTCTTGATAAGAAGGATCTTTTTGGATAATCTTTTTAAATCCGTTTGATTTCAGATATTCCTCCACAACATCAGTGATGTTTTTGAACAACTCGACACCGAGGGAGAACAAAGTCACCGTATTTCCGCTTCTAAAAATCCCGCTTTGGTATAAGTATTTTTGCCCCCGGCCGGTTAAACCGGCCGGAAGGTTAAAAAGCGAAGATGGGAACAATTCGCTCATTTTCATTTAGGATTACCTACCCGTTAATAAGATTTTGCAAAATAGACCATTTTCTTAGCTTCTTTTCCGCATACAGCGCACCTATCCGAAATTTCTTCCTGTTCAAAGGGAATGCAGCGTAAAGTTGCGGTGGTTTCCTCCTTAACCTTTTTTTCGCATTCACTGTCACCGCACCACATGGCTTTAACAAAACCTCTTTTGTTGATTAGCAATTCCTTTAATTCTTCAAAATTGGTTGCAGTATTGGTATTGTCATCCATAAATTTTTTGGCTTGTTTGAACATATTGGCTTGGATATCCTCAAGCAATTTATTTAAATAATTTACCAAATCCGATTCTTTGACTTGAATCTTCTCGCCAGTGTCTCTCCGAACCAGCAACACTTGGTTTTGCGCAAGGTCTCTAGGGCCTATCTCAAGCCTTACAGGAACACCTTTCATTTCCCATTCGTTAAATTTCCAACCGGGGGTGTATTCATCGCGGTCATCTAATTCCACTCTGAAATTCTCCTTAAGAAGCTGATACAACTCCTTTGATTTGGCCAGAATTTCCTCTTTTTGCTGACCAAAAATAGGAACGATAATCACTTGAATGGGCGCGACTCTAGGCGGAAGTTTGAGACCCCTATCATCGCCGTGAGTCATTATTACAGCACCTATAAGTCGGGTCGACACTCCCCAGGAAGTCTGCCATACGTATTTCAACTTCCCGTCTTGGTCTAAAAATTTAATGTCAAACACCTTGGAAAAATGCTGACCTAGATTGTGAGAAGTCCCCGCCTGTAATGCCTTGCCATCGCTCATCATGGCTTCTATTGTATATGTCCTCAAAGCTCCTGCAAATTTTTCGTTTTCAGATTTTCTTCCCTTTATAACCGGCAATGCCAGCTCGGTTTCTACAAAATCCCTATATACTTCAAGCATGCGCAGTGTTTCTTCTTCAGCTTCCTCTTCAGTTCTATGGGCGGTGTGCCCCTCCTGCCAGAGGAATTCAGCCGTTCTCAGGAAGGGTTTGGTGCTCTTCTCCCATCTGACTACGTTGCACCACTGGTTGATTAAAACGGGTAAATCCCTCCACGATTTTATCCATTTGGAATACATGCTGCATATAATTGTCTCGGAAGTAGGTCTTACCGCCAGGCGTTCCGAAAGCTCTTCCTGTCCACCGTGAGTCACCCACGCAACTTCAGGAGCAAATCCCTCTACATGCTCTGCTTCCTTTCTCAACAAAGATTCGGGAATAAATACCGGGAAATATGCATTTTTATGCCCAGTTTCTTTGAAGCGCCGGTCTAATAGTTTTTGCATGTTTTCCCACAAAGCGTAACCATAAGGCCTTATGACCATGCATCCTCTGACGGGAGAGTAATCGGCAAGTTCGCCTTTTACGATAACGTCTACGTACCATTGGGAAAAGTCTTCTGATTTAGCCGTAATTTTCTTGACGTATTTTTCTTCCATTGTTCTCTCCTCCCGAAAAAAATTATTAAAAAAACCTTCGCACCGAAGGGGCGAAGGTTTTTCGCGGTACCACCCTGCTTTTAATAAGAAGGCAAAAGGGTTACTCATTGGGTTAACGGCAAAGTGCCGGCCGTTTCCGGCAGACTCCGGAGGTGGGTTTCAGAAGCCCCCGATGGCGGGCCTTTCAGCCTGTGGGACCGCTCTCTTTTCATCGGGTTTACTTCTTACTGGCCTCCATCAACGCCATTCACAGTATGCTGTTTGTCTGTTATTTTATCAGAGTTAATTTTTTTTGTCAAATTATCATCCAACATACTCCGCACTTCCGATATTAATACACCAACAGCGTCGCTTTCGGGTACCGTTTTGAGTATACGCCCTTTTTTAAACACCGCAACCTTACCGCTTCCGCCTGCGATTCCTATGTCAGCCTCTCGTGCTTCGCCGGGACCGTTTACTATGCATCCCATCACGGCAACTTTTATGGGTGCTTTTATGCCTGCTAATTTTTTCTCGACTTCCCTGGCTATTCCTATGAGGTCTATCTGACAACGGCCGCAAGTCGGACAAGATATTAGATTAACTCCGCTTTCAATCAGATTGAGGCTTTTCAGGATTTCTTTACCAACCCTTACTTCTTCGACGGGGTCCCCTGTCAGCGAAACCCTTATGGTATCTCCGATTCCCTCGTAAAGCAGTATGCCCAGTCCCACGGCGGATTTTACGGTACCGGAAAAGATAGTTCCCGCTTCGGTTACTCCAAGATGGAAGGGGTAATCGACTCTTTTTGCCAGCATTTCGTATGCTTTTACTGTGGTTAATACATCGGAAGACTTTATAGAAATTACTATATCGGAGAAGTCCAATCCTTCAAGGATGCTCACATGCCTTAGTGCACTTTCTACCAAAGCTTCGGCACAGGGCGAACCGTATTTTTCTAGTAAATCTTTTTCCAAAGAGCCTGAATTAACGCCAATTCTAATGGGAATGTTCCTTTCGCGAGCCGCTTCTACAACTTTTTTTATCCTGTCTACTCCCCCAATATTGCCAGGATTTATTCGTACCTTATCTGCGCCGTTCTTTATTGCCTCAATCGCAAGCCGGTAGTCGAAGTGGATGTCGGCAACTAACGGAATGTGGATATTCCGTTTAATTTCAGAAATAGCTTGAGCCGCTTCCATGTCGGGAACGGCAACGCGGACAATATCACAGCCTGCTTCTTCAAGGGCCAGGATTTGGTTGACGGTAGCTTTTACATCTTGAGTCTTCGTATTCGTCATGGATTGAACGGATACTGGAAAATCCCCGCCTATCCCAATATCGCCAACGTATACTTTTTTTGTAGTTCTCCTTTTAATCGAAGTCCTGTCATCCACCATATTAACTCCCCTTGCTTACATGTATAATCTCATAAAGTCTCTGTAAAGTACAAATACCATCAATAGCATCAGCAGAGCAAAACCCAAAAAGTGAATCATACCTTCTTTTTCGGGATCTATAGGTTTTCCTCTTAAGAATTCCACAAACAGGAAAACCAAACGGCTTCCATCCAAAGCGGGAACTGGCAAAAGGTTCAGGAGTCCCAAGTTTATGCTTATGAATGCTGTAAGGTATAATACGTTAAATATACCAACCCGAGCAGCTTCTCCCACCATATGGGCAATACCCAAAGGCCCAACCAGATCAGACAAGCCCCTTCCTGTCAACAGTCTGGGGATAGAAGACAAAATCATGCTTGATGCCCAAAGGGTCTTTTGAATTCCAGTTTTTAGACTGTGCAATGGAGAATATCTTATAACCACTGATTTTATGCCAATTACGCCCCTCCCGGTTTCCGGTTCTTGCTCCGTCTTTACCAAAATCTCTTTTTTTTCTCCGTTTCTTAGGATTTCTATTTCCAATGTTTGATTGGGTTTCTGGCTGATTATGCTTACCGTTTCATCCCACGATGAAATTTTCTTATCATCTATAGCGGCAATAATATCGCCATCCTTAATCCCTGCTAGTTCTGCTGGAGAATTCGGTATAACTGTAACTTTTGTGGTTGCAACTCCGCTGAAAAATCCTATCAGCGATATTAAAATTACTGCCATCAGCAGGTTCATCATCGGACCTGATATTACAACTGCCATTCTTGCTCCCACGGGTTTGTTACTGAAAGCCCTTGGATCCCCTGTTTTTTCGTCTTCACCTTCCATCTTTACATATCCGCCCAAAGGTAAGGCTCGGATGGAATAGAGAGTTTCACCCTTTTTGAGCGATACTAAAATTGGCCCAAAACCTAAACTAAATTCATTAACTTTTATATCGCACAACTTCGCCACCAAAAAATGCCCCAGCTCATGAAAAAAAACGAGAGCACCGAATACTATAATTGAAATTGCTATTGTGTTCAACTTGTTCACCTTCCGGTTTTCTATTTTTAAGAACGCAAAAAGCCTGATTGGAATATGGCCTTAACAATTACAGCCACCATAGGTCCGATAAATAACCCCATAAAACCGAACAATCTTACGCCGACATATATTGATATTAGGGCCAGCAACGGGTCTAATCCCAAATGGGTACCTATGACTTTTGCCTGTAAAATCTGACGCATTCCAGAAACAAAAAGATGTAAGATTATCAGCGACAGTGAAAATTTTAAATTTCCTAGGAGCAACGCCACTATGGCCCATGGAACGAATATTAAACTTGGTCCGATAACAGGAAGTATGTCAAGAAGACCGCATATTATGCCTAAAGTTAGAGCGTAATCCACATTTAGAATATAGAACCCCGCTATGGTAATAATTGTCGAAATAAATATCAATATTATTTGTGCTTTAATTAATCCTATGGCGGATGCGATAAGCTCCGATTGTATTATTTCTATTTTTTTATACCAATTATGCGGCAGGATGCTTTTTATGGAAGATATTATCTTGTTTTTGTCTTTCGCAAAGAAGAAGCTGGATAAAAAGGTAAAAAGGAGAAATATGAGTAAGTTCGGGATAACGACAAGTTTTTCCGCGAGAGTGTAAAATTTTGATAAGAAGCCGGTCAGATAAGTAATAATTTGTCCCCAGTTTTTAAAAAGATAATCCATTACTTCTTTAGGTATAATGTCGTAAACGGAAAACATAAATGTGCTTACACTGTCAAAAATGGAGTTCAAATAGTCAGTATAATTGGGTAATGTATTCACCAGTTTTCCTATTTCGAAAATAAACCTGGAAATTGCAAGAATGATTAAATACCCGAAAGATGAAATAATAGCAAGTAAGACTATAACCACAGCTATACCTCGTTGGATTTTAAGTTTTACCTCAAAGTATTTTACTACTGGGTCTATAATTAAAGCGATTATTATGCCTACTGCGAAAGGGAGAAAATATTCTATTGTAATGAACAGCGCTAAAGAAACCAAGGCAATGGCAAGTCCTAGAAAAACGATGGGTTTGTAATCTGATTTCAATTTCAAGTAAGACCACCCTTTTGAATCACTGTTATAATATAATAGTATGCTACGGGGAAAGAAAAGAGGCTACTATCAAATCTATCTAAAATTCCACCATGACCGGGAATTAGATTAGAGAAATCTTTTATTCCGCAAAATCTCTTTATGAGAGAAGCCGAAAGATCGCCCATTTGAGAAAAAATTCCTATTAATAAACCTAATACTACTCTATCTAGAATTTTAATCTGAGGTAAAAACATCATTGAATAAATAAAACTTGCCGAAATGCTTCCTATTATTCCGCCGATGCTTCCTTCGATACTTTTTTTAGGACTTATTTGGGGAGAAAGTTTATGGCGGCCGAAAAGCATTCCCGTTATGTAGGCAAAAGTATCGCAGCTCCACGTTGTTACAAAAACCAACCACAATAAAACAGGTCCTTGCGATAGATCTTTGATAAGCATGATATGCGAAAACGGGATGGAAGTATAGAGAAAGGAAAAAGTAGTAAAAACGGTATCCATCAACTTATTTTGCTTGTATTTTACTATGGAAGAAAAAAAACTTAAGATTATAAGCAGGCAAAAAGGGAAAAAAACTGTCGTCTTCGCACCGGACCAGAAATATATCATGGTCAGCAAAATTGAACCTGCCGTTCCGCTAAAGCCCATGTTTACATTTATACCCGCTTTTTTAAAAGCCATTGCAAGTTCCCAATTGGCTATCAGGGTCATTAATATGATAAAAACAAGAAACGAAATAGCTCCACTGCCGATTACAACGTAAAGCAGGGCAATACCTAATATTGCGGTCAAAGATCTTATAATAAAAGTTTCGTCCATTTTATTTTGTTAAACCTCCAAATCTCCGTTCTCTGCGTTGAAAATCAAGTAAAGCTTGGACCAGGTGCTCTTTCTTAAAGTCCGGCCAATAAGTATCGCAAAACCACAGCTCTGAATAGGCTATCTGCCACAAAAGAAAGTTGCTCAACCGCAATTCCCCGCTGGGCCTGATTAAAAGATCGGGATCAGGAAGCCCGGCAGTAAATAAATACTTCTCGAAAAGCTTTTCATCAATCTCTTCTGGTTTCAATCTTCCATTATCAACAAGCCTTGATATGGTTTTACATGCCTTAACTATTTCGCGGCGAGATCCATAATTTAACGCTACGTTCAATATCAGGCCTGTGTTATTCGAAGTTAGTTCTACCGATTTTTTTATTTCTTCTCTAATCCGATATGGCAGCTCCTGCCAATCTCCAGTCACCATTAATTTTATATTATTGCGGTTCAAATTGTCCACTTCTTTTTTTAAGTAGTATACGAGAAGATTTAGAATGGTCTTTACTTCTTCGTAGGGTCTTTTCCAATTTTCTGTAGAAAAGGCATAAACAGTAAGAACCTTTATCTTTAACTCTGCACAAAATTCCACAATACTGCGAAGCGCTTCGGCACCGGCCCAATGACCCGCTATTCTAGGAAGACCTCGCTTCTGAGCCCACCGTCCGTTGCCGTCCATTATTATAGCAATGTGACAAGGCAGTTTTTTTGGATCAATTAAATCTATTTCCTTTATTCCCACTTTTCGAGCCTCCCAATTATCAAAAGCCCCCTCTATACGAGGGGGGCATTTTTAACGAAAATAAGCAACGAGTAAGATCACGCCGTCGCCATGATTGTCTTTTTCTACTCTTACTATTATCGGTCTACAATAGTCTTCTTTGCGAGTAACAGGGAAGGTGTACTTAATATCGCAGATCTTGATACCTTTTTTCATTAAAAATTCCTTAGCTTCCTCTAAAGTAAAACCTATGAGTTCTAAATTTTTTTCAGTAATAGCGCTATACCTCCATTATTTCTTTCTCTTTATTCGTCAATGCTTTATCAATTTGTTCAATATAGTTATCCGTGAGTTTTTGTATTTCTTCCTGCCACCTTTTGCTATCGTCCTGAGATATTTCACCGTTTTTCTCCATTTTCTTGATCAATTCGTTTGTATCCCTTCTGATGTTCCGCACGACAACTTTTGCATCTTCTGCCTTCTTTTTAGCCATCTTAACTAGCTCTTTGCGCCTTTCCATAGTTAATTCGGGAAGGACAAGCCTTATTACCTTGCCGTCGCTGGTAGGTGTAAGACCGAGGTCAGATTTTAAGATGGCCTTTTCGATACTGGTAATCGTCTTCACGTCCCAGGGCTGTATTAATATCATTCTCGGTTCGGGTACACTTATAGTTGCTAACTGGTTAACTGGAGTCGGAACGCCGTAATAATCCACTGATATTTTATCGAGGAGTGCAGTCGAGGCTCTTCCCGCTCTTATTGCCGCTAAATCAGATTTGAGATTGTCGAGCACCTTCTTCATTTTGTCCTCGGTTTCTTTGTAAATTTTTTTATCCACCAAATCAACCTCCTTTCACAAAAGTTCCTATATTTTCCCCAAGAGCGGCCCTTACTATATTGCCTTCTTCGTTGATGCCGAACACGATTATCGGGATTTTATTATCCATGCAAAGTGAGGTGGCCGTGGAATCCATAACACCTAACCCTTTGTTGAGTATTTCGATATAGTCTAAACTATCGAACTTCTGAGCATTGGGATTTTTCATCGGATCCGAATCGTAGACTCCGTCGACTTTTTTTGCAAGCAGAATAACATCTGCTTCTATTTCTGCAGCTCTTAAAGCTGCTGCGGTATCGGTAGAAAAATAGGGGTTTCCTGTACCAGCAGCAAAAATGACCACCCGGCCTTTTTCAAGATGTCTTATGGCTCGGCGTCTTATGTATGGCTCCGCAATTTCTTTCATCTCTATGGCTGTCTGAACACGTGTTTCTATGTTTCTTTTTTCCAATGCGTCCTGCAGTGCGAGAGCATTTATTACAGTTGCCAGCATCCCCATATAGTCGGCAGTAGCCCGGTCCATATCTGGATAATTACGTCCGCGCCATATGTTTCCCCCGCCAACTACAATAGCAACATCAATACCGTATTCCCTTACCTTTTTTATTTGGTCGGCTATAGAATTAATAACGTTTTGATCTATCCCAAATTCTTTTTTGCCAGCTAGAGCTTCACCGCTGATTTTAAGAACGACCCGTTTATACTTTGGTTTTTGCATCTATTAACCCTCTCTTTTGCAGACTTATTTTTAAAAAAGAGACACAATGAGTGTCTCTTTTTTAGTGTTAATCCTGATTGGTTTTTGGTGCAGTCTCTCCTCTTTCAAAACGGGCAAAGCGGGTGACTGTGATATTTTCACCCAATAAGGCAATTTTTTCCATTATCAACTCAGATACCTTCTTATCCGGATCTTTAATAAACGGCTGTTCTAAAAGGCAGTTCTCTTCGAAGAATTTCTCAAGTCTGCCTTCAACAATCTTATCTACTATGTGAGCGGGTTTGCCTTCGTTTATAGCTTGCGCTTTAAGTATTTCCTTTTCTCTTTCCAAAACTTCCTGGGGGACATCATTCCGAGAAATATACTTGGGATTTGATGCTGCAATTTGCATGGCGATATCCTTAACTAGACTTCTAAACTCTTCGTTTCTCGCCACGAAATCGGTCTCGCAGTTAACTTCCACCAATACACCTATTCTACCTTCTCCGTGTATGTAAGCATCAATAATTCCTTCGGCTGTTGTACGGCCCACTTTTTTTGCAGCCTTAGCAAGCCCTTTTTCTCTTAATATAACTATTGCCTTTTCTATATCTCCGCCGGCTTCCATCAAAGCCTTTTTGCAATCCATTACCCCGGCGCCTGTGCGTTCTCTTAGTTCCCTTACTTGTTCTGAACTAATCATATCAAAACCTCCCGAAAGATTATTAAAGGTAAGGGATGGAAAAAATCCCCCTTACCTCATGAAATTATCCTTCTGCTGCCATCTGAACTCCTTGCTTGCCTTCGAGTACTGCGTCGGCTATCTTTTCGGTAATCAATTTAACAGCTCTTATGGCATCGTCGTTGCCAGGAATTACATAATCTACTTCATCCGGATCGCAGTTGGTATCTACTATAGCTATAATCGGAATCTTCAACTTTCTAGCTTCCGAAACGGCTATTTTTTCTTTTCTCGGATCTACTATGAAAAGTGCATCCGGCAGGGATGTCATATTTTTAATACCGCCTAAATATTTCTCCAAACGCTCTTTTTCTTTCTTGAGGTTTAGTACCTCTTTTTTCGGAAGGACTTCAAAGAGCCCTTCTTCTTCCATGCGTTCGAGTTCTTTCAGACGTTCTATACGCTTTTTAATCGTTTTAAAATTGGTCAGCATTCCGCCCAACCAGCGCTGGTTGACGTAAAACATTTCACAGCGTTTGGCTTCTTCCTGAATCGACTCCTGAGCCTGTTTTTTTGTACCTACAAATAGAATTTTTCCACCTTCTGCAGCTAAATTCTTTACATACTCATAGGCTTCGTCCAATTTTTTAACAGTTTTCTGCAAATCAATGATGTAAATACCGTTTCTTTCAGTAAAGATGTATTCTTTCATTTTGGGGTTCCATCTTCTAGTCTGGTGGCCAAAATGGACCCCTGCTTCCAGCAATTGTTTCATGGAAACTACCGACATTTTTTTACCTCCTTTGGTTTTTTCCTCCGCCGGAATCATCTCTCAACGAGACCTTTCGGCACCCTCGTTGAAATATTTCCAGCGTGTGAATTACCGGTGATAGTATATCATAAAAAAAAACCTTATGCAATATAATTTTCCACTACACGGCTACATTCTCCGACCACCTTCCACATCTGTCTCCCCATCGTGCCATCAATTTATTGTCTACATAAATTTGTACGATTTCGCACAAGTTGGGACACCCATTGCATTCAAAACTTTCTGCCCTATGCTCTTTAAAGGCAGCTTCAAAACCGTAAAAATTAGTCTGTTTTTGCTTATTTTGAGACATGGCTTTCTTCGCAAGCAATGCAGCCCCTAAAGCTCCCATCACGTCGAAGTGTTCCGGCACTATGATCTCCATGCCAAGTTCTTCTTCAAAAGCTCTTTTTATTCCGGAATTGGCCGCAACTCCGCCCTGGAATACCACCGGAGGCTTTATCTCTTTTCCCTTCGCCACGTTTGCCAGGTAATTTCTAACCAGCGCTTGGCACAGCCCTTTTAATATATCCTCAACTTTATACCCCAACTGTTGCTTGTGAATCATATCTGATTCGGCAAACACTGCACAGCGGCCAGCAATTCTGGTGGGGTTCTTCGACCTTATGGCAATTTCACCGAATAGTTCGATGGGTATTCCGAGCCTTTGGGCCTGTCTGTCGAGAAAAGAGCCCGTTCCGGCGGCGCATACGGTATTCATGGCAAAATCCACAACGATCCCGTCTCTCAGTATTATTATTTTTGAGTCCTGTCCTCCTATCTCTAAAATAGTTTGGACGGTGGGAATTTCAGATATGCTTGCGACGGCGTGGGCCGTAATTTCATTTTTTACCACATCGGCGCCTACTATGACCGATGCCAATTTTCTGCCGCTGCCGGTGGTACCTACCCCCTTTATTTTTATATCGTCCTTTAAATCTTCTTTAAGAATCTTTAAACCACTTTTTATTGCTTCTATAGGTCGTCCTGCAGTCCTTAAGTAAAGCTTCTTCAGCATTTTTCCATGTTTGTCTATCAAAGCAAAATTAGTGCTTACAGAACCCACGTCAATCCCCAGATAACACTCCAAACTCCTTTTCCTCCTTCCTTTCGCGGATCAAATCGACAAACGCCTCAAGGCGAGTCCTTAATCCCGTTTCGGCAGAATGTTCGTCCAAGACGAATGTCATCACCGGTATAGAATGAATTTTACTTACCATCGGCAAAACACTTTTTGCAACAATTTCCGGCATGCATGTAAGCGGGAGAAGGTGAATTACCCCATCAAATCCCTGTTTTGCGTAACTGACAATTTGTGCAACGGATTCCCGACCGTGGCCTCCTACAAAGCATGGAATATAAGGTTCAGCAAGTTTTGCAAGTACTTCCGGCTCTTTTGATTTCATAAAAGAAGGCAGGAGGTTTTCCCTAACCCATTGGCTTATGTATATACTTCGTTCTACTAAAACCCCTAGTTCGCCCAACTGTTTTTCTATGTTAAAATTAACAAAGGGTTCTAAAAGGGTATAAATTTCACCCACCAAACCTACTTTAAGTAAATTTCTTTCTTTAGCTTTTTTTATTGACGAGATTTCTTTTGCAATTTGTTGCCTTGCAAAGGCTAGCTCCTGTTCATCCCTCGCATTTGATATTAAATTTAATGCCTTTTTATATGCTTTATCGGTCTTACCTTTTTCAAGTTCTACAGCTCTTATGCGATTTACCATCTTTTCCAGTCTATCTAATAAGATGATCTTCTTCCACGCTAATTTTCCGGCCAGATAAATTTCTTTAAAGCTCTTTTTATTGGTTATATACTTAAATTTTTTTATTAAATCCCAGAAATGACCTTGAGGGGGTTCTAACACTATCATGTCAAAATCGTAACCCAAATCTTTTAAGATTTCTCTTTGAACTTCCGCGTAATACCCAAAGCGGCAGGGACCCACCCCTCCGGCCATCACAATGGTATCTGCCCCCATCTCCAGCGCCTCTATGAAATTGCCCAAAGTTACTTTCAGAGGAAGGCAAGCAAACTCAGGAGAATATTTACAGCCTATCTCCAATGTTCTCTTGCTAGAAAGTGGAGGAACCACCACTTCGGCGCCCAAGTTTTCGAAAAAAGTTCTAAGAGGGATATATAGATTTCCCATATGCGGAAAGGTAACTTTCAATTCCGACGTCTCCCTTCTATTACATCTATGAAAGCTTCCAACCTCGTATTGAAACCTTCTTCGCCGGAATGTTCGTCGATATTAATCCGAAGAAAAGGAACCAGCCGGTTACGAGAAAGTTTGCGTTCCAATAGCTCTCCTACGATCGAATCAGGTCCACATCCGAAGGAAGCAAGATGAATTATCCCATCAAGAGCTTTACCGCAATCCATATAATAGTAAGTGCTTCCTATTATGTTTTTTCCCAAAGTCCAGAATAATCTTTTCTTAAGATTTTTTGCCCCTGCCGAGATGTTTTTGACCGGTATTATTTCTGGCGTTATGACTTTTATACCATTTTTTTGCAATTTTGTTATTAGATTCATACTAATATAATTGTCGTATATATTGTAAGGATGCCCTAGTAAAAGGACATTTAAAGTATTTTCTCCAAGGCATTTGTTTTTATGCCTAGAAAAATACGAGGAGTTAGAATCGAAAAAACTCTTTTGTCCCGAATCCAGAGGAAGTTTTTCGTGGCTTATTTGAAATTTCTTATAGGAATTGAATTTTGTTGAGGCTATCTTGTACGCTTTCAAAATAAGCTTTGAAGAATGCCCCAGGTCTGTACCTATCGATTTTGCATGTTCGATGAGGCCTTTTCTGTTTTTATAAACAGAAAGGTTGCTGTCAATAATTGGAGGCAAATCCGGTATGCTGCTTTTTACCATATCAGGTAAACCTAAAAACTTCGGGCAAATGAATTCTCCAGGTTCGATGCTGATTATTCTAGGAATAAAAAGAACATCTACTTTCTCTATTAGATCCACTATGTGTCCGTGAAAAACTTTGACGGGCAAACAGGCATCATCAACGGCAAATTCCAAACCGTCTTTTAATATCTTTTTATTGGTCGGACTTGACAATATTACTTCGTGGCCTAAAGCTTCGAAAAATGTTTTCCAGAAAGGGTAGTACATGTAATAAAATAAAGCTCTTGGAACACCTATCCGCATTCTAACCCCTTCTCAATCCTTATTAATATTTTCACTTATATTATTCCCACGATTATGTATTTTATTAACTTAATTACCAAAGAAAGGTAATTCGTTGAACAAAGAAATAAAGGCATTGTAGGATTGCCTTTGGATAGCAAATTTCTATTTTTTGTCATTTTCCCAAAATGTAGAGCACCAAAATTCTTGCAACACCTACCTTTAAAAAGATAAGAGGCCACGGCCTTTTGTACTTAGCAAAAGGATTTATGAATCTCCAAAAACTTATTGAATCGCCGTTTTTTAAACCCAGGCCTATTAAGATTAAAATTAATGGAGAAAAATATGGCAGTACGATATTGCTGCCGAGATAATTTATAGAACTAAATATGCCTCCGGAAATAACTTCGGTAACTTGAGAATTAAAAACGATGGCTACCAGTATATCAATAATGTTTGCAAAAAAACATACCAAAATCACTTGAGCAAAATATTTTGGGCTAACTATTAAAGTCGTAAGGAAAATCCCTATAAAATCCAGAAACATTTTAAAATCCCATCTTCATTTGGGTTTAGGATTAAAAATAAGAGCCATGATATAGCCGAAAACTATTGCCGCAGTTATTCCCGCCGCCGTAGCTTTCAATCCACCCGTCAAAATCCCCAATGCACCGGATTTATTAACTTCGTCTATGACACCTTTCACCAGTGTGTGTCCGAAACCGGGTAGTGGAACAGATGCTCCAGCGCCAGCAAGGTCTATCAAAGGCTGGTATAATCCTAACCCGCTTAATATTGCCCCTAAAGTTACAAAAACTACAAGGACGTGGGCAGGGCTAAGAGGTGTGAAATCCATCAATATTTGTCCCACCGCACATATAAGCCCACCAACTAAAAACGCCATTATATAATCGATCATTTTTATTCCCTCGCTACAGGCTATAGATTTTCTAATGCTACGGCATGAGCGATACACGGAATTGTTTCACCTTGCTGGACAATAGTAGAATTCATTAAAGCTCCCGTTGCCACGAGAAGAATCTTATTGTATCTACCTTTCTGCATTTCGTTAAAAATATACCCGAACGTAACTACGGCAGCGCAAGCACATCCACTTCCGCCTGCATGTACATCTTGTTCGGGGCTGTAAATTAATAGCCCGCAATCAGTATACTTATTTGAAACATCGATGCCCTTTTGCAGCATTAATTTTTGAGCTATATCCTTTCCTACACTCGCCAAATCTCCTGTTACTATTAAATCGTAATCTTCAGGAGTACGCTTAGAATCCTCAAGATGCATTACAATTGTGTCAACTGCCGCCGGTGCCATCGCGCTGCCCATGTCGTTTGGATCGACAGCACCCATATCTATTACCTTTCCTGTAGTTACGTAAGTTATTCTTGGATTTTGATTTTTGGTTGAAATTACAGCAGCCCCAGCGCCGGTTACAGTGCGCTGGGCTGTCGGTGGCCTTTGATTTCCTAATTCTAGGGGAAATCTGTATTGTCTTTCGGCGGAACAGAAATGACTGGAAGTACCCACTACGATATTATCTGCATATCCTCCGTCAACTAGCATTGCGCCTATTCCCAAACCTTCTGCAACTGTTGAACACGCCCCGTAAATTCCTAAAAAAGGGTATCCTAATTCCCTGGCGGCGAAACTTGCGGAGATTATTTGATTGAGAAGATCTCCAGCTATGAAATACTCAATTTTATCGCTCGGAACACCGCTTTTTTTGACGGCCATTTCTACCGCTTCTTTTAACATTTTCTTTTCTGCTTTTTCCCAGCTTTTCTCCTGAAATTTAAAATCGCCCAAAATAAGGTCAAAGTAATTTCTCAATGGCCCTTTTCCTTCAACAGGCCCCACAACGGTCGCTGTGGCTATTATCGAAGGAGGGTTTTGAAATTTTACCGTCTGGGCTCCGAGTTTTTTTACAGCCATCATATCCTCCTAAAACTTTACCACGTAGTAGATTAATCCGATTAAAGCAGAAGAGGCAATTCCATAAACAAGAACAGGTCCTGCCACCACAAACATTTTTGCAGCCACTCCAAATACATATCCTTCGCTTTTAAATTCCATTGCAGGTGCCACGATGGAATTTGCAAATCCTGTGATAGGCACTATTGAACCAGCACCTGCTCTTTTCCCGATTTTGTCGTAAACACCCAGTCCGGTGAGAAAAGCGCCAAGAAATACTAGAGTGGCCGACGTGGCACTGGGTGCTTCTTTCGTGCTGTCTAAGCCTAAAGAAATATAAAAATTCAATATTAATTGTCCGATTAAACAAATTAATCCCCCGACTAAAAAAGCCATTACTATATTTTTCAAATATGGAGGTTTGGGTTTTACGTTTTTAACCAACTGCTGATAATCTTTCTGTTCCTGTGTAATTTTGGCCATTAGACTTCTCCTTTTAAATTATGCTTCGGTACTACCTTCAACTTTAAAAGCAATAGCTACATTGGCTTTGTATTCAACAATTTTTCCACCCTGAACATTTGCTGTTTGATTTCTCACCTCTATCCCGGTAATGTTTCTTATTGTTTTGCTGGCATCTCGAACAGCGTTTTCAACAGCCTCCTGCCAGCTATTTTTTGATTCTCCCACTACTTCAATGACTTTTACCGTCATTATTTTCCCTCCCTAATTCTTTAAAGTTTTCAATTATATTTTCTCCCATTAAATAATCTTTATTCTCAAACGGGACGATCACAAGTTTAGCGCTTTTTGGGATTCTCGTTTTTACGTTGTTTATATACATTGCGCCTGCGATTAAAGTTAAAATTAACAGAAGGGCTATATAAAAAATTTTATTTTTTATCACTACTACCACCCCTCTAAAAATAGTATCTGGTTTTGCTTTAAATGCTATTCATAAACAAAAAAAGCCTTTTAAAAAGGCCTTTATTGGGTAAGCATGTTTTTTATTTTTGTTAGAATCTTTTTTTCCAACCTGGATACTTGAACCTGTGTTATACCTAAAACCTTAGCCACTTCGGTTTGAGATTTTTCTTTAAAGTATCTCAGAATAATAATTTGTCTTTCCAATTTATCCAACCTTGAGAGAGCCTCTTTTACGGCTATCTTCTCGATCCACTGACTATGTAACTGCTCGCCGTCGTCAAGTTTGTCTATGTAATAAATAGGAGCTCCGTCTTCCTGGTATGCCACATCATTTAAAGAAACAATAGGTTGAATGGCTTCAAGACCCATTACTATTTCTTCCGGCGGAACTTCTATCTCTTCAGAAAGTTCGATTATAGTGGGTTCTCTGTTCAATTCATATAATAATTTTTCCTTTGCAGATTGTATCTTAATAGTTAAATCCCTAAGCGATCTTGCCATTTTTACAGGAGAGTTATCCCTTATAAATCTCTTAATTTCCCCTATTATCATGGGAATAGCGTATGTTGAAAATTTAACATTGTAAGTAAAATCGAACTTGTCTATTGCTTTCAATAAACCTACACTTCCGATTTGAAAAAGTTCCTCAGGTTCATAACCTCTATTTGAAAACTTCTTTACCACACTCCAGACCAGACCTAAATTTAAAGCGACAAATTCGTTTTTTGCTTCCTCATCTCCTTCTTTCGCTTTTTTTAATAATTGTAATTGCCCTGCCGAACTCTTCAAAGTCATGACCTATACCCCAGAACAAATTATTTTTTATTTTTTATAGTCTTGTACATTTTAACAATAGTGCCTTTTCCAGGTGTGGATTCGACTTCTACTCTATCCATAAAATTCTCCATTATGGTAAATCCCATCCCTGATCTATCGAGTTCTGGTTTTGATGTCCACAGCGGCTGCCTTGCCTTCTCAATGTCTTCAATGCCTTTTCCCCAATCTTGCACCCATATTTCAATTTCATTTTCACGAAGAATGGCTTTTATCCTGATTGTGCCCAAGTTATTCTCATAGCCGTGAATTATACAATTAGTCACGGCTTCGGATACAGCCGTCTTTATGTCAGCCAGCTCGTCCAGGGTAGGGTTTAACTGCGAAGCAAAAGCAGCCACTACTACTCTTGCGAAAGCTTCATTCTGCGATTTACTTAAAAAATCAATCGTCATTTCGTTTAAAATTTCCATATAATCACTCCCTACATTTTTTCACTAGCTTCTATTTCATCGTTGTAGCAAGGGATTATATTGAAAAGACCCGAAATCTCAAAAATTCGCCTTACTTGTTTACCTAAGTTTACTGCACCCACTTTACCCCCAATTTTTTGAAAGGATTTATATCTTCCTATTAACATCCCTACCCCGGAACTATCCATAAAATTTACATGCTTGAAGTTAAATAATATCTTTTTAAAAGTCTGTCGCATTAAATATTCATCCAGCTTTTCGTTTACTATCCGCGCCATATGATGGTCCAGTTCTCCCTTTAAATTTACAATTAAAATGTCGTTATAAACTTTAAAAGTTACCCCCATTTAGTTCCATACCCCCACAATATAAGTTGCATCGGGAACAAGTATAATTTCTACAAATTTTAGGAAATTCCTGCTAAAAATAAAAAAACGCACGAAGTGCGTTTAAAAATCGAACAAGTTCCCGATAAGTTTTCTGAATATATAAAATAAACCTGCCTTTTCGATTCCCTCCGAAGTCACTAGATCTACTTCTCCTACGACTTTACCGTCTTTTTCCGCGATTAATTTTCCTATCCTCTGTCCCGCTGAAAGGGGAGCTTTCAATCTATCCGGTATTTCCAATTTGGTACCAATAGCATTCTCTTTGCCTCTTTCAACCAATATATTGAGGTCGCGAGACGCTATAATATCTACCTGTTTTTTTATTCCTTTTTCCACCGGTAACTGGACTAAAACTTCATTCTTTTTTGCAACTTGTATCGAATCGTATTTTCCAAAACCATAATCTAAAAGCTTCTTGGTGTCTTCAAAGCGATCATTTGAAGTAGGCGAATTTAACACAACCGATATCAACCGCAAATTCCCTCGTTTGGCCGTCCCGGCGAAACAATATCCGGCCTTTGCGTGAAAACCAGTTTTTAAACCATCTAATCCTTCATATTTCCCCAGGAGCTTATTAGTATTCGCCAGCATTGTAGGCTCGCGTTTTTTATCGGTATGTTCTAAATAGTCGACCCATACAGTAGACCATTCAAAGAATTTCGGATACTTGACTAGCTCCCTGCTCATTATAGCAATATCATAAGCGGTAGAATAATTATTGGGATCTGGTAAGCCGTGGGGGTTGGAAAAATGTGTGTTATTCATTCCAAGAGACTTTGCCTTTTCGTTCATTAACTTTACAAATCCTTCCACACTTCCTCCTATATATTCGGCCACGGCAACCGACGCATCATTGGCCGAGGCTATTGTTATACATTTCATCAAACTTTCCAGCGTCTGCTCTTCACCCGGTCCCAAAAAGACCTGACTGCCGCCGGTTTTCCACACCCTTTCGCTTATTTTGACCTTATCTTTAAGGTTTGCTTTTCCCTGAGCTATGGCATCAAAAGCCACAAGGAGAGTCATTATTTTTGTAATGCTCGCCGGCTCCATCCTCTCATGGGCGTTCTTTTCATACAACACAGTACCGCTTTGCGCGTCTATCAGCACCGCCGAAGAAGATTTGATATCAGGATAAGGCTGGGCATACAAATTCGCGTTGTTGGCAATTGAAAAAATTAATATTAAAAAGCATAATATAGCCCTTTTCCTTTTATTATTTAAACTCGACATCATAAAAAGCTTCCTCCCTTCGGTTATATGTTATCCCTCAGGGAGGAATGTTATTCAGTTAAGCTCTGGGGTGTGTTTTATCATATACTTCTTTTATGCGGGTTTTTGTCAAATGTGTATAAATCTGGGTTGTAGATATATCCGCGTGACCTAACATTTCCTGAACCGCTCTTAAATCTGCGCCGTTTTCAATAAGGTGGGTTGCGAACGAATGTCGAAGGGTATGAGGAGTTATTTCTTTATTGATTCCAGCCATTCGAGCGTATTTTTTTATTATTTTCCAAAAACCTTGTCTAGTTAACGCTTTGCCCAAATGGTTCACGAAAAGAATATCGGTATTTTTGTCCTTTATCAGAAGCCTTCTCACGTTATTAACATATTCTTTCAAGTAGGTTACAGCAAAGGATCCTATTGGAACTATTCTTTCTTTTGAACCTTTACCGGTACAACGCAAAAACCCCATATCCAGATTAATGTCTTCTGTAGTCAATGAGATTAATTCCGAGACTCTTATGCCAGTAGAATATAACAATTCCAGCATCGTTTTATCCCTAAATCCAAGCGGATCCCTGATATCCGGTTGGTCTAAAAGTCTTTCAACCTCTTCTACTGTTAAAACTCTTGGAAGTTTTTTTTCCAGTTTTGGAGTATCCAAGTTAATAGTAGGGTCTTCGTCTATATAACGTTCACGCATAAGAAAATGATAAAACGATTTTATTGCTGCGCAAGCCCGCGAGATGCTGCTGCTGGCCTTTCCGCTTTTTTGCATGAGCAAAAGGTAAGAAATTATCGTCGTTTTTGATGTGAACTTAAAATCTGTGATATTTTGCGATTTTAAGAAACGCAGATAGTTTTGTAAATCTCTGTGATATGATTCAATAGTATTGGGCGCAAGGCCTTTTTCAACACTTATAAAATTTAAAAATTGCCTTATCATTTCTTCCATCATTATCACCAGTATAATAAATTCCATAAAAAAATTGATTTCCCTTTTAGATGTACGTTGAAAAAAGTTTAATAAATACCGGAGAAATATACCCTTCTATTAAACCCGCCAGGATTAGAAATAAGCAAAATCCCAAATTCAATAGCACATAACTTGCAGTCATATTCAAATATTCTCTTTTATCCATCCTCTTCCTATTTTTGATTACTGCAGCTGCAAAACAAATTCCTGTAACTCCAATGGAAAGGATCACCGGTATTATAATGATATTCTGAGGAAGTATTGAAAATGCAGCAAAAATGCACCCTTTAATTCCGAATTCAGATGCTAAGAATCCTACTGTAAAACCTAAAATATACCCCCTGAAAAAGATGACTGCGGGTATTAATGGAAAGCTTATAACAAAGAGGCCGGCGAGGCTTATAACAAGAGCCGTCTTGAGGTTGTTGAGAACCGATGTATAAAATACTACTGAAGAATCTATATTTACATTCCTCACGTTAGAAAAAAATAATTCAACATAATTTAGAAGTTCCTGCTTTTGTGCATCCGAAAGCAATCCCACAGAAAAGCTCCCTAAAACGATGCCCGATACCAGTATAAGGACTACTAGCAAGTAATAGCCTATATTCTGTTTCATATAATTTGCTATTTTTAAAATAAAGTAATTCAAAGAATATCTCCTCCCCGTCCACCTATAAAATATTATGCCGGGAGGAGTATCAATATAACTTGCTCACGATATTATCTTTCCATAAATGCCCCCTCCGCCCGCTTTCAGCTTCAAAGTCCCGGCCCTCGCTGCAATTATTTTTTCTGCAATCGCAGTGCCTACTTCACCTTTCAGTTCCTCAAAAGTGGCGTAGTGCATTACATTAATTTCGCTGCCAAAAGCTTTTATCAACCTTTCTGCCGTTTTCTTCCCAATACCTGGAATGAATTTGAGGGGCACGTTGTAATAATACGGCGGTCGCCCTTGAGGATGCACAGTTTCTTTAAAATCGGCAATCAATGTAATCCTATCTAATACTCCTATTATTACTTTATCGCTCGAACAACGAGGACAACTCATAACGGGTGGTTCTGCATCTGCTATATAGTTACAAAAAAGGCAGAAAGTCCTGTGATATTTACCCAACCTTGGATCTAATCCGTAGTTGGCAATTATCTCATTGTTCGGAGTTCTTCCTCCAATGGCTTCAAACAAGCTTTCAAAATCCGGGTTGTTGAGCTTAATTTTATTATATTCTCTTCCAATGTTATCTAAGGAATGGGCATCGGAATTCGTTACGAACTTTTTTGCGGATAATTCTCTTATTCTGTCTGCCAAATCCGAATCGGCGCTCAAACCCAATTCTACCGTGGATATTTCATCGAAATGTTCTTCAAAAGCTGATGAAATCCTATCGTAACAACTCCCATAAAAACTTTTAAAAGGGGTAAATACGTGAGCAGGTACAAGTTTTCCTCCTAAATTTCTTACTATATATAGCAGTTCACGTGCATTCAACGACGCTCTTTGAGAACTAAGGTAGATATTTGTTATGTATTTTTGTAATATATTCGAAAATTCCTCCATCTGTTTAAAACCTGGGAAATACGCTACACTGTGAGCAACGCCTTTTTCCTCCTGCGTCTCTATTTCTGCCCCTAGAATCACTGTCAACTTACCATGATAGGATAAACCGCCTTTCGATAATTCTTCCAATTCTCCCGATTTAATCTTTTCTTCTATTTCGTTGAGGACAAAAGGCGATGCGCAGTCGACCAGTCCGATGATGTTTATGCCTTTAACATCGATGCATGTTTTTAAGATAGCATCTAAAGTCAGCTGACGAGAAGCAGCCACCTTTACGGGTCTATTGCAGGATTGACCTATATGTATGTGCAAATCTGCGAAATATTCCATTTAGAATTCCCCTTGCAAAAACATTTGGGACACTAAAAGTCCCACCATCGTTTTCGCATCTTTTATTTCTCCATTTTTAACCATATCCATAGCCTTCTCTATGGGTATTTTCTCTTTTTTTATGAATTCATCTTCATCGGCTTTGCTTTCGGCTTCCTCGAGTCCAAATGCTAAAAAGAGGGACATCTTCTCGTTTGAAAAACCAGGAGTGGTATAAAAGTCCATTATATGTATCAATTTTTTGGCTTTATAGCCCGTTTCTTCCAATAGCTCTCTTTGAGCGCAAATGTTAACATCTTCATTTACTTCGAGTTTGCCTGCCGGTATTTCTAAGAGCATTTCCTCCACCGGTTTTCGGTATTGTCGAACCATTATTACGTTTTTATCCTCATCTATAGGGACAATTGCAACCGCTCCCGGATGTTCAACTATTTCCCGCGTTGAAAATTTGCCATCAGGAAGTTTAACTTCGTCCAATCTTAATTTCAATATCTTACCTGAAAAAATATATTTCGTATTGATTGTAGCTTCGAAAAAATCCACTGCCTCCAGCCCCCTCCCTTATTCATGACGAGTTTGGATGCAAAATTACCGGCGGCACTTGCCGCCAAGAAAAATTCACTGTCCTGTTCAAAATCTCTCCCCATAGTCTCAAGCTCGATGCCTAACGATTTTAAAACACTTATGCCTTCAATGCCGTCTTCAATTACTATACGGTGTTTTCGGTGAATCCCGCAACTTTTCAGCTGATTCATTACCTCATCGAGTTTTTCTTTTTCCATCTTTGGGATTACTACAAAAGCTTTCTTTAAAGCAATTTCCCGAAGCGATGTAATCGTATGATGGCTCACTCCGTAATGCCTCTTTCTTTTGTCTTCGAAACTTATTCGTGGTATTACCACAGCGATTCCATTAAGTATATTGACCGCATTGACTATTTCTCCTTGTTCCAGGCCTGTATGACCGTATTTTGTACCGGTTCCGACTATGCCGGGCCCCATCGTAACTACTGCCACGTCGCATCCAGAAGCTTTTGCCGATAATAAACCCGAATAAATATTCACTGTTTCCAGGTCACCTCCGAAGGCGTGTCCGGTGGTAACGGTCAAATCTATGAGCTTTTTTTCTTTCAATTCCCTTACAATGCGGCTCAAAAAAAGAGGGAGGGCCCCCCCATCGGTCATCACATATGCTACCTTAAGGTTTTTAGAATTTTTCTTTATTCCTGCACAAGCTGGAGCCAACATGCTGTGGAGCGTTCCCACTACCACCGGCATACCTGAAAGCGATACGGTGTTTGACAGTTTTTCAGCCAAAGGATTGGTGCTTTCTTCTGCACTCCAAGTTTTTATTTGAAAGGGGGTGTACCTTAGCTTCATTATATGGCCTTTTTTTTCGATATCAAGATTTTCGACCGAGCAATTATAAATGACGAAATGATAACCTCCGCTTCCGAGGTTTAAAAAAACTGCCGTAGTATTTAGTACTACTTCATCGCCTTTTTTGCAATAGCCTGTGAGCACCGTATAATTTATTGCCTTATTTTTTTCACCCTCCACCTCAACCAAAAGTTCTTGTAGTCCCGCTTGTTCCTCTAAAACTTCTAAAACCTTTCCCTTCCTTAATCTTATCATATAATTTCCCCTTAATAAATCATAAAGTTTTTTTCCTAAACGAAATTATCCTTTCTAAAATCTCGCTGATTGAATAGAATTCTGCAACGAGGTGTATTCCAATCAAAAAAGACAATACTCCTATCTTTACGTAAAAAGAACTCCCCCATGATATCATCATTCCGAGGCATATACCTAACACATTAGACCCTACATCTCCCATCATCAATAATTCTCTGGAGTCATAAAACAAAAAGACCAAAACCGATGCAACAAGCGGCATAAAATAATATATTAAATTAGTGGAGCCTTCGTGTAGAAAATATAAAAACATTAAAGCTATAGAAAACAAGAAAAACCTACAGGCTCTGCCGGGTCTCAAATCCATCAGGTTTAATAAATTAGTGGAAAGAGCAATAATTAACGTATCAATAAATATCTCTGGCCAAAATTCGTTTTTTTTCATGGATAAAAAACAGGCTATACTCAACCCCATTATAGCCTTTACGTTTCCGGTCGTTATCTTACCTCGTAATAGTTCAGAAAAATGTCCCTTTAAACCTTTGACTGCGTTGGTTCCGTATATATCGTCCAGCAAACCCGAAAAACCTATGCATGCGGCAGATAACATTGTGTATTCGAGAAAATCCGTATCGTCCCAGTAAAAAGCCGAGTAAACGTTCATCAGGATCAATATGATGACAAAAACCACTCCGCCAGCAGTAATTATTTCCTTATTCCTGTAATTTACTTTTTTGACTGCACGCTCCCACGTGCGAAAATTCTCAAGAAAAACTATAGTCGTTATCAATGACAAAAAGGTCAATGCCAAAGTTAAACACCTCAGGAATTATTTATTAACCAGACTATCAATCTGTATTTTCCAATTATTGTGTCTATGTTATCGATATAAAGCAATTTTTTACCGGTTGTTATGTCCAATCGCGGTAAATTAGAAGTTTGGACAATGGCAACGGGCTTTATATCACTTATTCTTTTTGCTATAGAATTGGGATTTAAATTTTCGTCAGTCCTTACGATTACAACAAAGTCATGAAAATTTATCGTTTCAGCTTCTCCTTCTTTTTCATAATCGTTTAAAACTGTGGTGTTCTGCACAATAGCTCCTGCATCTTCAAGGCACTTTATGACTTCCGTTAGGTCGCCTTTATTTCCAAGTTGTAGTATAGTTCCTTTCTTTCCTTCAAGACTTCCTTTTAGTAATGTTTCAAAATTTTGTTCCAGAAATTCATAATCTTTGTTTTGCTTTTCGATAAGCGACTTTAACTGTTTATCCTTCATCCTGTTACTTTCTTTCATGATATTGTAACTCTTTTCTAGCTGATCTATTATTGCTTTTTGCTGCTTTATCAACAGTTTATCGCTATTGGCTGTAAAACCCACTGCTATACCTATACCCAGAGAAATAAATACTGCAATCAGCAGTATGGTTACGTGTTTGAAATTGTACAAAGAGAATCACCTCTACAAAAAGCCAATCATCATCCTTACCTTAATGATTAGAAGTCTGATTAAGTGTTTGGCTACGGGAGAAGAGGCACTGATTATTAAAAGCGGAAAAAAAGCTGCTGCTAGCAAGGCGGCTAAATAATTGCTTTTTATTCTACTCCGGTAAAGTTTGTTAACACCTTTAGCGTCTATTAGAATATGCCCCACTTTGAGCCGTACCAAAAAAGTACTAGCCATTCCCTGCCGTCCTTTTTCTAAAAAATCTATTACGTTTGTGTGAGTACCTACCGTTACTATCAAGTCAGCGCCGCTGTGATAAGCCAGAAGCAATGCCACATCTTCACTTGTTCCGGTAACTGCCATAATCTTATACTCAAGGCCTAGTCGTTTTACTCGTTCAAGTCCCGGTGCTCTGCCGTCCGGGTAAGCATGCACTACTATTTCCGCACCGCACTTTAATCCTTTATCGCTTATACTATCCATATCGCCAACTATAATGTCCGGTTTCAAACCGAATTCTAATAAAGCATCGGCTCCCCCATCCACTCCTATAAGAACCGGCTTTATTTCTTCTATGTACGACTTTAATGCCAAAATATCTTCCCGGTAATCTTTACCCCGCACCACGACCATGACATGTTTTTTACGCATATCGGTTTTGAGCATAGGTACAGCATAATCCGATGATAAAATTTTTTTTTCGCGTTTGATGTATTCAAGAGTGTTAATGGCAAATCTTTCTATTTCTTTTTCATAATTAGCCTTTGCTTCCTCATATTTGGATTTGATAAATTCTTTATTTAAAACTAATCCCTTGCAGAAAAATTTTTCGTTTACTATTATCTCCCCATTGTTTTTGATCTTAATCAAATCTCCTTCATGTATCATATCAAATAATCCGTCCTGACAAACATCTACCACAACCTTCCCGGAGTTAACAAGTATTTCAGGGCCTTGATTCAAAAATCGCCCACTAATGGAAGGTTGAAAATTAATAATCCCTTTCACTTTAGATTTTATAAGTTGCAGAGCTGCTACCTCATCAATATCTTTATGACAAAGGACAGCTATATCTCCCGGCTTTGCACGCTGTATTAATCTTTTTGTTTTCTTATCAACAACAGCTCTTCCCACAATGAATTCAGCCATTTTGTGGTTTCCTCTCAATATGATTAACTATTTGCAGTTAACCTGTTCTTATTATTTCCACTAAATTCATTTTATAACACGCCAGTTCTCCAACATAATAACAATAAATAAAACACCTCCCGTTAGTTTCTATCCAACTAACAAGAGGCGTTTGTGACCTGCAAACCCTCAAGATATGGCTTTTTGTTCCATTCTTATCTTATCCGAAATCATAGCTATGAACTCCGAATTCGTGGGCTTTCCTTTGTCCTTTTGAACGGTATAGCCGAAGAGACTGTTAATGGTTTCTACACAACCTCTGTTCCATGCCACTTCAATAGCATGTCTTATCGCCCTTTCAACCCTGCTCGGTGTGGTATTGTATTTTTTTGCTATGGTCGGATAAAGCACTTTGGTTACGGCTCCCAACAGTTCAACGTTGTTTACCACCATGGCAATAGCTTCTCTTAAGTAAAAGTAACCTTTAATGTGCGCCGGAATCCCAATTTCATGTATTATATTGGTTATTTCCATTTCCAGATTGGTATCCTTGCGCTTCGAAGTTTGAGTGTTTGTACTCTTTATAGATTTTTGCACTACACTTCCCGCGTCCAGCTCACGTATGCGCTCCACCAGAATTTTTAAATCGAAGGGCTTGACTACGTAATAATCGGCGCCTAAATTTATGGCTCTCTGGGTGATTTTATCCTGCCCTACCGCGGAGAGGACAATAATTCTGGGTTTTTTATCGAAATTTGTTAATTTTTCGATTACGCCCAGTCCATCAAGATTAGGCATAATTATATCAAGAACAACCACGTCTGGATTTAACTCTTGAACTTTTTCCAGGACTTCTAGTCCGTTATGAGCCTTACCTACTACTTCCAAATCCTCCTGCGTTGAGAAAAATTCTTCCAGAAGATCGCAAAATTCTTTGTTGTCGTCTGCTAAAAGTATTTTTTTCCTGTCGCCCATCTTGCTGACCCCCCTATAAAATTCTCTATTTTGATATATTCGACAATTAGTGGTATTATCCTCCTGAAATTCCATAAAATGTTTTAATATTTATATACTTGTCGTTCACTTTTTAATTTTGATATCTCTTCTATCATCCATTCGGCAAAAACTCCGTAACCTCGCGTCGGATCATTCACGAAAACGTGAGTTACCGCTCCGATAAGGCAACCATCCTGAATTATTGGGCTTCCGCTCATTCCCTGGACAATTCCGCCAGCTTTTTCTAATAGGCGCGGATCGGTTATTTTTATTATCATTCCTTTGGTACTAGGATAGTCCTGTTTTATAATCTTTTGAATTTCTATATCAAATTTTTCTATCTTTTCACCATCGATAACAGTCAGGATTTGGGCCTTCCCTTCGTGGGCGTAACTTGAAAGAGCCACTGGAATTTCTCCAAAAAGTGGATTTATAACCGGTTTGTACGTCTTTCCAAATATGCCAAATGGCGTATTAATTAAAATATTGCCGATTACGTCCTCTTCTTCCACAAAAACTCCCCTTTTTTCGCCCGGGACGTTTTTCTTGGCCGGCACCACGTTAGTTATGCTCGCTCTAATAATTTCTCCCTGACCAACTTCGACGACCTTGCCTGTGTCTGAATCTGATATGATATGCCCCAAAGCACCGTAGTACCCAGACTTGGGATCATAAAAGGTAAGGGTACCGACGCCAGCAGCGATATCCCGCACCCAAAGTCCTATTTGATAAATGCCATGATTATTTTTTACCGCGGACAATCGTGTATTGAAAGTTTTGTCATTTCTTTTTACAGTTAAGTCTATTACTTTGTCTTCATCTCTATTTATAATCTCCGCTAGATCATCAGCAGTATAAATCTTTTGGCCGTTTACCAAAATAACGGTATCACCAACTTGAATTCCTGCATTTTTAGCAGGATAATACGCCTTTCCTTGTTCGTCAACGACTGAAGCAATTCCCACAACAATTACTCCATTTGGCCTCAATTTTACTCCTATAGAATGTCCTCCTGGTACAACTTTTATTTCGGGCAATACTTCTAATTTCATCTTTTTTACAGGGATAATTCCGAACAATCGAAACTCCAGATCGTACGTTCCTAAACGACTCGACCTAATGGACAGGGGATTTCCTAAGTTTACAGAAATTTTATCTTGCAAGCTGCTACCGTTAATCGTTAAAGAATTTCGTGTTTTTGTAAAAAGTTGGAATTTAAGAGGTATTCCAATGTCTATTACATGTTCCTTGCCTTCTATTATCTTGACTTTATCAGGAAACCTGTATAATGCTGAAAATTGTGGAGAAAATGATAGAAGCGTTATAAGAACTGCTAATAGAATGCCTACAATTTTCCTATTGTTCGTAACCACCACTTTCACTCCTCCTGTAAAAATGAAAAAACCGGGCCTGAAAATTAAGATAACCCGGTTCGCTTCTTTTAATACTGGAAGAAAAAAATAAAAAACCCCAAAAAAGGGGCTTTTCATTTTTTTAATATTTTCTTTTTATTTTCTCGGCCATTTCAAGCATTTCTTTTGCATGTGCAATTGTCTTGTCAGTAATTTCAGTTCCGCCTAACATCCTTGAAATTTCCTTAATTCTCTCCTCGCCTTTTATTTCCTTAACCGTTGTAAATGTTCTGTCGTTATTAGATATTTTGTTTATACAAAAATGCGCATCCCCCAGGCTGGCTATTTGAGGTGAATGGGTGACGCAGAGTACCTGATGGTTACGCGATATTTTGAATAATTTTTCTCCTACTATCTGGGACATTCTTCCGCCAATACCCACATCTATTTCATCGAAAATCAAACAAGGAATGTTGTCTATCTGAGCAAGGATGCTTTTTAAAGCCAGCAAAATGCGTGAAGCTTCACCGCCGGATACAATTTTAGCGAGAGGTTTTAACGGCTCTCCCGGATTCGTGGAAATCAAAAATTCCACCGTATCCAATCCTCTCTCGCCTATTTTGACGGTTTTATTTTTTACCTCCACTCCTTCTTCCGATTCTATCCAATTTATGTCTACCGAAAATTTTACATCCTTCATTCCCAGATCTTTCAATTCTTTTGAAATATTTTTTTCAAATGTTGAGGCGATAGTTTTTCTTAATTCGTGCAGTTCCAGAGCGCTCTTTATATAATCTTGCTTGAGTATTTCTAGGGAATTTTCCAACTTTATTATCTCTTCATCTATATTCAAGGCTTCGTCCAATTTAGAAGCAGCTTGCTCTTTATATTTGATTAATTCGTCGATGCTCTTGTTGTACTTGCTCTTTAGTCTGTTCAAAAAGGAAATCCTTGCTTGTATTTCGTCTAGCTTTCCCGGTTCAAAATCTATTGTTTTTGAATGATCTCTCAAATCAGAAACTACATCTTCCAATTCGTATAAAATATTTCTTAAGCTATCCAAATCCTTTTTTATAGGCGAAAAGTAGTCGACCACTTCTTCTAATACGTTGATTACTTTTGCCACATTGTCTATAACAGCAGGATTATTTTCGTCTCCTTCGTAAAGAGTTAGAAGGCTGAAACTAAGAGACCTTAAAATTTTGTCCGAATGCTCGAGAATTTCGAGCTCTCTTTCCAATATCGAATCTTCTCCAGGTTTTAATTGGGCTTTTTCCAGCTCATCAACTTCAAATTGTAATTGTTCTTTATATTTCAAAAATTCATCTCGAGCTTTGATAAGATCCTTAAGTTTATTTTCTGTATCGAGAATTTTTTTATACAAACTTCGTACCTTATCTTTTTTCTCTTGTATCTCTTCTCCGCCCAAAAGGTCTAACATTTCTAAATGTTTTTCTGGATTTAAGAGGGATTGGTGTTGGTGCTGACCGTGAATGTCCACCAAATACTTGCCTATGCTTTTTAAAGTTGAAACAGGTACGCTAGTTCCGTTTATTCTGCAATAATTCTTACCTTGTTGGGTAATTTTGCGTGAAATTATTAAAAGATTATCTTCTTGTTCAATACCCATTTCTGCCAGGATGTTGTCGATTATTGTATTGTCGTATTCAAATATGGCTTCTATTACCGAAAATTCTTTACCCGCTCTTACATATTCACTAGATGCCCTTTCTCCAAGAATCATTCCTATTGCATCTATTATTATAGATTTACCTGCACCCGTTTCTCCCGTTAAAACGTTCAGCCCCTCTTTGAATTCTATTTCTACATCGTCTATCAACGCAAAATCTTTTACTATCAATTTAAGAAGCATATTGCGCCTCCCGGGCTCATTTTATAAGATTTTCAAGTTTTTCCATAATACTCTTTACTGCAGATTTGGAGCGTGCCACAACTAATATGGTATCATCACCGGCAACCGTTCCTACTATTTCTTCCCAGTTCAAACCATCTATAGCGGCAGCAGCTGCTTGAGCGGTGCCCGATAGAGTTTTCACTACCACAATGTTTTCCGATGAATCAATTTTCACTATAGACTCTCTAAACATCCTCACCAGTTTGTCCGAGACGACTACAGTTTTGTCAGGTTCCGAATAACAATAACGGTTATTGTCCCTTAAAACTTTGACGAGTCTTAATTCCTTTATATCTCGAGATACGGTGGCCTGAGTAACATTAAACCCGCATTTTCTCAGTTCTTCTGCCAGTTCCTCTTGAGTTTCTATCGGCTTTTCTCTGATAATCTCTCTTATCTTCATGTGTCTTTTCGCCTTCAAACAGTACACCTCCTTTATTGCTCTCTAAGTTTTTTTCTCAAAATATCGTAAAAACTCCTGCTTTTAATGCGCACCAGTTTGGCGTAATACTGCGATTTTTTCACGACCACTTTATCATAAGGCTGCAGACGGTATCCCAGTTGTCCGTCCGCTGTAAGCATTATCTCCTGGTGCTCTGCGACTACTTGAACGGTAATGGAATCATTGGGAGAAATTATCATCGAACGGTTTTGAAGAGTATGGGGACATATGGGAGTCAGAAGCAGAACTTCGACGTTGGGATCGACCAAAGGTCCGCCTGCGGAAAGAGAGTACGCCGTTGAACCGGTAGGAGTGGCAATTATGAGGCCATCTGCATTAAATGTATCTACGTAAGCATTGTTAACTGATGTTTTCAATCTTATCAGTCTGGCGAAAGGGCCTTTTGTGACTACAACGTCATTTAGAGCCAAAAAATTTTTTACGAATTTTTCTTCTCTGAAAACTTTCGCCTCAATCATCATTCTTTTATCTATGTAGAACTTCCCCCTCTTTAGAAGTTCTAAGTCGCTGTACAAATCAGGCACTTCTATTTCAGTAAGGAATCCTAAATGTCCCAGGTTTATCCCGAGAATAGGGATATCATAGGGAGCCAGCTTGCGCGCTACGTTAAGCAAAGTACCGTCTCCGCCGAGGGTTATAGCAAGTTCGATATTTTTTGCCAATTCTTCTAAATTATTAGATTCTACGGGAAGACCGAGCTTATTTACGATAGACGATTCAGTAAATACATCATAATTATTTTCTTTTAGCCATTGTACAAGAGATGTCGCCACACTTAATGCATTATTTTTACAAAGATTCAGGAAAAGACCTATTCTTTGCAATTCATTCACCTCTAGTCAAAAAACCAAGTAAAAAACCGACAAAAAAAATTCCTAGAGCATAAAAAATATAGCGTAATTTGGAATAATCTTTTTTCAAAATGGAATACTCTATGGTTTTTATCTTTTCCTGCTCCATATCCACCAACAGAAGGCCGGCAGGTTTGTATACAAGATAATATTCAAGAAGTTGTCTCCTCGTAGCCGGCACATTCAGCAAAGGAGAAGTTTTTCCGGATTTTACTTCTGCTACATAGACTTTGCGACCTTTTTTTACTATCACATCGGCCCTAACCTTAATTTCTTTAGGTTTTCCGTTGATAAAAATAAAGTAAGAAGCGCTTTTCTGTACATCTAATATATCAAAACCGTACTTTTTTAGCAAATCAATTGCTTTTTTCTCGCAAATTCGAGCTTTTTTCCTCCGACGCCGTAAAGTTGTTTTTTGATAAAATTTTAAACACCATATTCCCAGGAAAATACCTGTAACGATCAATAATATACCGATGTACTCTTTCATAAATAAATAAAACCTCTTTGGCTTTTTGATTAATTTAGTGCTCTATGGGCTTCTTCGACGACTTTCACAATGTCGGTTTCAGAATTATTGTTCGGAATCTTTCTGAACCACGACAAAAATTCTATATTCCCTTTAGGGCCCTTTATCGGAGAAAACGTCAATCCGCAACAAAACAATCCAATGGATTTCGCCGATTCAATCACCTGGGTGATTGCCTTCTCATGCAATTTTCTATCGCGAACAACGCCGTTTTTTACCTCTTCCCTTCCAACTTCAAATTGCGGCTTTATAAGGGCTATAAAGTCCCCATCTTCTTTTAGAAGTTTAAAAAGAGGTTCAAAAACTTTGGATAAAGATATAAAGGAAAGGTCAGCCGCAATTATATCAACGAGTTCGCCTATATCCTCAAAACTGAGGTAACGTACATTTTTTCGTTCAATGTTTACTACCCTCGGGTCGTTTCTAAGGGAAAGGTCTAATTGCCCGTATCCGACGTCAACCGCATAAACTTTAGAGGCTCCCTCTTTTAAAAGGCAGTCGGTAAATCCACCAGTCGAAGCCCCTGCATCCAAGGCAATTTTATCCTTTACAACAATCGGGAACACACTCAAAGCTTTTTTTAGTTTCAATCCACCCCTGCTCACATAAGGCAAAGACTTTTCTTTAATTATTATTTCAGAATTTATATCAACGAGAGTTCCAGGTTTATCCACCCTCGTATTGTTTACAAACACATTCCCCATCATAATCTCAGATTTTGCCCTTTCCCTGCTCGGAAAGAGGCCCCTTTGCACCAATAAAACATCTAACCTTTCTTTTTGCAAATTTTTTTCACCTCAAGTCAGTACTTACCGGATTTTTTGGGAAACAATTCAATCCCGAAACGTATTTTTAACAAATAGAGAAAATACGCGACCTTATAAACGATTTCCTTGGATTTTTTTATGGCGATGCTTTTGCCTAAGGCCTTTCCACCTACCGTAATTGTTGAAATCATGCCGGCAATTAAAGTGCTAATTATTATATCCGAGACGTCATTTTTGCCAGAAATTATTTTTGCTACTATAGCGGCACCGGCTGCACCGCTTATTATTCCCGAAATATCGCCGATGACGTCATTGCAGAAGTTTGACACCACATCGGCATTTCTTATCAGCCGTACCCCTTCTTTTCCTCCCGGAATTTTATGAGCCGCCATGGCATGAAAAGGTGTCTCGTCAGCAGAGGTAACCGCAATTCCTATGATATCAAATATTATCCCTATGAACACTATGCAGGACAAAATAAAAAATGAGAGGATTAAGTTCAACTTATCCATTAATGTTTCCGAAATAAAGCTAAAAAAAACGGAAAGTCCAAAAGTCAATATCACAACTTTATGTATCCAAGTAGCTTTTGGTCCTCCGTTATTTTTTTTGCACGTGCTTTTTTTGTTATTGTTTTTACTCAAAAAAATTCACCTCAAACGAGGTGGAACAGGAGGTAGTGAACTGAGTAAATTTTGCGGCTTAGGTCCAGCAGGATTTCCCAGAGAAGCACCTCCCGTCGCCGGAAAAGGCGGTTCCCCTTTAAGCCCCTCTCTGCCTTGTCGCCAAAGGCAGGGCTGGATTGCCACTTAGACCGCACTGCAATCCTCAGTTCACTTCCTTTCGGAACAGTCTAGGAGTTTTCCTCACCGAAGTCCACCTTCTCCTAGCCTCTTTTGCAGCAAGGGTTTCAAAGGTAATTAGGCCGCATTTAAATGGCCAGTTTAAATGCGGTTTTCCCTTTTTCCACCCTTCCCGCTCAAGGCAGGCTACACTGCACCCAACACGGTTTGTATCGGATGCAGGTTCACGCCCCAAGCCGTAACAGAAGGCTTTTAGCCTTCCATCACGCACTTAGGTCTCCACGGGAGTAGGGTCGCGCCTGCATGCCTTTGCAGGTTGCCCCACTCCCTTACTCCCTGCACCAACCCCCGACTGGGCGTCGGAAGCCAGCACAAGGAACTTCATCGATGTGCCCTCGACGGATTTTTAGCCCCGTCTTCAGAGAAGAGGACTTCGACTAGAATACTGCACCACCTGTTCCACCTAAAACACCGAGTGTATTACCCGAGTATATTATAACAAAAATAATTCATGCGGTTCAAATCGCGCCTTGATTCTTTGCATCTAGCTAAAATCAATTAAACGATTAATACTGCCTTTCTACTAGAAAATCGATTAACTGCATAAAAAATCTACTGTTTTTAAATTCGCTCGCTATTTCTTTTGACTCGTCGGAAAGAACCTTCACCAACTTTTTTGATTTTTCATACCCGTAAATACTCAAGAAAGTATTTTTCTTGTTCCTCACATCGCTTCCTATGGGCTTTCCTAGTTTTTTTTCATCCCCATGCACGTCTAGAAGGTCATCGACTATTTGAAATATAAGACCGATTTTTTCTCCCAGCTTGTCTAATTTATCCAGGTCTGACGCCGGAGCTTCCGCCAACCTTGCTCCCGACCACAAAGACGCCCTGATAAGACAACCGGTTTTATGGTTATCCATATAAAACAAAGTATTTTCATCGATGTCAATACCTTGCGACAAAATATCCACGGTTTGACCTCCAATCATACCCAAACTTCCGGAGGCCAAAGATATTCTATCTATAACTTCTATCACCGCTCTCAATGATATACCTTCAATTTCAGCATTTTTAGCTATAGTTCTGAATGCTAAGGTCAGCAAAGCATCTCCGGCCAACAACGCTATGGCATCTCCGAAGACTTTATGGCAAGTGGGTTTTCCCCTTCGGAAATCGTCGTTATCCATTACTGGCAAGTCGTCGTGGATAAGGGAATAGGTATGTATCATTTCTATTCCGCACGCAGTCGGCAACACTTTTTCGCCCGGCAGTTCGAACAATTCCGCTGCTTTTATCGTTAAAATCGGTCTTATCCTCTTTCCACCATTGAAGGTGCTGTAGCGCATGGCTTCATGAATTTTTGACGGATATTCATTGGATTTTGGCAGGTAGTTATCCAGAGCTTTTTCTATTATTTTCCCCATTTCTTTTAATTCCATTTCAAAACTTTGCAATTCTAGATACACCCTCCATCAAAATCTTTGAAATCTATCTGGCCATTCAAATCTTTTATTAAAACCTGCACGCGTCCTTCTGCCTCATCCAAGATTTTCGTGCAAATTTTTGTAAGTTTAATTCCTTCTTCAAAAAGCGACAACGACTCCTCCAAAGAGAGGTTGCCTTGTTCTAGCTTTTCAATAATCTCTTCAAGGCGGGCAATCGCTTCCTCGTATTTATATTCCGGCATCACTTTTCTCTCCTTTTTTCTCCTTACTTTTTACACAACAAAGCAAGTAACCGTTTAAAACGATTATTTTGATTTTCTGTCCAACCTTCACATCTTCTATTCTTGTCACTATTTTAAAGTCGTCCATCTTCTGACATATACTGTATCCCCTCTCCAATACTGCTAAGGGACTTAAAATATTAAGCCTTCCTGCCAAAAATTTCAAATCGGTTTTTTTATTTGTCACATGATTTACAATTTCTCTTACAAGTCTTTTCATTAGAGAATCCATTAAAATCCGGTTATTGTCTATCTCCGAGCGAAGTTTTTTAAATACGACAGATCTTTTTATGTATTCAATTTCCTGCTTTCTTGAATTAATCAGCGCACAAACAGCAGCTATTAATCTTTTCTTTCTTTGTGTTATTTCCGAAAGTAGTTGTCTTTTTTCCGGGACTACCATTTCCCCCGCTGCTGAAGGCGTAGGTGCCCTTTTGTCTGCAACGAAATCGGCTATAGTGTAATCGGTTTCATGACCCACTGCCGAAATTATCGGGATCCTAGAACCATATATCGCCCGAGCCACTTTTTCTTCGTTAAAAGTCCACAGTTCTTCTATCGAGCCTCCCCCACGGCCCAGGATTATCACATCTAGATTTCCTATCTTATTTAGGTCCTTTATCGCCTCGCAAATTTCATCGGCAGCTTGTTTCCCTTGAACCGATACCGGAGCTATCAGAATATTCACATTTGGATACCTTCGCCGTATAACCGTTAGCAAGTCTCTTATGACCGCACCGTTTAGAGAAGTTATAATCCCTATATTTTTGGGTAAGAAAGGAATAGGTTTTTTGGAACTTACATCAAATAGGCCCTCTTTTTTCAATTTTTCCTTCAATTTTTCGTAAGCCAAATAAAGTGCCCCTATTCCGTCGGGCTGCATATCGTCGACGTATAACTGATATTCTCCGTTTCTTTCGTACACTGTAACGTAGCCAAAAGCAATTACTTTCATTCCGTTTTCCGGCATGAAAGGCAATAAAATGCTTCGGTTTTTAAACATTACACAACGGATTTGAGCCTTTTCATCTTTTAAAACAAAATATAAGTGACCTGAAAGGTGGTACTTAAAATTTGAAATTTCGCCCCGAACATAAACCTGCCTTAATATTTCGTTGGAATCAAACAAATATTTTATCATTCCGGTCAGCTCGCTGACCGTGAGGACAGGCCCATGCATAACGTCTTCCTCCAGAGTTAAACAGAAAATTTCGGTCGCAACCTTTCCATATCCCTAGCCACCGCGCCTAACACTCCGTTTACAAACTTGGGAGATTTTGCATCCCCATATTTTTTAGCAATTTCTACCGCCTCGTTAATAGAAACGCTCAAAGGGATATCATCACAAAAGAACATCTCGTATATGGCTATTCTCAGTATGTTTCGGTCTGCCACATTAAGGCGTTCCAGCCTCCAGTCTATAGAGTAATCATCGATTATATCATCTATTTGTTCTTTTCTTTCAAGTACTCCATTAACCTCATTAAGTATGAATACTTTCGCATCTTCGTTCAAAGGTTTGTCTACCGCAATTTTAAAAGCTTCATCTATGGTATTTCCTCCGGCATCTATGGCAAAAAGTATTTTAAAACATAATTCTCTTGCAAGTTTTCTGCTCAAGTGTACTGCACTCCTTTACCTGCCTGGTGGTAAAATTTTATCAAGAATATCCCTCAATCCTTCCTTTTTATCTATGTGTTTGCCAATATAATACCCTAAAAAAGCGCAAAAAACAAGAAAAATGGCTTTTATGAATCCGAAAACTAATATTAAAAGACCTATTCCAAATCCTATAATAGCACCTATGAGTTTACCCCTGTGATGCTCCCATAATTCCCAAAAAAAGTCCACAATTCTCACCCCTTACTGCTTTTCTGTTTTTGAGGAATTGCGATATTTTCAACCTTAACCTTTATTTCCCTGACTGTAATTCCTGCCATAGACTCTACGTAATCTTTTACCACCCTTTGCAATTCAGAAGTAAGTTCCGGAATATTGGTGTCGGGAGCCACCGTCACCTTGAGAATTATAGAAAGGGAATCCTCTCGAGGTTTCAATTTCACCTTCACGTCTTTCAATCTTTCAACGTTGTTAGCAGCCTTAAGGATTAAATTTTCGACTGCGTTGAAAGAAATGCTAACACTTCCCATTTCACCGTTATTTATCACGCTTTCTGGAATTTTTCTGTTTCTAAAACCGGAAAGTAAAATCAAGATACTGCCGACCAAAAATATTCCGGCCACGGTACCCATTTCCCAGCGCCCATAAAAGTATACCAATCTTGTCCAAAAATAATCCAGTGAAAAAACTTTAAGTGAAAATAATATAGCAAGCGCGGAAACTACGACCATGGCTACGCAAATAAAAAACACAATTACCCGCTCAAATAATCTCATCAAAATACCCCTTTCAAATGGAAAATTAACCCCCTAAAATAGGGGGTTTTATTTCGCCTTTGTATCACTTTCCTTCGATGGCTGGCCAAAATTTACACCCTGCACGTGAATGTTTACTTCCGCCACCGTAAGCCCGGTCATGTTTTCGATGGCTTTTTTTACGTTTTCCTGAACCTTCCACGCCACTTCGGGAATACGAACGCCGTAATTCACAATTATGTATATATCCACGACCACCTCTTTTTCTCCGACCTGAACCTTTACGCCTTTCGACAGATTTTTGCGACCCAGCATTTCGGCTATTCCGCCTGCCAAACCCCCGCTCATACCGGCGACTCCTTCAACTTCCGTTGCTGCAAGACCGGCTATTATGCTAACTACTTCGTCGGTTATCTTTACAGAGCCTTTTCCGTTAGTAGGTTCCATTAAAAACACCCTCCAATTTCAGCTATAGTAAACTTTGACCGAAGGAACGATTAAATTATAACAAAAATCAGAAGAAATTACAATTACATCAATTACTTTCTCTCTACAATGGTAATTTTTTCCATAGAAAGTCCTGTAGTTCGAGTTACTATATCCGTAATCTGCGCCACTTCCTTCGTAGAAAGACCTTCCGATTTTACTATAACATTAGCTGAATCCCCTGAAAGAATTATGACAGCATCTTCAAACCCTTTCGCTTTAATCAGGTTTTCTACGTTCATTTCTTTTTCTACTTTTTCAGCCAATGCAATGAGGTCTTTTTGAGCTTTTTCCTTAGATTCCTGGCTTGCATTGGGGTTGTTTATGATTTCGCGCAAATAATCGGCTTCCTGACTCCTCAAGCGGTCCCTCTCTAGTCGGTAATCGACGAAAAAGTCTTTTTCGCTACCATTTTTTGCACTTACCGATTCACTATCAGGAGGATTTAAGGTGGAAACTTCTTCAGCATCAGGAACGTTGGTATCTCTGTAAATTACTTTGGGGTAATTTCCGGACATCATCAGGTACATTGAAAATACCAACAAGACTATAAAAAAACTTATAAGCAAAGTCTTACGTTTAAACAAAATCATCGGCTTTTCCCTCCCATTCATTTCGAAAATGGCAAAACTTTAATTTTGTAAAGAGGAATACCCAGCAAAGTAGATGTGGCTTTTGTTATCCTATCTACGGTTTCAGAGGAATCTCCTCCGTCAGCCACTATTAAAACTCCCTTTACCGTAGGTGTCACTTTTTTTACGAGGAGAGGTTCTTCTTTGCCGCCTTTGTTGAGCAGGACTATTTGCTTGTTTGCCTGAAGTTCTGTTATAGTCCTGACACCTCCTTCGCCATCGTTTTCCTCGGTAACTCTTTTATTATCAACCGAGTTAAAGGCGGGTTCAATATATCCCTCGCTTTCAAGGGTAATCATAACTTCCACCCTTCCTGCACCTTCTATTTGAGACAAAATTTGCTCTAGTCTTTTTTCCATCTCTGATTGAAAAAGTTGAGGGTCGGTATCTATACCTGAATTATCTATGGACTCAATGGAACTGACTCCTGTACTGTCTAACGATTTTTCTTGCGATGTAATTTTGGCAAAAGAAAGCATTAAGAGTCCCATCAATCCTATACTTATTAAAAAATTAAGAGATTTATTTTTATTTTTTTTGAATAAGTTCATAAAATTTTTTATCATTTCACTTTCCATTAATTTCCCTCCACTTCTACTGAAATGTTTGTTTCGGGAATTTCGTAGAAAGCACTCAAATACTCTTTTAATTTTTTGATTTCATCTTTTTCAAAATTAGTTTTCGAAGTACTGCTAAGATGCGAATCTAGACTTACAAATACTTTCTCCACATTCTTTTTGGGTTGAGGAGAATTTTTTTTAATTACGAGGTGAATTTCTTTAATACTCCCATCTTGTTCTACTTTAACATCTGTTTTGGAAACCTCAAGAAAAGTAAGTTGTCTTAGCTGTCGAACAATTCTTTCCTCGAGTTCTTTCTCATACAATTCCAGTGCCATTTCCATATTTTTTTGTTTTAATTTTTCTGCTTGCCTAGAAATTGAGTTCTCGTCAAGGTATCCCCCCGCTTCTAGCTGTACACCGGCAAAAAATGTATCGGCATTCAGAAGCGAAATTATCGGATTCAATATAGCAATCATCACGATTATCCCTAAGATCACTTTTATATATTTCCGCAAGTCGTTATCAGGCATGAACAAATCCACAAACAACGTAAACATTGCTACCATAATTATCTGTTTAATCCATGAACTCAAATTGGCAACCACAACATCACCTCAACATAATCGATAAATTTCCTGAAGCTAACACAATTGTTATAGCTATGAAGAACATCATCGCTACCGATGCAACCGAAATAAATATCAAGGTCAACGAATTGCCTATGTCATTTAAGCATTTTACTATTGAATCTTCACCAACAGGCTGTATTATTGCAGCACTCAAACGGTATATGAAAATAATCGACAGGATTTTTATCACAGGAAAAATTGTTATGAGAAATAATGTCAACAATCCAATTAATCCTATTGCGTTCTTCAATATAAGCGAATAGCCGACTACTGCGTCTAAGGCATCGGAAAATATACCTCCAACGATGGGCATAAAATTTTTCGATGCGAATTTTGCCATTCTTATAGTTATCCCGTCAACAGTAGCAGCCGTTGCTCCCTGGACTACCATGATGCCCAAAAAAACGCTCAAGAAGAGCCCCATCAAAAATACGCATACCTGCCTCAAAAGATGGGCGAGCTGGGAAACGTGAAAACTGTCGGTAATATTATTCACCAAGCTCAAAACCGAGATGAAAAAAATAACAGGCAGGATTATGTCTTTAATCCACGTGCTTGCAGCAGTAATACCCATGAAAATGAGAGGATTAAAGACACTTACGGAAGTCATTCCTCCCACTGCAGCAAGTAGCGTAAATACTGTGGGCATTATGGCTTGCACAAAAGAAACCATTTTATTTATCGCTTCTTGTCCCGTTTCGATGGCAATTGTAAAGCTCTGAATAGCTATTATCACCAAAACGAATAAAACCGCACTGTAAGCCATTTTCCCTATATTATCTTTTTCAAACCCGTGATGAAGATTTTTTAAAACAGCGCATATCACAGAAAGTGCTATTAATTTTACAAGTAAACTGTAATTTGCGGTAATTTCATGAAATACATACCGCATAATCCCTTCGAACAAAGACTTAAAATCGATTTTTTGATTCTTCCTTAGAGAATTTATAAGGTCTTTTAAATCACCTAAAGGAAAATAACTGCCGTATTCCCGGTTGAAGTCGTTTATAAAATCGTCAATTTCCTCAATGTTAAGATCTTCCAGTTGATTTTCTATATCATCGGCAGCCAAAGACAATGGTGAAGTTATCAGCAAAACTACCAAAAGGCAAAGTAAAAATTTTTTCAAAGCGATCACCTTTTCAGGGAAGAATTTTCAGCAAAAGTTCAAGCACCGCCATGAGGATCGGTATCGAAAGAAGCATTATTATAATTTTTGCGGCAAATTCGATTTTTGTCGCTATAGAGGAAGAACCGGCATCCCTGCAAATCTGAGCTCCAAATTCGGCCACATAGGCAATACCTATAATTTTTAGTATCGTATTTAAAAAGATAAAATCTATGTTTGCCCTCGCTGCCATGTTTTGAAGAAGACTTAAGGCCGAAGCAATTTTATTGAGCATCAAAAGAAAAACTATGGTGCCTGCGATTATGCTAATCTGCAAGGCCATTTCTGGTCTTTCTTCTCTCAATAACACTACGAAAACCGCTGCCATCAGGCCAATTCCTACAATTTGGATAATCTCCATGCCTCCATCTCCTCAATATAAGTGGAACATTGATTTTACATTGTCAAAAAGGCGGCTTATCAGCTGAATGACCATCATAAGTACTATTACCACACCTACAAGAGTAGTCATTTGGGCCTGTTCCTTTCTTCCAGCTTCATCAAGGACTTTGCTCAAAATAGAGATTACTATCCCAATCCCCGCTATCTTAAATAGAACGTCTACGTCCATTCGATGACACCTCTCAAGATAATCTGAATTAATACAACAAAAGGACCAGCGTCAGACCGGTTAAGACTCCTAAATATTTCCATAATTTTTCGTTTTTATTTTTTTCTTCTACAGCTAAATTTTCTTGCTGCTTTAACTGAGACAGGGTCAACTTTAAATTTCTTATCTGATCTTCCTTATCCGAGGAACCGAGATATTTGCCAAAAGAAGTCAGTATTTCAAAATCAGAATCGTTGAGCGGAATTTGAGATTTGAACTCATTCAGGGAAATTTCCCAGGCCTCCGATGCCGTATATCCTTCCATTGAAAGTAAAAGTTGACGGACCTTCCTTAAAAACATAGAGATTGTTGGATCACATCTTTTGCTTACGTTGTTTAAGGCCTCAGGAAGGGGGGATTGACCGTAATCAATCTCCGTTTCGAGCATGGATAAGGCCGTTTGAAAATTTCGCAGAGCTTTAGGTCTGTGTTGGTAATATCCCGCCATAATAAGACCTATCATAGTGCACGAAAAAATCACCAATGCACTTCCCACCAACTTTAACATTATTTAACTTCCCCCTTTTCATTTCTGTCGTAGATAATTCGAAAATCTTTTCCTTCAACCACCTTTTCTAAAGTGCCTATTCCGTTGCTAAACCCCAAAATCAGGTACCTATCGAAGAATTGGTTTTCTATCAACTTCCGTATGGTGGGCCTTCTTTTCAAATCTTCTAAATCCGTGCCGTGGGCAGTCGTTAAAAGTTTGACGCCGGCATTTATTGCCTCTTCCAAAGCTTCCACATCTTCAGGCCTTCCAATCTCGTCGGTAGCTATTATTTCTGGAGACATAGACCTTAAAAGCATCATAATACCTCGCGCTTTCGGGCACCCGTCAAGTACGTCTGTACGTATGCCTACATCATTCTGAGGCACTCCTTCATAACAACAGGCTATTTCAGACCGCTCATCTACTACTCCGATTTTAAAACCTTTAGAGCCTAGTTTGGAACTCCCGGAACTAAGCTGCCTGATTAAATCCCTTAGCAAAGTTGTTTTACCCGCTTTGGGCGGCGATATTATCATTGTATTTAAAAATTCGCCTTTTTCATTTATTACGAATGGAATTGTTTCGTCGGCAGCTCCCAAAATTTGCCTTGCTATTCTTATATTGAATCCGGATACATGCTTTATAGTTTTGATTCTCTCTGCTTCCATCACCACTTTTCCGACAATCCCTACCCGATGGCCCCCTTTCAAGGTAATGTAGCCGTTTTTTATCTCGTCTTCCCATGCATAGATAGAACTTTGGCTAATCAATTGGAAAGTCTTTTCTGCGTCGTTGTCGGTTACAATATAAGCACTCTTTGGATCCTCAGTGGTTGAGCCATCGGGCGTTACCATGTAGTCAGTTCTTCCTTCGACCACCATAAGTGGTTTGCTCCGACGCAGTCGGATCTCCTCTACCTTTTCCAATTTTTCGGGCGGCAATTTAAAAAATGCGGTCCTTATAGTCGAGGGAAGTATAGGTGATATGTGTTTTTCTAATTTTTCTAGAAAGTTTTGCTCTCCTCGTCTTTGCAACCTCTTGTCCCTCCTCTTTTAATTTATATTTTCTAAATCCAGGCAATATGACTGGAAAAACATAAAAAAAAAGAGGGCTTTTTTACCCTCTTTTAACCTTCAATCGTTATTTTCCACTCTTATTTCCGCCTTGCAGTTTGGACATTCAGTTTTTCCTTCTTCATCAATCAGATCCTCGTCTATGAATATGATTTCATGGCACTTGGGACACTCGATTTCTCGCAAATCCTCATCGAGGTCATCGTATTCATCTTCATCGTAATCTTCTTCGTAATCGTCTTCATATTCATCGTCGTAATCTTCCTCATAATCTTCGTCGAAATCATCGTCTGAATCTTCATCGCCATAAAAATCATGTTCCAGCTGGCCTAGATCTTCATCGATGCTTTCCACATATTCCTGAGTAGCTTCAGAAAACGCCCTCAGGTCATCAATTGCTTCGGCCATTTCTTCCATTACTTTTACTATTTCTATTAACAGTCGTTTTTCTTTGGACTCATCCAGGCCCAGTCCATCGGCCAATCCTTTGAGGTATGAAACCCTCGACTTTAAATTATCCATTTTATTTCCTCCCCGTATTTTATTTAGACTCGGCTTAAATACTCACCGGTCCTAGTATCTACCCTTACTACATCACCCTTTTCTATAAATAGAGGCACTTGAATTACCGCTCCGGTTTCCAAAGTTGCGGGTTTTGAACCACCAGTGGCAGTATCACCTTTGAATCCTGGTTCGGTGTCAACCACGGTCAGTTCCACAAAAGTCGGCAATTCAACGCCAATAGGCACTCCTTCGTAAAACATTACAACTACTTCAAGGTTTTCTTTCAGATACAGTATAGCGTCACCCAGTTGTTCCTTAGTAAGAGGAATCTGTTCATAAGTCTTGGTATCCATAAAATAGTATGTATCACTAGCTTGATATAAATACTGCATAGTTTTTCTTTCTACAATCGCTCTGTTTAACCTTTCTCCCGCCCTAAAGTTCCGCTCAAAAACCTGACCCGTCTTGACATTTTTTATTTTTGTCCTTACGAACGCCGCTCCTTTTCCGGGTTTTACATGTTGAAAATCAATGACCATATAAACTTCTCCATCAATTTCAACAGTTACACCAGGTCTTAAATCATTGGTGGAAATCATGGCTATACCTCCATTCATTGAAATTTTATAAGTTGTTGTTATAAGCAAATTATATCCTTCGGCGATTGGGTTAAATTTATGCAACCATCATCAGTAACTATTACCAAATCTTCAATCCTCACTCCACCAAAACCTTCCACATAAATTCCGGGTTCAACAGTAACTACCATGCCCGGCAAAAGGCAACCATCGCCTTTTTGGCTGAGTCTTGGGCCTTCATGCACTTCTAATCCCACTCCATGACCCAGACTATGGCCGAAATTTTTGCCAAATCCCTTTTTTTCAATAAACTCTCTTGCTATTGTATCCACCTCTTTACAAGAAACTCCTGCTTTAATATATTCCAATGCTCTTTTTTGCGCATCGAGGACTATATTGTACATTCTTTCCTTTTCTTTATCTAACTTGCCTAAAAAAACTGTTCGAGTCATATCCGAGCAGTAGTGATTAAATTTTGCACCGAAATCTATTGTCAGAAAATCACCGGCTTCAAGTTTTCTCGCGGTAGGTTTTCCGTGCGGAAGTGAACTTCTCGGCCCTGAAGCTATTATCGTCGGGAAAGCAAGGCCATCAGCTCCGCTTTTTTTCACAAAGTATTCGATTTCAAGGGCTATGTCGTTTTCGGAAACACCCGGGCGGATATAACCTAAAATATGTGAAAAAGTCTTATCGGTAATTGATTGGGCTTGTTTTATAAAATCAAGTTCTGTTTCGTCCTTTACCGTTCTCAATTCCTCTACAAGATTCTCCGTGCTCACTATTTCGATTCCATTAAAGAAATTTTTCATCTCTTCGTATGATTTTAACGTCAGATAGTGGCCCTCGACGGCAATCTTCTTTACCCCCATCGATATCAATTCCTGGGCAAATTTTTCATAAGGTGAAATGTTATATTTCAATTCTACTATTTCCACACCGGTTGTTTTGCTTTTTGCTTCTTCGACATAGCGAAAATCCGTAAAAACAATATTGCGTTCTTTACCTATTACGAGAAAACCTTCCCCATCGAATCCACAAAGATAATATTGGTTTTCGGGTTTAACAATCAGTATCGCATCAAAACCTTTATCTATTAACTTTTGTCGCAAATTGCTGATTCTTGATTGATTCATATACGACCTCCTGAATTTTACCTTGCACAATATACATAACAAATCTCCTATTATATTACCATATTTCCCACTATTTGAATAGGTACTTTTGAAGATGCCATTTTTTTAATGAGTTACATCCGGCATTGGATAATAAAAAAGATTTACCGTCAATATACTTTTCCATAAGTCAGCTTTACCTGTATATTCCATTATTACTCGACTCACCTGACTTATTCTTTCAAAACTTTCCATGCAGTTTAAAAATCTTATAAAAGAATCTCTTTTACCTTCCAATGTGATTTCAACGGGAATAACTTTTACCTTACTTTTACCATTCTCCACAATTTCTCCAGGTTTTATGCTAAGAAGGCTAATATTTTCAGTCCTAGCCCAGCTTTCTACCTTAACAATGTAAGTAGATATTTCATCATCCGAAGGGAGTTTCACTAAACTAGTTTTAATCACTTCATCTACGCTATCTTTATTGCTGTAAATCCCCTGCAATAGTGAAAGAACTGCTCTTTTCTGTTGCACTTCGGCTTTTGTAAGGAGGTACTTTTCTATCCATCCGTAGCCTATTTTGAAAAAAGCAATAAATGTACAGGTTATAAAAAACAATGACAATAAAATTTTTTCACGTCGGGTCAGTTTGTTGTTCAATCAAATCATTCCCCCGGATGTGGAAAATTATCTCGAAGGTATAAAAATTTTTTTCCGATTCTTTTTTTATAAATCCAAGGCGCACTTTAGATATTTCATCGTTGTTTTCCTTAAGATTTTCAATCATATACGCAATAGACGAATATTCGGGGGAAATTCCCCTTATTACACCATTTCCGCCGCCATCTATATCGATAGAAGTCAAAAGCGTGCCAGGAGGAGGCGTTTCCAATATTTTTCGGAGGTACTCGGACATTATTACTCTATCTTTCAATAGTGCATTTATTATTTTCGTTCTTTCCTGTAAATCTAAATAGAGTTTTTCTGCATCCTTCCCAGAACCGAAAGAAGAACGATAAAAGAAAATAGACTTATCCAATTCTTCGAGTTCAGTTTTTAACTCTGATAACAAGGCATTATATCTTAAGACACTAACCGTCATAAAAATAAATATAACAAGTCCCGAAAAGATAAATGACAGTTTTGTTCGTTTTTTTCTGCCAGTTTTTAAGTATTCTTCGGGAATCAGATTCAATTTGTGCACTAGAATACTCCTCTCAAGGCATAACCTAAAGCACACGAAAATTCCATCTTATCAAAACCGCTTTTTAAATTTGGGTCTATTTCTATATTAGGAAAATCGAGCTCGTGGGCCAGGAATACTTCGATTCGCGTTTCATTGAAAAAATAGTCTTTCAACCCTAGTAGCTTTCCCCCACCACCGGTAAAAACGGCGGTTTTTACTTCCTCACCTTTTCTTTGTTGAAAATACTTTATGCATCTAATTATCTGAAGCGTCAGATGATGAATTAAGGGGGTAAGGCATTCTTTAACTTCGTTTTGATAATTTCCGGGATTTTTTTTGATTGATTCTGCCTCAGATTCATTGAGCGAAAAGGATTTAGCTATTAACTTTGTCATGTCATCGCCGCCTGTGGGAACTGAATAAGTAAAATCTACCTTGCCGCAATCAAATAGTGTAATCTCCGTCCTTGCAGCACCAATGTCGACTACTACCAGATTATGTTCTGGAAACGAGGACTTAAATACCCGAGAAATTGAAAGTGGGTAGATATCTATGGCTTCAAGAAACAATCCCGATTCTCTTACAGAATATAAGTAACCCATTACATCGCCTTTTGACGCCGCGGCCATTAAAATTTCATAAGAATTAGTTTTGGCTTTTATTACTTCATAATCTACAACATACTCTCCATCTAATTCTTCCATTAATTCCTTCTTCTCCCAGAAAATGGCTTGTTTCAGTTCTCCAGGTCCCATTTTAGGCAATTCTATTTTTTTATAAAGCGCTCTATCATTTGGAATACCAATCGTTATCTTCTGCTTTTTTAGATGATCTTTTAGAAGATCAAAAACCGCGATGAGGTTTTCACACCCCGCCTCTTTTGAACAGGCTCGGTTCTCCGAACGATTAGGTATAGACCATAAATTTTTTACTCTTAATTTATTTTTACATTTTTCTAATTGAACAATCTTTATAGCTCTGTTCCCTACATCAATACCGACAAATTTCGGGAGGTTAAACATGATTTCACCTTTCAACAATGATGCGGATTATTTCGGACAATCTCTATAGCTTTTAAAATCTCGACCACTGCATTTGTCCTGAATTGCTGATTTAAGAGTTGCGTTTTTGCAAAAACTTCGCCGCTTTCTGTGACGACATATTTAGGAGGCAAATTGTTTAATGCTATAGCCGCGATATCGTATTTACATCTTTCACAGGCACATGCATTTTTTTCTTTTATCAATCCATCCAAAAGAGAAAATACCACGTCTTCCATATAATTTTTTAAGCACAACTTCTTCCCCATCTTTTCTTTCCCTCCAAAACCTAAGGCTGAATACCAATTAAGGCCCCAAAGGGGGTTACCGACGTTTGGAAAGTAACGCTTCTCTCTTTCCCGGCTTTCAGTGCAACTTTTACGACCTTAGAACCCGGATTTTGTCGAAATTCGATAAAAGAAAGTTCCGCTACCGGGTTTTTCCCGCCGTTTTTTTCCCGGTACAAAGTGCCATATTCCAGGTAATAATAAACTTTGGAGTCGTCTGGCAGCCTGATTTCAATTTTGCTGTTCGATACAACCTTTACATCCTTTGCCTGTACTATCGCAATAGAAAGCCTGTTTATTGCATAACGGGCATTTTGCAGGTTCGACAGTTCTTCCCAACTTTGCCTGTATATTTTCATCCCCGAACCAAGTAATGTATAAGATGCAACAAATAAAAGAGATAAAATAGCTGCCGATAATATCAGTTCGATAAGGGTCATTCCTTTTTCGTTTCTAAAATGTTCCGCGATACGTGACAATTCTAACCCCATTGTTATTTTTTGTTTTTACCTCCACGCTAATTTTCATCAAGGCGTCGTCAATTTTTTCAATTTTTTCGTAGATCGTAAATTCCATATCGCTCAATTCTACAGTTTCTTCGGTAAGTCCTTCTGCTTTTTGAAGTTCTTCAAAAGATAAACCTTTTATTTCTTCTATTTTCTCCTGGGCTAGTAATGTAGCCGCAGTAATCTCCTTGCTAAATTTTGACGCAAAAAGACTTTGAGCAAAAAGGCTGAGTAAAGAAGCAACAACAATCCCCAAAATTGCAACGGCTACTGCTATTTCAACTAAAGTAAAACCTTCGTCCCCCCTAATATAGTTACGGTGCCATTTCACTAATTCTCACTCTTCCTGTAGCAACATTCACTATGACGTAAAGTCTCTTCTTTTGATTCTTTATAGCTACGGTGCCTCCCTGCTGTGGAGCTCCAGAAGGAGTAAATATCAATGTGTTATCAGGAAAATTTGTCCACAAAAAAGAAATTCCTTTCGGCAAAAATACTCTTGATGACTTAAAGCCCTTAAGTATTTGATAATTATCACGCCTATATACGTCAAACAGGATTTTGTAGTTTTCACCTTCAGACATGGCCTGCTGTTGTATAGTTCTTATATCTTGGGATAATTTTTGAGCTGCAAGCTGCAGTTTGAAATTTTCCATGATACCCTTTACATTAGGAAGGAGACCAAAACAAAGGACACAAAAAATCGCCGTTGCCGCTATAGTTTCTATCAAAGTAAAGCCTCTGGACGTTAATTTAATACCCATAGGTCACCTCGAAAGAGGAAATTTAATTTTTAGAGCTTACGCTCAATTCGAAACTAGTACCGTCGGATGAACTGTATGTTATGACGAATTTTTCTGTCATTTTGTCCCAACTATCTTGATTTAAGTAGGTCGGGATTAAAGCTTCTTTTAAATTATTGACGTCACCTACTGGGTATTTTTCATTTGCTGTATAGTACATTTCAAGGGCGTTTTTCAGCATGGTTTCATTGGCCTTGGCTATTTTTTGTTTCGAATCGTTTATCAAACCCGATACACTAGGAACGGTAATCGCTAATACCAAAGTAATGATTGCTATGACTATAAGCAGCTCCAACAGCGTAAATCCCTGTTCTCCTTTATTCGCCAAAATTATCCCCCCCTCTTTTTCTCTCAATTTAAAATGTAGTATACATGCGAAACATAGGAAGAACTGCTGATATTACCGTAAAACCTATAATTATCGACATTAAAAGAATTGCCAGCGGTTCAACTAAAGCCAAAACCCTCTGTTGTAAGGCATTAACTTCGTTATCATAAAAGTCTGCAGTTTTAAATAAAATTTCATCGAGCCTTCCGGATTCTATACCGGTCTGCAACATCCTCAACATAAAGATGGGAAAAGATGAAGTTTTTAGGGAACTTGCCAATGTTTCCCCTTTTTTTATATTTTCTCTAGCTACCCGTAAGTCCAATTTAAATACATAATTGCTCATATTCTTTTCGGCCAGCTCGATAGCCTTTATCAAAGGTATGCCGCTTGACAACAAAATGCCGAGAATCCTGCAAAAATTGGCCGCATTATTGTTTTTTATTAAAAGCCCTAACACCGGCATATTAAGTAAAAATTTATCGATTTTGTAAGCTTTTTTTGAATTTTGCCTAAACCTGTGTTGAATCAACAATATCGATATAATAATTAAAGTCAGAGAAATCGCAAGTCCTTTCGAATTAACAGTAATAGCTATAAAAATTTGAGTCGGCACCGGAAGGTAGATTCCAGCTTGCGCAAACATATTAGAGTATAATGGCATTAAGGTGTATGATAAAAAATAGTAAACGGCTATACTTATAAGACCCAAAAAGGCCGGATAAATCATGGAGGTTTTAAAACGCTGCCGGTATTTTGCAATTGTTTCAAAATACACCGCCAACTTTTTCAGGATGTCTTCTAACTTGCCCGAAATTTCCCCCGTTTCCACGGCATATACGAGTATATCCGGAAATATACCCGGTTGATTTTTGAAAGCTTCCGACAAAGTAAAACCCCTATTTAAATCTCTCATCATTTTTTTAAAAGTCCTCGCCAGGCCTGGATGGGAACTTTGCTGACATAAGACCGCAAGACAATCCATTACAGGCATGCCCACTTCAAGCATTCCGGACATCTGACGGCAAAAAAATGCGAGCTCATTATATTTTTTATTTAAAGAAATCTCTCCCAAAAAGTACAAAAAAGAATAGAAAGGATGTTTTTTAATGGTGACCGGATAGAACCCATTTTTTCTCAAGAGTTCAACGATGTCGGTTTCACTCTGCGTTTCGTAAACTCCATGCAATATTTCCCCTTTCAAGTTCTTACCGCGATAGTAATATACAGCCAATTGGAAGAACACCTCTTTTAATTAGAAAAAATAACCTTGATTATTTCTCTCGGTGTGGTTATCCCTTCAATAACTTTTTTTACTGCAGTTTCTCGAATGCTCCTAAAACCCATCTGCTTAGAAACTTTTGTAAATTCCTCGGTTAAATTTCCTCTAGTGATTAGTTCCCGATGCTTTTGAGTAAGGAGAAGAATCTCTGCTATGACAGTTCTCCCGCTAAACCCCGACTTATTACACAGATTACAGCCTTTCCCGTGAAATAGTTTTTGGTTTACACCCAAACCTAATGCTATTAAGTCTTGCACCTCCGGTTGGTATTCTTCCTTACAGTATGGACATATTTTTCTTATCAACCTCTGTGAAACTACTCCTATTAAGCTGGAAGCTACCAATGATGCCTCCACGCCCATACCGAGCAACCTAGTTATTGACCCAACCGCATCTCCTGTATGTAGAGTTGAAAGGACCAAATGTCCGGTAAGCGCAGCTCTTACCGCTATCTCCGCCGTTTCCCTGTCCCTTATTTCCCCTACCATTATGACGTTTGGATCCTGCCTCAAAATTGAACGAAGGGCCTGGGCAAAAGTAACTCCAGCTTTTGGATTTATTTGTAATTGATTTATACCGTCAATTATGTATTCTACTGGATCTTCTAACGTAACTATGTTTTTTGATGAATTATTGATGTGATTCAGCATGGAATAAAGAGTCGTCGTTTTGCCACTTCCGGTCGGTCCAGTAACGAGTATCATTCCGTGCGGGAATTGGAGCATTTTCGATATTAAATCCAGTTCATAGCTGTCAAATCCCAAGTATTTCAAATCCAGTGTCATCCGCTGATGATTGAATATTCTAAGGACCAGTTTTTCTCCGTGAATTGTAGGCATCGTCGATACCCTAATGTCATAGATGTTATCGTTAATAGGAAAATCAAAATGCCCATCCTGTGCAATTCTTTTCTGAGCTATATCCATGCCACCCATAATTTTAATTCTCGTAACTACGGAATCGAGAAGTTCTTTCGGCCATCTGATAACTTCAAATAACTCCCCGTCTATACGATACCTTACTCTGATCTCTTTTCCCTGGGGTTCTATATGGATGTCACTTGCGCCTTCAGAAATTGCCCTGAATAGAACGGTATTTACCAATTTTATTATTGGAGCGCTTTCTTCATCGTATAAATCCTCGTATGATGATTCATCCTGAAGTCTAATACCTATGTTCTGTAGAACCTCTTTTATGGAATCTTTTGCCGAATAAAATATTTCTATTGCCCGCTCTATCTGAGTTTTCGATGCCAGAGCTATTTGAATCTCCTTTCCGGTTATAACCCTTAAGTCGTTTATCGCAACAACGTCTACAGGATCGCTTAAAGCTAAAGTAAGGACCCCTTCTTTATATTTGACTGGAAAAGCGTTATATTTTCTTGCAAGGCTCTCTGGTAGGAATTTTATGATCTCAGGATCGATATCATAAGCATTTAGATCCACATAGGGTATTCCTAATTGAAATTCCAGGACTTCCATCAACAATTTTTCTTTTATCAACCCAAGCTCAACTAATATTTCACCAATTCGTTTCCCGGTCTTTTTTTGTAAATCCAGAGCATCTTCAAGCTGGTATTTGGAAATTATATTGTATTCTAACAATATTTCGCCAATTTTTTTAATCACCGTATCACCATTGTAGTAAATTTTTCCTACATGGTAAATATTCAACGTTATTTTTCAAATTCCTCTAAAAAGCCATAAAAAAAATTGCCTTGTAAAGTTGATAAAACCTAAAATTTCGTCAAGAGACCTCTTTTTTCCATAAAATCGATCAATTTTTTCTCAAAACGCCTTATAATTCTTGTCCAGAAAAACTCTTGTTCACTTATCGGTTTTACCAATATAACCATCATTCCCATCCTTTTGGCCCCCAAGACATCCGTAAATAACTGGTCTCCTACAAAAGCGGTTTCCTTTGCCGAAGTCCCCGTAATTTCCAATCCTTTTAAAAAGATTTTTTTGCCCGGTTTAAAAGCTCCTGTTACGGCGGGAATCCCCAATTTTTTCGAGCACTCTATTATTCTCCGAGCTAGATTGTTCGACACTATACAAAATTTAAAGCCTTTTGCCTTGCCTTTTTCAATCCATTCTATAAGTTCATCGTTCACCTCGCTGGAATTCCATGGAACGAGCGTATTATCCAGATCTATTAATATAGCTTTGATATCGTTTTTTTTCAAATAGTCAAAATCTATTTCGAAGATGTCCATAACGTAAAAATCTGGCAAAAATAAGTTCCACATAAAGGCCTCCGTAAAAAATAATTTAAATAAAAAAGCGCATATAAATTATATCATACTACGAGCCGGTTAACTGCAGCCTTCTGAAAAAAACTCATTAAATAATTTTTTTATCGCCTTTTTTTCTATTCTAGATACATAAGATCTAGAAATCCCCAATATCTTGGCTGTTTCTCTCTGAGTTCTTACTTTGCCATCGTATAACCCGTACCTCAATTCTATTACCCTTTTTTCGCGTTCTTCCAGAACCGTTCCCACTTTGTCTCGGAGTTTCTTTAGCTGAAATTTATTCGTTATTTCATCTATTATAGCATCGGAATCGGTGCCTAATACGTCCATCAGAGAAATTTCATTGCCTTCCTTGTCGACACCTATGGGATCCTGCAAAGACACTTCAACCTTCGTTTTCTTTGTCGAACGAAGATTCATCAAAATTTCGTTTTCTATGCATCGTGCAGCGTAAGTGGCCAGTCGGTTACCCTTGCTTTCATTAAACGTATTTATGGCTTTTATTAACCCGATAGTGCCTATAGAAATCAGGTCATCCATATCTTCTCCAGTATTAGCGAATTTTTTAACTATGTGGGCAACTAGTCTCAAATTCCGTTCTATTAATATGTTTTTAGCCTCTTCGTCACCTTTTTTATATAGTTCGAGATATTTTTCTTCTTCTTCAGGAGTGAGCGGTTGCGGAAAAGTATTATTGTTATTGATGTACCCCATCCATGTAAGCAGTTCTTTAAAAAATAAAAAACCCAAAGTCAAAAGGGAAGACAGGACGCCTTCCATTTGAATCCTCCTTCCTCGCGTACCTATATAATATGACTTTGGGTGAAAAGAAGTGCATGTTTACTTTCCGTTCAAAAAATAAATTTCTTCTGCAATTTTTCTAAAGACAGGAGCCGCTTTTAAAGGACCTGACTGCCCTTTTTCTATAAAAACGGCTATGATATATCGTGGATTGTCCGCCGGGAAATATCCCACAAACCATGCATGATTAGTTCCGTCGCCCAGTTCGGCGGTTCCTGTCTTCCCTGCCGCTTTAAAAACATCTTCCGAAGGAGCTGCGAACAAGCCGCTTCCGTAATCGACCACTGCCTCGAGAGCTTCTCTTACCTTCCTTACGGTATCCGATGAAATTATTCTCTCCGCCTCTTTTTCTTTAAATTCCAGCTGCTTTACGACTCCGTCTTTATCAACCACTTTTTTTACAAGCAATGGAGGTTTTCTAAGGCCGTCGTTCGCTATAATGAACATGATTTGTGCTGCTTGTAACGGCGTAATTTGAAGGTTCCCCTGCCCTATCGAAAGATTGCCCAGATCGGCATAATAAACATTCTTGTAAGGTGGAATGTAACCAGGTTTTTCTTCCGGCAGTATATCCAATACCGTTTTACCCAAACCAAATTTCTCCGCGTATTCTAAAATCCTCTCTTTGCCCAACTTTATTCCAAGTTCTATAAAAACAGAATTACAAGAATGAGCGAAAGCCTCTTTTAGGGTAATACGTCCGTGACCACCCTTTTCATAGCTGCTGCAACGGATTACATTTCCTCCTACCTCTATTGAACCTGTACAAAAAAATTCATCATCGAGTGTTGCAATCTTTTCTTCCAGAGCGGCAGAAAGAACTACGATTTTAAATATCGAGCCTGGTATGTAAGCTTGCACAGCTCTATTTATAAGAGGTGAATCTTCACCTTTAATGTACTTCTCAAGCTCATATTGTTTATAATTCGGTCTACTTGCCATCGCCAAAATCTCACCACTATCAGCATCCATTACGACAACGGCGCCTTTTTTTACCGATTGATCCATAATTCTTTCCACTATGGATTGTATTTTACTGTCAATTGTCAGATAGACTCCCCACTTTTCTTCGCCGGATGCATCTTTCGATATTCCCGGTATGGGTTGCCCCAAACCGTCGAAAAATATATTTGCTTTTTTGTCTCCTTCCAAAATTTGATTGAAAGCTTTTTCTATCCCCGCCTTTCCGTTGTACCCAACCAGATGAGTAGCAAGGGCACTAGATCCATAACGCATCTTTTTTGAATAAATAAAAATACCAGGGGTCTTGCCGATAAACTTTTTAGTAATTTCCAAATTTATGTCCGATAACTTTATACTCTTAGGTTCGTCCGAGTTTGTTTTAGTTAGGACGTTATTTTTCTGCAGAAATTCAATTTCAGTATCTTTTAGCCACTTTGGAGAAATATAGACATACTTTTCTTCGTAAGAACCCAAAAGAGATTCACCGTTCCTGTCAAAAATTCCACCCCGTGTTACTTCCCCCGAAACTCCCCGCCATTGAGCCATAGCTTTGCTGGATAAGTAATCGTGAGATAATATTTGAATATCAAAAATCCTTAATATTAAAACTCCTGTTAAAAAAAATATAAAGGCGAACAAAAAACTTATTCTATCGCCCTTATTCACATACAATCACCCATATATAGATTTTCACTTTTTAATTTTTTTATGCTATATAAAAATTACCTTTTTTGTTCGCTTTCTTTTTTAGCTTTAAGATGTTCTTCGTATGTTTTGCTAAAAGTATGCGAACCATCCTTATTTGCTACGAAGTATAGATAATCCACATCTGCTGGATTTAAAACAGCCTTTATGGACTCCATTCCAGGTGAAGATATGGGCCCAGGAGGAAGCCCGGAATTAATGTAAGTATTGTAAGGTGATTCTATCTTGAGGTCTTCAAGAGTAAGCACCTCTTTATGCTCTTTAAGTACATATTCTACAGTTGCACATGACTGAAGCGGCATGCCCTTTTTCAATCTATTCAGAAAAACGGCAGCAATAACTGGTTTTTCACTGTTCAATTTTGCTTCTCTTTCTACTATAGAAGCCAGCGTAATCACTTGATATGTATTAAGCCCCAGCTTTTTTTCCTTTTCTAGAAATTCTCCATTTCTATAATATACATCGTAAAATCTTTTTATCATTGCATCTATGTACAAGCTTACAGGGCTGTCTTCCGGCAAGTAGTACGTATCAGGAAACAAAAAGCCTTCCAACGTTGCTCCTGCCGGTAACGTCTTTAAAAATGGATATTTATCTTCAAATAGCGAAGGAACAGCCAATCTCAAAAATTCCTCTTTGGCGGCAAGTCCATTGGACTCAAACACTTCGGCTATTTTTTCCAAAGTCAACCCCTCAGGAATAGTCACCTTTTTCAGCGCCACTTCTCCTTTTACAAATTTATCTACCATCTCCGGAAGGCTCATGGCATAATTTAAACGGTAGCAGCCGCTTTTAAATTTTGTATCAAGTCGATTTATTTTCGTATATATTAAAAAAATAAGAGAATTCTTTATCAATCCTTCCTTTTTCAGACTTTCGCCTATGGTCTTTGCCGTCATACCCCTTGTTATCTCAAAGGATACTGTGTCTAGCCTTTTTGGATTCGCCGGCGACAGCATCCAAAAGTACCACCAAACCGCAGAAAGACTCAAGAGTAAAGGTATCGCTACAAAAAGCAGCCTCCATCGCCGTATTTTCTGTCTCCACAGGCTATCCCTAAGCTTTTGCCAGTAAACTTTTATATCTTGCAAGTAAAACCCCACCTTCATCGAGCTTTATCGAAATATCTTCTCAAGCCTGTCCTTTTTATAAATAGCAACATAGGTATTCCCAGAAAACCGACAGCGATAAGCTCTCCAAGCGCAATGTAGGAGGCAGTAAGAGCATAAGGCATATCATATAGCAAGCTGAGATAATACGATACTCCAAGAGCGTTAAGTATTATAGGCGGAATTGCTCCCAGGAACGGATTCGGCATTTTACTGGTCAAATATGCGGCAACCAGGGTTATAAGACTTCCTCCATATACATCCCACGGACCCAAACCTCCGAGTAAATTCGCCAAGAAACAGCCCACAAAAAGACCGGGCACTGCAGAACTTTCTATTAAAGGCAAAAGAGTAAGAGCTTCGGAAACCCGCACTTGCAGTGGCCCATAACTTATGGGTTTTAAAAAATACGTCAATGCAGCATATATTCCGGCTATTACCGAAGCGCGTACGATATACCTGATAGATCTCACTAAGCTTTCATCCTGGTTCAAAAAACTTGACTGTTTTTATCTCCAGCCAAGTCGGCCCCCAGACCAGGCTTTCGCCTCCTTTCCGGATATTTGATTTGCCCTCCGAGGGGCAGGGCGACAGGGGACCTCGGCCCGGGAGTCCCACCCGGAACCCGAGCAGGGCGGTTCCCCGCCCTCTTGTCCCGGCCCCAACCAGCACGGACTTAACGGGGTGCAGAGCACCCGCGGATTTGGGTTTCCCGCAACAAGGGCAACCGCCGCCCGAGCCGCTCTGTTAGAGACGCCTACCGGTTTGTCCGACACCGGCTAAACGGGGTCAACGTAAGGACAGGACGAGCTTTTTGAGGTCATGCCAGACGGAGTAATACGCCTCCTGCTGCCACTGAGCAAGTCCGTTGTGCAGCAGGAGCTTCCCTTCCAGCCACCTCAAGCAGGCCCTGACCCTACGGGTCATCCCTCTTCCTTCCCTCGGTGTATAAGGATCGACCTTACAGGTCAGGTTTTGCTTGATTTGGGCTACTAGTTGTTTAAGCTCTTTCGTTATCCGTTCCTTAAAGCCCATCACCCGGCGGCCTATGCTCAGCGCCGCAGCGCAATGCACTAGAACGGCGTAACGCTCCATGTACTTCCAGTAACCAATGGTGGACGTGTGCCGGGCAGGCACGAGCTTAAAGGACACCCCTTCCTTGACAGCCCTCCTGCCCACCGCTTCCACCATTTTCGCAAAGGGAAAGTTTGAAGCCATTCGGTTGAAGTTTTTGCTGGTGTCCAGCCTGTCCTTGCCAAAATCGAGGTCCTCCAAGATAATCGGCTTACCCAAAAGAATGGCTATGTCAACTACTACTTTGGCCAGGACGCCTATCAGGTAGTCCCGCCGGAAGCCGGAAGCATAGGTCAGGTCGGGTAATCTGATGTAGAGAAAGCCGTTCGGGTAAGTGATGAGCTGAAACTCTCCTTCATACTTGCCCAGATTGCCGGGGCAGGGGACACGGAAGTCTTCCGGCCACGGCTCAGGCTAGCCCAAAGCACTTACATTGCACAATGCCACCCCATCAGGGTTGGTGTCCAGGGCTAAACAACCTTTAGTAAAGTCGGGCTCCCGCACCACGCCAAAGTCGAAAGTCAGATGCACTATATAGCGGCCTTCCGGGGTACGGACCAGCTCTACTGTGTAAGGCAGCTTCATAGTCAGCCACATCCGCAGCAGGTCCCGGTACTTCTCTGACAGCCACAGCCTGCCCTCCACCCTGGGAGCATGGCTCATCTTGGAACGGCCAAGGGCGTCTTCGCCCACCTTCTCCGAGAGGTGGGAAATAGTCGCCGCCAAGTAAAATTCCCCTTCATGGTGGGTTACTTTTATGTTCGGATTGCCACCCTTTGTCTCGTCTCCCCGGGAGTAGAGGCGGTTTTTGCGGGCGGCCTGCCACTCCTCCGCGTGGTCCGACCTTTGCAGACCCTTTCCCACAGTTTTCTCCCGCCAAACACCACCCCGGGTACGGTCCCGTTTTCCCGGTGAGCCCCCAGTTCGGCTAGCTTCTCCTCTAAAGACGCTACCCGGTTGTTCCGCCCCTTGACCACCAGGCGGAGTTTTTCAACAATGTCCGGGACATCGCCTTTCCTCTCTGCTTTCACCAGCTTCCTCATAGCGAGGCCGAGCTTCTTCCTCGCCCGGCCCAGCTTCTTTTCCGTCTCCTCAATCTCCAACTCCAGTAACTCTTTTTGGGAGTCCAGTAAAGCTTGTACCTTAAGCCTGGCGTCGTCCGCATAGCGGGAGTTGAGTCCGAAGAGCTTCTGGCCAAGTTTTTTGATCTCATCACGGGAAGTGCCTTCCAAGAGCTGGTTGAAAGCCCACCGCATGCAGGCACAGAAAAGACGCATCTCTGTCACAAGAGGGTCTTCCTCTCCCCGGCTCCATTTCCGCGAGCGAAAGGCCGGGTAGATCTCCGGAAAGAACTCCCCGCACACAGTCATGCTAAATTTGTCCTTCTCGTGTCTCTTCGGCATCCCGTATCAGCTCCCGAAAGCCCTGCCGGATTTTTCTGCCACCCCTCGCACCATACAGCCGGGCTGAAAAAGAAGTCACTACAGCCAGCAAATCCTCCTTGATTTTTTTTACTCCTATTTTAGTTTATCGCTAAAGCCCTTCCGCGTCAACTTGAACCACTTTCTATGGAAAATATCCTCCTTTACAAATAAAGTTTTTTGTTATATAATTCCCCTTGAAAACTACATAACAAACCTCGTTTAGTTAAAGGGGAGTAGCCTAAAAGATAAAGCCATCATCTCGGCAATCTGGAGTAAGTATAACCGGATTGCCTGGCTTTATCTCCCGCTTTTGGGGGCAAGACCTTTGACTGTATTTCTATTTCTCTGGAAATCAGTCAAAGGTTATTTTTATTATTTAAAAACGGGAGGTGAAATTTTTAAAAAATTAAATCGTATCTTTTTTAGAAGCAAATAATAAAAAAGAGTCTTTATTAAAGGTTACCTTTTAAGGGGAGGGTCTTTTTTGGAGAACAAAAAGTGGTACGCACTGCGTTCTACAGAAGCAGCAGAAATTCTCAATACATCTTTATCTGAAGGGCTTTCTTCGGAAACCGCCCAGCAAAGGCTAAAAGAATTCGGATATAACGAATTAGTAGGCAAAAAAGGACCAACTTTATTCGAAATGTTCTTAGACCAATTCAAGGATTTCTTGGTTATAATACTTATAGTTGCCAGCTTAATATCAATTCTCATAGGTGAAGTCATCGATTCACTGGTGATCATTTTTATCGTAATTTTAAATGCGGTACTCGGGGTTGTTCAAGAATATAAAGCCAACAAAGCTTTAGATGCTCTGAAAAAAATGGCTGCACCCGAGGCTAAAGTCATCAGAGATTCCACAGTTCAGGTTATACCGGCGCGCGAATTAGTACCTGGCGACATAGTTTTATTGGAAGCAGGAAACTACGTACCCGCCGATTTGCGATTAGTAGAAAGCGTTAATTTAAAGATCGATGAATCCGCCCTTACCGGCGAATCGGTACCCGTAGAAAAAGACGCAGAAAAAGTTTTAAACGGCGAAGTTCCCTTGGGTGATAGGATTAACTGCGCATTTATGGGCACAGTAGTCACCTATGGTAGAGGTAAAGGAATCGTGGTTTCGACGGGAATGAAAACCGAAATCGGCGTGATTGCCACAATGCTCGAATCTTACGAGGAGGAAATAACTCCCCTTCAAAAGAAGCTGGAGGAAACAGGAAAGGTTTTGGGAATTGCCAGCCTAGTGATTTGCGGTGTGGTATTTTTAATGGGTCTTTTCAGAGGTATTCCTTTCCTTGAAATATTCATGACCGCAATAAGCCTGGCGGTTGCTGCAATTCCCGAAGGTCTTCCCGCTATTGTAACCATAGTACTAGCGCTAGGTCTTCAACGAATGGTCAAGAGAAATGCAATTATTAAAAAATTACATGCCGTCGAAACATTAGGGAGTACTACCGTTATATGTTCGGATAAAACCGGAACCCTTACTCAAAACCAGATGACCGCGACAAAAATTTTTACAGACGGACAATTTTTCTCCATAACCGGCGAAGGTTACAGGCCCTTCGGAGATTTTTATCTGAATGACAAGAAAGTAGACCCCAGATCCAATCCGGCGCTCGAACTGCTTTTAAAAATCGGAGCTCTTTGCAACGATGCAAAATTAGAAGAAGTCAGCCAAGAACAAGATTCCCCAAGCTGGAGAATTTTAGGCGATCCGACAGAAGGCGCCCTTGTAGTCGCTGCAGCTAAAGCTGGATTGGTTACCTCTGAATTGGAAAAAAGCGAGCCAAGGGTAAAAGAAATCCCCTTCGATTCAGATAGAAAACTTATGACCACAATACATCCATGTGGCGGAAAATACGTGGCTTATGTCAAAGGCGCTCCAGATGTACTTTTAAGCCGTTCGAAGTACATCTATAAAACCAACCAGATACTGCCATTAACCCAGGATGATATTGAAGAAATAAACGCTGCGAACAAAACCATGGCTTCTCAGGCATTGAGGGTACTTGCTCTAGCTTACAGGCCATTGGAGAAATTGCCGGAAGAACCCAAATCCGAAGATATCGAAAAGGAACTGATTTTTGTAGGATTAATCGGAATGATAGACCCGCCGCGCCCTGAGGCCATTGAAGCCATAAAAATATGCAAACAAGCCGGCATCAGACCTGTCATGATTACCGGAGACCATAAGGACACGGCAGTGGCCATAGCAAAAGAGCTGGGCTTAATGGAAAATGAAACCGGAGTGCTGACCGGTGCGGAACTCGATTCCATAACCGACGAAGAGCTTCTGAAAGAATCCAAAAAAGTATCAGTTTACGCCAGAGTATCCCCCATTCACAAACTAAGAATAGTAGACGCTATAAAAAACAACGGTCATATCGCTGCCATGACCGGTGACGGCGTCAACGATGCACCTGCGTTGAAGAAGGCGGATATAGGCGTGGCTATGGGCATCACCGGAACTGACGTGGCAAAGGAAACGGCCGATATGATTCTCGTTGACGACAATTTCGCCAGTATAGTTGCAGCTGTCGAGGAAGGTCGCGTCATTTATTCCAATATACGTAAATTCATATTTTTTCTCTTGTCTTGCAACATAGCTGAAATTCTTATCATATTCGTTTCCATGCTGGCGGGATTGCCCATTCCGTTAAAACCGATTCAGCTATTATGGATAAATGTGCTGACAGACGCATTCCCTGCCCTAGCCCTCGGAATGGAAAATAAGGAGCCCGATATTATGCAAAGGCCGCCTAGAAAACCAGAAGAGCCCATTATAGATGGAAGGATGCGCTGGCAAATAGCAATTCAGAGTATTTTCATGACCGTCGCAGTAGTAGGAGTATTCGTCTATGCATTAAAAACAACAGCCGATTTAGAAAAAGCCAGGACCTTTGCTTTTACTACGTTAATTTTTAGCGAACTTCTGCGCGCGTATACTTCCCGTTCTGAGACCTACTCAGTATTTAAGATCGGCTTTTTCACTAATCGCTTCATGGTATTAGGCACTTCCATATCACTGATATTGCTTTTTGCCGTGATTTATATACCGTTTTTGAGGACCGTTTTCGATACCACATACTTAACTTTTATGGAAATGGATATCATTATACTATTTGGCTTAATTCCTTTTGCATCAGCCGAAATAAGTAAAATATTTCTAAGGAAAGCCAAAGCATAAAAAACTAAAAAGAGCTTGTCTTTTAAAAGGACAAGCTCTTTTATTCTTAACTTCCCTGACATTTTTTGCAATAACCCAGAAATTTTACCATGTGGTCTATAATTTTAAATTCATTTTTAGTTTCAATCTGGTGTTCCAACTCTTCAAGAAGATCATCGTCAAACTCGTAAACCTGACCACATTTTAAACAAACCAGATGGTGGTGCTGGTGTTTTTCATCCTCGCTGAGCTCGTACCTGTAACACCCATCGCCAAAATTGAGCTTTTTTATTATGTCGCATTCATCGAAAAGCTGCAAAGTTCTGTAGATGGTGGCAAGCCCTATTTCCGGAAATTTCTTTTTTACCAATGCGTATATTTCTTCGGTGCTCATATGCCTTGAAGGATTTTCCAAAAGCACATCCAAAGTTGCCTTTCTCTGAGGGGTGAGTTTTACTTCTCTGTTCCTCAGTTTATCTTCAAAAAATTTCATCTTTCTTATTTTATCGTCCTCGTTTTTTTTTCCTTTTCTTTCAGGCAAAATCCTTCCCTCCTGATAAAACTGTTGCACAACGTTAATTATACATCTTCATAATCCGTCAGCGCAAGTTTAAATTTTGATAATAAATAAACGCCCCAAGTTTTGGGGCGGTCTTGTGCTTCATGGTAAAAGACATATTTTTATTCTTCGTCTTCCCAATTTTCATCTTCAAAATCTTCATCGCTCAAAGCTTCCCATGCCTGTTTTACCTTTTCAAATTCTTCGTCATCTTCAACCACTGTCAGGACCTCTTCCCCATCTTCTTCTACATCGATTCTAAAAATGTAAGCTGTTTCTTCATCCTCCCCATCGAGCGGCAACAATATTGCGTAATCATTGTCCTCCACATTTACAACGCCTATTACTTCGAATTCCGTAGCGTTGCCTTCCTCATCATATAAGGTAATGGTTTCTCTTTCTTCCGACATTAAAAAATCACTCCAATCTACTTTTGAAATTAAATACATTTTATAGCAATTTGATTTCCGTGTCAACATCTAGGCTGTGAATCAAGAAAGTTCTGTAGGATAACCACCGCCGACAACTTATCAATTACCTTTTTTCTTTTCTTTCTTGAAATATCAGCGTCAATCAAAACTCGTTCAGCGGCTACCGTAGACAGTCTTTCATCCCAATACTGCACTTCTATATTTAAATCATTCCTCAATTTTTCTCCGAATTCTTTTATCTCCTCTCCCTGGGGACCTAATGTACCGTTCATATTTACAGGCAGCCCGATGACAATCTTATTGACACTATATTTTCGCGCGATTTCTGATATCGCTTGAATATCTCCTTTTGTAGAGCCGCGGACAATCACTCCTATCCCTTGAGCCGTGATTCCCAGCTCGTCCGATACCGCAACCCCTATCCTTTTCTTGCCTACATCTAATCCAAGGATTCGCATTAACAAAGATACTCCTTTTACACGATTTTTATGCAAAACTCGGGACAAACCCTGCTGCAGTAACCACACAACGTACATCTATCATCATCTACAACCGCCTTGCCATTTTCAATATGTAATGCCCCAAATCCGCACTTTTTGACGCATCCTCCACAACCTTCGCACCAATCTTCAATTAATAACCGTCTTTTTTCGTTTGAAATATGCTTCTCGATTTCTACTGGAACATCTTTTCCTTCAAATGCCAAAACATTCGCAATAATTTCATGCTCCGACTTCATTCCTACCGCTATTGAATGTAAAAAGGGCAACCCCAAAACAAATTCGAGCGCTCTTTTTTTCTCTCGAATTAAATTGCCGCCTCCCAAACATTTCATCCCATAGATTCCCTTGCCGTTCTGATATGCTTTTTTGATGGCCTTTATCATATCTTCTACAGTCCCATCTTTTATTCCTATCCCTTGGTAGTTTATAATGGGATGTATAACATCAATTTCTTCCATCTCGGATGCAGCCAAAACCACTTCGACCGTATGAGTCGAAACGCCTATAGCCCTTATAATCCCTTTTTCTTTAGCTTCTATTAAATACTCAAGAGCCTCTCTGTGGCCCTTCAGGGTCAGTCGGGACTCCTGCTCGTGAAGCATGAAAATGTCTATGACATCCTTGTCCAAAGCTTTTCGTGCATCTTCCACGCTTTTTTTCATCCCTTGATATGTATATGCATAAGATTTGGTTGCCACCACCAAATCCTTCTCGCATCTTTTTAAAGCCAGCCTTATGTGCGGGTAATTTTGGTAGTATTCCGCCGTATCTAAAAAGTTTACTCCCAATTCGACGGCTTTACAAATTAAATCGGCTCCTTTTTCCTCGGTCAAATTCGCTTGAAGGGGCCCTAAAGTCAGCGTGCCAAAACAAAGGCGGGAAACCGAAATTTCCGTTTTCCCTAGGTTGTTATACTGCATCTTTATTCCTCTTCTTTTTCTAGGTAACTTTTAACAAGCTCTTCTAGTAGTTCATCCCTCTCAATTTTTCTTATCAGGTTGCGAGCGCCCTTAAAACTAGTTATATAGGCCGGGTCGCCGGACAACAAATATCCTACAATTTGGCTTATCGGATTATATCCCTTTTCCTTTAATGCATTGTATACTTCTGTTAAAATTTGTTTTGCCAATTTTACTTCTTCTTTTTCCATTTTTTTAAACATTACCGTATCCTGCATATTATCTTCCATCGTGGTTCCCCTCCTAATCGCAAAAATCTTCGGGAGCACGACGTATAAGCCGTGCTCCTTTCATAATGAGATAGGTAAAATCTCTATTAATCGTCGAAATAATTTTTAACAACATCTATGGCAAATTCAAGAGCCTGATGAAGTCTTTCCGGGTACTTCCCTCCGGCCTGAGCGAAGTCGGGTCTTCCTCCTCCTCCGCCGCCCGCTACTTCCGCTACCTTTTTAATAATTTTCCCCGCATGATACCCCCTCTCTACCAAGTCCTTGGTAACGGCGCAGACTAGATTTACTTTATTATCAACGGTCGACCCCAATATTACTATGCAGGTTTTTAATCTCTGGCGTATTACATCGCTGATGTTTCTCAAATCTTCGTAAGCGGCATTGTCAACAGCCGTCGAAACAACGCTGAAATCATCAAACGATACCTTAGCTTTTATTAAATCTTCTACCTTTTCGTTTATTAACCGCTGTTTAAGCGACTCAACCTCTCGCTCGGCCTTTTTTATCGTATCGTAAAGCTCCTTGATTTTAGAAAGTAAGTTCTCGGGTTTAACCTTCAACGCTTCGACCAGCTCGTCTATTATTTTTAGATTCTCCCTCGTGTAACTTAAAAAGTTCCATCCTGTTACAGCTTCGATTCTCCTTATTCCCGCACCTACGCTGCCTTCAGAGACAATCTTGAACAGTCCTATTTCTCCCGTCGACTTTACATGTGTACCGCCGCAAAGTTCTTTAGAATAGTTGCCCATACTCACCATGCGAACCTTTTCTCCGTATTTCTCTCCAAAGAGTGCTATTGCACCTTCTTTTTGAGCATCCTCCACCGTGGTCTCCTTAACAATTACAGGCATATTTTTCAGTATCGCACCGTTTACTAAATCTTCAATTCTTTGTATTTCATCCTCGGTTAAAGCTGTGAAATGGTTGAAATCAAAACGCAGACGGTCGGGAGCAACCAAAGAACCGCTTTGATTAACGTGTTCTCCGAGCACTTCTTTTAATGCTTTATGAAGCAGGTGAGTTGCGCTATGGTTCCTTGCTATGTTCTTTCTCCGGCTTTCGTCTACTTTCGCCGTTACTTTATCTTTTAGACGGATATATCCTTTTTCAAGTTCCCCAACATGATATATTTTGCCATCTGGCGTGCGCTTTGTGTCTTTCACGTTAAACGTAAAACTCTCACTTTCTATTATACCCGTATCCCCAACTTGTCCACCCGCTTCGCCGTAAAAAGGAGTTTTGTCAAGGACAAGTATGAGTTCTTTCCCCTTTCCCTCAGCTTCAATTGTGGGTTCATTTTCTTCAACAATCATTTCTACTTGAGCTTCACAAGAAAGCGTATCGTATCCCATAAAAACCGTTGGTTCCAAAGGCTTCAATACCTCATAAAGCTCATCTATGGGATACTCTCCTCTACGCGCCGCCCTTGCCCTTTCTCTTTGTTCTTTCATCAACTTGTCAAAGGATTCCTTATCCACAGTAAATCCCTTTTCCCGTGCCACATCCTCGGTAAGGTCTATGGGAAAACCATAAGTATCATACAATGTAAAAGCCATTTCACCGGGTATGGTCTTTACATTCTTCTTTTCAAGTTCTGCAATGCCTTCGTACAACATTTTCAGCCCATCGTTTAAAGTTTCATGGAACCTTTCTTCCTCGAAGTTAATAACTCTCTGAACATAATCCTGATTTTTCTTTATTTCTGGATAAGCATCTCCCATTATCGATACAACTACGGGAACGATTTTATATAAAAACGGTCTGTCTAGATCCAGTTCTTTGCCGAATCTTGCCGCTCTTCTTAGTATGCGCCTGAGTACGTAGCTCCTTCCTTCGTTGCCCGGCAATACTCCTTCAGAAATCAAGAACGTTATTGCCCTTATATGGTCAGCGATTACTCTGAAGGGGAAACCTCTTTCGTCGCCGTAATATTTTTTCCCCGTCATATTTTCCACGAAAGCTATTATCGGACGTAAAAGATCGGTGTCATAATTGCTATATACGTTCTGCATCACCGTTGCTATACGCTCAAGTCCCATGCCTGTATCTATGCTCGGTTTCGGGAGAGGGGTGAGGTTCCCTTCTTCATCGCGATTGTATTGCATGAACACCAGATTCCACAGTTCCCGCCAGCGGTCGCAGTCGCACACCCCTATTTTGCAATCGGGAGAGTTGCAGCGATATTCTTCTCCCCGGTCAATGTATATTTCGCTGCAGGGACCGCAGGGACCCGTATCGCCCATCGCCCAAAAATTGTCCTTTTCGCTCAGACGAATTATCTTCTCCGGAGGAACGTTAGCAACTTCCTGCCATAAATAAAAAGCTTCGTCGTCTTTTTCATATATACTTATCCATAACCTTTCAGGCGGAAGCTGAAGTACCTGGGTTAAAAATTCCCACGCATACGCGATGGCTTCTTTCTTAAAATAATCGCCGAAAGAAAAATTGCCGAGCATTTCAAAAAAAGTGTGATGCCGTGCGGTCCTGCCCACGCTATCAAGGTCGTTGTGTTTACCTCCGGCTCTAAGGCATTTCTGGGCGGTGGTGGCTCTTGTAAAGGGTAACTTTTTCAGACCTAAAAACACATCTTTAAACTGGTTCATTCCGGCATTGGTAAAAAGCAAAGTCGGGTCGTTATGGGGCACAAGCGATGAACTGGGAACGCGAACATGCCCCTTGCTCTCAAAAAAACTCAAAAATTTTTCTCTTATCTCTCCGCTACTCAGCATAACGTAAACCTCCACATAAATTGCGTTTTCCAAGAATTATATAGAAAATGTAGTTCATTGTCAATGTTTTCTAAGTTATTCGTCTAAGATATTCACTATTCTAGAAGTAAACATTCGACTTTTTTCAAAGCGTTTATTATTTAAATAAATAGCTAAAAAGGCCAGCGACATGAATAAAAGACCCGTCAAAAGCGAAAAAGGTTCTTCCCAGGCTATATTTATATTTAAAGTATTGGCAAAATTTAATCCCAAAATCACCCCCAAGAGGAAACTCACTAGCGGAATTACATACATGATGAAAGTAGCCGAAATTAGCGCCCTGTTTTCTATTTCGATTTCCACCACCTGTCCCACATTGGCATTTACATCATTTTGAACCCACACTTTTATGACTTTCTTTTCAGAACCGAGGCTACATGCTTTGCACTTTGCACAGGCGGACGTCCTTATTACCTCTACCTCAGCTTTATTGCCCTTTTTCGAAACGACAATCGCCTTTTCGCGCAAATGGAACATCCCCCTTTTATTTAATAAAGTGGCTTATTACCCTAATTAATTCTTCAATAACCTCTTCCTGTCTTTCAGTGTTTATAGCCCGTACAACACACCCTTTAGTGTGGTCTTTCAATAATATTAATCCTACTCTGTCTAAAGCCGCTCTTACTGCGGCGATTTGAATAAGTATGTCTACACAGTATTTCTCGTTTTCTACCATTTTTTGAATTCCTTTTATTTGACCCTCTATTTTCTTTAGCCTCTTTTTTAAATCTTCTTTGCTTTCACAATACGAGCAGCTCACTTCACTTTTCATTCGAACACCTCCACCAATACCTTTACAGGGTATCTATGTACAATTAATTATAGAATTATAATGATTCACAGTCAAATAAATAAAACAAAAACCCCGCCATGCCGTGTACTGACAAGGAACAGAGACCCTGCTCTCCCAGGTGGGTGTCCTCCTGGATGATTCATGTTTCCCTCTCATAAGGAGGGCATACAATCCACATCCAGAGTCCGGACTCCCTATGTCATAGTGTTGGCTCTTTCCTCTGTCAGGTCCACGCACACAGCAGGGAAATTGACTTTTTCAATTATAATGATATCACAGGAAGCTGTCCTAAATCAATTGTTTTTAATTGGCAATCTGAATGTGGAGCTCTTTCAACTGCCTTGATTCTACAGGTGCAGGAGCTTCCGTCATGAGGCAGGCAGCATTTTGTGTCTTCGGAAAAGCAATGCAATCGCGAATGCTGTTAAGACCTAGAAGTAGCATAACTAGTCTGTCAAGTCCGTAAGCTATGCCGCCGTGAGGAGGCGTTCCATATTCAAACGCCCTAAGCAGAAATCCGAAATTTTCCCATGCTCTTTCTTTTGTAAATCCCAAAACTTTAAACATTCTCTCCTGTAAGTCGGTCCTGTGAATTCTTATGCTGCCTCCACCCACTTCGGTGCCATTGAGAACTAAATCGTACGCTTTAGCCCGCACCCGCGATGGTTCTCTTTCCAGCAGGTCTAAGTCTTCGTCCATAGGTGAAGTGAAAGGATGGTGCATAGCCACAAAGCGATTTTCTTCTTCATCCCATTCCAAAAGCGGAAACTCCACAACCCACAAGAAATTTAGAGAGTTTTCATCTATTAAATTGAGCTGCTTTCCCAAGTGCAACCTGAGCTGCCCCATCGAGGTCAACACCAGTTTCGGATCGGTGTCAGCCACAAACACCAGGAGATCTCCCGGCTGGGCATTCATTCGTTTTAACAGCTCATTTAGAAGTTCGTCGCTGAAGAACTTCGCAATAGGCGATTTTATTCCTTCACCGGAATAGATTATCCATGCAAGACCTTTAGCGCCGAATTCCTTTGCTTTTTCCACCAATTCATCAATTTGCCGGCGACTAAAAAGCTCCGCCGAATTTTTTATGTTTATTCCCTTGACCTTTCCACCTGACTCTGCTGCGTCGGAAAAAACCCTGAAGTCACTTTTTGAAGCAATATCGGTCACATCTACCATTTCAAGGCCGAACCTGGTATCAGGCTTGTCAGTTCCGTATATTTCCATAGCATCTTTATAAGTTATCCTTTTAAATGGAATTTCTAAACTAATACCCATCGTTTTTTCCACAACATATTTCATAAGCCTTTCGTTCAATGAAATTACATCCTCAACATCAACGAAAGACATTTCTATGTCAAGTTGGGTAAATTCGGGCTGCCTGTCAGCCCTCAGGTCTTCGTCACGGAAGCATCTTGTTATTTGATAATACCGCTCAATTCCCGCCACCATCAAAATTTGTTTAAAAAGCTGCGGCGACTGAGGTAAAGCATAAAAGGTACCTGGATTTAAGCGGCTGGGTACTAAAAAATCCCTTGCTCCTTCCGGTGTACTTCTTGTCAACATCGGAGTTTCCACTTCTATAAAACCGTTTTCATCCAGGAAGTCCCTTATAGCTTTACTTACCTTGTGCCTGAAAGTTATATTGCGGAGCATCGACGGCCTTCTAAGGTCAAGATATCTATACTTTAACCGCAAGCTTTCATCAACTTTTATATCATCTTCTATGGGGAATGGAGGAGTTTTGGCGGGATTTAATATTTCAAGCTTGTCCGCAAATACTTCAATTTCGCCGGTCTTAATCTTGGGATTAATGCTTTCCTTTGGCCGTTCGTAAACCTTGCCATTTACCGCAATTACATATTCGGTTTTTACTTCCTTCGCCGTTTCAAAAGCTTCGCGGCTGTATTCAGGGTTGAAGACGACCTGAACGATGCCGCTTCTGTCCCTTAAATCGACAAAAATTAGTCCCCCGTGATCCCTGCGGGTTTGAACCCATCCCATAAGTGTAACTTCCTGTCCGCTGTTTTCTTTTGTCAGCATTCCACACTGATGAGTTCTTTTCATTTTTTCAAACATAAACCTAACAACCCTTTCCTGTCTTGTTTTTTAAAAATGCTTTGGCTTCTTCTAAAGGCAGTTTCTCTTGCCAACCAGTCGATAAATCTTTAACAGTAATTTTCCCAGTTTTAACTTCTTCTTCACCTATTATGAAAACATATTTTGCCGGTATCTTACTGGCATATTTCAGTTGGGCTTTAAGGCTTCTACCCATCGTATCCATCTCCGCTGAAAATCCACTTCTCCTCAAATCGTATAGCAGGCGCAATCCATAATCCCTCTGCTCTTCGCCCGTCAAAGCTATAAAGACATCCATCTCCCAGGCAGCAATTTTTAACAACCCCTTAGCTTCCAATAATAATATCAATCTTTCTACACCAATGCCAAAACCGGCAGCGGGAGTAGGCGGTCCTCCGCATTCCTCAATTAGATCATCATACCTGCCACCGCCGCAGACGGTACTCTGAGCCCCTAATTCCTCCGAAATTATCTCAAATACAGTTTTCGTATAGTAGTCCAACCCCCTTACGATGCCGGGGTCGACTTTATATTTTATTCCTACTGCCGTTAAATACCTTTTTACTTGTTCAAAATGTTCTCTGCAATCATCGCAAAGAAAATCCAAAATCACCGGTGCATTTTCAAGCACCTTTCGGCATTCGTCGTTCTTGCAATCAAGAATTCTCAACGGATTTTTGTCCAGGCGTATAAGGCATGTTTCACATAAGAAATCCTTCTTTTTATTTAAAAAATCTTTTAATTGTCTTTTATAATCTTCCCTGCAACTCTTACACCCTATGGAATTGATATGTACTTCTAATTGAGAAAGGCCGAGTTGTTCCAAAAACAAAACGGCAAGCGCTATGACTTCCACATCTATCAAGGGGTTCGGAGAACCGAAAGCCTCAATCCCAAATTGATGAAATTCTCTTTGTCTTCCTGCCTGGGGCCTTTCGTATCGGAAACATGGCGAAATATAAAAAAACTTTGCCGGTAAAGGATTGTTAAAAAGTTTGTGCTCAATATAAGCTCTAACCACTGGAGCGGTTCCTTCGGGTTTTAGCGTAATGCTTCTCCCTGATTTATCTTCAAAAGTATACATCTCTTTTTCAACGATATCAGTCGCCTCGCCGATGCCCCTTTGAAACAGTTCGGTATGCTCAAAGGTAGGTGTCCTTATTTCCCTATAACCAAATCGTTCGCACGTTTCTCTAAAAACACCTTCTACGTACAACCATTTAGCGCAATCTTCTGGAAGCAAATCGCGCGTACCCCTTGGTGCTTTCGTAAGCATCTTTTCAGCTCCTTGTTTATTTTTCGCAATTTTGTGTACAGGCTGCATAAAGCCTTTATAAATCAATATAGAAAAATTAACTTTTTATGTCAAGCAATTTTTCACAATTTCATAACAGATGCCTCATAGACTTTAAAAAAAGGTATATTAAAATATTAAGTACAAGGACTTAACAAAAACACCATGGAGGTGAAAGCCGTGAAGGTGTTCTCCCGGTACAAATATCTCATCGCTATCTTGCTGGGCTTTACTCTGGGAGCTGCTGTAGTCGCCGGTGGAATATTCGCTTACAATTTCTTTTATCCTTCAAACTCGGCTAAGGCAGGCACCTCAAATTCGGTAAGTAACAACTTAAATCAAGCAGTTTATATCGGTCCAACCAACATTCCCGACATCATAGAAAAGGTAGAAGATGCGGTAGTTTTTATAGAAACGACAACTAGGAGCGCTTCCGTCGATCCATTTTTCTACGACCCATTCTTCAGGGAATTTTTCGGAGATAATTTTCCCTTTTCAAACCCAGAAAGTAAAAGCGTGGGGTCTGGCTTTCTCATCAGTCCCGATGGGTATATATTGACAAACCACCACGTCATCGAAGGTGCCACTGAGGTAAACGTCACCGTAAAAGGATTTTCAGATCCCTTCAAAGCTACAGTAGTCGGCACTGACTTCGAACTGGACCTCGCAGTACTCAAGATAAATTCCGATAAAAAACTTCCGTATCTTAATCTGGGCGATTCTGACAAAATGCGGGTTGGAGATTGGGTCATTGCAATAGGCAACCCTTATCGATTGGACCATACCGTCACTGTCGGAGTAATAAGCGCCAAAGGAAGACCCCTTGCCATAACCGACAGGTCCACCGGCAAAACAAGGGTGTTCAAGGATCTCATCCAAACCGATGCCGCTATCAATCCAGGAAACAGCGGTGGTCCATTGATTTCTTTAAACGGCGAAGTAATCGGCATTAATACGGCTGTCAACGCGGAAGCCCAGGGCATAGGCTTTGCCATTCCCATCAATACAGCAAAAGAGGTATTGGACGAGCTTATAAAAACCGGCGGCGTCTCGAGGCCTTACATCGGTGTTTACCTCCAGGATATAACTAAGGATTTGGCAGACTACTTCAATTTAAAAAGCACCGAAGGCGCCCTGATAAGTTATGTTGTTCCAAATAGCCCCGCAGAAAAAGCAGGACTCAGGCAGGGTGACGTAATTCTTAAGATAAACGATAAAACCATTAAAAAATCCAGCGATGTTTCGGAAATAGTCAGCAACTCAAAGATAAATCAGAAGCTTGTTCTGCTAATATATAGAAATGGTAGAACAATGTACGTTTCGGTAACAGTAGGAAAAAAACCTAATCAATAAAAACTCGAGGGATCAGGTTTTCCCTCGAGTTTTTTTGAAAAAAATCCACTTTGGATTTTTGTCTTCATCATCCAGCTCGTTTCTGATACTTTTCACGGTCTCAACGTTAACTTTCATATCCCTAGCTATGTCTTCGTCTGTAACTCCTTCCTCAAACAACTCAAGGTAATCACTAAAAGCTTCTTCTGGCCTAAATATTAACCTGGGGTGCTTGTTTTTTTTCTTCATTAGAATCCCTCCAATCCCCAGGTATAGTGTTCCCTTGGCTGCAAAAATTATTTATCTCCAACTTTATCTTAAAAAAGGATTGGTTGCTTTCTCAACCCCGATTGTGGATTCGCTTCCATGACCCGGCAGAACACGCACATCCTCATCTAATATTAAAAGTTTTGTCTTTATAGAATTTATAATTTCTTCGTAAGAACCACCGGGAAAATCCGTTCTTCCTATAGAGCCAGCAAAAAGAGTATCTCCTGTAAAAAGAAGTTTACCCGCTTTTATACATATACTACCAGGTGTATGTCCGGGAGTCCATATTATCTCTAAGGTTAACTCCCCCACATTAATTACTTCCATACCTTTTAATTCTTTGTCGGCGGGCGGTTGTGCTATGCTATGCCCCATATAAAACGACAAATTTTCTTGCGAAGATACCAGCATTTTTGCATCCTTTTCGTGAATTGCAACCTTCGCACCGGTAGAATTTTTTACTTCTTCCACAGCCCCTATGTGGTCCACATGGCCGTGGGTTAGAATTATCCACTCCACTTTTAAATTTTGATCTTCTATTTCTTTCAATATGGTGTGTGGTTCCGCACCGGGATCTATTACCACAGCATTTTTGTGGTCATCCGCTAAAATATAACAATTGGAAGCAAGCGGTCCTACTTGCAGTCTTTTTAGAAGCATCGCTCTCCTCCTCAAAATGTCTTTTTTGAATCGAGCAAAATGGTCACCGGTCCATCATTTAGTATGGTCACCAGCATATGAGCCTGAAATTGGCCGGTTTTTACACTGGCAACCCTATTTCGACATAATTCTACAAAAACTTCGTACAATTCGCGAGCTTTATCTTGAGGAGCAGCCTGAGTAAAACTTGGCCTTCTGCCTTTTCTGACGTCACCCATAAGGGTAAATTGGGACACAATCAACATTTCGCCCTTTGTTTCTTCTAAAGAAAGGTTCATCTTTCCTTCATCGTCCTCGAATATCCTGAGAGACACTATCTTTTCCGCCAAATATTCTGCATCCTCTAAAGTATCATCCTGTGAAACTCCCAGAAGAACCATAAGTCCCGGACCTATCTGGCTTATTATTTCATCATCTACGGCAACAGAAGCACCTTTTACCCGCTGGACGACAGCTCTCATTATTTTTATTACCCCCTACTGATTCATTACCCTTCTGACTTCGAAAATTCCATTTATCTTTTTCAATTTTTGAATAATATTATCCAAGTGCTGTCTATCCGTAATTTCAAGAATGAGGTCTATTACCGCAATGCCGTTTTTCGATGCTCTGGCATTTACCGAATCTATTGTAGTATTCATATCCCCTAGGATGTCCAGCACATCCGACAGCATGCCTGGTCTGTCGTAACCTGAAGCCTCAATTTCTACCGGGAACGACTTTTCTTTGAATCCATCCCATTTAACTTCAATAAGTCTTTCTTTATCGTAGACGTTATTAATTACATTTGGACAATCCTGTCGGTGTATTGAAACCCCTCGCCCTCTGGTTATATATCCCACTATTTTATCTCCGGGTACCGGGTTGCAGCACCTGGAAAATTTCACTAAAACATTGTCCACTCCATCTATTTTTACACCTTCAAATACTTTATTTTTTTGCTTAAACTTTTGTTCCCCTTTACCACCTTCCAGTTCTACTTTGTCGGATTTAACGTTCCTTTTATATTCTTCTAGAATTTTTTGAACAGCCTGAGTTGCTGAAATCCCACCGTAGCCGACCGATGCAAAAAGATCGTCTATATTTTGAAAGCTGAGCTTCTTCAGCAGGTTGTCCATAAAATCCTGATTTATAAGCTGGTAAATGTCGTACCCCTGTCTCTTGGCCTCTTTTTCCAACATCTCCTTGCCGCGGTTTATGTTTTCCTCACGTCTTTCTTTTTTGAACCACTGCCTTATCTTATTTTTTGCCTGAGTAGATTTAACAAACTGCAGCCAATCCCGGCTGGGGCCATTGCTGTGAGCCGATGTAATTATTTCAACTATATCTCCGTTTTTTAGCTTATAGTCTAAAGGTACGATCTTACCGTTAACTTTTGCTCCGATACATCTGTTCCCGATGTCTGTATGAATTCTGTAAGCGAAGTCTATGGGACACGATCCTGCTGGTAAGTTTATCACATCTCCTTTAGGAGTAAAGACGTAAACTTCATCGGAAAACAAATCTATTTTCAGGGATTCCATGAATTCTTTAGCATCTCGCAAATCTCTCTGCCAGTCGAGAATTTCTCTAAGCCACGATAATTTCTTGTCAAAGTCGTCACTTTTATTTCCTTCCTTGTACCTCCAATGAGCCGCAATACCGTATTCTGCAGTTTTATGCATTTCGTAAGTTCTTATTTGAATTTCCAAAGGTTCCCCAGAAGAGTCTATAACGGTAGTATGAAGCGATTGGTACATATTGGGCTTTGGCATCGCAATATAATCTTTAAATCTACCTGGTATAGGTTTCCATAGGGTATGGACGACCCCCAGCGCCGCATAACAATCCCTTACACTTGCAACAATTACCCTTACAGCGGTCAAGTCGTAGATCTGCTCGAAGGATTTGTTTTGTTCTTTCATTTTTTTATAGATACTGTAGAAATGCTTTGGACGTCCCTGAATCTCCGCCTTTATGCCCGCAGCCGCCAGCCGCTCTTCTAAGATGGCTATCATCTTGTTTATGTGTTCTTCTCTTTCCTTTCTTTTTTTGGCTACTTTTTCTACCAATTCATAGTAGCGCTCTGGTTCCAGATACCTGAAAGCTAAATCCTCCAATTCCCACTTAATTTTAGAAATTCCAAGGCGATGAGCAAGGGGCGCAAAAATCTCCAAAGTTTCTATGGCTATTTCTTTTTGCTTTTCTTTAGGTAGATACTTTAGAGTCCTCATATTGTGGAGCCTGTCTGCCAGCTTTATAAGTATAACTCTTATATCCTTAGCCATCGCCAAGAACATTTTTCTGAGGTTTTCCGCCTGCTGTTCTTCTTTAGTCTTGAACTCAAGTTTTCCCAACTTTGTAACGCCATCTACCAATAAAGCTATTTCGTCTCCGAATTCTTTGGTAATATCTTCCAGCGTATATTCTGTGTCCTCTACTACATCGTGCAACAGACCGGCAGCTATTGTGATGGTATCAAGTTCAAGGTCAGCCAAAATCATGGCGACTTCTAAGGGGTGGAAAATGTATAGCTCCCCGGAAATTCGGTGCTGGCCATCATGGGCTTTTTTTGCAAATTCGTACGCCCTCTCGACCAGCTCCAAGTTGGCCGAAGGATTATACGATTTTATGCGATCTTTTAGGGTATGAAGAGTTGCCAAAATATCCACCCCTTTTTTAAACCTAATATTTGATGAGAGAAATTACCTCGTACTTAGATAAATATTCTCTTCCTTTTAAATCTGTTAATTCAATCAAAAAAGCAACAGCAGTAACTATTCCGCCAAGTCTTTCGACCAATTCGATAGTGGAAAAAATAGTTCCTCCTGTAGCTAAAAGGTCATCCACCACTAATACCTTTTGGCCGCTTTTAATAGCATCTTTGTGCATTTCGAGCACATCAGTTCCGTATTCGAGTTTATACTCGGCTTTTATGGTCTCTCCCGGAAGTTTTCCTTTTTTTCTTGCGGGAACAAATCCCTTGCCAAGTTCATAAGCGAGCGGTGCCCCGATAATAAATCCCCTGGCCTCAGGTCCCGCCACAAGGTCAAAATCCTTATCTCTTACTAAATCCGCTAGGCTTTTGATGGCTATTTTGAACGCTTCCCCATCTTTCAAAAGGGTTGTTATATCTTTGAAGCTTATTCCTTTCTTAGGAAAATCCATTATTACCCGAATTTTCTCTTTCAGGTCCATTAGATCTCCTCCTGTTTTAATAATTCTTGTATATTTTGAAAATTATTATAAAATTCTATTACCTTTTTCCTCAGTAACAAAAGTTTTTGATAAGTAGGCGAAAGACTGATATCTAGCCTTTTTAAGTTGAAATTGAAATGCAGAACTTTAGCTTCATCTTTGTCTATGACGTATTTTAATATTCCTAACTCTTCCAAAACATTTAGCACATTAATAACAATTATTCGGTCTGCTTTTTTTAAATTTCGGCTCCTTAAATAATCCACTAATTCATTTAAAGAAAAAGTATTTTTTTTGTTTTTTGACAAACTGTATACAAAACCCAGAGTTAACGCTAAAATTTGCTTCCCAGGCAACAATTTTTCACAGACTAAATAATTATACCTCAAATCTTCCCGATTGAAAATTAAGTGAAGCTTGTGCGAAGGTAAGTCTAGAATATGGTCTTTCATAAGTTCGACGCTAAAAGGCGGATCGTAAAAAACTATCTCCTCCATAACATCCGACAACGCTTTGTGTGAATCGGCTCTCGGATCTATTAAAATAACATTTTTCTTACTTAATATGTCCTTGCTGTCTAAATTAAAAAAAACCCCTACATCCGATTTTACGATATCAAATTTTTTAAGATAAGCTAAAAGCCGCCAGGCTTGATAAGGGGTGTTTACTTTAACCAGAGTTCTTTTGTCCGACTCAAAAAGGCTCTTAACATACTTCCGCTTGTTCTTAACTTTAATAAATTTTATCTCGTTGCCGATGCTGTATCGATTCTCTTCCACATTATTAAAATCCATCTCTCGTATCACATTTAAAAACCGATTATAATATTCTTCTTCCAATTTTATCATAATCTCGTCTCGAAGAAAGGGGATTTTTATGTCTTTCAAATTGAGCTGCAGCTTTTTATTCCCTTCCCACTCATTGAGCTCAAGCCAAAAGGCTACATCTATCAGAGGAGCTATTTCTAATTGGTTTTTGTAATTTCCAAAGTTAAAACCAATAGCACTGAATTCTTTTTCCCTTTTTTTCAATCGAATTTTTAAATGATTTTCTTTTTCCCCTACAGTCTTTATTTGTTCTATGGACATGTTCCTGCAGACAAAAACAGGTTTTGGATTGCCAAATCCGAAAGGCTTGAGGAGCTCTAGCTGTTCAGCCAACTCGGTCGTCAGTTCCTCTGGGGTCAGTTCCATATCTATTTTCAGTTTCATTTCCCAGCTATCTTTTGCAATAGACTTAGCCAATTCATTTATCTTTGAGCGAAAATTTTCTATTTCGTTTACTTTTATAGTAAAACCAGCAGCCTGCTCGTGACCGCCGAATTTATCAAGCATACCGGATAACTGTTTCAAAGCCTCGAAAATATTAAACCCCGGTATGCTCCTTGCTGATCCTCTCCCTTCTTCCCCCTCTTCTGATATCAGGATGCACGGTATGCAAAAGTTTTGCACAAGTTTCGACGCTACGATTCCAATAACACCGGGATGCCATCCAGAACCGGATGCAACGATAACTTTTTCTTTATCAAAATTTACGTTTTTGAGTATGTATTCCTTTGCTTCATTATATATCTTTGTTTCAACGGCCTGTCTTTCTCGATTAAGGACTTCCAAATCCTTAGCAAGTTTTTGTGCTTCTTTTTCTTCGTCAGCAAGCAAAAGCTGCACGGCCAAAGCGGCATCCAAAAGTCGCCCTGCAGCGTTGAGCCTTGGTGCCAAAATATAACTTATTTTTTCTTCATCGATATTCTTTACCGAAAGGCGACACTCCTCCAACAAAGCAAGCAACCCTTTTTTATCGGTACTTCTTAATACATTTATCCCACATTTTGCAATTATCCGATTTTCATCCACCAACGGAACCATATCGGCTATCGTGCCCAACGCAACCAGGTCCAATAATTTGACGGTAACTTCTCTGCTACAATTCGAAAGAGCCTGAATTAACTTTAGAGCAACTCCCACCCCGGCCAGTTCTTTAAAAGGATAAGAGCAGTCTTTCTGTTTAGGATTTATTACCGCAATAGCTTTAGGTACATCATCGTGGGGCTCGTGGTGGTCCGTAATCACCGTATCCATCCCCAGTTCTTTCGCGTATATTACTTCTTCTTGGGAAGCTATACCGTTGTCCACGGTGATTATCAACTTAGTGCCGCTTTTCGCAATTTTTTCAACCGCCTCTTTATTTAGGCCGTATCCCTCTTCTAACCTTGAGGGGATGTAAAAATCTACATTTCCTCCCATTTCGCGCAAAGCTCGCACTAACAGGGCGCAGCCAGTAACTCCATCAACATCGTAATCTCCGTAAACGGTTATCTTCTCTCCGTTCAAAATAGCTTTTTTTACCCTCGTAACGGCCTTTTCCATGTCTTTAAGCAGAAAAGGATTGTACATGTCGTCAACAGAAACCCTTAAAAAGCGCACTACATCTTCTTTTTTCTCTATACCCCTGCTTTTTAACAGTTTTAAAATTACAGGGTGGAGATTTTTCACATTATACGATGGAATTACCGGCGGACATAATTCCCACAGGTAGTTTCCATCTATCACAAAATTACACACCCCCATCCCTTAAAACACATATAATTATAAAACAACCGAAACGTTATATCAACGAATTTTTTATCAAATCAATTGCCCGCTATTGTTTATGACATTCACCAATACATCTCTATTTAACTCGTCTACGACGTAAAGTTTGCCACATGCCGCCTCTGCTATCCTGGTGAGGCAGTCCTTGTTCGGTTGCAGGCCAATGCAGCAAAAATCTATTTTTTTCTTTCCAATCTTTTGTGCCGCAATAATTGCATCTTTTACTGGATCCGTGCTCCAAATAGGCACGGTGGGTATTCCATCAGTCACCAGCATAATCAACGGATTCTTCAAATTTTTAGAGCACATATAAGATAGTGCCTGCTCCAAAGCAAGGGCAAGAGGAGTAAGGCCTGAAGATACAATGCTGCTTACACCGGAATCTACATCGCTGAAATTTTTGGTAAAGGGAACGCAAATTTTAACCTCTTTTTCTTGAAAAGCAAGAACGCTGACCCTCCTGTGGGAATTCAACACGATATGCTTTGCCAAAAACTTTGCACTTCTCAATCTTTCACCAGCCATGCTAGCACTGGCGTCTATGAGCAGGCAAATATCTTGTCCTTTTTCAAAAGATCTTTTCACAATTACAAAGTCTTCAGTTGAAATCGACAATCTTTCGCCTTCAATATAACACCTAACTAAAGCTTTTTTTATCGTCTCCGTTATTTCGATTTCTTCGAGCCATTCATTTTTATCATAGATTTTTTTTGATATAATTCCTCTGTTTTTTTGAATATTTTTAGCATTAGTGAAGACAGGTGCTATTATCCTTTCTCCCCTTTTGGGAAGTTCTTTTATCATTTTCTTCAACATCAATTCTAATTCTTTATTATTTTGCTTTATATAATCAATGAGATTTTCCCCTTCTTGGGTCAAATAGTAAGTACCAGATTTTTTGCGAACAATATCATTTTTTTCCAGTCGATCTAAAATTTCATCCAAATCTCCGTACTTTTTTTTCAGCTCAAAAAGGTCCTGCCTTTTTCCGGACTTGAAGTATTCTAGCAGCTCCTGTAGCTCGTTTAGGCTACCGAAATATTCGCTCAACTCTACCGCTTTTTGATATTCACTTCTTGTAAATTGTTCTTCACTGAAATTGGTTTGTTTTAAATATGAGTCCGAATTTGTCGCGTAAGGGGATAAATCGTACGGAGTATTACCGATTTCATTTTTGATTTTTTCCACTTTCCTTATCTCCACACCTTGTTCTATTAGAGCTTCTTCCAATTTGTCTACTAAAAAAAGTAGAAAATCTAAATTATCATCATCGAGCAAAACGGCAAGGTGCACGTGATTCAAATGGTCTTTCAAAAGACTTTCGGTTTTCCCATAATTTAAGGTCCCGGTTAATCTTCCTCCTCCGCTGCCCGTTTGAATATCTATAAAATCTCCCATAGGTTCTTTAGAAACTTCAGAGAGCGCCTTCAGAAGGTTGTCTGCAATTCTTTTTACATCTACCTTTTTTACTTCATGAAACAAATCCACATGCACTATTTCGCCTTCATTGAACCTGTTATAAAAAACTTTTCCTGCATCGGAATTAGTGATAATTCGAACCAATTGAGGTCGTTCCGGAGAAATTACGTGTACCTTTCTGCTTACTACCGCCGCCTCACCTATCCGTACTCCCCTGCCTCTTGCAAATTCATTTTTCATTTTTTCTAATGGTGCAATCACAAAAGTTCATCCTCCGTTTTAACGCACTCATTGAAATCCAGTTGTTTTAATGGAACAGCTTTTTGGTCCGGTGCGTTTATTTCGACATTCTTGGGATCTACCGTCGGCAAAGCTTTTCCTTTCATGGCTCTTGAGAAAGCTGAAAACATTTTTTTAAAAGAATTCATTTTGTTATTTCTTTCAACTTCCCTTTGCATGGGGCTTGCGAAATTTTCCTTAGCCGGCAGTTCAAGTTGCGGTTTTTGAAAAGTCTCCGTATTTTTGGTGTTTAAGCTTTCCAGATTCTTCAATATTTCAGCCAAGTTTTTACTGTCTGTTCTATGTTTTAAAGCAACCCTTACAAGATAAGATAAATCCTTTATTTCAGGCTTCTTGCCTCGTAGAGCACTTAAAATCCAGATTCCGTGCAATATCGACTCCATTCCCCGGATGCTTTCCAACCCATAATTAATGTACATTGATGCCAAAGTCGTTTTTAATTCTTCGGGAACCTCAAATTCGGCGAGTTTCTCTCTTGCTTCAATAAACTTTTTTACCTTTTCCCTTTCCAATTCCAAATTTTCCTTTCGTTCACGTCCGTCCAGTATGTCCAGTACAGTCCCGATGCTTTTGGGCTTTTCCACATCTACTACAAAATCAAATCTATCCGAAAGTTGGCGCCGAATGTTTTCCAGCGGCCCCGGGTCTTCGTCGGGGTTGGATGCAGCCCAGACGCTCACTTTTACCGGTATTTCTACGGTGGGCAAACCGGTCTCTTCTATCTGAATCCTGCCTGGCTTCGTTCCCATAACATCCAGCAAAATATCTACGATTTCAGGAGACGTATCAGCAAGACGATTTATTTCGTCTATAAAAATCACACCCCGGTGAGCCCGTGGGATGGTACCCAGCAGCAATGCTGCCTGAGGATTATTCTTGGACAAGAGTTTCCCCACGTCAATACTTCCCACTACTGTCCCTTTTTTAGCCGAATGGGATATTTCGAGAAAAGGCATATCTATCAGCTCTACGCCAATTTTTTCGATTTCTTCTGGAGAAAGGTCTTTATGGTTGGGACAGTGGGGATCTTTTGGGTCGCAATTGTACTCGCACCCTTTTATTCGCTCGATTTTTGGGAAAATATTGCGGGAGGCCCTTATAATAGTAGTTTTTCCTGTACCTCTCAATCCTTCCGCATGAATGTGAACCGGAACACCTGCATAAGTCGAAAGAATGGCGATGTCTATAATATCGAAAAGGCATCTGTTGCCCTCGTGCCTCACCAATTGCGAATATCTTTTCATTCAAATCCCTCCTTACGACAATATTTTCCCACGGAAAAAGGTTTTTAATTAAAAAAAAGAGGGCCTTTTAAGCCCTATTTTTTAAAAATTTAGCCTTAAGCTCGAACAGCTTTATGTTGTCCTCTCAACATGCTCCATATAGGCGTTGCTATAAATATCGTGGAGTAAACACCGCTTACTATTCCTACAATAAGCGCCAGGGTGAAATCTTTGATGGTTTCACCGCCTAAGAAGTAAAGCGAAATTATAGAAAGAAGCGTTGTCAAAGACGTATTTATAGACCTCGTCAGACATTGAGTTATACTCGTATTGGCTATATCGTCAAACTTGGCTTTTCCCATAATTCTTTGGTTCTCGCGTATGCGGTCGAATATGACTATCGTATCGTTTATAGAATATCCAACTACTGTAAGAATGGCTGCAACGAACGTAACATCGACGGGAATGTAAAATATGGAATAAAAACTAATCATTACAAGGACATCGTGGACAAGCGCAAGAATGGCTGCGATTCCCGACTTAAATTCGAAACGAAAGGCCACATACAGGAGCACGCCGAAATTTGCAATTAACAAAGCTATCAAAGCCTGACGCTGCAATTCCTTTCCGATTATCGCATCCACCTTTTCTGCACGTATAAGCTGAGCTTTTGGCCACCGTTCCTTTATAGTTTGAGTTAGCTTGTTTTTTTGATCTTGAGAAAGAACAGGAGTTCTTACTATCAATTCTTCGCGGTTATCTCCGGCTTCTTTAATTTCAACATTTTTAAGACCCAAACTTTCAATCTTCTGCCTTGCTTCTGCGAGACTATAGGGTTCTCCTATATCAAAATGCAGTATATCGCCTCCTGTAAAATCCACACCCCAATTCAATCCCCGAGTCGCCAAAGAAAACAGCCCAGACGCAATGACGATAAGGGAAATACTGATCCAAAGCCATTTTCGTTCCATGAATGCGTATTTTTTCACCGTTTTCACCCCCTTATGCGCTGAAAAACTTCTTGTTGGTTATAAGCCTTGTATTTATCAAGTTACCGAGCAATATTCTTGTGACCACTATAGCAGTGAATAAACTTATAATATTGCCCAGAATCAAAGTCACCGCAAAACCTTTAATTGGACCCGTTCCGAAATAAAAAAGTACAATTCCAGCTATAATAGTCGTCAAATTGGAGTCAATAATTGTAGTAAATGCTCTGTGAAATCCTGCATCCAAAGCTGCCCTTAGGGTCTTTCCGCTTCTAAGTTCTTCTTTGAACCTTTCGAAAATGAGCACGTTAGCATCCACAGCCATACCTACTGAAAGTATGAAACCTGCAATTCCCGGGAGCGTCAAAGTCGCATCCAGTGCTACAAAAGTTATTAAAACGAGCATGATGTAAAAAGCTAGAGCTATGTCAGCCACTAATCCGGGTATCCTGTAATATACTAGCATAAAAGCCATTACCAAAATAATACCTATAATACCTGCCCTAAGACTTTTGATGAGCGAATCCGTCCCGAGCGTAGGGCCGACCGACCGCACTTCTCGCTGCTCTAAATCTATCGGAAGGGCTCCTCCTCTGATGAGGGCGGCGAGCTGTGCGGCTTCGTCTATGCTTGAAAGCCCCTCTATGACAGCTTCACCGTTTGAAATAACCGATTTTACAACAGGTGCAGAAATGACCTCACCGTCAAGCACAATCGCAATGGGCTTGCCAAGAAATTTTTCGGTGGCCTCGGCAAATTTTTTAGTTCCTTGTGAATTAAGTTTTAAACTTACTACGGGATTGTTTAAATTGTCGTATAAAGCCCTGGCATCGCTTACATCGTCTCCGGTTAGTATGACCTTTTGGTCCGGACCAATGAACTCCAGCGAAGCGGTCTTTCCAATTATTTCAAGTGCTTTCTGTGAATCTTTCACACCCGGAAGTTCTACGCGTATTCTATTTTCACCTTGTCTTACAACCACTGGTTCTGCCACACCCAGCTGGTCTACCCTCTTCCAAATTACCTCTCTTGCCGCATTCATCTTTTCTTCCGAAATCGTCTGCCCCGGCTTAGGTTTTGCTTCAAGAAGGACATAAATTCCACCCTGAAGGTCCAGGCCCAACTTAATTGCCTTTTTTAGCGGCAAAACTTGATAAGGGCCTATCTTCACCCCAAAAGCCAAAGTATAAGCTAAAAAAAAGGCAATAAATAAAATGACCGCTATTTTGAGCAAACTCTTGGCCCTTAAGTTCATTTTAAGGTTCCTCCAATCCCTTAGATACTGCAAGTTTTATTATATTCCTCGCCTTTAATGCTTGTCAACAAACCGAAATTTAAAAAAGGCCTTTGAAAAAAAGGCCTTTATTCTTTTTCCTTCTGGCAAACCTGATTTGCCACAGTACATGATGTTTTGCAGGCAGACTGGCATGATGCTTGACATTCCCCGCATCCGCTCAAAAAAATAGCTTCGTTATCGCATAAATTTCCCTTATGTATCACCTTGATGTGCTTCATTCATCAATTCCCTCCTTCGCAATTTACATTGTCACCTCGTTACATTATACCACAATCCAATTACAGTGAAAAGATATTTACATATTTACACCTATAGCACCGGCAAATGCCCCTATTAAAAATCCAATGATTAAATCAAACATTATACTTAAGTCGTATCCCGCACCATTTGTTACAAAAAATCTCATAATCATTATAAATGCTACATAGAAAAGTCCAATAAATCCGCCGTGGAGCCAGCCTCCATAATCTAAATCTCTTGTAGCTTTAAAACTGCTGAGTGCTATGCTCAAAGCACCTACTGCAGTCACGGCTTTTGGGATAATATCTTCTGATAACGAACTGAAATACAATATTATGCTTAAAGCAAGAATTAAAAACAATGTAATTATGTAAGCATTCAAAATACCCACCACTACTTTTGAAAAACTGAACCTTCTGGTAACCGTAGAATTTTTCATCAAAGTTCGACCTCCTTCCTTATAACTTTATTTCAAGAAGGAGGTCTGATATGCTAAATATTACACTGTATTTTAGATTTATTTTTCCTGCTTATCAGCCTTTTTTATTACATTCCCGATGGCGGACCTCGTCACCTTTATTTTCACTTTATCGCCCACTTCAAGCGTCACCACATCGTCTTTAATATTCAAAATTCGCCCAAAAATACCTCCAATTGTAATGATTTCATCGCCTTCTTGGAGATTATCCAGCATATTTTTTCGCTCTCTTTCCCGTTTTTGCTGGGGCCTAATTATTAAGAAATAGAATATTGCAAAAATCAATATAATTGGTCCGAATTGCTGAAGGAAAATCGTCGTGTTCAAGTTTCAATCACACCTTCCCTTTTTATGATTTTTTATCACTAAATCTCTAATTCTGTACTCAATCCCGAAATCCTCTTACCTATACCCATATTTTGAAAAAAATTCTTCCTTTAAATCTAAAAAATAGTCTCCCTCTATTGCCTCCCTTATCTTTTCCACAAGTCTGAGCAAAAAGTACAAATTATGGTAAGTGGTCAGCCTCAGACCCAGAATTTCGCCGGCATTCAGAAGATGCCTTATATAAGCTCTCGTATAATTTTTGCAAACATAGCAGTCACATTCCGGGTCTAAAGGCGAAAAATCCCTGGCGTATGTAGCGTTTCTCACGACCAGTTTTCCTCTTGCCGTGAAAACCGTGCCGTGGCGGGCTATTCGGGTGGGCAGGACGCAGTCAAACATATCTATCCCCCTTTGTATACCTTCGAAGATGCTGTCCGGCGATCCCACTCCCATTAAGTACCTTGGCTTTTCCTCTGGCAGTAGCGGAACTACATAATCCAAAACTTCATACATACATTCCTTCGGTTCCCCTACGCTCAACCCTCCCACGGCATACCCTTCGAAGTCCATGGCCACCAAATCTTTTGCGCTCTTTTCGCGCAAGTCCCTATAAAGTCCTCCCTGGACTATGCCGAAAAGGGCCTGGTCGTTTCTTTTGTGGTGTTTTTTGCATCTTTCCGCCCAGCGCGTCGTGCGTTCCACGGAATTTTTCGCGTATTCATAGGTGGCAGGATAGGGTATGCATTCATCAAAAGCCATTATTATATCTGCACCGATGGAATTTTGTATTTCAATAGACATTTCAGGGCTAATAAAGTGTAACGAACCGTCTATATGAGACCTGAAGGTCACTCCTTCTTCTTTTATCTCTCTCAATTCGCCTAAACTAAAAACCTGATACCCTCCGCTATCGGTAAGTATGGAGCCTTTCCAGTTCATAAATTTGTGCAATCCGCCGGCTTCTTCAATTAATTTGTGCCCCGGGCGAAGGTAAAGGTGGTACGTGTTGCTCAAGATGATTTTCGCACCTATCTGTTCAAGCTCTTCTGAAGTCATGGTCTTTACGGTTGCTTGAGTTCCCACAGGCATGAAGACCGGTGTCTTTACAATTCCATGGTATGTTTCCAGAAGGCCTGTTCTTGCACTGCATTTTTCAGCTCGATTTAATACTTCAAATCTCATTTTTCATCATCCTCTTTATCTTTTCCATTATTTGTGTTTTTGATCAGCAATTTCTTGATTAAATCCCCTTCCATAGAATATATCGACACCTCGGCATCTCCTATTTGATACACCTGACCTACAGCCGGTTTTTTGCCTTTTTCTTGAGCCAGGCGGGTTATCACTCCACCAAGAGTGTAGCCCAATTTTTCAGGGATTTTCGTCCCTATCATTTTGTTAATTTCCTCAATAGGTGTTGCCGAACTTACAATGGTCCCTTTTTCTAAAAGGGTTTCTCCGGGAGAGAAAAACTTATTTATAGCAAACAATGCACCTATGGATATAATTCCAAGTAATATATCTACCATAGTTTCAGCTTCGATTATCATTTTTCTCGCCGTCGCAAATAGCAATACTTCTATAACGCTTGCGGGCGTATGTCTTACCAGCATTATCACTAGCTCAAGTCCTATCACCAGCAAAAGAGCGTGTCCTAGAAAAGTCTTTAAGAGTGAAAATGTCTCCAAGGGCGGGGTGGTATATATTATCCTAAAATACCTGAATAGATCCACCGAACCAACTACAACGCCGGCGACTATAAAAGCCGCAAGCGCCACTTCCAAAAGGATAACCCCTTTTATTATATACTTGCTGGCTTTTTCTTTCATAATTCCCTCCTTAAACAATCAACATAGCATCTCCGAAGCTGTAAAACCTGTATTTCTCTTTTATTGCTTCTTTATACGCCGACATAATCAGTTCTTTATCGGCAAAGGCACACACTAACATAAGAAGTGTGGATTCGGGCAAGTGGAAATTCGTAACCAATCCATCCACCACTTTGAATCGGTAACCCGGATATATAAAAAGGTCCGTCCATCCGCTTTGGCTTTTGACAAATCCATTTTCATCGGCCACTGTTTCCAATGTCCTGGTGGAAGTCGTTCCTACCGCAATAACCCTCCTGCCTTGCTGTTTTGTCGCATTTATAATCCGGGCTGTTTCGTTATCGACTTCAAAGTACTCATGGTGCATTTTGTGCTGTTCCACTTTCTCCTCTTTAACGGGTCTGAAGGTTCCCAGCCCGACGTGGAGAGTGATGTAACAAACCCTCACACCCTTTTGCTCGATTTTTTTCAGCAGTTCTCTGGTAAAATGAAACCCTGCCGTGGGTGCAGCAGCGGAACCAGGTTTTCGCGCATAAACCGTCTGGTATCTTTCCTTATCTTCCAGCTCCTTTTTAATGTAAGGGGGGACCGGCATCTTACCAACTTCATCCAAAACATGTTCAAAAATTCCCTCATAGTAAAATTCAACTATTCTGCCGCCAGCATCGGTATAATCTAAAACCTTTGCCTGAAGTCTTCCGTCGCCAAAAGTAAATTCCGAGCCCAATTTCGCTCTTCTGCCGGGTTTTACTAGAATTTCCCATTTATCTTTTTCGATTCTTTTTAAAAGGATAAATTCTATTTTCCCTCCTGTATCCTTCCTTGTTCCTAATAACCTGGCAGGAATAACTCTTGTATCATTAAGAACTAAACAGTCACCTTCTTCCAAGTAGTCAATGATGTTTTCGAAAATCCTGTGCTCAAAACTTCGTGTGTCCCTGTGCACTACCATTAATCGCGATTTATCCCTTTCCGGGAGCGGTTCCTGAGCTATAAGCTCTTCGGGTAGTTCGTAATAGAATTCTTTTACGTCCATTGCCCATTCACATCCTTGTACAAAATATATTTTAGTTTAGCTCTACATCAGTATAGTAATGTAGCAAAATATCTTTAAAGCTATATCCGTTTTCTGCCATAACTTTTGCTCCCCACTGACTCATTCCGACGCCGTGACCGTTACCCTTTCCCCTTATTTCAAAGTATCCGCCTGTAGCCAGAAATTCTTTAGAAACTTGAGAACTCATTATATGTACTTCACCGCCCGACAAAACCACCTCTTTATCACTCGAAACTACCGTTTTCCCCATGAGTTGGCGAACAGGTATCACATTTTCCCCATCGGCGGTAACGTACAATATATTATCTGCTACTACCTCGAATAGATTACTTTTAAGTTGTAGAGCGTTTCGTATTTCCGACCCTGAAAGCACTTTTTCTCCGTAATTCCCCCTTACCAACAATTTTTTTACTCTTCCCGACGCGCTTTTTTCTATTATTTCCAAATCGTAAACTTGAGTTCGAGGAATCTTTACCACCCAGGTGCTGTTCGGTGCTTGCAAACTAAATTCATCATTTACGGACTTTAAATACGGAAGTTGGGTGCCAAAGGCATCTCCGCTGTTCTCGGTAATACCGCCGCTGTTCGAGTGATACAGCGCTAATATGGGCTTCCCTTGATAGGTCAATACCTGCCCTTTTGTCATGTCCACGGCTTCATTGGTCCTGGGATGTTCACCATCGTACCCGCTGTAAACCTGATCGCCTGTTCCCCCGGTGACATCAAAGCTTGCCTTCCCTGCTTTTTGCAATATGTTGTAAACGGCGTAACTTCTCGAAGCCACTGCTTGAGCTTTTAGAGCCTCCATTGGCCAAGAAGGAGGCATTTCGTTCGGAAGAACACCATAAAGATATTCTTCCAGCTCTAATTCATTTATCGCAGTTAATCCGCCGTTGGAAGACGGTAAAAACTCAATAACTCCCCTGTACCTTCGACCGTTCAATGAAAGAAAAACGTTGTCTTTTGCGCTTTTGACATAAAGCGGGACATCAACGGGAAGGGGCAAATTAATTTCGGCAAGCGAAGATTGTCCTTTAACCTCTATGTATTTCCCGGACATCAAAAGGTCCTTCATCGCATCAGAATTGACATAAATGGTCTCTCCAGATTTTATGGTTACATTTATCGTTTTTTCCGGCAAATTGCAAATGGGAATGAAAGAATTTTGTTTTTTTATTCCTATAACAAACCCTTCATCGGCCGCTAAAGTATAAGATGTTTTAGCCGTATTATCATAAAAAAGACCTACTCGAATTGTTGCAGGCAAATTCCCGCTAGCTTCTGCATTATTAAAGCTTATTGCCAACGCAATTACCAAAACAACAAGAAGCTGCAGTATTTTTTTTTGCATATTATACCTCCGTTTATCTACGTATTATGTTTAAAATTAACACCTCTTTCACCTCTTGGAAGACTTTTTTTGTATTCCTAAATGCTCATATGCTTTATCGGAAACCATTCGTCCCCTTGCTGTACGCACTATGTACCCTTCTTTTATAAGGTAAGGTTCATATACATCTTCTATGGTAGAAGCTTCTTCATTTAAAGCGGCAGCCAATGATTCTATCCCCACGGGACCGCCATTAAATTTTTCGATAATCGTTCTTAATAACCTTCTATCTTCTTGATCAAGACCGCAAGTATCGACTCTTAACAAATTTAATCCTTCTATTGCTACTTTTTCCGTTATAACTCCATCGGCTTTTACATCCGCGTAGTCACGAATCCTTTTTAATAACCTGTTCGCTATTCTAGGAGTACCTCTTGAACACGAAGCTATCCTTTCTGCTGCTCTTTCTTCCAAAGCAATGTTTAATATCTGAGCAGACCTTTTTAATATTTTCACCAATTCATCCTTGCTGTAAAAGTCAAGGTGACACCTGATACCGAATCGGTCACGCAGAGGCGATGTCAAAGCCCCTGCCTTTGTAGTTGCCCCCACTAAAGTGAAAGGTTTGAGATTCAACCTAATAGACCGTGCTCCGGGACCTTTCCCAATCATTATATCTAATACAAAATCCTCCATTGCAGGATATAAAATTTCTTCCACGGCAGGATGAAGCCGGTGAATTTCATCTATGAAAAGCAGGTCCTTTTCATCAAGACTGGTCAGAATAGCCGCAAGGTCTCCTGGCCTTTCTATGGCGGGACCTGAAGTTACTTTTATATTTACCCCCATCTCTTTTGCTATTATGTAAGCCAGGGTAGTTTTTCCAAGGCCGGGCGGCCCGTACAGCAGTACATGGTCTAGCGGTTCGCCTCGTTTCAAAGCTGCTCTTACAAAGATCTTCAGGCTTTCTTTTACCTGGTCTTGGCCTATGTAATCGTCAAAATTTGTGGGGCGAAGCCCAAGTTCAAAATCGGACTCATCTTCTCCTTTTAAAAGCGGTGTAACCAATCTATCTCTCATTACGACATCAACCCTCTTTTGCAAAACGCTTTAATGCGCCGGCAATTATTTCTTCTACCGTTGTTGCAGTGTTCAATTCATTCAACGCTTTTTGAATTTCTTCATTGCTAAATCCCAAGGTTGAAAGTGCTTCTCTAGCTTCTTGAAGCATTTTCAATGATTCTTTAAATTCAGCACTTACCGCCAAACCTTTAACTTTGTCCTTCAGTTCAAAAACAATTTTACGGGCAGTTTTATTGCCCACTCCCGGCACTGAAGTCAAAACTTTGACATCCTCAGTTGCTATGGCAGAAACAACTTCTTCTGGTTTTAGCCAGGACAAAACTGAAAGGGCCACCTTTGGTCCTATTCCCGAAACCTCATTCAACAAAGTGAACACTTCTCTTTCCAGAGGGTCAAAAAACCCGTATAAATCCATGCCATCATCTTTTAAATGCAAAAAAGTATAGAGAATTATTTTAGAATTCTTGTAAAATTTTACATTATTATACGTATTTAATGAGATTAAACATCTCAGGCCCAACCCCGCAACCTCTATAATTGCGTAATTCGGACTGATTTCTTTCAATTTACCCTTTAGATATTCCAACATTTTTCAACCTCTCGGAAAGTCATGGTATTTGTTTTGTATGTGATGATTGAATTTTATCAAATTCACGTGGCATAGCGCTACTGCCAGGGCGTCGGCCGCATCGTCGGGCTTAGGAACCTCCTTCAACCGCAAAAGCACCCTTACCATCTCTTGGACCTGAAACTTCTTCGCCCTTCCGTAACCGACAATAGCCTGCTTTACTTCCAGCGGGGTATATTCATAGACTTTGATGTTCTTCGATGCTGCAGCAAGCATGGCCACGCCCCTTGCCTGTCCTACAGTAATAGCGGTTTTGGCATTTTTATTGAAAAAAAGTTCTTCTATGGCTACTGCTTCCGGATTATACGTCTCCATTAAATTCAAATACCCATCGTAAATAGATTTAAGTCTTTCAGCGATAGAAAGATGGGATTCGGTCTTTATTACGCCGAACTCAACAACCTTTATATTTGCACCTTCAGAAAACAATATTCCGTAGCCGCTGAGAGCTATTCCCGGATCTATTCCCATTATAACCATAAAATCACCTGGTTGTCTATTTCGACAAAAGCATTTAAAATTCCTCTAAAAATAAAATAACTCCTCGAGACATAGTCTCAAGGAAATTGAAAATTAATGGGTAAGGCCTTCGCGGATTTTTAAAAATTCATCCTTCGAATTTATCACTATGCCCCTTTCGAGAAGCTTTCGGTCTTCCTCTTTTAAAATTCCGGCCTTAATATCGGTCAGTTCAAGTAACTTTGAGTCTTTTCCGGGTTTACCCTGGAAAAGCGCTACATAACCTTCGTAAAGCCCTATATAGTAGTGTTCTTCGCATATACCATCTATTAATTTGGTCAAAATTACCCTGTTGTTAGAAAAACTTTCTATTTTCCATTCCTTAAATTCTTCCTGGAGTCTTGATTTTGTATATCCTACATACTTTTCATCGACAAGCATTTCACTTCGCTTTTCATGTCCGCATTCTTTGTATCGAGTTATAAAAATTATTCTTGCCCCCGGTTTTAACGTTTCTTCCGGAAGTTGAATAGTCTCAGCATTTTTTAAAGATCTGTCATCCGGTTTTTTTGATTCGAACATCGCTGAATAATATCCGAAAAAAAACCCTGCTGATATCAATAATGCGACCATAAAGATGAAAATTACAATTTTTTTGGGCATACATCTTCCTCCTTACAACTCTTCGAAGGAAAAGTATGCCCTATTTTAATAAAAACTATTCATTACTAGTTAGCAGATTCATAATTGGTATACACATTTTGAACGTCATCGTGGTCATCTAAAGCTTCCAACAATTTTTCCATCATCTCGCTGTCTTTTCCCGATAAAGTCAAGGTAGTTTTGGGAAGATAAGTTATTTCAGCCGAAGAAAGCTTGACATTGTTCTCCCGAAGCGCGTTTTTTACGGATTCGAATTGTTCTGGAGATGTTATAATTTCGATAGAATCTTCTTGCTCCTCTACATCATCCGCACCCGCTTCTATCGCCAACATTATAATCTCCTCAGCATTTATTCCTTCATTTTTTTCTACTATCAAGAGCCCCTTTTTTTCGAACATCCACGCAACGCATCCGGCTTCTCCAAGATTTCCACCGTGCTTGTCGAAAATGTGGCGTAATTCCGCAGCGGTTCTGTTACGGTTGTCAGTCATTACCTCTAAAAGAATGGCGGCGCCGCCCGGACCGTATCCTTCATACAACGCTTCTTCTAAATTTTCCCCGCCGAGTTCCCCGCTACCCCTTTTTATAGCCCTAATGATATTCTCGTTGGGCATATTGGCTTCTTTAGCTTTTTCAATAACATCTCGGAGCCTGGGGTTTGCCTCAGGGTCAGGTCCACCTTCCCTAACGGCGACTATTATCATCTTGCTCAACTTAGTATAGAGTTTTCCTTTCTGAGCATCCATTTTAGCCTTTTTATGTTTTATGTTGGCCCATTTGGAATGTCCCGACATCCTTTAAAACCCCCTTTTTTGTCTGTATTTCTAAACACTCAATTGTTGTTAAAAAGGCGGTCTGAGAGGCAATCTCCTTTTGTGTTCACTCTTTAAGTTCATTTTCCTTATTTTTTCTTCGATTTCCCGCGGGGCCTTCCCGGTGAGTATATACTCGTCTAATTGGTCATAGGTTATACCCATTTCGCTTTCATCGGTTTGCCCTTCCCAAAGCCCTGCGGTGGGAGGTTTTTCTATAATATCTTGTGGAATTTCAAGATAACGGGCTAATTCCCGCACCTGTCTCTTCACGAGATTTCCTAACGGCAACAAGTCTACTCCTCCATCGCCGTACTTTGTAAAGTAACCCACCGTTAGTTCGCTTTTATTGCCGGTTCCCACTACCAGAAAATTATTTAATGCAGCGTAATAATATAAAGTTATCATTCGAAGGCGCGGTTTGATATTAGCTACAGCCGTTTTATTGTCCGTTTTATCCAAAATAGCGGTGAAGTTGTCGAATACGCTATTCAGGACAATCTTTTTATAAGGGATCCCGAATCCTTCTGCAACCCTTATTGCATCTTCTTCATCCTTTGGATCGCTGTAACACGGCATTATAAGTCCAAGGCAATTTTCCTCGAAGGCTTTTTTACAAATTACACCTACTACCGCCGAGTCAATACCTCCACTCAATCCAAAAACGGCCCCTCTTGCCCCCGCTTCGTGTACTTTTTCTCTTAGCCAATCTACCAGAGCATTACACAATTCTCGTATTTCCACTTCCATTCCCTCGCTTTAAATTTAGTCTTTAACTTTTATAAAGCAAGTCCTTCCAAAAACTACTTCATCCTGTTTTATTCCTGCCTCTCTAATGCATTTTTCAAATCTCTCAACTTCATTTACCGGAATGTATACGTGTACTTGGGCCACTTCACCATAATCCACGTGCTGTATAAAAAAATTATTCTTTCTTAAGATGGACTCAACTTTATTAAAAAGCGAATACTCAACAGAGATCTTGTATTCGTTTGCTTCTGTTATTCTTGCTATTCCTGAATTTTCAATGCCCAACTTTGCGCACTGGCTATACGCGCGAATCAAACCATTCGCTCCTAAAAGAATCCCTCCAAAATACCTGGTTACAACTACTGCAACGTTCTTTAACTGCTTTGACCGTATAACCTCCAAAACAGGTCTACCGGCAGTTCCGCTCGGTTCCCCATCGTCGCTGGATTTTTGCAGTTCTTCGTTGCCTAATCCTACACAATAAGCGTAGACATTATGCGTGGCATCGTAATATTTCTTCCTAACGGCGTTTATAAATTCTTCCGCTTCCTCTAATGAATTAACCGGTTTAACATTACTTATGAATTTCGATTTTTTAATCGTTAAAGTGGTTTCTGAAGGTTTTTCTACCGTTAAAAATTCAAGCATGGACCAAACCTCGGTACTTTAATGTTTTTTGTCTCCACACACATTGTATTATCATAAATTATCCTGAAAAAGTCAATATCGAATGTAAAAGAGGAGGCCTTTCTGCCTCCTCTTTAGCGACAAAATCTATTTACTTGTAAAATATGTGATTCCCTATAATAGTTGTGATCGGTCGGGACCTTACCCATGCATTAGTTGTCTTAGCAGGGTTGTAAAATCCTATAGCCCCTCCAGTGGGGTCCCATCCTCCTATAGCATCCTGCACTGCCCTTCTTGCGGTCTCGTTGGGAGTCAGGTAAATTTGTCCGTCTTGCACTGTACAATACTGATATAATCCATTTACCTTTTGAAAAATTACTTCTGGAATCGTATTGGGATACAGAGGGCTTTTTACTCTATTTAAGACTGTTGCTGCAACGGCAACCTGTCCGATGTAAGGTTCTCCTCTTGATTCGGCATAAACTAGTCTTGCAAGTAAGTCGACATCCCTTGCAGAAAACCTTCCGATTCCGGCTCTTGAAACACTTGTAATTCCCAGTGCCCTTAATGTTTGCGGTCCAACAATGCCATCCACTTTTAGACCTTTTGCTTTTTGAAATCTCATTACCGCATCCTTCGTCATCGGACCGAATATGCCATCTACTTTACCACTCCAAAAACCCAGGCTGTTCAGTCTTGATTGCAGTTGAGCTACGTCCTGCCCCCTGCTTCCTTCTTTAAGTATTCTATCTCCTAAATTTTCTGCAAGAACAGATGTCATTCCAAGCAATACAAACAAAAAAGTGAGAAGTAAAACCTTGTGACATATTTTTTTCACAAGCTCTCCCTCCTTTTATTCTTCGAGACCGCAAGAGTTTTTTATAGTATACCATGGTAATGTTGCTCTTGACAAAGTGGCTAAGGCTCCGTAATTTTTGGTATACTGGTCGCTCAAAATCTCATTTTCGATCTCAGTCAGAAAACTTAAAATAACGGTACTATGCTTAGAATTTGCGCAGGATGGACACTGCTGTCAAACGTGGTTCACGTTGTTATATGTGGAAAAATAAACCCCTTTTAAATTGGCATAAAACAACAAAAAACCCCCGCTATGGGGGATTTGAAATCGTTTTTAAAAAAAATAAAATGGCTCCTCGAGTAGGATTCGAACCTACGACCCTCCGGTTAACAGCCGGATGCTCTACCGCTGAGCTATCGAGGAACGCCATTTTTAAAGATTTCGGCAGCGTCCTACTCTCCCGGGGAATCCTCCCCAGTACCATCGGCGCTGGAGGGCTTAACCTGTGTGTTCGGAATGGATACCGGTGTTCCCCCTCCGCTATGGCCACCGAAATCTTCTTCACTCTATTCACTTCTCACTGCACCCTCAAAATCACACAGTGGGTATGTCACCCTTGGTCAAGCCCTCGACTGATTAGTACCGGTCGGCTCAAGGCCTTACGACCCTTACACCCCCGGCCTATCTACCGGGTCGTCTCCCAGGTGTCTTACCCCCTTCTCAGGGTGGGATACCTTATCTTGGGGTGGGCTTCGCACTTAGATGCCTTCAGTGCTTATCCCCTCCGG